>NZ_JUHB01000001.1:2877500-3477500 GCF_000799565.1 Cellulophaga sp. Hel_I_12
TGCTGCTTTTCCGTGATCGGTTCCATTCGATCCATTTTCAAAAATTCTTCTTCCAAATTCGGAGAAGGTCATACTTAATACTTTTTCATCTTGATTGGTAAAAGCCAAATCTTCATAAAAGTTGTTCACCGCTACCGATAAATTCGTCATTAAGCGTTCATGCGCCAAAGGTTGGTTTCCGTGGGTGTCAAAACCACCCATAGAAATCATATATACTTTGGTACCTAAATTACCTTTGATTAATCTGGCAAGTAATTTAAGTTGCCGTGCAAAGCCATTATTTTGGTATTCTACTTGGTTTTGTCCTCTTTGCGCCGCATCGAAAATTTTCCCTGCATATTCTAGAGTAGTGTTTGTCATTCCTCTTAAAAATCGCAATTGATCTCCGTACATACACTGATCAAACAAACTTTCTTCTAGACTATACTGTGATCCTGTTTCGGCAATTTGTTCTAGTTGATTGATATTATTCGTTACAAACGCATAATTGGTTTCTTGGCCTTCAAAAACTAAATTACCAAAATTTCCTATTTGAATTGCTGCTGGTGCCTCAGGTGGATTTATTAAATAATCAGGATATAATTCTTCAAAATGGCGACCCATCCATCCGGTTGGTTCTCCTGAGAATCCCGTAGTATTTAGATCGATATTTGCAAAAATATCTGAACCTGTAAAATGCGATAAACTTTGTCCTTGGTAGCCCACACCGTGTACGGCCTTAAATTGGCCTTCGCCCCATAAGGGTTCTAAAGGTTTCATATAAGAAGGTACCCCAAAGTCATCTGTTAGTTTTAATATTTTACTTTCTGGTATATAAATATTAGGACGTGCGTTGGCATACAATTCATATTGTTGAATGGGGATCACCGTACTAAGTCCGTCATTACCGCCATTTAAACGTATTAATATTAAAATATTGTCGGTTTCGGCCATACTGATAGCTGCGGTAAGCGGAGAAGGCGCTGAAGCTGTTAAGTATTGACTACCAAGAAGCATACTTCCTGAACCTGCAATTCCTAGCGCTTGCAAAAAGGAACGTCTACTCCATGCTTTATGCTCTAAGTCATGACCTTCATGTTCTTTGCCTTTATGGGGTGATGAATGGTGGGTATCGCACATAATCGTAGGTTTTATTTTAATTGAAATTCAGGTTGTCTTACTAAGTATAACAGTAATAGATATACTTGTTCTGGGGTATTATCAAAATTCAACATCGTCCAAGTTGGGTTTGTTGGGTTTTCATCCTCGTAGATATTGTTATCTTCGTACAATGCTCTGAAGGAAACAATCGCAGTGGTATAATCTTGTTCTGTTAATAGGCCTTTCGGTAATATTTTATCGATTATAGCTCTAGCTACCATATCAGGATTGTGTGTGGTTGCCCCTTGGGGTCCTGTAACTTCTATACCAAATGTTCTAAATTGCTCTTTATCCTCATTCCAAAAAACTTCTAATAGCGCTTCAGCACTAAGCCATCGACCAATTAAAAAATTAGTATTGATCCATGATCTATTTCGTTGCCAACCTGCCACGTCTACGGGATTAAAAAGCTCTTGACTTAATTGATCGCTATAGTTTATGACAGTTTCTATTGTGGTATCTGAGGCTGTAAAACCGGTTTCATTAATCAAGTTTAAGAAACAGTCAAACGGACTTTTAATAACTACCCCAATGGCTTCTTCGTCAAAAAAGTGTTGACTTGTAAACAGTTGGCTCAAAACTGGCGCAATTTCAAAATTATTAGCTACAAATGTAGCTGCCATGCCATTTATAATGGTTTCAGCATTGCCTGCCTGATCTGTCGAATCGGGGTGTACAAAAAATTCGTATAATTTTTTACAAATAAAAGTGGCTATTTCAGTATTGCGCTGTGCAAAAAGGTTATCGATAACGCCATCGTAATCAAAATTATCTGTTATACCTAAAATGGTTTTAGAGCCAGCATCAAACCTATCGGCTCTAAAAGTAACTGGTGTCCAACGGATTTCTCCGCGCTCTACGTAACCCGTTAAGGCTCGGGCTGTATCTACAATATCTTGTTCGGTGTACCCATTACCTTCTCCTAAAGTAAAAAGCTCATACAGTTCACGCCCATAATTTTCATTGGGCCTATTGTTATTATTGTAAGCGCCATCTAGGTAAAATAACATGGCGTTGGTGAGTCCAATTTCACTTATAAAGGTCTTAAAGTTACCAATAGCGTTGCGTTGTAAGCAAGTAATATACTCGTACAAGAAGGGTGGAGCATCGTAAACTCTTAATTCGGTTACAAAGTGATTGCTCCAAAAAAAACTCAATCGGTCTCTAAGATTATCCACTAAAAGCGACTTGGCGTAGTCTAGCGTAATGCCTCTGACTTGGGTATTGATGGTGCTATTTCGTAGATCATCATCTTCAGGATAATTTGCTCCCGTCCAGTTTGCCCAAGGGGGTGCTGGTAAAATAGGCATGTTGACTGCTTCGTTGATTAAGGTATTCACTAAGGCAGATGCAGTAGACCCTACGGCTTGGTTAACAGTAGCAACAGAAGCACTAAAACCAAGTCTTCTATATAAATGTTGTATTTTTTGCCTATCTAAAGGCGTTGTATATTCCGCTAGTGGCGAAGTATTACAATTGATAAAATATTCCATAATATTTTAATCGTTTAGTTCAAATTTAGGTTCGCTTTGGGGGCATTAATTACTGTAAAAAGGCTATTTGTATTTAACTTTAGCTTTTACTATAACTCAATAATTCAAATAAAATTACGTAAGTATCAGTGTTTTAGACGCCAAAAAACATATATTTTCGACGAAATACATTAATTTGGTAACATTCCTATCTAAAAAATGGCAGAACATAATGAATTTGGTAAAGTTGGAGAGCAGTTAGCTGTAGCCCATTTAATTAAAAATGGTTTCCAAATTAAATACAGAAACTATAGATTTTTAAAAGCTGAAGTAGATATTATTGCGCAAAAGGGGGCTACCTTAGCTATTGTAGAAGTAAAGTCTAGAAGTACACATTTTATAGATGATTTAAACGATTTAATTCCTCCTAAAAAGCGAAAATTATTGGTTTTGGCAGCAGACCATTATGTTGTTGAGCAGCAATTAGATGTAGATGTACGTTTTGATATTATAACCATATTTAAAAAGAACGGATCGTTTAAAATAGATCATATTGAAGATGCTTTTTATCATTTTTAGACAATTTGTTTAATTTATAACAAATTGTTATATTTGAAATCTTTAATTCGATCTAATGAAAACCATATCATCTGTTGTAGAACACTATATAAAAAAGAAACCTTTTTTACAAAGTGCTTTAGCACAAGGAATTATTAATCTTACCTCACTTTCAAGGATTATTCTTCCTGAAATTGAGGAAGAATTAGGTAAAGATATTCGCAATGGAGCCATAGTAATGGCTTTGAAAAGGCTTTCAGATGATTTAGAATATAGGGCTACCCACAAAATTGTAAAGGTTTTAAAAAATATAGGAGAAATTACAGTGCGGTCTTCCTTAACGGACTTTACCTTTTTACTTTCAGATTCAATTCTTGAAAATCAACGCTTATTGTTAAAGGAAATCAATAAAGATACAGCTGTGTTTTATACCTCTTCTAGAGGTGTAAACGAACTGAATATTGTGGTCAGCAATAGTTTAGATAAAACCGTTGAAGCCTTGTTCGAAACAGAACGTTGTACTCAAAAAGCAGAAAATTTATCATCGATTACTGTGAAATTACCCTCTGAAAATGTTACTGTTCCTGGCATTTATTACTTTATTTTTCAGCGCCTTGCTTGGGAGGGCATTATACTCTACGAAGTAATTTCTACTACGAATGAATTTACTATTTTGGTCGATGATGATCAAGTAGATGTAGCCTTTAAAACAATCAAGGATTTGAAATTGCTTTAATATCCTGCCCCAAGCTCTTCGAAGAATGGGGACTTGTATTTTCATTTATTTGCTTTCCAAAAATTCTATAAGGGCTCTGTCATTTTCAGGTTTTGCAATAATTCTTTTTTCGCTGTCCAAAATGAAATAAGTTGGAGTGGCATGAATATCATATAAGTTCGCATAGGCACTATCCCATTTTCCTAAAGCGATAAGATGTTCGAAGTTGGGTAAATGGGCTTTTTCAGAATTCCAATTTTCTGTTTCGTCTTCTAAGCCTATAGCGATAATTTTAAGGTTTGAATTTCCCTTTAATTCTTTATGTACTGCGGGGAGTTCATTTAAACAATGTCCACAAGTGCTGCTCCAAAAAATTAAAATATAATTTTCAAAGGGTTCAAGACTGCTCAATCGCCTTTCATTAACCCCGTCTTTCCAGACCATTTCTGGGGCAATTTCGCCCAGGCGAAGTCTGTTATGCGCTTCAATAGCCGTTTTTATGTCGAGATTGTTGGTAGATTCCGCTAGCTCTTTTAGGGTAGAAGAGTAGATAAAATCAGCAACTTCGTTATAGTCATACGCAATTGCGTTTTT
The DNA here is from genome assembly GCF_000799565.1 of Cellulophaga sp. Hel_I_12. Taxonomy (NCBI): domain Bacteria; kingdom Pseudomonadati; phylum Bacteroidota; class Flavobacteriia; order Flavobacteriales; family Flavobacteriaceae; genus Cellulophaga; species Cellulophaga sp. Hel_I_12. The sequence continues at coordinate 2,881,980 of NZ_JUHB01000001.1, forward strand.
CCATAAGTCGTGGTACAAGTAAAATTTAAAATTAGGAGATACATCGCTTAAAATAGTCGTAAAATGAGCTATATTTTTAATAATTTCATCCTCCGTTTCTTTTTTTGTCTGTGTTGTTAAGGATAGTGCCGTAAAGGCGTAGTTAGAAACTTTGTCGGTTAAAAAGCCTGAGCTTTGTAACACTGGATTTTTGAAATTAATAGCATCAAAATACGCTGCTTTTTTATTCGCTACATATTCTTGAACATTCACATAGTTGTTAGGGATATAAGGTTTGTTTGATGCAATAAAATTATAGGCTAACAAACCTTTCGCTTTCGTTTCGAACAAATTTTGATGTGCTTTTAATTTTTTAGTTGCCGCATTAAAAATAGTCGTATCTGTTTCTTGTGACGCGTAAAATTGAATAATTTCCGCTTCTATTTGCGCGAGTTCCGCTAAATAGCTATTGAGTAACATATTTTCTTCTGATTGGATAAAACCGAGTCCGTTGCTAGAATCAAAATCAACAACAACATTTTCTTTTCCATTATAAAGAATATCAAAATTAAACTCTTCCTGAGGCACCGCATACACAATTCTGTACATACCGGATTCAGCATCTTCTGGCAGGTTCAAGGTAAAAGATCCATTTTTAATGGCGCTATCTGCTACATAAACTTGGGAGTCCGGTGTAAGGCGATAGGCGATTAGCCAGGTATACTCTTCTGCAGGAGAGAAACTACCTGAAATAGTGTTTTGTGCACTTAGGTGTAGTGCATAAAGAGCCATTAAAATGAATAGAATTTTCTTCATAATTGTTGTTTTACAAAAACTGAACCAGTTTTATTTTTCTCAGCAATAAAATTTTCTAAAAACAGTTCGTGTCCCAAATTTTTAATTTTGCTTACCGCTTACCGGGCACTGAATACTGTTTACTGAACACTTTTTTCAAAAGGCTGTAAGGCCAAATACGCTTTATCAACCGAATGGATATTTTCAAAAACTAAAAGCAATCGAAGTCCGTTTCTGGTTTGTTTTTCCTTTATTTTGCCGTGTTTTGCATGCGTTTGTACAAATTGTAGTGTTTTAGAGAATGCTGTGCTTTGGTAAAATGCAGACTGTTGATCCGCAATAAAATAGCCAATCATTTTACCTTGCTTCATGACAATTTTTTCTAAACCAATGCTGTTGGCAATCCATTTAATGCGAACCGAATTCAATAAATCTTCGGCCTCAATAGGTAGTTCTCCGAAACGGTCTATCAATTCAGTTTCAAATTTTTGTAAAGCAGTTTCGTCTTTAATAAGGTTTAACTCTGTGTATAAAGTTAATCGCTCTGAAATATTATTGATGTAATCATCAGGGAATAACAATTCAAAATCAGCATCAATTTGAGTTTCTTTTACAAACACTTTTTCATGATGCCCCTCAAGCTCCTCATACAAATCTTTAAATTCGTTTTCTTTCAATTCGTCAACGGCTTCTGTGAGGATTTTTTGGTAGGCATCAAAACCAATATCATTAATAAATCCGCTTTGTTCACCGCCCAATAAATCTCCAGCACCACGTATTTCTAAATCTTTCATGGCGATATTAAAACCGCTCCCTAATTCGGTGAATTGCTCTAAAGCCTGAATTCGTTTTCGGGCATCGTTGGTCATCACATCATACGGTGGTGTTATAAAATAACAGAAGGCCTTTTTATTGCTTCGACCTACACGACCCCGCATTTGGTGTAAATCACTCAAACCAAAATTATTGGCGTTATTGATAAAAATGGTATTGGCGTTACTTACATCTAGCCCACTTTCTACAATGGTGGTAGACACCAAGACATCAAATTCACTATTGATAAAAGCGAGCATCAGGTTTTCTAGTTTTTTACCTTCCATTTGTCCGTGACCTATACCAACTTTGGCATCAGGTACCAAACGCTGAATCATTCCGGCAACTTCTTTGATGTTTTCGATGCGGTTATGAATAAAAAACACCTGACCACCACGTTGAATTTCATAGCTAATGGCATCCCGAATGGTTTCTTCGGAAAAGCGAATCACTTCACTCTGAATTGGATATCGGTTGGGCGGTGCCGTATTGATGACCGATAAATCTCTGGCCGCCATTAAACTAAACTGTAAAGTTCTGGGGATCGGCGTAGCGGTAAGCGTTAAGACATCTACATTTTCTTTGATAGACTTTAGTTTGTCTTTTACAGCGACTCCAAATTTTTGTTCCTCATCTACAATCAGTAAGCCTAAATCTTTAAATTTTACATTTTTGTTGACCAATTGGTGGGTGCCAATGATAATATCTACTTTGCCTGAGGCTAGGTTTTCAAGGGTTTCTTTCTTTTCTTTTGCCGTTCTAAAACGGTTTAAATAATCGACTGTTACCGGCATATCGCTTAAACGTTCGCTAAACGTTCTGCTATGCTGAAACGCTAATATGGTCGTTGGCACTAAAACAGCCACCTGCTTTCCGTTGGCTACCGCTTTAAAAGCAGCACGGATGGCCACCTCAGTTTTTCCAAAACCTACATCGCCACAAATTAAGCGATCCATGGGGCGTTCGCTTTCCATGTCTCTTTTAATATCTTCGGTAGCTTTGCTCTGATCGGGGGTGTCTTCATAAATGAAAGAGGCTTCTAATTCATTTTGCAGATACCCATCGGGACCGTATTGAAATCCTTTTTCAAGACGACGTTTGGCATAAATTTTTATTAAATCGAATGCAATTTTTTTAACACGCGATTTGGCTTTTTCTTTTACTTTTTTCCAAGCGCCTGAACCTAATTTGTAAATTTTAGGGGGTGCCCCATCTTTGCCGTTGAATTTTGATATTTTGTGTAAAGAATGGATACTCACATACAGAATATCACGATCTCCATAGACCAATTTTATCGCTTCTTGTTTTTTACCTTCGACATCAATTTTTTGTAAACCACCAAACTTTCCGATACCATGATCCATGTGGGTTACATAATCGCCAATTTCTAAGCGATTTAATTCTTTTAAGGTAATGGCCTGCTTTTTGGCGTAGCCATTTTTAAGATGGAATTTATGATAGCGTTCAAAAATTTGATGATCGGTATAGCAAACTACTTTTAAATCATCATCAATAAAACCTTGATACAATGAAAAAACGATAGTTTTGTAATGAACTTGCTGATTTGTAGCGGTGATTTCTTCAAAAATATCATGAAACCGTTTTGCCTGCTGTTCGGAGGAACAAAACAAGTAATTGGTATAGCCTTTTTTATGATTGCTATTAAAATCTTCAATCAATAAATTAAACTTTTTATTGAAAGACGGTTGTGGTTTGGTATTAAAACCAATGGTTTCAAAAGCAATTCCAGCAGTGTGATTACCTGTGGTTAATAAATGAAAAGAGGCCACTTCTTTTTTAAACAAATCAGCATCCACAAATAACTCTTTTGGTGTGGCGTGTTTTATTTCGGTCGATAGTTTTTTAAAAGCATCTTCTGCTTTTTCAAAAAACGAATCTAGGCGACTAAAAAGCAGGTCTAAATCTGCACTGAAAACAACCGTATTTTGGGCGATATAGTTTAGAAAACTCTCTCTGGTTTCGTTTAGGAATTTGTTCTCTACATTTGGGATAATGGCAATTTTAGTGACCTTCTCTTTAGATAATTGAGTTTCAACATCAAAGGTTCTGATGCTTTCTACTTCATCGCCAAAAAACTCAATGCGATAAGGCTCATCGTTAGAGAACGAAAAAACATCGACAATACCGCCGCGTACAGAAAACTCGCCAGGCTCTGAAACAAAATCAACCCTCTTAAATTTGTATTCGAACAATACTTCGTTCAAGAAATCGAGGGATAAGGAATCTTCTAATTTTATTTTGAGGGTGTTTTTGTCTAGATCTTTCCGAGTCACCACCTTTTCAAAAAGCGCATCAGGGTAGGTCACAATGAGCGCTGGTTTTTTTCTAGAATTGATCCGGTTTAAAACCTCTGCACGTAATAACACATTAGCGTTATCAGTTTCTTCTAATTGATATGGTCTGCGGTAGCTTCCGGGATAAAAAAGCACTTCTTTTTCTCCGACTAGCTGCTCCAAATCGTTTAAGTGGTATGCGGCTTCTTCTTTATCATTAAAAATAACTAGAAAAGGCTTGTCAGCAGCCTTAAAAGCATCAGATAAGACAAAAGACAGGGATGAACCTACGAGTCCTTTTAGTGCTAAGTTTTGTGGGTTATTTTCAAAATTGGCAATAGTAGTTTGCAATTCCAGTGAAGACTGGGAATGAGAATATAGTTGTTGAATATTATTTTGGGGCAACGGAATAATTTTCTGCAAATATAAACAACCTTGTTAAATACATAAGTTTTAAAATCCTGTAATCACGCTGTTTTTTTATGATGAACTACCATAGATTTTAAAAGATGCACAAAAATCATAACCGCTAAAACTATCGCACAAACCAAAGCTGAGATAGCAATAGCTTCCTCACTATTTTTATGCCGAGAATAAATGGCCACTAAAGACCAAACGCCTACCACCGCAAAAACAGACATCTTACGTTTCCAGAGCATCACCACATTTAATAGCAAAGCAATAACAATCATGGTGATGGTCCATTGTACTTCTGTTAAAAAACTACCCTCCCAATTAAGTTTACTCAGATAAGCTGATATGTTCGCAATAGTGGCTACCGCAATCCAACCACTATACAAGCTTATAGGCCACCAAACAAAAGCTTTTTTTGCAAGTGATGCCGTTCCACGTTCCATATTCGTATTCAAAATTATTTTTATCAATGAAACTAAAATACCTAACATGATAAGCACTGATACTGCCGTATAGTCATACACAAAAGCAATTACCCAAAGGGAGTTCAATATATTTGCTATCACAAACCAATACCCAGTTTGAGTAATAAATTCAGAAGTTTTATCGCTAAAAAAAGCCCTTTGTATTTGAAAAATAGCGTAGGCAAAGAGCGACAAAAAAATAAGTCCCCATATCGCAAAAGCATAACTGGCAGGGGTAAACAAATTTTCGTATGCTCGACTAATTTCACCGATGGTCGTGTTATTCAATCGTAAGGCTTGCGAGGCATAATTTACGGCGATGACTAAAATTACAGATAGTAAATTTAAAACTGCGAGTCGTTTTTTCATGGTTTTGATCTTTGGTTAAATTTACGATGGTTTTAAGTAGAAAATTAACTTTCAGGTATTAAAAATTAAGGGTTTTAAGTTTGATTTCGACTACTAGGAACACAAATGTTTCGCTGAGCCCTTCTGCTCAGCTCAGGACAAGCCTGTCGAAGGGAATACAGCTATGTAGTAAGGTCTTCGACAAGCTCATTAGGATACTATAGTACTCAATTGTCATCACCCCTATTTTCGAATTTTTTCTTACATAGGGAACTGACAGCATACATTCATTTAAAACTATATTGTAAGGTGGTTCTAATGGCTAAGTGGAACCGCAAAAACCGAATCCTTCGTAATCGCAAAAACTTGATGCGCTGCTGTAGGTTTTAAGGTAAAGGTTCCTGTGAATGTGCCAAATGCCGGTAAAATTAGTTGGTTTTCACTTTTAAAAAAACAAGGGAGTTTTAGGCTTTGTCTTCCTGCTCCTTGGAGTTTTATTGCTGGATGAATGTGTCCTGAAAAGTTAAACATAGTTTCTCTTTCTTCGGGGTGATGGGTGAATAAAAAATCATCTAACTCTACTTCATCACTACAATCAATACCAATTGCAGTGTAGTTTACATCAGAAATAATGTCATGATTGCCTTTAACTAATGTAATTTTTAGCTTTTGTGAGCTTACCCAATCGTTAAATAAGAGCCATTCTTGATTTAGAGAGGAATGAAACAAATCCCCTAAAAAAAATAGTTGTTTGGGTTTAAATAAGGCCAGTACCTCATTCAACAATTCAAAATTCTTAGCAATTGCTTTTTGAGGCACCGCAGCGCCAAATTTTCTAAAATGCGATACCTTACCAAAATGCACATCACTGATTAACAAAATTTCTTTTTCTTGCCACAATAGTGCCCCTGAGCAGTGCATGATAAAAGTTTGCTCGTTGATGGTAATGGTTTCTGTCATTGGGGCAAAATTAGTGATTTGAACGAAGGAAGCTGTACTTACTTCATTAAAATCGCTGTCATTTTTTTTATGCGATCGGCTAGTTTTTCACTGGATAATTTTTCTCGCAAACGGTCCGTAATAATTGGGAAAGAAAAGGGTGTTGGCTTTTTGCAGGCTTTCCATATAATGTCTTGTTCGGCAATTCGTTCTAGCGCTAAACCTAAACGACCTTGCTCTAATTGATGTTCAAAAGTTTCGCTAAACGCCTGTTGAAATAATAGATTGTCGGCTTCGTAATCGCGAAAAACATCAAATAGCAATTGAGAACTACTTTGTAAATGCTTCATTTTAATGCCTTTATTGGGGTAGCCCGTAAAAACCATTCCACTAATTACGGCAATATCTCTGAACGATCTTCGGGCCATTTCGGTTGCATTTAAGCTTTTTTGTAAATCGCTCAACATAAAATCTGTCGTAAATAGATTATTATCTAACACCTGTTGCATATCAATTTCTTGATCGGATAATAGTTCAAAACCGTAATCATTAAAGGCTAATGAAAAAGTAATGGGTGCTAATAAACTTATGCGATACCCTAACAAACTCCCCATGGCTTCGTGTACACCACGCCCTTCAAACGGATAAAAAATATGATGATAGCCATCACGCGTTTTAAAAGTTTCAATTAACAATTCATTCGGCTTAGGCACAATACTTTCTTCTCGTTGCTTATCAAAAATGTGTTTCAATGAGTTTAGTTCCACACTTTGCTCGCCTTCACTTGTGCTGAGCGAACTCGAAGTATTTGTGGAGCTAGGGGAAGCCACTTTATACAATTCTTCTCGAAGTAGTTCGGACATCTGAGCAGAAAACGTAAGTCTACCCCCCATCCAACTGGGAACTTTATTGGTTTTTTTAGTAGAATTACGCACATGCGCTTCCATGTTTTTTATGCGTATAAATTCTAAATTCCGACCTGCAAAGGTGAACACATCTCCAGGTGTTAATTTAGAAATAAAAAACTCCTCTATACTTCCTATATAACCCCCTTTTTGATACTTTACGATGATGTTGGCATCGCCCACAATGGTGCCTATTTGAAATCGGTGACGCATCGCAATTCCTTTGTTATGGACTACAAATTTACCATCGGCTTCAACTTCTATCTTTTTATATTCATCATAACTTTGCAAACTTTGGCTACCCATTACCAAAAAATTTAATAGCCACTGCCATTGGTCTTCGGTAATACCTTGGTAGCAAAAGCTGTGTTTTATTTCGCGATAAATTTCTTTGGGATAAAAGCCGTCTGAAATGGCTAATGTGGTTAAATATTGCAATAAAACATCAAAACTATTCAAATACGGCATTCGGTCCTCTACGACAGTATGTTTAACGGCTTGCTGAAGGGCAGAGGCTTCGATGAGTTCCATGGCGTGGGTAGGTAAAAAATGAATGACACTTTCCTTGCCCGGGCTGTGTCCACTGCGACCCGCACGTTGTAGAAAACGAGCTACGCCTTTTGGACCGCCAATTTGGATGACGGTTTCTACAGGGGCAAAATCAACACCCAAATCTAAACTAGAGGTGCAAACCACCGCTTTAAGACTGCCATTGCGAATGGCTTGTTCAACCCAAACACGGGTTTCTTTATTAATGCTGCCATGGTGCATGGCAATATCTCCTGCGTATTCCGGATGCTTTTCTAAGATCTTCTGAAACCATATTTCACATTGGCTTCGCGTATTGGTAAACAACAAAGTAGTTTTACTCGAATTGATGATTGGTACAATTTCTTCTAACAGGTGTAAACCTAGATGTCCACGCCAAGGAAAAGTTTCCATGGTTTTGGGGATGATGCTTTTTACGGTAATTTTTTTATCAAGTTTAGCCTTTATTAAGACCGATTTTTTGGGACTTTCTTCTAGACCTAACAACACATCACGTGCTTCTTCTAAATTTCCAATGGTAGCCGAAATACCCCATATCCTCATTTTTTTTGATACCGCTTTTAATCGCGATAAAGCCAGTTCCATTTGCACGCCACGCTTGGTGCCGAGTAGTTCGTGCCATTCGTCCACAACAATAGCTGTGCAATCTTTAAAGGTTTTTGCGTAGCCTTTAGAGGCTAATAGTAATTGCAAGCTTTCAGGAGTCGTGATCAACAAATCGGGCATATTTTTTTTCTGGGCGGTACGTTCTTTTGTAGAAGTATCTCCAGTTCTAATGCCTACGGTCATTTGTGTTCCTAAATCGGTGGCAACTCGCTCTGCAGATTGCCGAATTTCTTCGGATAAAGCCCGTAGCGGGGTAATCCAGATGGCTTTTAATCCTTTTTTATGTTTAGTGGTATACTCAGGATTGTTTTTGATGTAGTCTAAAATAATAGGAAACCAAAGCGCATAAGTTTTTCCACTGCCGGTTGGTGCGTTTAACAGTCCGTTTTTACCCTGTAAAAATGCTTTCCAAGTGTCTTTTTGGAATTGAAAGGGGACCCAACCTTGTTGTTGAAACCACTGTTCTGCAATAATATATAATTCTTCTTTGGTCATATTACGAGCGCAGCTTACCGCTTAGCGGTAGGCGAAAAGCGTTGAGCACTTTTTTATTCATTTGTTTTTAATTTATAACAGATTCCTTCGCTTCGCTGCCTATTCGATAGCTTCGTTCGGAATTTGTGACTTTAAATCTTCCAAGGTATTTGCCTCCTCAATTTTTTTATCTTGGCGCCATCTTAGAATTCTGGGAAAACGTGTGGCGATTCCGCTTTTATGTCTTTTTGAAAAGGCAATCCCCTCAAAGGCAATCTCAAAAACATGATAAGGCGTAACACTCCGTACAGGACCAAAACGTTCTAAGGTATTTTTTTTAATCCAAGTGTCTATTTTTTTAAACTCGGCATCCGTTAGGCCTGAATAGGCTTTTGCGAAGGTAACGAGTTGTTTTTCTCCATTTTCATCGTGATCCCAAAGGGCAAAGGTATAATCGGTAAAAAGGTTGCTTCGTCTACCATGCCCGCGCATGGCGTAGGTTAGAACAGCATCAATCGTTAGTGGGTCTACTTTCCATTTCCACCAATCGCCTTTTTTGCGTCCAACTAAATAAGGGGAGTCTTTTCGCTTTAACATTAAACCTTCGCTGAATTTATCTCTGGAACCTTCTCTTTCTTTAGCTACCTGATTCCATGAATCAAAATTCATAGTTTGGGATAATTGAAAAGGTAATGCTGAGATTTCTTCTGAGGTTTGGTTTTCGTAGTTGTAAGCGTTTATCAATTGCATTATATGTTCTAGAATTTCTCTTCGTTCCATAAAGGGTAACTGCCGAATATCTTTGCCTTGCCATTCTAGTACATCATAGGCTTTGAGAATTACAGGTACTTTTTTGAGTAAGGCTTTAGAAATTGTCTTTCGACCAATACGCTTTTGTAAATCATTGAAAGTACCGATATTTTTATCAAAATAGGGTAAAATTTCAGCATCAATGACCGTTCCATTAGGAATAAGGCCTACCAAGTTTTCAAACTCAGGATATTTATCGGTTACTAATTCTTCGCCGCGACTCCAGACAAAGAGTTGATCGTTTCTAAATATGGTTTGTGATCGAATTCCGTCCCATTTGTGTTCCACCGACCAATCGTTTACATCTCCTAAAAGGGAAGCTTTATTTTCTAAGGCGTAGGCCAAATAAAAAGGGTAGGGTTTTGAGAGGTAATCATTTTCGTTTTCTTCTAAAATTAAAGCTTGAAATGTGATCGAATTTGGATCCCAGTTCCCCATTAATTTATAAGCCAAAATATCTTCAGGAATACCCGTTGTTTTTGATAAGGCCTTGGTCATCAATTTTTGACTCACACCGATTCTAAAACCGCCGGTAATCAACTTGGTAAACACAAAGCGTTCGTAATAATCGAGTAGGTTCCAATTCTCGTATACGTAGTTTTTTTTCGCTGCTTCAGGTTTCTTTTTTAAAGCTATCATTTCCTGCAAAAAGCGCGTCAGACTTTTTTCGGTGCTTTGCGGCGAAGACGGAAATACTAAAGCAATGGTTTCGGCTAAATCGCCAACAATATGATAACTCTCTTCAAAAAGCCATAGTGGAATTTGAGCAAACTCCGCGGCCCAAGTTCTCAATAAGGTAGTGTTTACTGGTCTCGGTGGTCTTCGGTGTGAAAGAATGGCAATCGTCCAAACCTTGTCTTCGTCATTTGCGTTTGAGAAATAACGAGCCAAAGCGTCGACTTTAGCCGTCGTTTTATTAGTGCTATCTAAGGTTTTTATTAAGGATGCGAATTTCTTCATAGCATTTATTCAGTCGCTGTTTTTTCCTTTGTTTCATCAGTCTCTTCTTGCCCATATTGCGTTTCTTCAGTTCTAGCATCGTAGCCTAATTCTCTTAAATACCGAGAAAAAATATCCGTATATCCATGCGTACATATGATCTTTTCAGCACCTGTAGCTTTTATACTTGTCAATAAACCGTTCCAATCGCAATGGTCACTGAGAACAAAACCCTTGTCTATGGCTCGTCTTCTTCTGGCACCGCGAAAAGCCATCCAGCCACTTGCCGAACCCGTAACATACGGTACCATTTTTCGAATCCAGGTGCTGCCATGTGCACTTGGTGGGGCCAACACCATATTGCCTTGTAGGTCTTGCTTTTTAGTGGTCGCAGTGATTAGGGTAGTTTTAGGAAAATTCACCAAAGGGCGCAATACTTCAGTCATATTTTCAATAGCACCATGCGTATAAATAGATCCTATTTCAGGATTTAAAGAGTGCAGCAAGCGTTGGGCTTTTCCTAAACTATAGCCAAATAAGATAGATGTTTTTCCTTCCGCTTTATTCAAGACCCACCATTCGTTAATCTGGTTCATAACCTCATGTTGAGGTGTCCATTTAAAAGCAGGTAATCCAAAGGTACATTCAGTAATAAAGGTGTTGCATTTTACTGCCTCATAGGGGGTTGAAATGCCATCATTTTCTGTTTTATAATCCCCAGTAAATACCCAAACCTCACCTTTGTGCTCAACCCTGACTTGTGAAGAGCCAATAATATGTCCGGCAGGATGCAAGCTAAATTTTACATTGTTGATCATAAAGCTTTCCCCCCAAGCCTTTCCGGTAACAGAAATGTCGCCCAACCTGTGTTTTATAATCGGGATATTGTGAGGATGCGTAATATACGCTTTATGACCCCATCGGCTGTGATCCGCATGCCCGTGGGTAATTATGGCTTTATCGACGGGCTTCCAAGGATCTAAATATACTTTCGCCGCACTGCAATAAATGCCTTTATCGGTAAATTCAAGTAAGGGTTTTGTCATAGCAAGCACAATTTACGAAAATTTGCTAGTGAAACTAGGCGCTATTTTCTTTATCTTTTTTTTTAAATTTTAGAAAATGGGTGAAGGTATTTGGGCTGCTGCGCCCAGCAAAAAACGTTAAAATAAAACACCTATTCAATGATTACAATACTTAAAAAAAATTATCTTTGCTTGTATTAAATAAAGAAGTTATGTCGATTGTAGATTTATATAGTAGTGGAGAACATAGAAGTAATTTAGCTCATTTTGCGGCAATAGCTACATTAGCAGCGATTGACGGGGAAGTAAACCCGCAAGAAAAAGTAATGCTTGATCGTTTTGCAAGAAAATTGGATATTACTGACGCAGAATATAAAGAAGTAATGCGTGCTGAAAATAAATATGCTATTAATCCGCCATCTAGCTTGGAGGAGCGTTTGGAGCGTTTATTCGATTTATTTAGAATTGTTTTCGCAGATCATGAAATTGACGATGAAGAAAAATCCTTAGTACGCAAATATGCTATTGGACTGGGGTATTCCGCAGAAAAAGCAGACGAGGTTATCAGTAAATCTATTGCGATTTTTACTGGAAAAATAGATTTTGAGGCTTATTTGTACCTGTTGAAACGATAGAATAATTTAAAAATAAAAATTGAAAATTAGATTTGAAGATTTCAATAGATTCTATCATCTAATTTTCAATTTTTTTGTTTTCAACTATTTCATAAACTCTTCAGCTTTCTCTACCATTTTTCGGCTTCCGCAGAAAAATGGAACACGTTGGTGAAGTTCAGTAGGTTCAATTTCCATAATTCGCCTTTTACCATCACTTGCCAAACCGTTCGCTTGTTCTGCAATAAAAGCCATAGGATTGCATTCATAAAGCAATCTGAGTTTGCCTTCTGATGCGACACTGCTTTTTGGGTACATATAAATACCGCCTTTAATCATATTTCGATGAAAATCAGACACTAAAGATCCAATATAGCGTGAGGTATAGGGTCTATCTCCTTCCTCTTGCTGACAATATTTTATATAGTCTTTAACCCCTTGTGGAAAATGCGTATAATTACCTTCGTTGACCGAATAAATTTTACCTGTTTCTGGAAAATTCATATTCGGGTGTGATAAATAGAAAGTACCTAAGGCAGGGTTCAGTGTAAAGCCGTTGACCCCATCACCGGTAGTATACACAAGCATGGTACTGGTGCCATAAATAATATAACCCGCGGCAATTTGGTTAATGCCAGGCTGCAAAAAATCTTCTAATTGTACTGGTGTGCCTACTGGTGTAACACGTCGGTAAATAGAAAATATAGTACCTACAGAAACGTTCACATCAATATTAGAGGAACCATCTAAGGGATCTATTAAAACCACATATTTGTTTTGATGGTTATTATCAAAACTGTTGATACGAATAAAATCGTCTTCTTCCTCTGAAGCTATACCACAAACTATTTCGCGTTTTTTTAGGGTTTGAATAAATTTTTCATTCGCTAAAACGTCTAGTTTTTGTTGATTTTCACCTTGAATATTTGTATCCCCTGCTTCTCCGATAATATCTACCAACCCCGCTTTATTTACTTCATGGTTCACTACTTTTGCGGCGAGCCTTATCCCATTTAAAAGTCGAGATAGTTCTCCTGACGAATATTTAAAAGAATCTTGATGCTCAATAATAAACTCACCTAGAGTTTTGTATTGTCTGGTCATGGTTATACTGTTTTATAAAGTACAAATATCGACTTTTTTGTGAAACTATAACGTTTTCGTTTAAATTCAATTTTTAGAATTATAACTTTATGTTATATTTGTAACAAATTAAAAGGTATAAATCATAGTAATCTGTAAACCTGAGGTTTACAGATTCATTATTTAAATGGTAATTAAATGAAATTTTCTATTAGGAAAGCAACGAAAGAAGACATGGCGCAAGTATTGCATTTAATTCATGAGTTAGCGATTTTTGAGAAAGAAGAAAATGCTGTTGAAGTTCGTGTTGAAGATTTAGTAAAAGATGGCTTTGGCCCCACACCATTGTTTCAATGTTTTGTGGCCGAAACTTCGGAAGGTATAAAAGGCTTAGCCTTAGTGTATGCTAGATATTCTACTTGGAAAGGACCAACCTTGCATTTAGAAGATTTAATAGTAACTGAAAAAATGCGGGGTACTGGTATGGGAACAGCCTTATTGAATGAAGTTATTCGCTATGGACATGCTTTAGGCGTAAAACGAATAAATTGGGAAGTTCTCGATTGGAATGAACCCGCGATAGCTTTTTATGAAAGTAAGGGGGCAAATGTGATGCGCAATTGGGATGTAGTGCATTTAGACGAAAAAGGAATACAAAATTATATACGTAAAATATGAGAATTTTTAAGTTCGGAGGAGCTTCAGTTAAGGATGCAGCGGGTATTAAAAATGTGGTAGAAGTACTGCGTCAAGTGGGGTATGAAAATACCCTTGTGGTCATTTCGGCTATGGGTAAAAGTACCAATGCTATGGAGACTGTTGTAAATACGTATTTTAAGGACAAAACTGAAACTTCTGCTGCAATTCAAGAGGTATTAAAGTATCATAATGATATTTTGATTGATTTATTCGAGAATGAAAATCACCCTATCTTTAAAAAAATTAAAGGTTTATTCGATGAAGTTCAAGGTTTTTTAATTTGGAACAAATCGCCCAAATACAATTTTGTTTATGACCAGGTTATCGGGTATGGTGAATTAGTGTCAACGACTATTGTTAGTGCCTATTTTAATGAAATAGAGATAAAAAATAATTGGTTAGATGTTCGAGAGTTGATCAAAACAGACGATAATTATCGGGATGTGTCCATCCATTGGGAAAAAACACAAGAAAATATAACTAAAGGCATTGATAAAAAGCAATTACATATCACACAGGGTTTTATAGGGAGCGATGATAATAATTTCATGACGACTTTAGGCCGTGAAGGATCTGACTACTCAGCTGCAATTTTAGCCTATTGTTTAAATGCCACTGAAGTCACTATTTGGAAAGATGTGCCTGGTGTTTTGAACGCCGATCCACGATATTTTGAAAATGCGCAGTTGCTCAATCAAATTTCGTATCGAGAAGCTATAGAGCTGGCTTTTTACGGTGCATCGGTCATACACCCTAAAACCTTGCAGCCTTTACAACGCAAAGAAATTCCACTACACGTTAAATCATTTATTCATCCTTTGGATAAAGGAACTACGGTTGGAAAAGGAATAGGAATTGAACCAAAAATACCCTGTTTTATTGTGAAAAAAAATCAGGTATTGATGAAATTATCTTCTTTAGATTTTTCATTTATTGTAGAAGACAATATTAGTCAGCTTTTTAAATTACTGCACGATCATAAAATGAAAGTAGACTTAATTCAGAATTCTGCGATTAGTTTTTCGGTTTGTTTTGACAATAAATTTGGGAGACTTCATGAATTGCTAGATACCTTAAAAGGCAAATTTAAGGTGGTTCATCAAGAAGGTGTTTCTTTATACACCATTAGGCATTTTGATACAGAAGCAATTACCTCTTTGCAAAAAGATAAAGAAATTTTATTAGAACAGCGTGGTAAAGAAACCGTTCAACTTGTGGTAAAATAAACCACTAAGTTCTAGGCGAACTGCAGTGCCTCTATTTTAATTTATTTGTTAAATATAGCCCTTGCCCTATAAGCTTTTGTTATATTAGCGCAGCAAAAATGGCTGAGAATTATGGGTTTAGTTACCGCAAAAGAGGTTGCGAAAGCAATTAATTTAGAAAAGTATGGTTTTATCGGGACTTTCATTGGATGGTCTTTAATGAAAGTTACCAGAATTTCTAGTATTAATAAATTCTATGATTCTATAAAGCATTTAGAAGGTAAAGCTTATGCTGATGCCATTTTAGATCATTACGAGATAGATTTTGAAATTCCTGAAGATGATTTAAAACGTTTACCTAAAGAGGGTGCCTATGTTACCATTTCAAATCATCCACTTGGCGCCATTGATGGTATTATTTTAATACAATTAATGCAAAGTCAACGTCCAGATTTTAAAATAATGGCGAACTTTCTTTTGCAGCGAATGGTTCCTTTGCTTCCTTACTTGATATCCGTTAATCCTTTTGAAAGTCATAAAAATGCGAAAAGCAGCCTAAGTGGTTTTAAAACGGCACTACAGCACTTAAAAGACGGGCATCCTTTAAGTATTTTTCCTGCAGGTGAAGTGTCTACCTACAAAGATGATACGTTAATTGTAGATCGCCCTTGGGAAGAAGCAGCTATTAAACTCATCAGGCGTGCCGAAGTGCCCGTAGTACCTATTTATTTTCACGCAAAAAACAGTCGGTTTTTCTATCGCTTGGCGAAAATTAGTGATGTGTTTAGAACCGCAAAAATACCCTCAGAGGTATATACTCAGAAAAATAGACCTATAAAGGTTAGAATAGGACAACCTATTTCTGTGAAAGCACAACAAGAGCAAACTACCCTAGAAGAATATACCGATCTTTTGAGACGAAAAACCTACATGCTGTCTAATGTGTATCAAAAAGATCGATTTACAGAACGAATTAGAGAGCAAATCCCCACATCGCTAAAAATTCCGAAAGCACCCAAAAAAATAGCCTCTGCCATTCGGCCTGAGCTTATTGAGGAAGAAATTATTAAACTGCGAGAAAAAGAGTGCAGGTTATTGCAAAGTAAAAACTACGAAGTTTTTTTAGCCGTAGAAAAAGACATGCCTTACATTCTTCAAGAAATAGGCATTCAACGTGAGGTTACTTTTAGAGCCATAGGGGAGGGCACCAATAAGGCCATAGATTTAGATAAGTTTGATAGCTATTACCACCATTTATTTTTGTGGGATGACGCCGAAAAAGCTATTGTAGGCGCTTATAGAATGGGCTTAGGGGCAGAAATTTACAAAGCCTACGGTATTGATGGTTTTTATATTCAAGATTTATTTCGGGTAGAACCCGAGCTATTTCCAATGATGAGCAAGTCTATCGAAATGGGCAGGGCTTACATTGTAAAAGAATACCAACAAAAACCTATGCCTTTATTTTTATTATGGAAAGGTATTGTACATACCACCTTACGTTATCCGGAACATAAATACCTAATTGGTGGGGTCAGTATTAGCAATCAATTTTCAAATTTCTCTAAGTCGTTGATGATTGAGTTTATGAAATCGCATTATTGGGATCCCTATGTAGCGCAATATATCCACCCTAAAAAGGAGTTTAAAGTAAAATTAAAAGATGCCGATAAGGAGTTCGTTTTTGATGAAACTCAAGCTGATCTAAATAAGTTCGACCGTTTAATTGATGAGGTAGAACCAGGAAGTTTACGTTTGCCGGTATTGATTAAAAAATATATAAAACAGAACGCAAGAGTTGTGGCTTTTAATGTAGATCCACTTTTTAACAACTCTGTCGACGGCCTTATGTATATTAAAATTGCAGACCTACCGGAAAGCACCGTAAAGCCTGTAATGGAAGAGTTTCAGGCCGAACTAGAACGTAAATTAGCCAACGGCCAAGAAATGAACAATGAATAGAATAGCTTTTTTATTTGGCTTTCTACTTTCTTTACAGACATCACTACTTGCACAGCACAAAGTAGGAGGTACCGTTTTTGATTTCATTACTAAAGAACCCTTAGAGGGTGTTTCCGTTTTTTACGACGGTACGAGTATCGGTACTGTAACGGATGAAAAAGGTACTTTTACTTTAGGAACAGAAAACCCAATATCCGCTTCATTAGTCATTAGTTATATAGGTTATACATCGCAAGTATTTGAAAACGTTTCTGGCGGTTTAGGTGCTATTTATTTAAAAGAAAATGCCGTACAACTTGATGAAATAATCCTAGAACCTGATACCTGGAGCCGAGAAAAGAAATTAAATATTTTTAGGCGAGAATTTTTAGGAACTACTATTTCAGGTATTAAAGCTAAAATTATAAATGAAGATGCTATTCGTTTGTATTATAACAAACAAAAAAACAGCCTTTATGCTTTTTCGGAAGTCCCAATAAAAATTGAAAATAATTATTTAGGGTATACCATTGCTTATAATTTACAAGAATTTGAGGTTAATTTTGGAGCACCTAGTGCTTCCCCATTTTCAGGTGGGTTTACGTATACGGCAGGTACTTTATTTTTTACCGAAAAAAATCCCAAAAAAATAAAAAAACGTTTTTTAAAAAATAGGCTAGAAACCTATTTGGGTTCTCCACTTCACTTTATGCGTTCTTTATCAAAAAAACAATTACAAGAAGAAAAATTTCAAATTTTTAAAGATAAGTTTCAAATTGATCCGTATTCAGAATACCAAATAGAACCAGATGAGAATTTCATAAAGATTACACAAAAAACAGCAAAATTAAGTATGCTGTATGATGGGAAAGAACAATCTTTTATTGAAGCTAAAGAACCTACTTTTTATATTGATAGTTATGGAAATTTTTCTCCAGCGCAGATACTTTTTTTTGGTGGAATACTCGGGAAACAAAGGGTAGCAGATTTGCTGCCTTTAGATTATGTTCCTGTGAATAAATACTAAAAACAAGAAAGCCAAATCAAAAAACTGATTTGGCTTTCTATGATATTAAAAATACGCGCTTAAAACCATGGTTTTTTGCCTACTTGGTAGGTATTGTAAAATTCCGCGTCAGATTTTGTAAGGTATATGATGCCTTCCACCAAGCCTACTATAGAAACAATTGCAGTTGGAATTCCACATAAAAACCAGCCAAGCACACCACAAGCAGCCATGATGATACCTTCTTTTTGATAGCCTAAAATAAATTTGTGTACCCCTAACCAACCCAAAACAATAGCTAAAATACCCGCTAAAATTTTCTTGTTTTCACCACCAGCGCCACCAAAAGCTTCTTTAGCCCCTTCAGTAAATTCATGGGCTGTTTTTTTGGCATCATCGGCAAATTCATTTGCTTTTTCTTTGGACTCTTCGGTAAACTCTTTTGCAGTTTCCTTGGCTTTGTCGAAAGCATCTTCTGCTTTATCTCCTAAATCTTTATGGTCTTCAGACATTATTTTAAGTGTTTGGTTGTTAATACAGTAGTAAATATAATGATAATTTTTATATCAAAGAAATGCAGCATCTATAGGTTCCCAAAGTTCTAATTTGTTGCCATCGGGGTCTAAAATCCATGCAAATTTACCGTAATCGTGGGTTTCTATTTCTCCAATCACAGTAACACCTTCTTCTTTTAAAGTCTTCAAGAGTTGTTCTAAATTTTCAACTCTAAAATTCATCATAAAGGATGATGTACTGGGTTCAAAATAAGAAGTATCGTTTTTCATGGGACTCCATTGTGTAGAACAATCTTCACCTTCTTTATTTTTCCACCAAAAAGTGCAGCCATATTGGTCTGTATTTAAGCCTAAATGATTTTTATACCACGTTTTTATGGCATCAGGATCTTTTGTTTTAAAAAAAAACCCTCCTAAACCAGTAACTCTATTTTTCATTTTTTCTAATGTTTTTTTCGTACGTTTCTATCCATTTTTCAGGACTAATTTTAGCGCATAATTCTCCAATTAAAGCAAATGGGATAGCCTCTAAATTTTTAAAACGGATACAGCTTTTACCCATAGCTAACTTAGGCTTGCTGTGTTTTGGGTAGGCTTCAACAAACCAATCGTAGATTTCTTTGTCTGCATAAATTCCCATATGATATAGCGCAATGAAATTTTTTTGAGAAGCTAAATTTATAAAGGGCAAAGGGTATTCAGGATTACAATGATAGCCATCTGGATACGTACTTTTAGGAACCACATAGCCCAACATTCCGTAACTAATTTGTTCTGAAAACCCTTTAGGGAGCGAATGAAGGATGGTTTCTCTTAGTTTAGAGACCACAAATTGCCGATCTTCCGGCAGTTCATTGATATAAGCTTCCGGTGTCAGCGCATCAGATTTCATTGGCAAACTGTTTCTTTATTTTATCTACGACTACTTGAGCTAACTTTATTTTGCTTTCTGCTGTCCAACCTCCTACATGTGGTGTTAACAGTACATTTTCGGCGTGTATTAAGTACTTGAAAGCTTCTGGCATGGTGTTTTCAAATAGCTGTTCAAAAGAGGTTTTTTCATATTCTAACACATCAAGCCCGGCCCCTAAAATTTTACCTGATTGTAAAGCAGTGACCAGATCTTCGGTGACTACACATTTACCTCTTGCGGTATTCAAAAGCCAAATATTTTTCTGAAAACCTTGAATAAAATCTAGGTTGACCATGTTTATAGTTTCTTCTGTTTGAGGTACATGTAAGCTAATGACATCAGCTTTCTGTTTTAGCTCCATAATGCCTACTTGTCGCGCGTTATCGTCACCTATACCTCCTTTTAAGTCGTAACAAAGTACTTCAACATCAAAGCCTTTTAATTTTTTGGCAAACGCTTTGCCCATGTTTCCGTAACCGATAATCCCTACCGTTTTTCCATCGAGTTCTACCCCACGATTACCCTCTCTGTCCCATTTGCCGCCGCGAACTTCTTGATCCGCTTTATGTAATTTATTAAAAAGTGATAAGAGCATACCTAAGGTATGTTCACCAACGGCATTTCTATTACCTTCCGGTGCTGCAGCTAAAAAAATAGCATTGCTTTTCGCAAAATCAGTGTCTATATTTTCCAATCCAGCACCTAAGCGACCAATAAATTTTAGCTTTGTTGCTTTCTCTAAAAAAGGGCGGTCAATGCTAAACCTACTGCGAATGATGATGCCATCATACAAATGAATTTTAGCCTCAATTTCTTGTTTTGATGCGCTGTAATCTTCATCATTGGTATACCCGAGTTCCTTAAATTGTTCAATAATTAATGGGTGATTTACATCTACATGTAATATTCTCATTGTACTTATATTTTTGGGTAAAAGTTCTGACTTCTTTCGTGTAGCACGTTTCCTGTATGTGCAGTAGTTAACTTTTCAAAAAGTAACACTTCGACGACTTCATTGTTTTCTGTTTTTGGGCAGTGTTCAATGCCTTTAGGAACTACAATAATTTCGCCCGCACGTACCACCTCGGTTTTGTCTCTAAATTGCATATAAAGCGTGCCTTTTAATACTTGAAAAAGTTCATCTTCCTCGTCGTGCGCATGCCAAACAAATTCACCTTGTAATTTTGCTAAAATTACTTGCATATCATCAACAACAGCTATTTGTCGAGGATGCCATGTTTCCGTAAATAAGGCGTGTTTTTCTATGAGGTTGATGGGTTTCATAAGTTGTGTGATAAAGGAAATTAAATAAAAAAGTATCTATCGATTTAGAATATTGCTTTTTTGATTTAATTTGAAAATGTTTTTCAATATAAGAATTTATCAACTTTTTTTGCAACTTGACACTTGAACTTTTTATACGATTTAGAAGCAAATCCCCTTTTGGGGGCTAAGAGGCTTTTTATTTCTTTTTCAATTCGAACAGATCTTTTCTTCGGTCTCTTAAATTTTTAACGCTTCCAAACTGGTTTAATTCGCGTAACAAATCAATATCTACGTCACAAATTAAAATCATCTCGGTATTGGGTGTTGCTTCGGCTTTTATGCCGTTGGCAGGGAATGAAAAATCGCAAGGTGTAAACACCATCGATTGGGCGTATTGAATATCCATATTATTTACCCGAGGTAAATTGCCAACACTACCGGCGATCGCTACATAGCACTCGTTTTCTATGGCTCTCGCTTGTGCACAATGCCGTACTCTAGAATAGCCATTTTGTGTATCCGTTAAAAAGGGCACAAATAAAATGTCCATTCCATCGTCGGCTAACAAACGGCTTAGTTCAGGAAATTCTGAGTCGTAACAAATCAAGATGCCAATTTTACCACAATCGGTATCAAAAGTTTTAAACGATGACCCCCCTTGCATACCCCATACTCTTGCCTCATCGGGAGTAACGTGCAGTTTTTCATAACGTTCTGTAGTACCATCTCTTTTGCATAAATAACCTGCATTGTACAGCAAATCATTTTTAATTTCAGGCATGCTCCCTGTTATGATATTGATATTATAAGAAATAGCTAATTCTGAAAATTTCTGAACAATCTCCTCCGTATGTTTTGCCAATTCACGAATAGCGTCAGACTCTTTTAAATGGTTGTTTTCTGCCATTAATGGCGCATTGAAAAATTCGGGAAACAAAGCAAAATCTGACCGGTAACCAGAAACAGAATCGATAAAAAACTCGGCTTGTTGCATCAAGTCATCTAAATTTTTATAGCTTCTCATTTGCCATTGAATCAAGCCTAAACGGATAATTTTTTTCTTCGTCGCTGCTTTTGTATTTACTTTTTGATAGTAGATGTTATCCCATTCTAAAAGAACCGCATATTCGTTTGATGCGGCATCACCCTCCAAATACCCTTTCATGATTTTAGACGGATGGAAGTCGTTAGAAATTTGGAAATTAAGTACAGGATCATGGATCTCCTTACGTTTTACACTTTCGATGTATTCTTTGGGCGATAATTTTTCAGCGTATTTATGGTAATTGGGAATTCTACCCCCAAAAATAATTCCTCTTAAATTTTCACGCTCACAAAGTTCTTTTCTGTAATCGTATAAGCGCCTTCCTAATCGCAAGCCTCTAAATTCTGACTTGATAAATACTTCAATGCCGTAGAGCACGTCACCATCTTTTTTTAAGGTGCTAAAGGTGTAGTCTCCGGTAACCTCTTTGTAGGTGTGGGGCCTGTCAAACTGCATATAATCTACGCGCAACGATAAGGCACACCCTGCCAGTTTTCCGTTGACTTTAATGACAACTTGCCCTTGTGGAAATTCATTGATTAATAATTGTATCAAATTTTCCTTCCAATAGGAGTTGGCCATATTGGGATAGGTTTCTATCATGGCCGATTTAAGGGCCTGATAGTCATCAATGGTTAAAAATTCTAATTCTATATTTTCTATATTCTTGATCATACTTGTGTTGTAAATTAAGGCTAAAGTTGTAAAAAAAATAGTTAAAAAACGAAGGATTGATTACCTATACGCTCTTCGAAATTCGACTGTTTCACCTGGTTTTTTGTTGATGTCCTTGATGGTTTTAGAAAAATTTAATGGTATTTAGCTGTCCTCAGTTGTTGCACTTAAAATCCTAAAATAACCTTTGCTATCGAAAAATATATTAAAATCCCGATCACATCATTACTTGTCGTTATAAATGGTCCTGTTGCAATGGCAGGGTCAATGCCTCTTTTATTTAAAAAAATGGGAATAAAAGTACCAATTACGGCTGCATTTATGACCACGACAATAAGTGCTAAACCTACTGTTACAGATACTAAATATGATGTTTTAAAGCCAAAATGGCTAATTAAAATAAATACCAAGGCTAGTGCTAAACCATTCACTAAACCTAATAACATTTCTTTGAGCAATCGTCCGATAATCGTTCCTTTAATGGTGTCATTGGCTAAACCTTGCACCACAATCGCTGACGACTGTACACCCACATTACCAGCGGTGGCTTGCATTAGTGGAATAAAGGCCAATAAAATAGGGAATGTCACAAAAGCACCTTGAAAACTGGTAATAATACTTGCAGCACCCACGCCGCCAAACATTCCGATAAGCAACCAAGGCAAACGTGCTTTGGTCAGTTCCCAGATACTATCATCAGCCTCTACATCTTTAGAAATACCAGCTGCTAATTGATAATCTTTTTCGGCTACCTCTCGAATCACATCAATAATATCATCAATGGTAATTCTACCCACTAGTCGGCCAATTTCATCGATAACAGGAATAGCTTCTAAATCGTATTTCGACATGATTTTAGCAACTTCTTCGGGCTTTTCATTCACATTGACATAATCTACCTTAGGAATGTAAATTTCTTTAATATGGGTTTTGGTAGAAGTGGTTAGTAAATCTTTTAAAGATAAGCGACCTTTGAGTTTATCTTCATCATCCACCACATAAATAGAGTGCACTCGCGTTACGTTCTCGGCCTGTAAGCGCATTTCTTTTACACAGGTGAGTACGTTCCAGTTTTCGTTTACTTTCACTAATTCTTTCGCCATTAAACCACCTGCTGAATTCTCGTCATACCGCAATAGATCAACAATATCTTTTGCGTGTTCCCGATCTTCAATTTCTGAAATTACTTTCTGAACCAATTCTTTTGGAAGCTCACCAATAATATCGGCCGCATCATCCGTATCTAACTCGTCGAGCTCTTCAGCAATTTCTTTGGCAGAAAGGTTACCTAAAATATTTTCTCGAACATCTTCATCTAACTCGGTAAGAATATCCGATGTTTTATCACTATCTAGGAGCTTAAATAAATAGGTCGCATCTTTTTCTGATAATTCGTTGACGATTTCAGCAACATCGGCAAAGTGAATTTCGTCTAAAAGCACAGAAAGATCGGCATCGCTTTGACCAGCAATGAGCGTTTCAATATTTTCAATAAGTTCTTCTGTAAGTTTAAACGGCATCATGGGCAATAGTATTCGTCAAGGTAATAAAATCTGAGACCGATAGTTGTTCTGGTCGTTTGTCAAAGATAGCATCTTCTTTGAGACTATCAGAAAGGTTAAAGGTTTTTAAACTATTCCGAATGGTTTTTCTACGTTGGTTAAAGGCTGTTTTGACCACCTTAAAAAGTAATTTTTCATCACAACCTATATTTTGATTTTCTTTACGTGTTAGCCGCAAAACACCAGATTCTACCTTGGGAGGAGGATCAAAAACAGTAGGGGGCACGGTAAATAAATACTCGGCATCGTAAGAAGCTTGAACCAAGACAGATAAAATACCATAGGTTTTACTGCCTTCTGTTTCGCAAATACGTGCGGCTACTTCTTTCTGAAACATACCTGTAAATTCGGGCACTAAGGCCTTCAATTCTATAAGTTTAAAAACTATTTGTGTTGAAATATTATACGGAAAATTCCCTGTAATAGCAAACTGTTGGTCGCCAAATAGTGTGCTCACATCGTACTTTAAAAAATCGGCCTCCAACACTTGAAATTTATTTTTTCGCCCTATAAATTCGGGATGCTCCAATAAAAAACTATGATTTAAATACACAATAGATTCGGAGTCAAGATCCATCGCCACCAAATCTATCGGTTCTTTTAAAAGATATTTTGTTAAAACGCCCGTTCCAGGACCAATTTCAATGACGTTTTTATACCCTTTAAAAGTAAGTGTAGTGGCTATTTGATGCGCTATATCTTCGTCTTTCAAAAAATGCTGGCCTAAGTGTTTTTTTGCTTTAACCGGACTCTGCTCTTTTGATTTTTTAGCACTGGTAAAATTTTTCTTGAATGTTTTTTTTGCCATGGTAAAGCGTATTATTTAAAACTAGGTAAGGTGCTTTTCCAGGTGTTCTTAGCCACCTTTTAAAGGGCACTTTCTAATTCATTTTTTTTTGAAGTGGTTTTCGCGTAGGCTTACTTTTAATGCTCACTTACAATTTCTAACTCCGTTCTAAAGGCTAACATTTTATCGGCAAATAAGTTTAAACCTTCTTGTCGTAATTTGGGTGCATCTTCTTCGTAATATTTTTGCAAGGTTTCTTTTGATGTAGTCGCATATTGCACCGAATAGGTAAAACCGCCCATTTCTTCTTCAATCAGAACGCGACACATTTTAGCATTGGTAAATTTTCCTGTAGCCATCATTTGAGGAATATGCGTTTTTTGCATCCAAGAAAGCCATTGTTCGTGAATTGATTCGTCAATATTTGTGGTTACGTTATAGATGTACATATTTAGTCTAAGGTTTTAATGTCTAATGTCGAAAGTTAAAAAGGCGTGATTTAAATTTTGACAAAGATAGTTTAATAAAAAAGTTCAAGTGCAAGTGTCTAGTTCAAAAAAATTAAATAGAAGTTTTGGGTGTTACATGTTAAGCTTTAAGTAGAAATTGTCTGGAAAGCTGAGCGTTTAATGCCTTGTGTTGCCTATAATTTATTGGTTTTTGAGCGTAAACCAGAAACCAGAAACCTATTCAATGGAGTCTCCTCGCAAGCGCCTAAAGTTTTTTCTGGCTTGGGGAAAGTAGTAACTGTCTTGGTAGTTGTAGATGATTTTTTCGTAGCTTTCCTTGGCTTTGATGGCATCCTTAAATTGGTTTTCGTAAAGCTGTGCAATAGCAAAATAGGCATCATCGGCTAGAATGCCGTCGGCATAAAATTCTATTATTTTTTGATAATTAAAACGTGCCGCTTCAAAATCATTTTCTTTTTCTAATAATTCACCTTGCTTTAGAAGTGCTTCATCTTCAATTTTTTCGCCTTTATGTTCTTTTAGAATGCGCTCTAGCGTGGCAATAGCCTCTTTGTTTTTATTCTGATAGGCTAATAAATCGGCCTTGGCGTAAATTTTTAATGCTGTTTGTGTGGAATCTTCTAGCGAATTGTCAGAAATAAGTAGACTTAATTGCATGGCATCATTGGCTATCAATTGCGAAGTAGAGCTTCTGAGCACTTTTAATTGTGTAAGGGCCCAATCAAAATCTCCTTTGTAAAAACTAGTCTGTGCTACTTTAAAACGCGCATCTTGCCCTAACACGTCGTTCTTTAAGTTTTGTTGAATCTGCGTAAAATAGATCAGGGCCTGATTAAATTTTTGATCATAGACTAAAATATCGCCTAAAGTCATTTTTACATAGGCCTCACTGTAATTATTGAGCGGTAATTCGAGCGATTTTTTTAAGATGGATACTGCTTTTTCGGGGTTGTTTTGTTGAAAAGTTAAAAAATTAGCATAGGCGATTTGTAATTCTAAAGTTTGATTTCTATACCCATAGTTGGTCATCAAGGTTTCAAAAAAACTACTTACGCTAGTCATGGTGGTTGCACTTTTATCTTGTAACTGAATGTCAATTAAGTTCAATTGTGCCTTCAAGGTCATCTCATTATCCTTACTTTTTTCTACGATAAACTCAAATATTTCTTTTGCGATATCAAAAGCTTTATTTTCATTGGCTAATTCTCCTAAATCTTCAATTCGGCTTAAGGAGCTAATATCGGAGCGTTTGTAGATGGCCTTCTCTTGCGTAAAAGCACTATTAAACTGATTTTGACGCACAAAAAGCCAACTTAAAAGTTGGTTCCATAAAATATCTGGATCCTTTTGTGCATTTTTTAGCAGTATTTTTTTTAGGATGCTATTGTTTTCGTTGTCGGCTTCGGTGGTGATAAAATCATCAATATTTCGCAATACGCTAGAGGGTGAAGTATTTCCATTACGCAGTAAATTTAAGTAGGAAACATACATGTCTTCGATTTTTCCTTGCTCCCCATAAATACGCGCTAGGGGAAAATTAAAATCTAACTCGGGATTGGTTTCCATGCCAATTAAAAATGCTTTTTCGGCATAGGCCAACAGGGTGTATTTTTGAAAGCGAGCACCAACACTATAGGCAAAATTGGGGTTTTCAGGAATAGTGCTAATTGCTTTCTCGTAATAGGTTTCCGCTTCTTCATTTTTATTTTGAAGCGTAAAATTACGACCAAGTTCTACAAAATAGATGGGATGTACCCGATTCCCTTTGGTGTTATTGAGCAGTATTTTTTCGGCTTCATCGTAGCGCTCGAGCTGTTGGTAGCAGGTAATTAAATCTTCGGTAAAATCACCTCGATTGGGATTTTCTTTCACTAGTTTTTCATAAAAAACTACCGCTTTATCAAAATCACCATCATTAAGGTATTGCTTCGCCAAAAAATAATCTTGGGCAAAGGCAAAGTGTATAGCAAAAAAAGCGATAAAAAACAGGATATTTTTCAAAGGGTACTTTTTTATCAAATATACGGAGAATGTAGGAATAATGTTGAGAGGGTCTTAACTCAGCATTAAATAGTTTTTTAAGTTTTTTTTAAATACTCAATAAAGTAAGAAAATACTTATAATTATTAGCTTTTTAAGATCAAAACCTTTAAAAGTCTAAGGTTTTTGTGCAATTAAAGTTGACCTTATTTAATTATTTTAGCAACAATGATTGATTTTTCTTGATTTAACAACGCTATGAAAAAAATTACGGCCTTATTTGTCCTTGCAAGCACATTATGCTTCTCACAAAATTTTGAGAATGCAACAATTACATATGTAGTTTCCCTAAAACCTCCAATGGATCTGACAAAACTTAAAGAAGAAGCAAAAACGAACGCTCAACTACAAGAAGTATTATGGCTTTATGAAGATGCTGTTGATGTAGTATCTACCCTAAAATTCACTAAAAAAGAGGCTATTTACAGGGTCGAAGATCAATTAAAGAACGAATCTGAAAAAAAAACAAATCTAACTTATATTGGCGCAGGTTCAGAAAAAGTATATTATTCTGATCAAGATGAACTATTTACTGCTGGCAATTCAAGAGGAGAAAATCTGCGCATTATTCAAGAAAAAAAAGAATGGGAACTTTTAAAAGACAGCAAAAAAATAGGAAAATATACCTGTTATAAAGCGATACAAAGCAATAGTACTAGTAAAATAAAACCTATTGCTTGGTATACGTTAGAAATTCCTTTGCCTTTTGGTCCAAAGGACTTTGGAGGTTTACCAGGGGTAATTTTAGCATTAGAACTTGATAAATATGTATTTAATACGACCACAATAACCTTAAATAGTTCTGATTTTGAACCCATAGAAAAGCCCACTAAGGGAAAAAAAATAACCTACGCCGAATGGCGTGAAAAGGCAAAAGGTTTTTTTAATAATTGATGCAAAAATATTTGTTTCTTATAGGGTTTGCCGTGTTCCTACAAAATTTAGTATGGACCCAAAATAGTACCTTGAGCGGGGTCATAAAAGATAGTATAAACACACCACTCGAAAGTGCTAATGTCTTAGCGCGCCCAGTTTCTGATGACTTACAATTGCTTTTTACTATTACTAATGCTAATGGTAAATACCAGTTAAAATTAAAGCCTAATGAAGCGTATGATGTAACTATAGGCTATTTGGGTTTTAATCCGTTTGAGTTTAGAATTACCCTTACGGCAGACCAAGAAAAAAACATTGTTTTAACGGCAGCAGAAAACTTGTTAGATGAAGTGATCGTGATCGAAAATATTCCTGTAGTGGTAAAAGAAGATACCATTAGCTACAACCCTAAAGTATTTGTTACGGGAACAGAACGTAAGCTAAAAGATGTTTTAGAAAAATTACCAGGCATTGAAGTCGACAAAAACGGTGGCGTAAAAGTCATGGGAAAAAAGGTAAACACCTTATTGGTGGATAATAAACCTTTTTTTGGTGGGAATACCAAGCTCGGTGTTCTTAATATACCAGCCGATGCTGTTGAAGGTATTGATGCCATTGACAATTACAATGAAGTAGCTTTTTTAAAAGGTTTATCGGGATCCGAGAAATTAGCCTTAAATATAAAACTTAAAAAGAATAAAAAACGCTTTCTGTTTGGTGATGTGGAAGCAGGCCTGGGTGCAGATACCCGTTATTTGGCGCATCAGAATATCTTTTATTATAGCCCAAAAACAACCGTAAATTTTATTGGAGATGTAAATGATGTTGGTGTAAAGTCGTTCACATTCAGCGATTATATAGATTTTGAAGGTGGGATTGGAAAAATGATAAGTGACGGTAATTCACGATTTAATTTGTCAAACAACCCTTTATCTAAATTTTTAAACAACGAAGATTTTGTAACAGGGCTAAACAAATTCGGTGCTTTTAATTTTTCAAGAGCCATAAATGCTAAATGGAATTTTACAGGCTATGGTATCGTATCAAACACCAAAAATGATACTCGGGTAGAAACTTTAAAAAACTATATTACCGATGAAACAAGTACTTTAGAAAATATAATAAATACTCAAAATAGTAACCAGAGTTTTATACTCTCAAAAATTTCTTTAGACTGTAAACCAACGAGTAAAGAAGACATTTCGTATTCAGGTGTTGTGAAAACAAACAATACCGCCGATATTGGCAATTTAATTTCTACTACTTCAACTGCTCAGAATACGCTAAACACCACTCTAGAGAATAGAGCTACTCAAATAGAACAAAATTTAGAGTGGCATAAGAAGTTTTCTAAAACCCATACCATATCTTTCGCAGCGGATTATCAATATTCACAAGCAGATCCAAATAGTTTATGGCTAACAACTTTGCCTATTTTACCCAGATTAATTCCTTTGGAAGATGATACTTTTTTCAATATTCAACAGCTAAAAAATACTCGATTTAATAACCTAGAGTTACTTTTTAAGCATTACTGGGTACTGAACAAAGACCATCATATATATACAACCATTGGGAATAATCTGTTAAAGGAAAATTATAGTTCGTTTGATGTTCAAAATTTAAGTACAGGTGTTGTCAATGATTTTGGAGCTGCTGGTTTTAATAACGATTTAGAGTACAGGGTGAACGACTTTTATCTAGGCGTACAACATAAATTTCAAGTAGGAATTTTTACTGGTAAATACGGTATAAGCGCACATAATTATGATTGGACCATTACTCAAGCAAATTCAAACAGTATCAACAAATGGGTTTGGCTACCCGATGTGTCTGCGGATTTTAAATTTAGTGGTTTTGGGAATGTTAAATTTAATTATAATTTAAAAAGTACCATTGCAGCTGCGGATAGGTATGCTAATCAATTTAGATTGGTAAATTATAACACTGTTTTTAGAGGTAATGAAACCCTAGAAAACGAACTTTTCCATGCTGCGCGTTTATCGTATACTAAATTCAGTATGTTTCGTGGGTTAACTATTTTTTCGAGTATTACGTACAATTCTGCGATTGAAGCAGTTCGCAATCAAACACAAATACAAGGCATTAATCAGTTTAATACTGCTGTTTTATTACAAAATCCCGAAGAAAGATGGCTTGCGAACGCGATGGTTACGAAAAAATATGGGAAAATAAGCCTCACTTTAAATACTGATGTTTCATTCGACGATTACCAACAAATCATCAATAACGAGGTTTTTAAAAGTAAAAATCGTTCCCAAAACTATGGTGTAGAACTAAGTTCTAGTTTTAAAAAACTCCCTAATGTAGAATTAGGTTTAGACACAGGGTATAATACTTTTACCTCGGAGACCAATACCTCAAAATTCATCACAACCAGCCCACGTTTTAGTTTAGATTATGACTTTTTGGATGGTTTTATTTTCGAGTTTACCTACAACAAAACCATTTATAAAGATAACAACGAGCAACAAAATAATTATGAAATAGCAGATACATCATTATTCTATCAGTTTAAAGAAAGTCCATGGGCATTAAAAATCAGCAGCACGAATATTTTTGATGCTAATTTTAAAAACCGTAATTCCTTTTCAGACTTTGTGATTAGTGATCAGCGTATTTTTATACTACCGAGAATTTGGATGTTTTCGGTATCGTATAAATTGTAAAATTTTAATTCCCCTCTTGTGGAGGGGTTAGGGGAGGCTTTCTAGGGGGCTCTTACCCAATCCTATCAAACCCACAATAGGGCACTAGCACCTCTGGAATTGTAATCCCATCTTCGGTCTGGTAATTTTCTAAAATACCCGCTAAAACTCGTGGTAAGGCTAAAGAGCTTCCGTTTAAAGTATGTGCTAATTGGCTTTTGCCGTTTTCATCTTTGTAGCGCAGTTTTAATCGGTTGGCTTGATAGGTTTCAAAATTAGAAACAGAGCTAATTTCTAGCCAACGGTCTTGTGCCGTAGAGAATACTTCAAAATCAAAGGTTAGGGCAGAGGTAAAGCCTAAATCACCCCCACAAAGTCGTAAAATACGGTAAGGCAATTTTAGTTCACGCAATATGTTTTTTACATGTTCTACCATGCCGTTTAGGGCTTGGTATGATTTGTCAGGGTGTTCCACACGAACAATCTCTACTTTATCAAACTGGTGTAAACGGTTTAAACCACGTACATGTGCGCCATAACTACCTGCTTCGCGTCTAAAACAAGGGGTATATGCGGTATAGGTAATCGGGAACTCTTTTTCATTCAATATAACATCTCTGAAGATATTGGTAACGGGTACTTCGGCCGTCGGTATTAAATACAAATCGTCTTCAGGCATGTAGTACATTTGCCCCTCTTTATCCGGTAATTGCCCGGTTCCGTAGCCAGAGGCTTCATTGACTAGATGTGGCACTTGAACTTCGGTATAGCCAGCTTCAGTATTTTTATCCAAAAAATAATTGATCAGAGCGCGTTGTAAGCGAGCACCTTTTCCTT
Source organism: Cellulophaga sp. Hel_I_12 (assembly GCF_000799565.1). Taxonomy (NCBI): domain Bacteria; kingdom Pseudomonadati; phylum Bacteroidota; class Flavobacteriia; order Flavobacteriales; family Flavobacteriaceae; genus Cellulophaga; species Cellulophaga sp. Hel_I_12. Next base: position 2,913,537 of record NZ_JUHB01000001.1, read on the forward strand.
TGTAAACAGGAAAACCAGCTCCTGCTATTTTTACCCCTAATTCAAAATCGATAATATCGTATTTTTTGGCGAGTTCCCAATGCGGTAGGGCAGCTTCAAAAAGTGTGGGAATGGTACCTTCCTTAAAAACTTCTTCGTTATCTTCTTCTGATTTTCCTGCAACTACCGATGCGTGGGGGATATTTGGAATTTGATACAAGGCATTTTGAAGCTCCGTGCTTATGCTGTTCAAATCGTCGGTTAATTGTTTTGAAGCCTCCTTTAAATGGGCTGATTTTTCTTTTAAATCGTTCGCTTCTTTTGCTTTTCCACTTTTAAAAAGATCACCAATTTCTTTGGATAATTTGTTAGCCTCTGCTAAAGTATTATCCAATTGGGTTTGTGTTGCTTTTCTGTTTTCATCGAGCTGTAACACATTTTCTATGATCGTATCCGCTTGTAAATTACGCTTTTTTAAGGCGCTAATAAAAGCATCTTTGTTTTCTCGAATAGCATTTAGCTGTAACATGGAATTTTAATTTAAGCCTGCAAATTTACAGTAAAAAAACGAAATAATTTCGCTCCTTTACAGGGATTAAAAGAGGTTTTTAGATAAAAGACTAATTCAGCCCTATCTCTCCTTTAGAGAGCTCAGAACTACCTTATTCAGTAGTTCTGGGTGAGGATATAATTTTCAAAGCCGCTGCCTTATCTTTCGCTAATTGCGTTTTTAAAGCATCAACCGATTTAAACTTATGCTCGTCTCTAATGCGATCTAAAATAGAAACCTGAATTTTTTGACCGTATAAATCTTCATTAAAATCAAAAAAATGCACTTCAATACTTTCTTTTGAAATAGCAGTAGTGCTGCCTGTATTCGAAACGGTAGGGTTAAAACCAATATTCATCATCCCGTAAACCCTTGTGTTGTTTATTTCACTTTGTACCACGTAAACACCTTTTAGTGGAATTAATTTATAGCTTTCTTCTATAAAAATATTCGCAGTAGGATACTTGAGTTGTCTGCCTAAACCTTTGCCTTTAATGACTAGGCCAGTAAGCATATAGTTGTACCCTAAATATAAATTTGCCGTTGTAATATCGCCCTCTGCCAAAGCTTTTCTAATCTTAGTAGAACTTACAGATACATCGTCTATTTCTTGTGCAGGAATTTCATCAACTTCAAAATTAAAAGTGCTGCCAAAATCTTTTAAATCGTTGATATCGGCATTGCGGTTTCTTCCAAAACGATGGTCATAGCCGATGATGACTTTTTTACAGTGTAAACCATTTACTAAAATATCTTCAACAAATTCTGTTGCAGATAGTCTAGAAAATTTTTTCGAAAACGGATGGATCATTAAATAATCTAAACCTATTTTTTCTAGAATCTGTTCTTTTTCAGCTATGGTGTTGAGCAACTTTATATCAGCATCGTGTTGTAAAACCATCCGAGGATGCGGAAAAAAAGTAAGTACCGTACTTTTTAAATTAAAAAGTTTGGCATCATTCATGAGCCTAGTTAAAAGTTTTCTATGCCCAATGTGCACGCCATCAAAAGTACCAATGGTTACAGCGGTAGCATGTTCCTTATCGAATTTACTTATATTTTGAATAGTTACCACGAAAATAAAATAATAAAAAGGCTTACTTTTATAGTTTATTAAACAGATTTAATGACAGCAAACTTACGTTTACTTTTTGCAATTCCCATATTTTTTATTGGCTTTTGTGGGTTTTCTCAAGTAGATTACTGGCAAGAATCGAATTTAAAAAGCACTTCAGTTTTAACGACCGCAGAAAAGCTATCCATTAAGAACCCCAGAGTATTTAAACTTCAAGATAGCAATTTTAAGCAGCAATTGGTAAAGAACAAGGGTACTTCAAAAGTAGAAAAGGTAATTTATTTCCCCGATGAATTAGGTAAAATTACAGGGTTTAAGGTCGAAGAAGCGACCGTTTTTTCCCCTGAACTAGCGGCAAAATATCCTCAAATAAAATCATATAAGGGCACAAGTGTCACTAATCCCAATCAACAAATTCGCTTTAGTGTTTCACCAAATGGAGTTCAGAGTATGATGGTCGATACAAATTCGGACCAGTCGACCTTTATGCAAAAAACAGCAGATGGCTCAGCCTATATAGTGTATGCTAGAAATGGCTTAGACCCTGCGGATAAACAATTTGTCTGTGAAACAGAAGATGCTATTTCTAGTAGCATTCTAGGGCCTCAACCTTCCTTGGTCGATACACAAGTACTGAAAAAATACCGAGTGGCTATTTCGGCTACAGGAGAGTATACACAGTACCACGGGGGTACAGTAGCTAATGCATTAGCCGCCATAAATGCCACGCTTACCCGGATTAACATGGTTTTTGAAACCGATTTAGCGATTAGCTTAGAGTTGGTGGGCAATACCGATGTAGTGATTTATTCTGATGCCGCTAATGATCCTTATTCTGGAAATTTAAACGCTCAGGCTCAAGGCATATTTACCTCTGTCATCGGCGCCACTAATTATGATATTGGGCATCTTTTTAATAGGGCAAATAATGCTGGAGATGCTGGTTTTATTGGTTCTATTTGTAGAGATGCTGAAAAGGGAAGTGCTTTTTCATCGGCATTAGTTCCAGAGGGCGATTTGTTTGACATCGATTTTGTAGCGCATGAAATGGGCCATCAATTAGGGGCCAACCATACCTGGTCTTTCGAGTCCGAAGGTACTGTAGTGCAAGCAGAGCCAGGGAGCGGTACCACCATTATGGGGTATGCTGGTATTGCAGGTGCTAATAATGTGGCTGCAAATGGGCAAGACTATTTTCACTATTACAGCATTCAACAAATAACTACAAACTTAGCGCTAACCAATTGCGCTGTTGAGGTGACTCTGACCAATAATCCACCAGTCATTGACCCTTTAACTAATTATACCATTCCAAAGGGAACGGCCTTTGTGCTTTCAGGGAATGCAAGCGATAGTGACCCTGGAGATGTACTCACCTATGCCTGGGAGCAAATAGATGACGGGGTTGTTACCAATACAACGTTTGGGCCTGATAATCCGAGTGGTGCAAATTTTAGATCTCAAAAACCAACCACCGAGCCCAGCCGTTACTTTCCTAAATTATCAAGGGTAATTCAGGGTAATTTAACGCAAAGTAACCCAACGATAAACTCGGCTTGGGAGACGGTATCGAATGTGGAACGGGAAATGAATTTTGCCTTGACCGTTCGGGATAATAATAGTGGTGGTGGGCAAGTGGCGGCTGCTACCCTAAAGGTCGATGTGGTGAATAATTCCGGTACTTTTTCAGTACTTTCTCAAAATACAGCGGTCACTTATGAAGCAGGATCGGTACAAACCCTTACTTGGGACGTTGCCAATACGAACCAAACGCCGATAAATACGGCAGAAGTCAATATTTATTTATCGACCAACGGGGGACAAACTTTTCCCATTATCGTGGCAGAAAATGTAAAAAATGACGGAACTCATGATATTTTGATTCCGAATGAAGTGACCAGCCAAGCGCGATTGATGGTCAAGGCAAGTGACAACATCTTTTTTGCCGTAAATACTGCTAATTTTAGCATTACAGCGAGCCCTATGGTGTTGAGCTTTTCAAAATTAGCCTTTGATGTTTGTCAGTCTAACGATTTGATCATCCCTTTTATTTACGAAACTGATGGGACTTTTTCTGAAACGGTAAGCCTTAGCCTTACAGGACTACCCTCAGGCTTAATCGCTACTTTTTCTCCTAGTACAGTTACTGCGAACAGTACGAATATTAATCTTACGCTATCGAATACCAATAATACTCCCGTGGGTGCGTATACCTTGCAAGTCGTTGCGACGGCTGCAAGCAGCACAAAACAAGTGCCTTTACAATTGGGTATTTACAATACGGTATTTGCTCCGGTGGTGTTAACTGCACCAAGCGATACAGCAACCAACACAAGTATAGATCAATTATTTGTTTGGGAGGAAGCACCAGCAAGTACAGCCTATGATATTGAAATTGCTACAGATATGGCTTTTACGACCATGGTAATTTCAGAAACAGTAATTTTTAATACCTATAAGGCCAACGGATTATTGCCAGAAACCACCTATTATTGGCGCGTAAAACCTAAGAACGATTGTGGGGAAGGGGCGTTTAATGCGCCATTTAGTTTTACAACAGCAACGATTGATTGTATGGTGAAATTTGCAGATAATTTGCCCATCACCATAAGTGCCTCTGGGACACCAACCATTACCTCCACTATTTCTTTTACTGAAGATCTACCCGTGGCAGCTATAAATGTTGATTTAAACCTAAGCCACAGCTATGTAGCCGACCTTAAAATCACCTTAACATCACCCCAAGGAACAAAAGTGGTTTTAGTCTCTAATTCTTGTGGCGAAAATAGGAATATCAATGCTACTTTTGATGCTAGTGCACCTAGTTTTGTATGCGGTACCACACCGACAATTTCAGGAATAGTGAGGCCCTTAGGGTCTTTAGCTTCCTTTAAAGGAGAGTCGTCACAAGGCGATTGGGTTTTAGAAATAGAAGATAATGCTGGAGGAGATGGTGGCGCTTTAAATAGTTTTGGGATCCGCCTATGTGTGGAAGGACAATTTAGACCGGATGAAGATAATGATGGAGTTTTTGATGATGGTGATGATTTATGTTTGGGTACAGCCTTAGGGCAAGAAGTGAATACAGACGGATGTCCGGTATATCGTTTTGAGCCTACTAATTTTTCTGTTAGCATACAAAGTGAATCTTGTAGAGATAACAATGATGGAGCCATACAAATTGAAGCCATAGTGGGCCTAAATTACAGTGTTTTTATAACAGGAAACGGAGTCAATATAAGCGATAGTTTTACCACGAATTATGCGCAGAATGATTTGTCTGCTGGCGAATACACCGTCTGTATTAGGGGAACTAATGGCGTTATAACCTACGAAGAGTATTGTTTTGATGTTGTTATTACGCAGCCCGACGAATTATCGGTAAGCGCCAACCTAACCGCAGATGGAAAAGAAGTACGTTTAGTTTTAGCTGGGGCCTTAAATTATGTACTAACTTTAAATGGGGTGCCGCAACAAATTACGCAAGAAAGCCTTATGTTGAAACTTGAAAATGGCGTGAACACCTTAAAAGTAGCAACCGACTTAGCCTGTCAAGGGGTTTACGAAAAAACCTTTATTGTGGCTGACAAACCATTTTTATATCCAAACCCTGCGAACAGCATTACCAACTTATTTATAGGTACAGCAATTTACAATGCTAAGGTGCAAATTTTTGCCATGAACGGGAGTTTGGTCAAGGAAATTATTTTTTCAGAAGAGCAACGAACCACCTTGCCAATAGCTGTTCATAACCTGCCTATAGGCATATACCTAGTAAAACTTTCAGGCAGTGCCTTACAAGGAACGTTTAAACTAATAAAGGAATAACAAATGCGAACAAGTAGAACCGTTTTGATACCCATGCTTGCTATAAATTAATTTTCATGAAAAGAATAGTGCTACTTAGTATTTTTTATGTTTTGATAGCTTGTTCTAAAGACGAGCCCAGAAACCCAGCTCCTGCTAAGCTGATTTTTCCCTTAGAAGATTCGGAATGCACTACGGGTCAAAATATCAATCAGAACACCCGTTTAATTAATTTTCAATGGGAAGCTGCTGCCAATGCGCAGCGCTATTCTTTACAGGTTATAAATTTAAATACCAATGCGGCGCAAATGGTAAGTACCAACGAAAACGCTGTTCAATTACCGCTTGTAAAAGGGGTGCCCTACTCCTGGAGTGTAGTTTCAGAGAATACCATGGTAACAGAAACGGCGCAAAGTGAGGTGTGGCGTTTTTTTAATGCGGGTAGTCTCACCACACGAGCCCCATTTCCTACCAAAATTTTAGGACCCTTATCTGGAGTGTCTGTCGTGAAAGACGTGAATAACGAAGTTACATTAACATGGCAAGGCGCTGATGTCGATAACGATATTGAGCTTTATGAAGTTTATTTTTCAGACTTTAATCCACCCCTTATTGTAACGGGAACAACGAATGCAACAAGCCAAGAATTTAAAGTTACTGTGCTGTCAAATACGATTTATTACTGGAGTGTTAAAACCATAGACCAAGCAGGAAATTCGGCTAGTTCTGGAGTCTATAGTTTTAGAGTTTTGTGATTTTGTTTTAGCTATTGTTAAACTCGTTCATCGTCGTATTCATGCCAGCGAGTACAAAAGAATTGATTACCTCTGTAGCTTTTTCTAAACGCTCTTTAAGAGCTATTTTTTCTTCCTCGTTCCATTTACCCAGCACATAGTCTACTTGTTTTCCTTTGCCAAAATCAGCACCTACTCCAAATCGGAATCGGTTGTATTCTGAAGAATTTAAGGTGTTTTGAATATCTTTTAAGCCATTGTGCCCTCCATTACTCCCTTTAGTTTTAATGCGGATGGTCCCAAAATCTAAATTAATATCATCGGTAATGACAAGAACGTTCTCTAAAGGAATATTTTCTTTATCCATCCAAAACTTTAAAGCCTTACCACTTAAATTCATATAGGTAGACGGTTTTAATAATAGGACACTACGCCCTTTTATTTTGTGGGTGCAAACATCGCCCAGTTTTACGGTATCAAAACTTAAATTTTCTTTATGGGCCAAAGCATCAAGAACTTTAAAACCAATGTTATGACGGGTTTGGGCATATTCTGGTCCAATATTTCCTAATCCTACAATCAGATATTTTTTCATAGGGGCTATTTCTTCTGAAGAATAATTTTTTTTACTAAAAAGCGATTTAAAAATACCAAACATTGTAATTGAATTTAAAAACGCGTTTTGATTTTTTGTTTGAAACCACCCGGCATCTTTTAGATAGCCATAAAACCTTTTGGAATCTCTTAAAAGCTTTACTTGGGTGTATCAGCATAACCTGTAAAATAGACGGGTACACTAAAAAGTCAAGAAACGATGTAGCTGTAAAAATACAAAAGCATCCTAACTTTACGTGTAGGATGCTTTTGGAATGTGATACAAAAAATTTATTCTGCCGCAGACTCTTCAGTTGAAGCTTCAGCACCTTCAGCAGCACCTTCTTCTCCTTCTTCATCTTCGTCATCAGCAACAACTGCATTACGAGCAGCTTTTACCTGAACAACAGCAGTACTGTCTGGATGTAAAATGACAAAATCATTATTTAATAAAGTTTCAACAGCAATAGTACCGCCAATCTTTAATTTAGAGATATCAACATCAAAGAAATCTGGTAATTTCGCAGGTAAAGCTTTGATGGCTAATTTTCTCTTTCTAAATAATAAACGACCACCGTTTCTTACCCCTGGAGAATTACCTACCAAACGTACAGGAATATCCATAGTAACTTCTTTATCAGCAAATAACTGATAGAAATCGATATGTAAAATCGCATCTGTAACTGGGTGAAACTGAATGTCTTGTAAAACAGCGTCAAACTTAGCGCCACCTTCAATTTCAATCACTGCGGTGTGAGCGTTTGGGGTGTACACTAAATTTTTGAATGCTGGTTCATCCGCTGAAAAGTGTAATGGTTTTTCCCCTCCGTACAGTACGCAAGGAACCTTTCCAGCATTACGTAAGGCTTTTGTTGCTTTCTTGCCTACGCTTTCTCTTTTAGATCCTGTAATTGTAATTGACTTCATTATTTATATTTAACTATTAATTATTCTTTTTTTTTCACCTCTCCTTTGGAGAGGTCATAACTGGCTTTTTTGCTAGTTATAGGTGAGGCTTACATCAAAAATTTTGAACTGATTGAGGTATTGTTATGCACCCGGTCCATGACGTCTGCAAATAAATCTGCACAACTAAGTACAGTAACTTTTTTGCTATTCTTTTTTGATGGAATAGAATCGGTAATGATTAATTCTAACAATTGAGATTTTTCGATCTTTTCATAAGCATCACCTGATAGGAGTCCGTGGGTAGTAATTGCACGTACGCTTAGGGCGCCACGTTCAATCATTAAATCAGCTGCTTTTGTCAAAGTTCCAGCGGTATCCACCATATCATCAACCAACACTACATTTTTACCTTTTACATCGCCAATAAGTTCCATAACAGAAATTACATTCGCTTTCTCTCTTTGCTTATAACAGATGACAACGTCACATTCAAGAGCTTTTGAATAAGCATAAGCCCTTTTAGAACCTCCCATGTCTGGTGAGGCAATGGTTAAATTGTCTAGGTTTAATTTTTTTAGGTAAGGAAGAAAAAGTGTTGATGCAAAAAGGTGGTCTACGGGTTTTTCAAAAAATCCTTGTATTTGATCCGCGTGCAAATCCATGGTAATAATACGAGTTGCACCCGCTGCCTCCAGCATTTTAGCCACTAATTTAGCCGCTATAGGTACTCTAGGCTTATCTTTTCTATCTTGTCTCGCCCATCCAAAATAAGGCATGACAGCAGTTATATGACGAGCTGAAGCGCGTTTTGCGGCATCAAGCATCAATAACATTTCCATTAAGTTTTCAGAGCTTGGATTGGTAGATCCAATAATAAATACCCGGGTACCTCTTACAGATTCTTCGAAAGAGGGTTGAAACTCACCATCGCTATATCTTGAAAAAATAACCTTACCTAACTCGGTACCGTAAGATTTTGCAATCTTCTCAGCTAAAGCAGTACTTTGGGTACACGCAAAAATTTTAGGTTCTGGTACTTGATAAGGCATGGTTAAGCGATTGTTTTTTAGTTTATTAACTCCTAAAATTTCTTAGGGAGTGCAAATTTAGAAATTTATTTGTTTTACAGGTAGATAAATGTTTAATTTTTGATTGAAAAATGGATTTATTTTATAATTTTGCACTTTAATTGCTCAAGTGGCGGAATTGGTAGACGCGCTGGATTCAAAATCCAAATTTGAGAAGGGAAAAAAAGTATGCCGAAGTGGTGGAATTGGTAGACACGATGGATTCAAAATCCATTGCTCACAAGGCTTGCGGGTTCGATTCCCGCCTTCGGTACTAAAAAAGCTGAGATGAAAATCTCGGCTTTTTTTATGACTTGGTACAACATAGGTACAACATTTTGCTATTTTGAAGGCAACATTTTTATTGATGTTAAATTCTTCTATTTGTTTTTAAACCCTATGAATTTACTATCAGAATAATAAATTTTACTATGCCGCAACCTCGGTTCTTCGTAAGGGAAGTTTATTATCATACAATATACACGCAATTTAAACTCGTAAAATACTTCCATCAAAAGACTTCTATATAACTCCTTCTTAAATATTTGAATATCAAGCTGCTTCTTCGAGTTCCTTTTGTATGTGGGCAACCTTTTTCTGCAAGTTGTCGAGCCTCTTTTGCTGACTGTGCCTTTTCATTTTTACTAAAATGGATTCATCGTATTCAACCTGGTGTGTTACCATGGTGTAGACTATGGATGCCAGTTTGTTCCCAGTTGCAATCGCGGCCGCCTTACCGCCATTTTTAGCCCTTTGGATTCGGTAATAATCACCCAAAGGCCCTTTGCTTTTCCAAAGGCAGCTGCCACATTTCCGGAATATGTGCCCGGCGGTATTCTTTTTGTTCATCAGGTGGCTGCTAATCAGCTTTCCTCCTGATTGTTTGTTGTTGGGGACAAGGTTCAGCCATGATAGGAACTGTTTCCTTGTAGGCCATTTACTGAAATCACTTCCCATTTCCCCAAGGATGTTCAGTCCACTCAGGCTATCTATACCGTCTATTTGGGTAATGTCCACACCCAATTGTGTTTTTAGGTAACTGTCGACATCAAATTTTGGGGTGTTCTTGTTTTTCGTTTTTTTCTTTTTGTTAACGGGGTCTTTATCCTCGCCGGGAACCTCGATCGTTTCCCTTTTTTTAAGTGCCTTTTCTATATTTTCATCGCACTGCTGCATTTGTGCGTGCACGAAATGGAAGGAATCGTAGGCCTGTTGAAGTGTAAACAGGTATTCTTCCCGCCATGTCCCTTCCAGGGATTTCATTATGGTCTCCTTGCTCGCCCTGACGCACCTGTCTCTGAGCTCCGCCAATATTTCCGTGTCTCTTTCCCCGTCAAGGATTGCGCTAACAATGGACATGCCTGTTTTTCCTGCAAGATCCCTAATTACCTTGTGCAGCTTTATGTTCATCTGTTCCATGGATTTCTGCATGTGCTGGAGGTAGCGGCTGGCCTGACGGATCAGGTTCTGTCGGTGTCTGGTGTAAGTGCGCAGTTCCCGGGTATAGTTGTCCGGCTGGAAACTGTTCGACAAAAGCCCACAGCTATGAAGCTTCTGTATCCATTCCGCATCGCTCATGTCCGTTTTCCTGCCACTTACGTTCTTGACATTTCGTGCGTTTACCAGAAATACCTCGAAACCGTAGTCTTCCAAAAGGAGGAAAAGATTGAGCCAATAAATGCCCGTTGATTCCATGGCGATAGTTGTAATGCCACATTTTTTAAGCCATCTCGCTATTTGGTGCAGGTCACAAGTGAAGGCTGTGAAACGCCTTACTCTTTCAGCGTCCCTATCTTCCGGGACTGCCACCCAATGTTCCGTGCTACCGATGTCGATGCCCGCTGCATTTGGGTTCATCATGGCCATTTCGACCACTTCTTTTTTTGTCTTTTTCATTTCAGAACTGTTTTTAGGTTAAACAAAAGAGCCTCGGGTCCGCCCATTTTTACGTTCTGTAATCTTCTATAAGGGATTGCTGGGCATCACCAATGAAAAACCTACAACGGGAGGGACCAGACTACGGCAAGGGTTTGAAAACACCAATTTCTTTTAGGTCTTGACTACCCGAAGCCCATATGTAAAGTTATTGAATTTTATGACCCAAATCCTTGTTTTGGAGGTTACTACGGCATAAAGCCAATGCTCTTTCCAACGCTTATTTATTCCGTTTCCTTTTGAGCCAAGATTTTATCTTCCGTTTGGTTCCTGCTCAAATATTGTTTAATCAAAAATTTGAGTATTATGACAACAAAAGCGAGTATCACAAGAAAGAGCGGTAAAAAAATTACGGCCGCTAAGAAAGAAGTCAAAGAAAAATTGACACAAAAAGCGAGTAAGGCTATTTTGAGCAACCTTTCCTATCAGTTTTTTTTGCAAAGTAAATGACCCAGATACTGCAAAATACTATGAACGATTTTTTGAGATTGTCCGTAAAGAAACCACAAGTATCAACCGTGGTCATAATCTGAATTTTGATACACGGATTACCACAGGCGAAAAAGAAGTTTCCAAACGCAGGGCAGATGTTTTCTTTCGTTTGAAACAAGGCGAGTTTATAACTTTTGCTGATGGCGAGTATAAAAGAGTTCAATTTAAACTACAAGCGATTAAAAGGGAAATACCATATCCTCATCAACATTTCACAACTGATGAATTAAAGCTCAATTTTGAACGGATTTATAGAGAGGCAAAATCTATATTTAAGGTTAACTAAAATTAGCTAATAAAGATTTAAAAAATCCATAATAATGGGTTTAGCTTATTGCTTTAACTTAAAATTATCTCAAAACCTGATAGTAAAAAATACTATTAAGAATTATTCTAAATAATTTGGACAATACAAAAGAGGATATTATATTTGCGGCCTATTTATAATCATTCTAAATAAAATTGTAAAATGAAAATTCTATCCTTCACAGCAACTACCTTGCTATTTTACATCACGGGATTGGCACAGACCAACCCACAACAAAAAGATTCAATTAAGCAACAAACCGAACAACTTAAGGAAGTCATCGTTACGGGAAATGTATTATTGGGAAGTAAATTTGAGGCACAAAACAAAACGGGTTCTGCAACTTATATCTCAAAAGAAGACTTGAAAAAGTTCTCTTTCACCAATATCAACAGAATTTTACGCACGGTTCCAGGCATCAACATCTATGAAGAAGATGGTTTTGGATTACGCCCAAACATTAGTTTAAGAGGTACTTCGCCTGAGCGCAGCGCAAAAATTAATTTAATGGAAGATGGTGTGTTGATTGCACCCGCCCCTTACAGTGCACCAGCTGCCTACTATTTTCCTACTATTGGCAGAATGGAAGCCATAGAGGTGTTAAAAGGAAGCAGCCAAATACAGTACGGCCCCAACACCACAGGTGGTGCCATAAATATGATATCCTCTCGTATACCGGAAAAATTTTCTGGAAAAGCATCGATTGCTGCCGGAAACTATGATTCAAGAAACACCCAATTGGTCTTAGGCAATAGTTTTAAGAATTTTGGGTTTGTGACTGATTATTTCAACTACAGTTCTGATGGTTTTAAGGATTTAGACGGTGGTGGCAACACGGGTTTTGACAAGACAGATTATATGGCCAAATTTAGAGTAAACACAAATTTGGATGCCAAAATCTATCAGTCGCTATTGTTTAAAATCCAATATTCAGAAGAAGAGGCCAACGAGACCTATTTGGGACTTACAGATGCAGATTTTGAGGAAAGTCCTTTTAGAAGATACAGAGCTTCTTCAGAGGATGTGATGAACGCCAAACACCAACAGTACCAGCTTACCCATTTTATCCGTTTGTCACCATCCCTTGATATAAGGACAACAGGATACCTCAATAGATTTAAACGAAATTGGTATAAATTGGATGACGTGAATTTGGGCGAACGCGTAAGTATTAACAACATTTTGTCTTCACCAGAAAATTTTCCTTCAGAATATCAAACCCTCATGGGTAACGAGGACACCCAAATGGATGCATTAGGTATAAAGGCCAACAATAGGATTTATACCTCAAACGGAATTCAATCCATTGCTACACTAAAATGGGGTAACCAATGGGTACAGCGCTTAGAAGCGGGCATACGTTACCACGAAGATGACGAGGATAGGTTTCAATGGGTGGATAGATATGCGTTTGAAAACCAAGAATTAATACAGACTACAGTTGGTGAAAAAGGAACAGATGCCAACCGTATAAGCAGTGCCAAAGCACTGGCAGCACATTTACTATACACGGTAAAAATTGAAAATTTGACTTTGACCCCAGGGTTGCGCTATGAAAACATCACATTAACTAGAATGGATTATGGTACTGATGATCCTTTACGAACAGGTCAAAATCTATCGATTAGAGAAAACGAAGTGGATGTCTGGATTCCTGGAATAGGAGCTAATTATAGGTTCAGTAACAACATATCAATATTCGGTGGTGTGCATAAAGGTTTTTCGCCACCAAGTAATACGCCGGGGCAAAATCCTGAAGAAAGCATTAATTATGAATTGGGTTCCCGATTTAGCCTAAAAGGTTTCACTGGCGAAGTTGTGGGCTTTTACAATGACTACCAAAACCTACTTGGAAGTGATTTGGCTGCTACAGGTGGCACGGGAAGTCTTGACCAGTTTAATGCAGGTGAAGTACGCGTCAGCGGAATTGAATTTTTACTGAATTACAACCTATTATATAATAAGTCAGAAAAATTTAAACTTCCTCTATCGATTTCCTATACCCTCACGGACACAGAATTTCTGACCAGTTTTGATAGTAACGAAGATATTTATGGAGTGGTTACCATAGGGGACGAAATACCATACATCGCAAAAAATCAATTAAATGCAACTTTTGGACTAGAGCATAAGAAATTTGAAGTGAGCTTGAATTCACGATACACAAGCGCTTTCAGAACAAAAGCAGGTGCTGGAACAATCCCAGAAAACTTTAAAGTAGATTCAAATTTTATAGTGGATTTGTCTGCCCGTTATTTTATTGATGCCAATTTTACCTTGTCATCTAATATTATAAATCTCTTTAATACAACCTATGCAGTATCGAGGGTTCCAGCAGGTTTACGTCCTGGACATCCATTTGGGGTTAATTTTTCTGTCGCGTACGGATTTTAAATTCTTGAAAAGAAATTACTCAATTTTTAAAAAATAGAACCTTGCCAAATTTTGTATGGATTAGGTTCACTTACTTACCCCTTAATAAACCACTTAATCGAGTACTCTTAAGGGAGGTATGGGTGTGATATTAGTTACTTTTGTAGCCTTTATTTAACTTTTAATTACCAATACGTCGATAATTGGGGCTTAATAGTTGATTTTAGAGCAAAATACGCAGATGGCTCTAATATTTTGATAAGTTAAATCTTATTTTTTATCCCGCTTCAAGTTTTTGCACAACCTGTGCATCGATTAATTTGTATATTTGTCAAACTTTATGAAAATATTCGTTTCCATATCAATGTCGCTTCTATTCTTTTTTCAAGGGATTAGCATAGATATGGACTTTTGTGGGCCAATTAAAGAAATTTCAAGTATTATTACCCATTATCAAGACCATAAAGTTTATGGCGACTCTTTCCTTGAATATGTAGTTGAAGATTACATTGACAATGATGCAAAAAATGAAGGGCATCATAATAACCCAGTTAAGGAGAATACACCATTTCATTCCCATAATCAATGTTGTCATCCTTTAGTATTAATTAATGCGAACAACAATTCGGCTTTAACCAATCGACTAAAGTTTGAAGAGAAAAAACAGTTTAACTTACATAAAGTAAACTTCACTTCCAGATATTTGGAATCGCTTTTCCAACCCCCTAAAGTATAATTCAGTTTTTTAAGGATAGCTATATCCTTACGTGATGCTTTTCAAAGTAAGCATCACATTATAAACGCATTGCATCTAATTGCATTGCGAGGTTTAAACTGAATTAATACTTTTTCTATGATTAACAAAATCATTTCATTTTCCATTAATAACAAGTTTATTATTGGGCTCTTTATAGTGGCACTTGTAGGTACGGGCATTTGGTCTATGGCCACTATAAATCTGGGTTCTGTACCCGATATTACCAACAACCAAGTACAGGTTATTACAGTTGCCCCAAATTTAGGTACTGAAGATATTGAGCAATTTGTTACCTATCCGGTAGAATTGGCAATGGCCAATCTTCCTGACGTTATCGAGCTGCGTTCGGTATCCCGTTTTGGGCTGTCCGTGGTTACCATTGTCTTTAAAGATGAGGCAGGTACATATCTTCCCCGGCAATTGGTGCAAGAGAAATTAACCGAAGTTGCTGGAGAAATCCCCGAAGGCTTCGGCACGCCATTTATGGCACCAATAACTACAGGTCTGGGCGAAATCTACCAATACACCTTAAAATTAAAAGAGGGCTACGAAGATAAATACGATGCAATGGAGCTTCGTACCATTCAGGATTGGATTGTAAAACGTCAAATGGCATTAGTTCCCGGAGTGGTCGAGGTCAATGCTTTTGGAGGTTATGTAAAACAGTATGAAGTTGCCATAAATCCTAATAAGCTGAAAAGTTTCGGTATTACAATGAATCAGGTATTTGAAGCCTTGAAAGTGAACAATGCCAATACTGGTGGTGCTTACATTGAAAAAAACCACCAAGCCAATTTTATCCGTGGCGAAGGATTGGCACGAAGTATCGAGGATTTGGAAAACACAGTTGTGACGACTCAAAATGGAAGTCCTGTTTTAATCCGGGATGTCGCCGAAAAAGTAGGCTTTGGTAATCAGGTGCGTTATGGTGCGTTTACCCAAGATGGACACGAAACTGTTGGCGGACAAATTTTAATGCTGAAAGGCGAAAGCCCAGGCAACGTAGTCGAAAATGTGGAGAAGCGCATTGTAGAAATACAAAAATCCCTACCCGAAGGTGTTTACATAGATACATTTTTAAGTCGAAGTGAACTCATTGGAAGAACCACAAGCACCGTTGAAAAAAACCTTATTGAAGGTTCATTGATTGTGATTTTTGTGCTTGTCTTGCTTTTGGGAAGTTTCCGTGGTGGCTTGATTACAGCTTCGGTAATCCCTTTATCATTGCTTTTCGCATTTATATTGATGAAACAATTCGGAGTGTGGGCAAATTTAATGTCCTTGGGGGCAATCGATTTTGGAATCATCGTGGATGGCGCTGTAATTATAGTTGAAGGTATGGTATTCCACATTCATCAACGGATGAAGAAAACCACAACCGCCATTGGCCAACCTGAAATGGATGAAATAGCCTATGAATCGGCAAGCACGATGATGAATTCAGCATTTTTTGGTCAGTTAATTATCCTTATTGTATTTACACCAATTCTCTTTTTGACTGGTGTAGAAGGAAAAATGTTCCGTCCAATGGCATTTACTTTTGGATTTGCCGTTTTAGGAGCGATTATCCTTTGTCTTACTTATGTTCCAATGATTTCAGCACTATTCCTAAAACCTGCTAAAAATCAGAATAGTTGGTTTGCCAAATTTGAAAACAAGATTGATAGGTTCAGTGATAAAATAATGTCCGGTTTAAACAGAGGGTATGTACCATTGCTCAATTTTGCACTTCGCTTTCGAGCTGGTGTCGTGATTGGCGCAGTTGCTCTATTACTGATTGCAGGATTTATTTTCAGCAATATGGGTGGCGAATTCATACCTAAATTTGATGAGGGCGATATTGCGTTTCAGGCTTTGATAAAACCGGGGAGCAGTCTTACCGAGTCTATTGAGGCTTCAAAAAAACTTCAAAATTTAATCAATGAATTTCCCGAGGTAAAAACGGTAATTTCAAGGATTGGTGTGGCCGAAATACCAACAGACCCAATGCCTATGGACATTGCCGATAGTTACATTATTCTTGAAAAAGATAAGAGTAAATGGACTTCCGCAGATAGCAAAGAAGAACTCATAGAAAAAATTCAAGAAAAAATTTCAGTCGTTCCCGGCGTAAATTTCGTATTTACCCAACCTGTAGAACTTCGTTTTAATGAATTGCTTACAGGGGTTCGTGAGGACGTGGCAATTAAATTGTACGGCGAGGATTTAGAAGTGTTAGCCGACAAGGTACAGGAAATCGCAGCGGTCATCAGAACCGTTCCTGGAGCGGCTGACCTCAATGTAGAAGCTACAAGCGGTTTGCCACAAATGACGGTGGTGTATAACCGTGCGAAAATGGCACAATACGGTGTAACCGTTGACAAGCTGAACGATTATGTGAGTGCTTCATTTTCTGGAGAACAGGCAAGTGTGATTTTTGAAGGCGAAAAAAGGTTTGATGTGGTCATTCGGTTGGCGAAGGAATTTCGACAAGATATCAACAGTCTTAAAAATCTTTATATCGATTTACCAAACGGAGCGCAAGTGCCTTTAAAGGAGGTTGCAGATATCAGCTATAAGCCAGGACCAATGCAAATTTCAAGGGACAATACCTCTCGCCGTATTTCGGTTGGGGTCAATGTTCGTGGGCGCGATGTAAAATCGATGGTCGAGGAAATACAGCAAAAATTGGAAACACAGGTAAAATTGCCACCTGGTTATTTTGTAACCTACGGAGGTTCTTTCGAAAACCTTCAACGTGCTTCAGACCGATTGATGATTGTAGTGCCTATTGCACTTTTCCTAATATTCATATTGCTCTATTTTGCATTGAGTTCGTTCTCGCAATCACTAATGATTTATATGGCAGTGCCTTTGGCGGCCATTGGAGGTGTCTTTGCACTATTGATACGAGGAATGCCTTTTAGTATATCGGCAGGTGTTGGTTTTATTGTGCTCTTTGGAGTTGCGGTTTTAAACGGATTGGTACTGATAAACAAATTCAACGAATTAAAAGAAAGTGGAATGACAGACTTAAAAAAACGAATATACGAGGCAACACACGAACGCTTACGTCCAATTTTGCTTACGGCAACGGCGGCCATTATGGGCTTTATCCCAATGGCGATTTCTACCTCTGGCGGGGCAGAAGTGCAGCGACCATTGGCAACGGTGGTTATTGGCGGATTGATAACAGCAACATTTTTAACGCTTGTGGTCCTTCCTGTATTATATTATTGGCTCGAATCGAGAAAGGAACGAAACAATAACGATGGAGGTGTAAGTTATGTCAATAAATCAACCAACATTGTAACCGTATTATTGATGGTTGGCGGTTTGATGGCTTCTGGAACTGCATTTGCCCAAGACACCAATCCAGATGCAACAATGTCAAAGGTCTTAACAGTAAATGAGGCTGTTGCTATGGCAAAACAGAATTATCCTTCGCTTAAGGAAAGTCAAGCTTTAATCGAAAGAGAACAGGCTCTGAAAGGAACAAGTTTTGATTTAGGAAGTACCTCTTTATATACCGGTAGAGAAGACCAAGGGTTACAACAAGGAATATTGCGTACCTATGGCGTACAACAGGGCAATATTGATTTGCTTTCCGGTTTTTCAAAATCCAAATTTTATAAAGAACGGGTTAAATTGGGCGAAAAATTCTATGCTGTCAATGAGCAGCAATTGATTCGTAATGTGATGCAGGCGTATGACCTTATCAATTATAACAAAGCACAATTGCGTTTTGCGGAACAGTTGGACAGTGTTTATGCCAACTTTAGGACGGCTGCCGAATTGCGTTATGATACAGGGGAAACGGGCAAGCTGGAATTTATCGCCGCCTCTTCCGAA
Organism: Cellulophaga sp. Hel_I_12; assembly: GCF_000799565.1. Lineage (NCBI taxonomy): Bacteria > Pseudomonadati > Bacteroidota > Flavobacteriia > Flavobacteriales > Flavobacteriaceae > Cellulophaga > Cellulophaga sp. Hel_I_12. The sequence goes on from NZ_JUHB01000001.1 coordinate 2,931,947, forward strand.
TATCAGCAGATTCAGGTATTACGACAGCAAGCCTATGACGATATAGAAATCGCCAAAAGGGCATTGAAGCAGTATTTGGGCATCGACCAAGAAATTGAAACGGTCGGACTGCCCTACGGCACAATTAATTTTATGAGTGTTTTGGATTCAACTTCGATGGCCAACAACCCAATATTGCAGTATTCGATGCAGAATGCGGAAGTAAGCAAAGCGAATATCGGTGTGGAGAAAGCACAGTTCCTACCAAAATTCAGCATAAGTTATGATAAACTGAAATACAACGATGTGTCTGGCTTTAGCGCATATCAAGCAGGTATCAGCATTCCGCTTTGGTTCTTTCCTCAAAAATCAAGGGTTAAAGCTGCCAAGGCAGATGCAATGGTAGTCGAAAACCAGTATTTGGAACAGAAGGCAATAACTGAAAGTAGGGTTTCCCAACTTTTAAAATCTTTAGAAAAAACCCAAAAGACCCTTGATTATTATCAAGAAGGAGCTTTACTATTGGCCGAAGAACAGATTTCGACAGCTGAACTTGCTTCAAAAGAAGGCGAAATAGATTATGTGAATTATATCACGATCCTGAACAGTGCCATTCGTATAAAGCAGAGTCATTTACAATTTATAAATCAGTATAACCAACAAGCTATTGAGCTACAATATCAATTGGGCAATTTATAACCTTAAAAAAAGAGAAATGAAAAATATACTATTAGTAAGTACCGTATTATTTACACTTATGTTTATGAGCTGTAACGATGCCCAAAAATCTGAACTTGGGCATAACGAAGCTGAAGGCGTATCAAAAACCAATGAAGTTGGAGAAGATGCACACGGCGAAGAAGGCCACGTTGAAGGAGAAGAGGAAGAAGGTGGTCACAGCGAGGAAGAAGGCGTTGTCGAACTCACAAAGCAACAGGCCGAAACCATAGGTTTGGAAATGAAACCTTTGGAGGAACGCAATTTAGGGAACAACATTAAAGTAACAGGAACGCTGGAACTTTTCCCACAGGACAAGGCGAACATAAGTCCTTTTGTTGGTGGAAATGTGAGTTCCATAAAAGTAATCCCTGGAGATAACGTAAAGAAAGGTCAGGTGTTGGCATATATAGAACACCCAGATATCATTGCAATGCAACAAGATTATCAGGAAAAAAATGACGAACTGGTCTTTTTGAAACAGGATTTTGAACGTAAGCAGACCCTTTATGATAAAGGTGTTTCTTCTGGCAAGGAATTTCAGATGGCGCAGTCAAAATTTCGTTCCACAACATCCAGCGTCAATGGTTTGCGGTCCCAGTTGAGACTGTTGGGCATTAACCCGGACAAAGTGGCGGAAGGCCAAATATATTCCGCTGTTCCCATTACCTCGCCTATAAGTGGGTATGTGGATGAAGTAATGATTAGCCTTGGCGATTACGTGGCACAACAATCCAAAATGTTCTCGATAAGCGACAATTCAAAAATCTATGTCAACTTCAAAGTATATGAAAAAGACATAAAGCAAATCAAGCAGGGGCAACAGATATATTTTTCCACGGCCTCTCGTCCAGATGAACTGCTTAAGGCAACCGTTCGGTCTGTAGGTAAAACCTTTGAGACAGACCCAAAAGCTTTGGAAGTTCTGGCAGATATTGAAAACAAGGATAAAAACCTATTGCCAGGTATGTACGTGGAAGGACGCATAGTGCAGGGCGAGAAAAAGGGTTTCGCCGTTCCGGAAGCTGCCATTATAAAAGAAGGCGAGCAATCCTTCATTTTCATTTTGGATGAAGATGAAGAAATGAAAGCGGGCAAAATGAAATTCAAAATGATACCCGTAACGGTCGGTATTACTGATTTAGGCTTTGTTGAAGTCAATCTTCCTGCCGAAGTTTCAAAGGATGCCAAAGTCGTGATAAACGGAGCTTATAACCTGTCTTCGGAAATGGTCAAGGGCGAACTGGAACACGGACATTAATTCAATAACAATCAAAGGTTTTGAGTCCGAGTTTGTTATAGTCTTAATTAGTTAGTTAAAAATTAAAAAACAAGCTCGGTTCAAAATCGATTAAAACATAAAAATATTTTTAAGATGAAAGAAATAAAAGCATTTGTAAAACCGAACCGAATCCAAAGAGTCATTGAAGCACTATCAGATAATGGATTTGAAAGTATGACCCTTTCACAAGCAGAAGGTACTGGCGCATTCAAGGCAAAAGGTGCAAGACCTTCGTTGGATTTTCGTATTACCGATAGTCCTGTGGTTAAGCTGGAATTGGTCTGTCAAAATGAGGAAGCCCAAGCTGCCATTGAAATAATTTTAAAAAATGGCAAAACGGAAGAACCTGGAGACGGCATTATCTATATAGCAAATATTGAAGATGCCTTTCAGATTAAAACTGGGGATTCCTTAAAACGGTACGACCTATAAAACACTTCAGTACAAATGGAAAAAATAGTTCAACTTCTGGAAAACAAAGGGATACGACCTACGGCTATGCGCCTTATGACCTATAAGCGGTTGGCAGAGTTGAATGTGGCCATCAGCCTTGGCGACTTGGAAAAAGATTTTAAGGTCAGTGAAAGAAGTACCCTATTTAGGACTATGAAAGCGTTTGAAGAAAAAGGGATTGTGCATCAAATCGAGGATGGGACAGGGGTTATAAAATACGCCCTTTGCGAAGAAAATTGTGAATGCGAGGTCGGCAACGACCTTCATTTGCACTTTCATTGCAACAATTGTAATGAGACGGTCTGTTTAACAGAACATAAAATCCCTCACATCAACTTACCTGATGGTTATATTACCGAGGATATCAACTTGGTGGTAAAGGGTATCTGCGAAAAATGCAGTGGCAATTTGGTTTAAACGTTTGGTTTTTAAATTCAATTATCATTTATAAATAATGAGCAATGATAACAATCTATAAAAAAGAGGCTACTGTATATATGGTAGCAGAGAATAAGCTGGATGCCAAGGATTATGAAAACTTGATACCAGTCTTAACAGAACATATAACTGCCCATCCGGAAGTGTCTTGGTATATTGAAATGAAAAATTTTGAAGGTTGGACGGCAGAGACATATTGGAAGGGAATTGAATTAGACCTTCCGAATGAAAAGCATTTAAAGCGTGTTGCTTTGGTGGGTAGCGTTAAATGGCAGGAGCAATTTATCGAGGTATTGCTTCCTTTTTCAGAAGCTCATATAAAATTTTATAAGACCGAAGAAAAAGAATTGGCCAAAGAATGGATAGAAATAGAATAACATAAAAAATGGATATACTATTGATTTAAAAACAGAAACACTATGATGGACGATTGGTATTTTGGAGGAATGCACTGGATATGGTGGGGACTTTGGATAATCCTCATCTTTTTTGGATATCCTAATTCCTTACCCCACCCCGGGACAGAAACGGAAAAAGGATAGTGCGATGGAAATCCTGAGGGAACGTTTTGCACGGGGCGAAATAAGCGAGGAAGAGTTTGAACAGCGAAAAAAAATGTTACGGGAAAACAAGAAAAAATAAACTGCAATGAAACCGCCTAATGGCATACATAATCAAAAAAGAGGAGGGCAGAACAGGCAAGAATTTCTTATTGCTATTGTTTTAGGGTTTGCGGTGGGCATAATCATTATACAGCCATTGGGCATTTCTCTATTCCAGTATGACCAGAGTGGTGATACGGGCAATTGGTGGTATTTGTTCAAAAATGCAGTTGGGCAAGCTCTCGGATTTGGCGATGTGGACCAAATCCTAAAAAATATCCTGTTTGGTATTATGGGAAGCAGTCTCGCCCTGATGTTCTATACAAGAAAAACGATATTTCGACCAAACAGGGAGAAAGTCGGGGTTACTTTAATTTGTGAATTATTGGACAAAGGTGAAAACCACAAGGTAGAATTCAAAAGCACCTTGCGGTGGGACCTACGACAAGGGAAGGTCAACAAAGCCTTGGAAATGGTAGTGGCAAAGACCATTGCAGGATTTATGAATACCGAAGGCGGCCATTTGATTATAGGAGTTGACGATGAAGGCCGTATTGTGGGGCTCGAACAAGATTACGGTACTTTAAAGAAACCGGGCAAGGACGGATTTGAACAGTATATAATGCAGTTGGTGTCCTTCAATTTAGGCACGCATTTTTGCCCTTTGGCAAAGGTGGGCTTTTACCAATTTGAAGAAAAGGATATCTGTTATGTAAGGGTCCACAAATCGCGAAAACCCGTGTATTTGAACCTGGGCGACCGTTCTCATTTCTTTATCAGAACCGGGAACGGTACCCGGGAGTTGGATATGCCCGAAGCATTAGATTATATGGAAACACACTTAAATTAAACAATATGGGATTTTTAAAACATTTATTAAGAGGAAGTTATGGTCATCATTCCAACAAGCATCAACGTAAAAATAATGACCCAAGATTTGATGAACCCAAGGTTGTTGTGAGATGTACAAAATGCGGCAAAAACAATCCTGAAAATGCTTCTTTTTGTCAATATTGTGGCGAGCCTTTAGGTAAAGTAAAATGCAAAAGTTGTGAAGAACCAATACCTATGGATGTAAAATTTTGTTCTAAATGTGGCACTGAAGTATAGTTTACATTATGAGAACAAGCAAACAACTTATTGAACGGACTTAAATAATTTTTAAATATGCTCTTAAATAAAAGAATATCCATTGTCAATTTCATTAAAACCATAAAGTTTGATATTGTATTCATTGCATCATATGCTGTAGCTGTGGGTATTTTAGACCAATATGGTTTTTTGTCAAAAATTTCGATTCCAATTGGTGTTACTGCTGTTTTTGGCACCGCTGTAGCTTTACTTTTGGGTTTTCGAACCAATCAAGCCTATGAACGATGGTGGGAAGCCAGAATTATTTGGGGTGCTATTGTAAACGATTCCCGAACACTGATCAGACAATGTGTTTCATTTTTCAAAAGGAGCAACGGGCAATACGATACCTTGGTCAGGGAAATGGCGAACCGTCAAATTATCTGGAGCTATGCCCTGGGGGAATCGTTGAGAAAAACACCCTTTTCCCCCAAAGTTAAGGAATACACGGAATCTTATAAAATGAAGTCTTTTAATATTCCAAATACTTTATTGTCAGAACATTCTGAAACTTTGCTAAAAGCAAAAGAAAACGGTATGGTCAATGATTTTCAGCAGGTACAGATAGACAGTACCATAGCCAGGTTATGTGATTCTATGGGCAAGTGCGAACGTATAAAAAACACGGTCTTCCCAAAAGCACATAGCTTATTGATACATCTTATAATCTATGTGTTTGCCACAATGTTGCCATTTGGTCTGTCAGACCAATACCTGGCAGTAGAAATAAGTCTAACTATTGGAATACCTATTGTTTTTATTGCCATTGAAAAAACATCCATTCTGATGCAGGATCCTTTTGAAAACCGACCTATGGATACACCTGTAACCGATTTGGCGCAAACAATAGAAATAAACATAAAGCAAATGATAGGAGAAACAAATGTTCCCGACAAGAAAAAACCGACAGACTATTATGTTTTATAAAAAAAATTATTAACAATGGATTTTCAAACTGAAATAACGCTCTTACCAAGGTTACTTGTTGCCCTTGTACTTGGTGTTTTGATAGGGCTCGATAGGGAAATTGACGGAAATGCGGCTGGCATTAGAACGTATGCAGCCGTTTGCCTTGGGGCGGCCTTAATAACAATTATCAACTCTCACATTGATGTAGCAGACCAAACCCGCATTGTCGCCAATATTGTTTCCGGTATTGGGTTCCTTGGTGCAGGAATTATTTTTAGGGATAGCGCGAAAAATTTAATTTCCGGTTTGACTACCGCAGCTACAATTTGGGCCACTGCCGCGGTTGGTATAGCAATTGGGTTTGGTATGTACCTCATTGGAAGTATTACGGCGTTATTGCTCATTCTACTTTTGGTTTCACATCATTTTCCTTTATTGAAAAAAAGAAATAAAAATCACTAATCATGAAAAAACTAAAAATCAAAATTCCCGTAATCCTTCCGCAAGTTCCAAACGAAAAAGACACTTGTGTTGAAAGGCTTATTCAAGAACTACAGGCTAAAGAGGGCATCGAAAAAGTGCACGTTGCCGATGCAAACGGAGAGGATGTGCCACAGCTATGTTTTCATTATGACCCCGATATCATTTCCATCGACCGCATCCAATCCCTTGCAGAGCGGACTGGTGCCGAGATTACCGAAAAGTACGGGCATTTGCTCATAGAGGTTAAAGGAATCAGACACACAAGGCAGGCACGTACCATAGAGAAAAGCCTTTTGGCAATCAATGGAGTTTTGGAAGCTTCCGTTTCGGCCTCTGGAATGGTACGTCTTGAGTTTGATAAAAAGCAAACAAATTTTGATGAAATAAGCAAACAAATTAAAAAAGAAGACCTTCAGATTCAGCGGAGTGCTTCAAACGAAAATGATTACACCAAAGCATCCAGAAAAAAACAGGAGCGTTCAAAGAAGGAAGAGACTAAAGAGCAAACTTCCACAGAGGGACACGAGCACAAAGAAGGCGAGACCCACGAGGAAGGAGAAGAGCACGCCCACGGTGGTATTTTCGGTAAAAATACGGAGCTCATTTTTTCCATTATCTGTGGGGCACTTCTCGGAATAGGTTTCGGCCTTTCCTATGTAGAATCCATCCCAGATTGGGTCAGTCTTTCTTTATACATCGGTGCTTACTTTTTTGGAGGGTACTTTACGGCGAAAGAGGCCATACAGACCGTGGCCAAAGGTGGTTTTGAAATCGACTTCTTGATGTTGGTTGCCGCCATCGGTGCCGCTGCTCTGGGCGAATGGGCAGAAGGTGCCTTGTTGCTGTTCCTGTTTAGTTTGGGGCACGCCCTTGAACATTATGCAATGGAAAAGGCTCGAAAGTCCATTGCGGCACTGGCAGACCTTGCGCCAAAAACAGCATTGCTTAAAAAAGATGGTAAGACAGAAGAAGTTGGAATTGAAAAATTGGGCATTGGCGATATTATAGTGGTCAAGCCCAATAGTAAAATATCCGCAGATGGCGTCGTGGTCAATGGAAAAAGCAGCGTCAACCAGGCACCTATTACCGGGGAAAGTGTACCCGTGGACAAAATTCCCGTGGAAGATACGAGCAGGGACTATTCGGCAGACGATGATATCAAGGACGAAAATCGGGTATTCGCTGGAACTATCAACGGTAATAGCACGTTGGAAATTAAGGTAATCAAAGAAGCCAAAGACTCTACGCTGTCCCGACTCGTCAAACTGGTCAACGAGGCGCAGACCCAGAAGTCCCCTACCCAACTGTTGACCGATAAATTTGAAAGATATTTTGTGCCATCCGTACTGATACTGGTTGGCATCCTGCTCTTTGCCTTTCTGGTCATTGATGAACCGTTTAGTGCCAGCTTTTATCGTGCAATGGCGGTATTGGTAGCTGCAAGTCCCTGTGCACTGGCCATTTCAACACCAAGTGCCGTATTAAGCGGTGTGGCAAGGGCAGCACGTGGCGGCGTGCTTATCAAAGGTGGGCGACCACTTGAGGATTTAGGGGTCATTACGGCTTTGGCTTTTGATAAAACGGGCACGCTTACAGAAGGCAAGCCCAAACTTACCGAAGTAGTACCATTAGGGGATATTGAAGAAAATGAACTGTTAAAGATAGCTGTTGCTGTTGAAAACTTGAGCGACCACCCTTTGGCCAAAGCTGTCGTAAGGGATGGGAAAGAGCGTCTGAAAGGTACTGATATTAACGATGCGTCAGATTTGGAAGCGGTTATCGGAAAAGGTATCAAAGCGTCCTTGGGCAAGGATAAAATCTATATTGGAAACCTTGACTTGTACGAAGACCTCGATGAAGCAAAACCATCCGAAGAAATATCGAATAAAGTAAAAGAACTTGAAAGCGGCGGAAACACGACGATGCTTATAAGAAGGAACAAAGAATATATCGGTATCATCGCCCTGATGGACACCCCACGGGAAGCAGCCAAGGAAACACTTAAAAAATTAAAGGAAATCGGTATCAAGCGGATGATTATGCTTACGGGCGATAATCAAAAAGTTGCCGATGCCGTTGCTAAAGAAATTGGGTTGACCGATGCCTGGGGAAGCCTGTTGCCAGAGGAAAAGGTTGATGCTATTAAAAAATTAAAAGAACAGGAATCCAAAGTTGCAATGGTAGGCGATGGTGTGAACGATGCCCCGGCAATGGCAAACAGTACCGTTGGTATTGCAATGGGTGCAGCGGGAAGCGACGTGGCCTTAGAGACAGCAGACATAGCACTAATGGCAGACAAACTCGAAACTTTGCCATTTGCTATCGGATTGAGCAGAAAAGCAAAGACCATTATCAAGCAGAACCTTTGGGTAAGCCTTGGTGTTGTGGCACTGCTAATACCAGCTACCATTTTGAGCTGGGCAAACATAGGGGTCGCCGTGGCATTTCACGAGGGGTCTACTTTGGTAGTCGTGGCCAATGCTCTGCGCCTTTTGGCTTATAAAAAAGATTAGAAAAATTGGGACATAGAAGAACCTGGTTTTTTTAAAGAATATTAAATGACAAAGACGGAAAAAACATTATTGGCTAAAGGGATTCGCCCTACTCAAATGAGGTCGAAAATATACAAGTTCCTGAAAAGGAAACAAAGTGCCGTGTCCTTTTCCGATTTGGAAAAGGCCTTTGTTCAAAAGAGCGAAACCAATAAAACAGCAAACAGAACGACCTTTTATCGTAATCTCAAGATTTTTGAGGATAAAAGGCTGATTCATCAAATTAATGATGGGGTCGGAGTGGCAAAATATGCGATTTCTGATGAAAACGCCAAAGGTAAATACGGTATAGATTTACATATGCACTTTCATTGTACCGATTGTAGGAAAACAATCTGTTTACCAAATAAAATATCGGAAGAAAGCCTGCCAGAAGATTATGAAATAAACAATGTGAACCTTGTATTGAAAGGCGTATGTGAGAAGTGCTTGAAATAAAAACGCAAAGAGAAAGATGTTGCATCTTTTTGGTCGGATTGCGTTTATGTTGTTTATAGTATGTATAATCTTTTAGAAAAAGGAAAAGATTGTTTTATGGGTAGCCAAAAGAGGAATGTTGAAATGGATTAGGACATTAAGTTAAGAGCTTTGAAATATGCAAAGGAGTTCTTTCTGAACAAAAAAAAACGGATAAAAATCGAAGAATGCTTCTGCGATTTAGCAGGATAACAATGAAAAATAGGATTATGTTACAGATAATAGAATTGACCAATGACAATGTAATTGCATCCAAAGCCTATGGTAAGCTACGTAAAGAAGATATAGAAAAAATCCATCCACTTATCCACGCTATACTGGACAAGGGAATGAAAGTCCGTTGGTATTTTGAGATGGACAACTTTACGGGTTGGGACTTGCCTGGTTTATGGGAAGACCTCAAAATGGATACGGCCCACGCCAAGGACTATGAAAAAATAGCAATGGTAGGAGATAAAAAATGGCAGGAATGGATAACCCAATTTATGAAGCCTTTTACCAATGCGGAAATCAGATATTTTGATTTGGCTGATAATAAGAAGGCTAAAGAATGGATTGAGAAATGAGTTAACCCATTTTCAAAGAAGTGAGCTATTATTTATATGAAAGTGGATTACCTAAAATGTTAGGAGTTTAAATATCATTTTAAATGAGCTGTTTTTCCATAAACAAGTAGGAAAATTGTCTTAGAACTTTATTGATTGTGTCCCAAAACAGAAGAGAAAGGAGAAAAAGGAAAAAAGATGAACAACCAATAAAAGGTAACGTGACCAAAAAGGATAGGTTATACGGTATTCTTGCACTCGCCGGAATCTTTGTTGCAGTTCTTTTTATTTACTTTTTCGAAGCTATTTTCTACTTTTTTTATCTTCTTTTTTATGGTAAGTAAATATGTAGATAAAGAAATGGACTTACATCACTTAATCAGTCCGTAACTAAAATGAAAAACACCTTTTTATTAATTAGATTAAAATAACAATAAAAAAAACTATAATATGAAAACTATAACAATAATAATACCGATTGATTTTACCGAAGTCTCAAGAAACACCGTAGAATATGTATTAGCTCTGGCGAAGAAACTGCGAACCAAAATTGTTTTCGTTCACGCCTATACAGTGGCATATCCATCGAGTACACCCATGGGAATGGCAACTATGGCCACCTCAGTTGCCGGGGCCCAAGAATCACAGGAAAAATTAAATGAAAGTAAGCTTCAAGAATTTCTTGATAGTTTTCCTGAACTCACATCCATAAATTACAAAAGCTACGTTGGTTTTGGCGCGACCGTAGACGTGATTTGCCAAACCGCAAAAGATGAAAATGCCAATTTAATAGTAATGGGCACTAAAGGGGCGGACTCATCAATCGAAGAATTCTTTATAGGCACGGTCAGTGAAAAAGTTAGTCGTAATGCCTCTTGTTCGGTATTAGTTGTTCCAGAGAGCGTAAAATACGCTTCTATCAAACATTTAGGCTTGGCGTTGGATGCGGATAGTCTGGAGAATGATGTTGATTTAGACCTGTTGGTCAAGTTGCTGGAAACATTCAATGCCCATTTGCACCTTGTCCAAATCACGAATGAAAATGATACCCCCTTAAATGAAAAGGAGGTACGTGCACATTATAAAGACTTCTTGGGGCAAAAATATTTCACTTTTAGCGTTTTCCAAAACGACGACACTGAAGAAGGCATTAACAAGTTTCTTAATGAAAAACCGATTGATGTACTGGCACTTCTCTTCAGGGAACACGGATTTTTTGAGCGTATGTTAGTGAAAGGGTTAAGAAAGAAATTGGTTTTTGAATCTAACATTCCTTTGCTTGTTCTTAAATAAGTTTTTGGAACTAATTAGAAAATTAATGGCAGGCAGCTTTTATGATGCTTTTTTTAAGCAAAATGATTAATTGCATTAAAAGCAAAAGTAGAAGCTGCTTTTTTTTTAATTACAATTAAAAATGGATATTATGAATGTTAAACATTGTATTTTAATAATCTTGTTGGTTAGTTATTATAAAGTAAACGCTCAAAAAATTTATACAACTGAAGAAGGTCATATTATGATGATGACTTTGGTTGATGATAAACCCGTCAAGGCAGAAAGCCATAAATTGGCCTTATATCTTGATTATGATTCCAAAGTGGTTAATGGTGTACTTGACCTAAAAACCTTATCTACGGATATTCCAGAAATCAATACCATTTTACAAGAGGAAGAAGAACCTCTTATGCTGCGCTTTACAGGGACTATTCCATCTGAAGATTTTCTCTCAAAACAACACGACCCAATTTTATTTAATTGGTTGGCATCTGTTACATACAAAGACAAAACCTATAAATCAGTCTTTAAAACGACCCTTACCCATTTTGACCAAGGTACAACCATTTCTTGTTTGATAAGTGCTAGAGGGCAGGTTTTGGTTTCGGATACAGGATTGGACAAATTGATACAAGGTTTGGATAAAACTTTAGAAGTGCAATTTGCCCAATTGGTGTTGAGATTGGAATAACTGTAAATTCAAATAAAATTACAATCGAATTTATGAAAAAAAAGAAACTGAATTTAAGAGATTTAAATAAAACTTCATCCGACAATCACAAGCGTAATGATGGTCACAACCATAGCAGTCCGGAAAGTATAGGGAATTTTAAAATTTATGTACCAGCAATTTTCAGCTTTGTAATGCTGATTATTGGTATTGCGATGGATTATTTTGACGTAGCATTTTTTAAAGATTGGATACGTATCGTCTGGTATGCAGTCGCATACCTTCCAGTAGGTTTTCCTGTCATAAAGGAAGGTTGGAAAAGCATCAAAAATGGCGATTTCTTTACCGAGTTTTTATTGATGTCCATCGCAACCATAGGTGCATTCGCCATTGGCGAATATCCCGAAGGTGTGGCAGTTATGTTGTTTTATGCGGTAGGCGAATTGTTCCAAAGTGCCGCCGTTAAAAGAGCCAAGGGAAGCATCAAGGCTTTACTGGATGTACGACCAAATGAAGCCTTGGTCTATAGGAACAACAATTATGTTTCTGTAAATCCCGAAATCGTTGCTATTGGCGAAAAAGTGCAAGTCCGTGTGGGCGAAAAAATCCCTTTGGATGGTATTTTATTGTCCGAAAAAGGCTCGTTCAATATCGCAGCATTAACAGGCGAAAGCAAACCTGACACCATTGCAAAAGGAGAAAAAGTATTTGCAGGAAGCATAAATCTGGATGGCGTTATTGAAATTGAAACGACCAAAGAATTTAAGGATAGTTCCATTGCACGTATTCTCGATATGGTGCAAAACGCCACCGCACGGAAATCAAAAACCGAATTGTTCATTAGAAAGTTCGCAAGAATCTATACACCAATCGTTGTCTTTCTTGCGATTGGATTGACGTTTATACCCTACTTTTTTGTGGACGATTATGTCTTTAGCGATTGGTTGTATAGAGCCTTGATTTTCTTGGTTATTTCCTGTCCTTGTGCATTGGTTATCTCTATTCCGTTGGGTTATTTCGGTGGATTGGGAGCAGCTTCAAAAAATGGAATTCTCTTTAAGGGAGCTTCCTTTTTGGACGAAATGACAAAGGTAACTACGGTTGTAATGGACAAAACCGGAACCGTGACCAAAGGGGTTTTTAAAATCAAAAATGTTGTTGTAAACAATGGGGCATTGAGCGAAGCCGAAATGATGAAATACCTGATGGCGATGGAAGAACAATCTACCCATCCCATTGCCAAGGCAATTATGGAATATAAAGCCGATGGCGAAGATTTTCAAGCTTCCGAAGTAAGCGAAATAGCAGGAAAAGGATTGAAAGGAACAGTAAATGGTAAAACCGTATTGGTTGGCAACAAACCATTGATGACTTCAAACAATATCGAAGTTCCATCTGAAACCGATAACATTGTAGAATCTATCGTAATGGTTTCCATTGAAGGCAAATTTGCAGGCTATGTAATCATTGCAGACGAGTTAAAGGATGATGCACACGAAGCAATTGTACAAATTCGGGAATCTGGTATTTCAAAAATCATAATGCTTTCGGGCGATAAGGATTCCATTACGCAACAAGTCGCAAAAGAAATGGGTGTAGATTGGGCAAAAGGCGGTTTGCTTCCAGAAGATAAATTGAAGGAAGTCGAAAAACTAATGTCCGAAAACGATAACAAAGTTGCGTTCATTGGCGATGGCATAAACGATGCGCCAGTTTTGGCAGTAAGTGATGTAGGTATTGCAATGGGTGGTTTAGGTAGCGATGTCGCCATTGAGACCGCAGATGTCATTATCCAAACTGACCAACCAAGTAAAATTGCAAGGGCAATAAAAATAGGCCGTTCCACTCGAAAAATTGTCTGGCAGAATATCGGTTTGGCATTTGGCGTAAAGGCTGTGGTTTTGATTTTGGGTGCAGGCGGTCTGGCAACAATGTGGGAAGCTGTATTTGCGGATGTGGGCGTGGCTTTGTTGGCCATTCTGAATGCGGTTCGATTACAGAAGATGAATTGGAAATAGTATAAAAGAATGTCTCAAAATAGAAGAAATAGAAGAAACAAAAAAAATCGGAAATCATCGAATACCGACATCACAAAAAGAGATAAGGTCAAAGGTATTCTTATGATAATCCTTATGGTAATAGCCGCATTTCTGCTTTATTTTTTTGTGCTAAAAGGAAATATTCATAAGCATTAATGAATTAAGAGGATATAATATTCCAAGCGTTTTGTGTGGCTACAAAAATTGAATTGGAAATGATTGATAAATAGTAAAAATGATATTCTATGTCGGAAAATAGACGGAATAGACGAAATAAAAAAAGCAATAAAGTACCATCTCAAAAAAAAAGCATTACTAAAAAAGATAAAATAATTTGGATTAGTATTCTAATCGTTGTTATCGTGTTAATCTGCTTTGTACTGTTCTTGCAGTTCCTAAAATACTTTATATCTATTTAGAAACAATGCTTTTGCAATAGATGAAACGAATTAAGCAAATTCTACAAATCTTTCAGCCTAAAACGTAACAGTTTAAAGCCCTTTGATCCTGAAATTTGTACTGTACAAATAAGAATGCGATTATGGAAACTATCAACATATTTGAAACCAAAGAAAAGAACCATAAACAGGGAATAAAAGAATCATTCCCAGTTACAGGTATGACCTGCGCATCTTGCGCAGCAAGAGTTGAATCTGTTTTAAAACACACAAATGGCGTATTTGATGCAAGCGTAAACTTTGCGAACAGTTCTGTTCTTGTAGAATACGACAAAGAGTTGAGTCCTAATCAACTTCAAAATGCACTTCGCGAAGTTGGTTATTCTTTTTCGTCAGGTTCAATATGAATAGTAATGTGTGCTATTTCGGGAAGTTCATTCTGAATTTTGTCTTGTAATTTATGGGCTAAAAAATGTCCTTCTTCAACGGTTAATTTTCCGTTTACAATTGCGTGAAGCTCTACTAGATAATTCATTCCCGCTTTACGTACAAAACATTTTTCTGTTCCCTTTATTCCATTTACTGTAATCGAAATTTCACGAATATCCCCAATCAAATCATCATAGAGGTGTTCGTCCATTATTTCACCTAGTGCAGGTCTGAAAATTAGATATGCATTATACAAAATGAATGCAGAAGCAAATAGAGCAGCCCAATCATCAGCAGTTTCATAACCCTTTCCAAAATACAATGCAATTGAAATACCTATAAAAGCAGTTACAGAGGTGATGGCATCGCTTCTATGATGCCAAGCATCTGCCTTGAGTGAGGAACTTTTTATTGCTTTTGCCTTTTTTGAAACGTATCTATATGAACCTTCTTTCCAAATAATAATCACGGCAAGAACTATTAGTGTCCAAGCTTCCGGGACCTTATGGGGTGTCTGGATGTTAATGATACTTTCGTAAGCAATGACAGTTGCTGAGGTAACTAAAAAAGCGACTACCAAAAATGTAATTAATGGTTCTATTCTGGAATGACCAAACGGGTGGTTCTCATCTGGTGGACGTTGGGCGTATTTAAAACCTAACAGAACAAAAAAGGAAGAAAAAATATCAGCCGTTGATTCAATACCATCTGCAATCAAGGCATATGAATTGCCTAAAAATCCCGAAATGAGTTTTATAGCTGCTAACAATACATTACCAAAAATGCTAAAATATGTAGCCTTTATTGCTGATTTTTCATTTGTTAATGCCATTAAGTATTTTTATTTGACAAATTCCGAGCAATCAGACGATGGTTTATAAGTGCCTGCGCCTTGTTGATAGACCAAGGAAGCTCCTAAATGTCCTGTATAAAGTAAGCCGAAAAGAGCTACAATTATTAGAAAAAAGCTGATTGATTTAAATAGATTTAAAAATTTGTGTGAGATGAATTTGGATGAAATTTTAATGCCTAAACCAATTGAATAAACAATTAATGTAGCATAAGCCCACCACTGATGCTCTTGTAAAACTTTAGGGTCACAAATTTTTCTAACTTCAATAGAATACGCCAATTCTCCTGTATAAATAGCAATCCAACCACTCAACACGCCAATGCCTAGCATTATAAAAGTCATCTGTTTTATAAAAAGATGATACGATTTATTTTTAAGGAACAAAATTATTATAGCTGCTAATGAGGCTAAAAGCAAAGTGGCTATTGGCAGGTGTACAGAAAGTGGATGCCATACTTCTTCTCTCCAAATTGAAGGTATTTCTGCAATCATTAGCTTTTGTTATTCAAGAATTTTTACAGAAACAGGAACATTTTTATTTCCTTTTTTCTCTACTGTTATTTCAACTTTACCATTTTCTTTAAGGGCATCAAAAGTTGTAGTTTGTCCGTCATTAGTCATCAATTTAGTGTCGTCTGTGAAATAGAGTTCAACTAATTTGTCATCAGCAGTTCTAACATAAATTTCCTTTTCTCCTGGCTCAACTTCTTCAGCAATACCTTGATAGGTTCCTGATTCTACAACGTCTGTGTTTTTGTTTTCTCCGCAAGAGTTAAGCAAAAAAGCTCCGCCTAATAATAATCCTAAAATTAATTTTTTCATTGTTTCTGTTTTTTGATTTTTTCAAAGTTATAAAATATATCTTGTCTTGTTGTCGTAGTTCGGTTTTTTTGACTTGCTGCCAACAGAAGAAGGGCAAGATTATCACACAACACCTACGTTATGGGATGGTTATAACGCCTTTATCTGGATGCTTCACAACACCTTGAAAAAGACGTTTTCCCTACAGGAAAAATTGGACAGGATATTGTTTGATGAAATATATGTAGTGGTTTAAAGAAACATTCTATAAGGTTTATCCAGTACCTCAAACTGGTTTTTTCCCCTTCTAAAAGAAATTGAAGTATTTCAAATTTTCACAGATAAGAAATTATGGTATCTTTGTACTGGATGCAAAAACCAAATAAAATAGCGGCATTTTTCTTTTTGGGCTTATTTAGCCTAATGATGCTGCATCAGGTTTTTCCGCATTTACACCATCAGCACGAGGATTCTCATTCACATTTAGATATTGCCCATACTGGCGAGGACAATCATCACGATGATAGTTCCCAAGAGAAAGAAGATTCACCTTACGGGTTTTTTGGGTTCGTTATGGATATGCATACCCATTCCACGGTGTCCAGCGATATAGTCTTACTTGAAAGAAATACAATCGAGAAAAAGACCGTTGTTGACAAGGATGTTCTAAAGAGTGTTGTTGAAACTAAAGGATTTTTTTCAGTTGAATATAGGCAAAATAGTAAACAGCCTGTTTATTATCCGCCCAGTAATTATTTCAATTCTTATCTCTCATCCCTCGACTCACGAGGCCCACCTACCTGTTAACCCCACTTTAGTTTAATAAAATTAGACAGATACATTAATAGTATCTGCAAATTTATTATGCTTTGGTAATAGTAAGCTTCGCTTTAATTACCATTTTACCATATTTATTTTTTAAGAATTAATCCTTGGTTTGTATAGCTCAAATCCATAGATAACCTGTATGGTATTTTCATTTTTATTATTTACGACTTAAAAATATTTTAAACATAATGTTAGACAAAATCATTGCATTTTCGATAAACAATAAACTTGTTATCGGATTATTTACGCTGGCTCTAATTGGATGGGGCACATATTCGCTAACACAGCTACCCATTGATGCAGTTCCAGACATCACAGACAATCAAGTTATGGTTATTACCATATCACCCACTTTAGCGGCACAAGAAGTAGAACAATTAGTTACGTTTCCAGTAGAACAAACAATGGTTAGTATTCCTGGTATTAAGGATATGCGTTCCTTTTCTCGATTCGGGCTTTCTATAGTAACTATTGTTTTTGAGGAAAGTGTCGATTTATATTGGGCAAGGCAACAAGTTCAAGAGCGATTAACGCAGGCTGCCAAAGATATTCCTGAAGGCATCGGAAAACCAGAAATGGGACCCGTAACTACTGGATTGGGTGAAATTTATCAATATGTAATTCACACCGAAAAAGGATATGAAGATAAATATGATGCCACCGAATTAAGAACTATACAGGATTGGATTATCAAAAGACAACTATTAGGAACACCAGGTGTTGCAGAAGTGAGTGGTTTTGGTGGTTTGGTCAAACAATATGAAATTGCCATAGACCCAGATAAACTTCAAAGTATGAATGTTACTATTGAAGATATTTTTACCGCTCTGGAAAAAAACAATCAAAACACGGGTGGAGCTTATATAGATAAAGGTCCTAATGCCTATTTTATTCGGAGCGAAGGTCTGGTTAACAATTTACAAGAATTGGAAAAAATAGCTGTTAAAGTAAATAACGGCACACCAGTACTTGTAAGGGATGTTGCCAAAGTACAGTTTGGTCACGGTGTGCGCTATGGAGCGGCTACCCGAAATGGAGAAGGCGAAGTTGTTACGGGAATTGTAATGATGCTAAAGGGAGCAAACTCTTCCGCAGTTATCAATGATGTAAAAGCTAAAATTGAACAGATTAAAGAAACTTTACCCGAAGGCGTGACCATTGAGCCTTATCTGGATAGGAAAGGTTTGGTGGACCGTGCAATAGGGACTGTAACGACTAATCTTACGGAAGGTGCGTTGATAGTAATTTTTGTACTAATCCTTTTTCTTGGAAATTTAAGAGGTGGATTGATAGTAGCTTCAGTGATACCACTCTCAATGCTTTTCGCAATCGCGATGATGAAACTCTTTGGGGTTTCCGGAAACCTAATGAGTTTGGGTGCCATAGATTTTGGTCTTATTGTAGATGGGGCGGTAATTGTAGTTGAATCTGTAATGTTTGGAATTCATACCAGTAAAAAGAAGTATTCTGGAGTTGACAAGCTATCGTCTGAACAAATGGATGCCGAGGTAAAATTATCTGCTGGGAAAATGATGAATTCCGCTGCCTTTGGACAAATCATAATATTAATCGTTTACGTGCCTATTTTGGCTTTGAGCGGAGTTGCAGGAAAAATGTTTCATCCAATGGCTCAAACGGTAATGTTCGCTATTCTTGGAGCATTAATTTTATCACTTACCTATGTTCCAATGATGTCTGCCCTCGCACTGGGTCGCAAGACGGAACATAAACGGAATTTTTCCGATAAAATGATGGATTTCTTTCAGCGTATGTACCAACCTATTTTAGAAGCTGCCCTGCACGCTAAACTGTTGGTACTTGGATTGGCAGTAGGATTATTTATTATAACGCTGATAGTTTTTGCAAATATGGGTGGTGAGTTTATTCCCCAATTGGACGAAGGAGATTTTGCGGTTGAAACCCGAGTGCCTGTTGGAAGTTCCATCGACCAGATGATTGATGTTTCTCAAAAGGCGCAGACCATATTATTACGTGAATATCCAGATGAAGTGAAGCAAGTTGTAAACAAGATTGGTTCAGGGGAAATTCCAACAGACCCGATGCCCATTGAAGCAGGTGATATGATGGTTATTTTAAGTCCAAAAGCGGAATGGACAAAAGCTGGCGGAAGAGAAGAACTGGCAGCAGTGATGAAAGAATCCCTGTCCATTATCCCGAATGCTACTTTTAGTTTTCAACAACCCATACAAATGCGTTTCAACGAACTTTTAACAGGTGCAAAACAGGATGTTGTAATAAAAATTTATGGCGAAGACCTCAATATTCTTTCAGACTTGGCAAGTAACGTGGGTAGCAAAATAAAATCGGTTGAGGGTGTTGAAGATTTGTATGTGGAAGAAGTGACTGGATTACCACAGATTAATATTCAAATGAACCGCGATAAGATTTCTCAATATGGAATGAACATCGAGGACATAAATAATGCTATCGAAACTGCCTTTGCGGGTACTTCGGCAGGACTTGTTTATGAAGGGGAACGTCGATTTGACCTTGTTGTGAGATTGGACAAAAATTTCCGAACCGATATTACAGATGTGCAGAACTTATATGTTAGCACACCACAGGGAAATCAAATTCCGTTAAGTCAGGTGGCCAACATTTCATTTGAACCAGGACCTGTACAGATTCAACGTGACAATGCAAAACGTCGGATTATTGTTGGCTTTAACGTGCGTGACAGGGATGTACAAAGTATTATTGAGGACATCAAGCAAATTATGAATTCGAAGGTTGATATGCCAGCAGGTTATTATGTAACCTACGGCGGTCAATTTCAGAACTTGCAAGAGGCTAATCAGCGGTTAATAATTGCTTTACCAATAGCTTTGTTGCTGATTTTAGTACTGCTGTTTTTTACTTTCGGTTCGATGAAACAAAGTTTGCTAATTTTTACGGCAATCCCTTTATCAGCCATTGGCGGTGTCTTTGCACTAATTATAAGAGACCTGCCTTTCAGTATTTCAGCTGGAATTGGATTTATTGCCCTATTTGGTGTGGCTGTTTTAAATGGAATCGTACTGGTGGCAGAATTCAACAGACTGGATAAAGAAGGTGTAACCGATATTTATGAACGCGTCATTAAAGGAACTCGTGTGAGATTGAGACCTGTATTAATGACGGCAACTGTAGCTGCTTTAGGTTTTTTACCTATGGCGTTATCAAATTCATCAGGTGCGGAAGTACAGCGCCCATTGGCTACCGTTGTTATTGGAGGATTGATTACGGCGACTGCATTAACGCTAATCGTTCTTCCAGTCTTGTATATCTATTTTACCGAAGGAAAAGTAAAATTGAATTTAGGAAGAAAAAAAATAGCCACTACTTTAATCGTGATTGGAGGTCTATTCTTTCCAGCAATGCAACTTCAAGCACAAGAAACAAGTATGGTGCAAGAACGTGAAATTACATTGCAGCAGGCTATTGAAATGGCACTTCAGAACAATAACCGTATTAAGATTGCTCAATATGAAATAGAGGTTGAAGAAAAAGGAAAATACGGTGCTATAACTATTCCCAGAACAGAATTTTCATATTCAAGGGGCGAATTTAATACGCCTACGGTAAAGGATAATCAATACGGAGTTACACAGCGGATTAATTTTCCAACAGTGTATACCAGTCAGTTTAAACTTGCAATGGCAAGAGTTAGTAGCAGTGAACAACTAAAGGTTATAGAAGAAAATGACCTGATTGCGGATGTAAAAACAGCCTATTCCAGAGTTGTGTTTTTAATGCAGAATAAACAATTATTGCAGCGTCAAGATAGTCTATATGGCAATCTCAACCGTTCAAGTTCGATGCGTTATGAATCTGGCGAATCCACAAAATTGGAAAGTGTAACCTCGGCAACGCAATCGATGCAAATAAAAAACAAGCTTCAACAAAACGAAGCCGATATGCGTATCGCCAAAAGACAGCTTCAGGTAGTTTTAAACACAAATGATGACATTAGTATTACAGATAGTGAACTGGTTCGGCGTGAGATAGATTTAGATATTGAAAACCAGTCTGTGGAGCAAAGCCCGTTTTACGTATATTTAAAACAACAGTTAGAAGTAAGGAAAAGGGAGACCAATGTAGAAAGGAATAAAGTGTTACCCGATATTATGTTCGGTTATAATAGCCAAACATTTATTGGGGCTCAAAATAGCGGTATAGCAAACCAAAATTTTAGTGACAATGACCGATTTTCATTCTTTCAGTTAGGTATTTCAATTCCTCTTTTTCCTGGTGGACATCGTGCCAAAATTCAAACTGCCAAAATCGAAGAGTACATCGTCCAATCTCAAATTGAGTTAAATAAGACGCAATTACAAGGGGAACTACAAAATTTATTGCAAGAATATTACAAACTTCAAGGTACTTTAGATTACTATCAAAATGAAGCTCTGCCACAAGCGGAACTTATCATTGATAATTCAGAAAAGAGCTTTAAAAGCGGTGATGTTTCCTATACGCAATACTTGCAAAACCTCACTTTGGCGAACAGTATTCAAACAGAGTATCTAAACACACTATATCAATATAACCAGTCCATCATAGTAATCGAAGCCTTATTGGGCTTGTAAAAATCTTGTGATATCACATTAAAACATAAAAAAGATGAAAATTAAATTCAATACAAAAATTTTGCTACTCATTTTATCCACCCTATTTATGATGGCTTGTGGCAATAAGGATTCCGAAAAAGCGGAAGGTTCCAAAGAATCTTCAATGAATGTAGAGCAACCAGTTGCAACTGGAACCAAACAAATCACTTTTACCAAAGACCAATACAATCTTGCCGGAATTGAAACCGGTGCGATTGAAATGCGGAATTTAAGTAATATCATAAAACTAAATGGAACCATAGATGTTGAGCCTGAAAGTATGGCTTCTGTATCTGCACCTTTAGGAGGTTATTTAAAAACGGCTGGCAGATTGCCCGGTGAAGCAATTAAAAAAGGGCAAATCTTGGCAACCATTGAAAATCCTGAATTTATCCAAATCCAACAGGGCTATTTAGAAAGTTTAAGCAGACTTCAATTTCTTGAAGAAGAATTTAATCGACAAAAGAAATTGAGAGAGGAGGACATCAATTCAGCAAAAACATTTCAACAGGTTTCTTCTGATTATAAAATAACACAAGGAAGAGTGAAGGCATACGAACAGCAGCTTGCGCTTGCGGGAATAAGTAGAAGTTCTGTCCAAAATGGCAATATAACACGAACCGCAAATCTTTATGCGCCAATTTCAGGTTTTATAAAAGCGAGCAATGTAAATATTGGGGATTATGTATCACCACAGGATGTTCTATTTGAAATTGTCGATTTAAACGATATTCATTTGGCATTGAATGCCTTTGAAAAAGATTTGGGAAAGTTGGAGATTGGTCAAACCGTTAAATTTTCACTTTCTGATGACAATACCTTCAATCGTACTGCCGAGGTTTTCTTAATTGGAAAAGCGACTGGTAGTGACCGTATGACGCCAGTTTATAGCCATTTAAACAAAGAAGACAAAAAAGGATTATTACCAGGAATGTACGTAAAGGCTTGGGTAGAAAGCGGCACAAACAAGCAAAATGCAATCCCTTCAGAAGCTTTAGTTCAATATGAAGGAAAAGATTTTGTAGTTCTTCAAACCGAAGAAACCGAAGGTGGTTATACATTCAAATTAGAACAGGTTAAAAAAGGAATTGAGCAGGAAGGGTACACGGCTATAACATTTGCTGATGGTGCTACTGTTCAAAATTTTAAACCTGTTGTTAAAAACGCTTATTCCATCTTGTCTGCATTAAGAAATTCTGAAGAGGAAGAATAATTTAAAAATCAATAACAATATAAATTAAACATTATGAAAAAAGTACTTTTTATCGCAATCATTAGCTTAACGCTATTAGCATCTTGCAGAGAAACCAATAAAAATAAGGACGTAGAAACTCAAAATACTGAAACAACCTTAAGCCCAGAAGAAATGAGCCAAAGAGAAGATAGCTTGAAAATGGTAAGGGAAGAAAATCGCAGATTGGACAGCATCCAACAAGTCAAATCCCACGGGCACGCCCATTAATAACCATAGTTCCATTGCACTGCGATGTGCAATGGGACTTAAACAATTTTATTATGAAAATCAAAAATATATACGTCTTCCTCATTCTGTTTCTATACGGAGCATTTGGTTCAATGGCGTATGCTCACGGAGTAGATGAAGACACGCAAACATTTTTATTAGGAAATAGTGGTGTTGCATTTGGCCCTTTTCTTTATATAGGAGCGAAACATATGATTACAGGTTATGACCATCTGCTATTTTTGGTCGGCGTTATTTTCTTTCTGTATAAACCGAAAGAAGTGCTTTTATATGTTAGCTTTTTTACCATTGGTCATAGTACCACGTTGTTATTAGGCGTTTTAGCCGATATTAATATTAATGCATTCTTAATAGATGCTATCATTGCGCTCTCTATTGTATATAAGGGATTCGACAATTTGGGAGGTTTCAAACGTTTCTTTGGCAAACAACCTAACACGAAAGCAGCAGTTTTGATATTCGGTCTGTTTCACGGGTTTGGTCTTGCCAGTAAACTGCAAGAATTTAAGTTTGATAAAGAAGGCCTTTTTACTAACCTAATTGGGTTCAATATAGGTGTAGAAATAGGACAATTTATTGCTTTGGCAGTTGTGTTAATCCTAATAACAATTTGGAGAAGGCAACCCAGTTTTATGAAATTTTCAACAATTACAAATACAGCACTTATGGCAGCGGGTTTTTTATTGCTCGGCTTCCAATTAACAGGCTATTTTACATCTTAAAAAAAATTATTATGTCAGAAATGAAACACCCAATATTGGAAAAAAGTAAAATTATAAAGGCAACCATCATAGCATTAGTTGTTGGAGCAATTCTTTTGGTTGTTGCAGTATTACCTGCGGAATATGGTATAGACCCAACAGGGGCAGGCAAAATTTTAGGGTTTAGTAAACTCTATGTGCCTGAAAGCAATCAAACTGATGGTTTGGGAACGATGGTATCAACATCTAACCTTCCACTAATAAAACTCGAAAAAGCTGGGTCAGGACCCGATGTCGCTCGACCTATAGAGGCAGATTTTCCTGCACCCGAAGAACAATTAGCTATACGCGAGGATGAAACCAAAGTGGTAGTTCCCGCAGGAAAAGGCATTGAATTTAAAATAAATATGCTTAAATACGGAACAATGAAATATGAATGGACAACTGCCAACAACGAAGTTCTTTACTTTGATTTTCACGGCGAGGTAAAACAAAAAGAGGAGGTTAAAGAGGTTTATTTTGAAAGTTATACGATTTCAAATTCCCATAATATGGTTGGCACTTTTTTAGCCCCTTATGAAGGAAAACACGGTTGGTTTTTCAGAAATACGAGTAATGAAGATGTAACGGTAAACTTGAGGCTCAAAGGTCAGTATACATTATAACCTAAAGTCCTGCAATGGAAGGTTAATTTCTACGCCCAATTGAAACACCCTTCCATTCAGCAGGCACAAATTAAACTTTTGAACTCAATTAATATTTAGAGAATTAATGAAACTGTCAAAACTATTAGAGCCCTTCCAAGCTTTACGTAATCGTTTATTCGCAAAACTTTATTTGGCACAGACCATCAGTTTATTGGGTGATGCCTTTACGTGGGTTGGATTGGCATTATTGGCATATCAATTCGGAGAAGAAAGGGCTGCCGTCATTTTGGCGACAGCGCTTACTTTAAGAGTGACCGCATTTATTATTTTTTCGCCTTTTGCAGGCGTATTGGCAGATAGGATAAGCCGAAAGAAAATACTATACACCACACATTTTATAAGAATGGTCATAGTTGGTTGTTTGCCTTTTGTAACCGAAGAATGGCAAATTTATGTCCTCATATTTCTTATGAACGTATTCAATGCGTTTTTCAGTCCGACGTATCGGTCTATTATTCCACAGGTTGTAGATAAATCCATTTACCGTCAAGCCATAGGTTTATCGGCAGCCACTTATCAATTGTTAGGAGTTATGGGACCAGGCTTGGCAGGAATTTTAGCCATCTGGTTGGGTGCAAGGGAAATATTTTTTGTCGATGCTGCTACTTTTGTTATTGCAGGCATTTTATTATTGAGCCTTCCAAAAAGTAAGTTGGATGTAGTTCCAGACGAAATCGAGGGTAAAATAAAGCCAACCACTTGGCAAGATGTTTTAAAGGGTATTAGACTACTATTTTCCAATCAATACGTGCGCTTCGCATTATTCATTGAATTTGTTTCTGCGGTTGCTGGCGCACTTATCTTGGTCAATACCATCGTATTGGTCAAAGGTGGATTGGACCTTACAGATAAAGATTACGGAATCATTATGGCAGCTTTCGGAATTGGCGCAACCGTAGCGGCATTTGTTTCCGGAGCAATTGATAAATCCAAATCTCGACGAGTCTCATTGATTGTTGGTGCGCTCGTATTGGGAATCGCCATCAGCGCTGCCAATTATTTAAATTTTTCTATGCTATTCGTCGTCTGGATTGTTGCTGGACTTGGTCAAAGCCTCGCAGAAATCCCATCTGAAACGCTGATAGGTGAAACAGTCCCACTTGAAGAACAGGGTAAAGTCTATGGCTCTCATTTTGCGTTTTCACATCTATGGTGGGCATTTGCATATCCGTTGGCAGGTTTTTTAGGAACGACATTCCCAAATCAAAGTTTCCTTTATGGAGGCATTATTACATTAGTAATTTTGGTACTGGTGGTAACTTTTTTAAGACCTAAAAAACATTCGTTACAAAAATAATATTATGGAAGATTCTAAAAATAATAAATCCGTCATTTATCGGTGTGACGGTGTAAAATGTCGAAAGAAAAAAGGAAAGCTTTTAGATTATTATATTAAGAAATACAAGTTAAAAAATAAAATTGAGGTTGACGATATGGACTGCAACAACAAGTGCGAACAAGCACCCGTTATGCACCTTCATCCAGAGGATATATGGTTTTCGGAAAAAGATTTAGGAACAATCGTTAAAAGACATATTTTAAATAAATAATTGGTTTAAATTGGAAACAAAAACACTTTCTTACATTGGTAGGGAGGTTTTTTTATGTAATCATTTGCCAAATCCCATTCAGCACATTCCCCTGCATTACGCAAAAAAGCTTCATTCCGGGAAAAGCGCTTCCCTATAAATATCTTGGACACAACTTCAAAGCTTCCGTTTTCCATTCCACTTGACCGTTCATTCCCGAGAAAAATCGGGAAGCGATCAAACTGCATTCCAACCTACACCTTCAAAGTCAAGTCCGCTTTAAATCCTGAATAATAAGAATTAATAGTTTTCTTAATCCGTTCAGCACATTCCCCTACATTTCGCCAAAAGCTACATTTCGAGAAAAGCGCTTCATTACAAAAGTCTTGGACACAACTCCAAAGCTGCCGATTTCCATTTCACTTGTCCGCCAGTTCCCGAGAAAAGTCGGGAAGCGACCAAACTCCATTCCCTTCTACACCTTTGAAGTTAAGTCCGCTTTAAATTCCACCCAAGAACAAAAACCATTTTCAAAACCCGCTCAGCACATTGCCGCTTCATTCCACGCTCGCCTGCTGAACAACGCAGGCAAGCACTCCATTACGGGCAAAGAGCTTCACTACAGAAGTCTTGGACACAATCCCCAATTTCAGCTTTCCATTTCGCTAATCCTTTCCGCTACTCTGGAAAGGAACCCTTCATTCCAGAGCTAAAATTGTGAATTAAGTCCGCCTTTTTAATAGGAAAGCCATCGGCTTGATTTTCTTGACAGGATTTTCGGCGCGGACTTCTTGAGCCCTTACTCGAAAATCCTTAAAAACCAAACCGCTGTCTTACACATTTTAAGGGGTTTATAATGGATAAAGCCTTTATTGTTTTTCGGGTCATCGAAAAACAGGTACGTCATAACCAATTCTAACCTGCCTGCCGGCAGGCAGGTGTAAACACAGCTACTTATCTCGCTTAACTGTCGGTACGCTCAAAAGCAACTGCGCTTAAAAGAATTGCTAATGCCCTTATGGAACTTGTCAAGACTATACAAGTTTTAGTGAAAAATAAGGTTTCTACTTCCTTGAATCCCACAAAAATCGGGATTACTACGTCGCAAACACTCCTGATTTATTCCCTAAAAGTCTTGACAAAACCCACTTTATCCATTGTGCGGTGCACGAAAGAAAAGAACAAACACCCCTTAAAATTTAATCTGTTTTAAATCAATAAGGGAAATATAAATCACTTAAATATTTTATTATGAGTACTATTAGAAATCACGTACAATTGATTGTAAATGTTGGTCAAGAGCCAACCATTACGAACCTTGAAAGCGGTAAGAAAGTAGCCCGCTTCTCACTCGCTACAAACGAGTATTACAAAGACAGCAAAGGCGAAAAGCAAACGGACACCAACTGGCATACCGTAGTAGCCTGGGGAAAAACCGCTGAAATTGTTGAGAAATTTATCGAAAAAGGCAAAGAGGTTGGAATTACAGGGAAACTAAAGACCCGAACTTACACCACCGATGATGGCAACCAACGCTATGTAACGGAAGTTGTAGCTGATGAAATCCTATTGTTGGGAAGTAAAAACGACAAGTAATCTTCAAAAATTAAGAGGGCGTAACCGTCGAGAGATGCGCCCTCTTTTTTCATTATTAACTCTTTAAATCAAATTAAAATGAAAGCACAAGTTAACGAAATAAAAGAGCGATTGCAATATTTTACGGGAACAGAAATGTTCTATCAAATCCCATTATTGCGAACCCGATTTACGGACGGACTGAAATATTTATCGGAAGTAGCAGAATGTTTTTGGCTCATTACTGACACGTCCGTAATTGCAAAAAGCCTTATGAACCGAAGCGAATTTGTAACCATAGACTTCAAAAGATTGCCCAAAGAAATACAGGATTATTCTGGTTACGAAGCCGAAATAATTTACAGCGATGGCAACGACAATATTTTGAAAAAACACGGTTACAGGGCAACCGATTTTCCACTCGACGAACTGCGGTTATTTTTTGTAAATGATACCCTGATGTTACCTAGCGAATACTAAAAAATAGGACGTTATGATATATCTGAATTTTACCGATTTGAATGAGGAAACACAAGAGCGATTACTTGCCAATTCCAAAGCGGATGTTCAGAAAAAATATGGCAAGGATATAATGGATTATGCAACCAACCATAATAGCAATTTGAACAAGACGTTGGACGAAGAGGCGTTGCGGAATTTGTATTCTTATAAATACATTTTCAACATATAGTTTTTTGAAATTTAAAGCAAGCACCTCTAAAATTTTAGGGGTGTTTTTGTGTGTAATTAAACCTACATCAAGAAAAAATCACTATCTTTATTTCGCTGAAATTCAGCATTCAAATTAAAGTAAGGTTATCCACTTTTCGACTTTCGCCGATACCCTTACACATCGAAAAATAACATATCGGAAAATCATTTTCCCTGAAAATGGCAATTGGCTTTTTAGCCAGATTGTATGGATTTTTGTCCCGCGAGCGGGACGAAAAGGAATAGCAAGAGGGTAACACGCTGCGCGATGTTTCGGATTCCTTTTCGTTTTCAAATAGCTGATAATCAGCGAATTGAATAAATTTTCAAATCTTGACAATCAACGATTTGCGACAAACGGGCTGTTAACGCCCATTTTTAGGGAAGATTTTGCGACAAATCGGCGAAATATGGACTCATTTATTGGAATTAGATTTAAAAAGGAAACTGCTAAACGTTTTCAAACTTTCTCACGTACTTACTTTAAATCGCACACCGAGGCGATGGCTACAATGCTCGATTTTTTCTTCTATAATGAAATTTCGCCAAAAGAAAAATTAGGTCCAACTGGGCGAACCATCGAAGCTAAATTACTCAAAAGAATCAATGCGGTTATTGCCATAATGCGTGATGTGGAAAAGACACAAACCAAACCTACGGTAGCTATGATTCAATCACTTTTTGAAACAGAAGAACCAGAAAAAAAACCGCTGATAGTAGAAAAGAAATATGCCGAAGAAAAGAAAGAGGTACGCTTTCGCGAAAAGCAAAATCCAAGTAACAAACTATAAATATTTGAGCTATGTATATCACAATCACACCTCAAAAATTAGGGGCAAATTATTCACAAAGTTCAGGCGATTTTGTAGGCTATTTAGAGAAAGAAAATAAAGGTCTGGAACAACAGGATATGGAACACTTTTTCAATCAATATGGCGACGAGATTTCCGCAGAAGAAGTGGTAAAGGAAATTGATGGAAACACCGCAAAATTGAAAAAGAAAGAACCGAAGTTTTATTCCATAACGGTCAGTCCTTCCAAGTATGAACTGAACAGATTACAGAACAGTCGTGAAGATTTAAAAACCTACACTCGTGAGCTGATGAAAGATTATGTTGCCAGCTTCAATCGGGAAATCAATGGGCGACCGATTACGATAGAGGATATAAAATACTACGCCAAAATTGAACATCAAAGAACTTTTAAGGGGACGGACTTTCAGATAAAAGAAAACCAACCTTTCGCCACAAAAATACTTCAACTCAAAACGGATATCCGAAATATTCAAGAAGGACGAGCTGAAGGGAACACTAAAAAGATGGAAAAGGAAATTGCCAAATTGGAACGCCAAGCGCCACATCAACAAAATGGAAAACGGATAGTACAGGGAATGCCCAAAGCGGGAAACCAAAGTC
This sequence comes from Cellulophaga sp. Hel_I_12, assembly GCF_000799565.1. NCBI lineage: Bacteria > Pseudomonadati > Bacteroidota > Flavobacteriia > Flavobacteriales > Flavobacteriaceae > Cellulophaga > Cellulophaga sp. Hel_I_12. The sequence continues at coordinate 2,961,539 of NZ_JUHB01000001.1, forward strand.
ACATTCATATTATTGTGAGCCGTAAGGATGCTTCAAATTCTATAAGCCTTTCCCCAGGAAGTAAACACAAAGCATCCGAAGTAGAGATGCACGGAAAAAAAGTTAAGCGTGGTTTTGATAGAGATACATTTTTCGCAAAAGCGGAAAAAACATTTGATAAGACGTTTGGATATAAGCGCAATTATGCAGAGACCTACAAAGCTAAAAAGACCTTTGTAAAGAACCCAAACCTATATTTTTCCGCTTTGTTGAAACTGCCTGCCAATGAAAAAGCATTAGCTTTTAAAATGATAAGCAAATCAGGATTGCCCATAGTGCCGAGTATTCCGGTCACGCAGGCACTATTGGCAATGAAAATATTTAACAAGCTACGACGTGGTGCGGAAGTGGCCATCAAATCAAGTTCCATCGGAATCTAACTTAAAATTATACAAATGGACAATCTCGTAACAGTACTTTTTAGTATTAGTGTAGCCAGTGTTGTTTTCTATGGAATATTTCGGATTAGCAGATATGCATTTGTCGTCAATATTCTATTGATTGGAACTCTTGCGTATTATTTAAACGAACATTTACCATTGGTGCAAATAGCACTTTATTTTGTTTGTCCTCTGATATTAATTAATATAGGAATGTATGTTTTTCTACATAAAACTGACCATCCTAAAAATGGAAATGCCAAATATCAGGTCAATTTTGCCACTACAAAAGGCAACTTTAAACTGGACAACATCAAACGTGGTGCATCAATCATTGGTTCAGCCGGAAGCGGAAAGACCGAGAGTGTTGTGTACGGATTTCTGAAACACTTTCGGAAGGAAGGGTTTTGCGGGATTATTCACGATTACAAAGATTTTGAACTCACAGAAATGGCTTATCCACTTTTTAAGGATGGCGAAATCCCATTTAAGGTCATTTCCTTCGATAAAATCATCGATAGGGTAAATCCTATTGCGCCACGTTATTTAGAGAACGAGGAAAGCGTAAACGAGGTGTCAAGGGTATTAATTGAAAATCTTTTGGAGCAAAGAGAGTCAGGAACAACTGGCACAACAAAATTCTTCAATGATGCAGCGGAAGGCTTGATTGGTGGATTGATTTGGAAATTGAAAACCACCTATCCACAGTTTTGTACACTTCCACACTTGATTGCCATTTATCAATATCTGGACACGGAAAGCCTTATCCAGTTTTTGGAAACCAATACAACATCGAGGGCAATGGCAGATGCATTTATCAGTGGAAAAGATTCTGAACGACAGACCGCAGGTGTAAAGAGCACTCTGGCCAATGCCCTAAAACGAATTAGCACACAGCGAATTTTTATGACATTGTCTGCGGACGAAGTCCCTTTAAATATCAATCACATAGAAAACCCTGCTGTGATTTCGATAGTGAACAATCCAAAATTTGAAACATCCTATTCGCCAGTCATCGCCACGATTATTCACACTATAACCAAGCAAATGAGTATTCGCAACAGTAAGCCTTCATTTCTCTTGATGGAAGAAGCGCCTACCATTCGATTGTTGAATATGCACCGTATTCCTGCGACACTTCGGAGCTATAATATTTCTACGATTTATGTAATGCAGGACAAAATACAAAATGATATGATGTATGGCGATAAAGCGAGCAAGGCAATTTTGAGCAATCTTTCCTATCAATTTTTTGGCAAGGTCAACGACCCGGACACCGCAAAATATTACGATCGCTTTTTTGAAATTATCAAAGACCCGACCAAGAGCATTAGCCGTGGCCATAATCTGGATTTTGATACACGCATTACTACGGGCGAAAAGGAAATTCCAAAGATTAGGGCAGATGTGTTCTTCCGATTGAAGCAGGGCGAATTTATTACCTATGCTAATGGAAAGGATAAAAAGGTGCAGTTTAAATTGGAAAAAATTAAGAGGGAACTTCCGGAGAATACCAAGGTGTTTTCGAAAGCAGATTTAGAGGCTAATTTTGAGAGGATTTATGAGGAGGCGCGGTCGATATTTAATTAAAGTATTCATTGACTTACAATAGAATATGATTTTAACTCTGTTAAATTTGTTAAAAAATTTATCTTTGTAGCCATTAGAGTAGCTACCTAAATGCTGCTGAATAATTATGGCAGTACAAGAAAATCAATTATCCACTTGGGCAAATCAAGGTTCAATCACAACATCGTCTAAAACCTATGAGAGCATAAAAAACTGCATAGATGGGCTTAATTGGAATCCTGATATTTCTTTACAAGGTTCATATAAAATTCAACGAATATCTACGGCAACAGCGATGTTGATATTGTAGTAGAGTTTCAAAGTACATTCTTTTCGGACACATCAAATTTAGATGCTATTGGTAAAGAAGTCCACAATTCTTTTGGGCCAGGGAAATACACGTTGGAATCTTTCAAAAAAGCAATCGTTAAAAGGTTGGAAGTTAATACCAGCTGTACCACTTTTTATTGCGCCAGATGCCTGTAATGCATAAATTAACTCAATCAGGTCTGTTTTTGAAGCAGTCCAACCAAGTCGCTCACCGTTTGATAGAGTATTCAGCTTATTCGGTATGCCGTATGACAAATCCCTTAAATTACTTAACTCTTCAACGTAATGGCTTATTAATAGGTCATAGGCCATAATTTTGGCAATTACATTATCGTGGCTTGTGGAAAATTCAGCATCTGTATAAAAATGAGAAGTGTTTGATACCAAGCTAATTTTATCATTTCCTCGCAGAAAATAGAACTCATCCAGAAGTTCAGAATCCTCTCTATAATATTTAATGAAATCTATATTCCGTCGATTACTTTCTTGTAGCCTATTTATTTCTGAATCAATAAATTCCTGTTGAGATTTTATTATTCCCGCAGGTCTATTTATCAAGAAATTGTAGAGTTTGGCATAAAATTTCAGTCTGCTATATATGTAGGGTTTATGCTTTTTAAAGAATATTATTTCATTCTTTTTATCTACGAATTCATTTTCCCTTTCACAGATGCGTAATTTCTGCAAGTATTGTCTTGAAATAGAAATACCTTGTTCAACATTGTTGAAATCGTTTAGATTAGATTCCTCAACTACTTTTATTTCCTCTTTGTAATTGTCTAGTATTATATGAATTAACTTATGCAAAATATTTTTGGGGCTTTAGATTTGGGTTAATTATCAATAAGTAATGTTTGTATGTTATATCTTTTTACGGGGGATTTTTAAAAAAGAACAGACAACCAATAGCGAGCAAAACAATGCTACCAGCAATTATGAAAGGATAGTAAAAACCGCCTGCAATCAGCCAAGTTCCTAAAACGGGGCCTAGAATCTGACCAATACTATTGGTCGAACTCTGAATAGAAATATTCCTACCAGTATTTTTCTTTGATATCAATGAAACCGCAGAGAGCAAATTTGGTGTTACCATAGCGCCTCCAGCAGCAAAAACAACGATCAATCCATAGACTAAAAATTCATTGTTAAAAAATGGAAAGGCAATCAAGGATAAACCAGATATTAGTAACCCTAAAGCAATTTGTTTCTTTGTTGATAAAAACTTCTCTCCATAAGTAGCGAACACAGGTTGTAAAACAGCCATTATTGAACCACATAGCATAAAACCAATACCAACTTGATTACTATTAAATCCTAATTCATCTTTTCCGTAGATTGAAAAGACAGTTTCAAATAGCGTCACCACAAATTGGATAACAAACGATAGCACTAGTAATACGATAAAATATTTAGTAAATGTGAACCGCAAACTCACTTTTCGTGTTGTGAACTTATGTACGCGAGCGGTGTTTTTTAACCATTTCATCACAACCAAAAGGACAATCAATCCTAGTAGTGCAGCGAATAAAAAGGGCACTGAAAATCGGTCTAAATGTAGCAGGCCTATTTTATATTTTATATGAATATCAGTTTGGGACAGAAAGCCGCCAATGACAGGGCCGAAAATAACACCAGTGCTAATGGCAACACCAGACCAGGCCATTATTTTTGTTCTACGTTTTTCAGATGTAATATCACTTAAATATGCATTGCTAACTGGAATAACTGATGACGTAAAAATTCCACCAAAAATTCGAGCAATATATAGCATTGTCAAGGATGTGGCTAGGCCAGTAAGTAATTGCATAATTACAAAACCGATTAGTCCACAAATGATAATAGGTTTCCTGCCGTATCTGTCCGATAGTTTTCCCCAAACCACTACGAATAGTAACTGAAAAAATGGATAAATGCTTGTGAGCAATCCAATATGGAAATTGATAAGGTCGGTGTCAAGATTGTCTTTTAAAGCTAATCTTTCGGTATAGTAAGGAAGGGTTGGCAATAATATACCATAGCCCAACATCACTACAAACAAACTCAATAGAATTAAAAATATCCTGTTGAGTTTTTCTTTTCTATCCATTTAATTTTTACCGATTTTTCGCTTCAATAATTGCGCATTAATAGCCACTATAATTGTACTCAAACTCATAAATACCGCTGCTACAGCTGGTCCTAAAACAAAGCCAGAAGAGTATAGAACACCTGCAGCTAATGGAATGGCCACCACATTATACCCAGTTGCCCATATTAGGTTCTGAATCATTTTATTGTACGTAGCCTTTCCGAACAAAATTAGGTTTGCAATATCTTGTGGATTGCTATTTACCAATATAATATCGGCTGTTTCGGCGGCTACATCAGTACCAGAACCAACAGCGATTCCTACATCAGCTTTGGCAAGTGCGGGCGCATCGTTTACGCCATCTCCAGTCATAGCCACAAACTCTCCTTTGTTTTGTAACTCTTCTACAATTTCTACTTTTTGGTGTGGTAGCACTTCGGCATAATAGCCATCCAACCCTAATTTTTCACTCACAGCTTTGGCTGTTTTTTCGTTATCCCCAGTTGCCATCAAAACTTTGATATTGTTCTTTTTAAATATTTTTATAGCTTCCGCAGATTCAGGTCTTATTTCGTCAGCAAGTGCAATGTATCCTGCTAGTTGTCCTTCAATTAATACAAATACAACAGTTTCAGCAGCGTCACTATAAGCATCTTCAGGAATAGTTATTTTTTCATCCCTTAAATAACCAGGACTAACCACTTTTACTTGCTTTCCTTCTACATTTGCCTCTACACCTTTACCAGTGATCGCATTAAAGTTTTCAGGCTTTGGGATTGTAATATTGTCTTCTTTAACTTTTTTAATAATCCCAACAGCAATTGGATGTTCTGAACTTTGTTCCAACGCACTTGACAGTCTTAAGATTTCATCGTTTGAATAGGACACATTTACAGATTTGATTCGAGTAACGCCAAAGTCCCCTTTGGTCAAAGTCCCTGTTTTGTCAAATAGTAAGGCGGATATCTTACGTGATTCTTCAAAGGCAGTTCTATTACGGATTAATAATCCATTTTGTGCAGATACAGCAGTAGAAATGGCAACTACAAGAGGAATTGCAAGACCCAATGCGTGTGGACAAGCGATGACCATAACGGTAACCATTCTTTCTAATGCATACACAAACGGAAAGCCTAAAATCAGCCAAATTGCCAACGTACCAAAACCAATAGCCAAAGCTATATAAGTCAACCATTTTGCTGCCCTATCGGAAAGGTTTTGCATTTTAGATTTGGTCTTTTGTGCTTCCTCAACCATCGTAATAACCTTATTGAGATAGCTGTCTTTTCCTGTATGTTCCACCTTTACCTTTAAAGTGCTATTGCCATTTACTGAACCACCTATTACCTTATCCTTTTCTTCTTTTTTTACAGGCTTGGACTCCCCTGTAAGCATTGATTCGTTTAAATAACTTGAACCTTCTACTATGATACCATCAGCTGGAACTTTCTCTCCTGGCTTTACCAAAATCACGTCATTTTTCAACAAATCTTCAAGTGGTATATCTTCAATAGTGTCGCCTTTTACCCTGTGAGCTTCGGCAGGCATTATACTAACTAAAAGCTGTAATGCTTTTGAAGCGCCTAATACACTTTTCATTTCTATCCAATGACCAACAAGCATAATAGCAATTAGTGTTGACAGCTCCCAGAAAAAGTCAACTCCTCGTAAACCAAAGACAGTTGCAGAACTGTAGAAATAGGCGACACTTATAGCCATAGATATAAGTGTCATCATACCAGGTGCACCATTCTTTATTTCGGAAACAAATCCTTTAAGAAAAGGCCAACCACCATAAAAATATACAACAGTGGAAAGTGCAAAAAGGATGTATGGATTTCCTGGAAGTAAAAATTCATAACCAAAAAATTCTTGAATCATTGGTGAGAAGAACAATATGGGGATGGTAAGCACGAGTGTTACCCAAAACCGTTGTCTAAAGTCTGCAATCATCATTTTATGATGGTCGTGACCCATTTGTCCGTGACCCGGATTATGACCCGAATGGTCTCCATCTCCATTTTTCATTTTGGAATGATCCATTTTGGAATGATCTTCTTTTTCGTGGTTCATTTTAGAATGATCCATTTTCGAATGGTCCATTTCGTTGTTTTTGTGCTGCTCGTGATTTTCCATTATAGTATTGTTTAAGTGTTATCGTAATTTTTTTCTCATTGCTTCCGATATGTTTTCGGCATAGACGCCATAAGCATCAACTAAAAGACCTTTAAGCCCTTTTTTGGAAGATATTGCATATAAAATGCTGTTATCATCGGTACTGCTCATTCCTTCAAAGCGATATATTTTATCCACATTAAAATCTTCTGGTCGAATCTCAATTTTCAGGGAAGCACATTCCAGACATTCAGGTTTTAAGTTGAAATCATAAGGGTATTCGTTTGCCTGTAAATCGTTAATAGCTTCTGAAAGGGTGTCATAATTTTTCATTTATAAGTCATTGTAAAATAACTGTTGTCTTCTTCGGTAAATTTTTGAAAGGTCAATAGACCTTGTGCATTTAATTTCTCGTTAACAGTATAATTGAGTTGCTTAATGCGAATTCCCAAGGCATAGGCCTTAATGTTGATTTTTGCTACCGTAGATCAGGTACTTTTTTCAAGATACCTACAATTTTATTCACGGGTTTTATAAGTGCTCAACCAATGATCTTCCTAATATTAAGGAAGAACAGTCACTTTGATGCTCCTGTGACTTCTGCTTAATTACTTTTAGGCAGCGATTACGTACCATACTCATAATCCAAAATGCTTTTTAATTGCTTATAGTAAATAAAATTATCATTGAGTTTTAAGTTAATGGTTTGAAAAGTCTATATCTTACAGGGTTAATAATATTTTGTGATGCTGAAAATAGAGTACAACAAATGTTAGCCAGAAGTGAAACTTTGGCTATAGAGGGAATGCAGATTAAAGTCAATCTGCGATGTAGAAAATCAAATTAAGAAGGTCTCGTTGAGAATTATAATATCTGTAGATAATAAAGGCGGCCTGTAGGTTTTAAAAGAAATGACGTTTTCTTCTAGCCCCTCGAACAGATTAATATAAGTATTAAAAAAAGTATTTATGAAAACTAAAGTATCAATCTCTAAAATTGTATTGGACTTCTTAAAGGTGTCATCTCCTTCTTTTACAATGGTTTGATTATCGCAACAACTTTTCTCTTGTATGGAAGTACATTGCTTGTAATTATTATCTTTTTTTTGTACAATCTCCATACAGGATTCTGCCTTACTAAAAAAAGCCATATCCACCAATTTATTACAGCAAAAGTGCATATCCACCGTGAAAGAAGAAGTAGAAAACAGTATAAAAACTGCTAAAAAAAAGATAGTATTTTGGTAAAAAAAGATTTCACAGTATTAATAAATTTTGTCTAACATTAAATGTTTTCGTAAATTAAATGCTGCTGTTTAACAAGCTTGTTATCAAATTTTTATGAATTAACAGCAAAATTAATTAATGCGAAGATAATTTTAAAGGTTCAACAGAAATATGATTTTTGTCATTAATGCAGATTAACTCAAAATTTAAGTTGTAAGAGCACATATATGGTTCGTGGTAAACTTGGTATGATCCCTGGGCCCGGATAGCCCGTCGCACGGCGTGTAAAATAACTTTCGTTCAAAACATTGTTGACCCCCGCTTCCAGTTTAAACCGATTATAGGTATAGGAAAAAGAAAGATCCATAATATTATAGGCAGGTATTTCACCTACAATACCACTCTGGCTTTGAAAATCCCTGGGCGAATTGGTGGCATCGGTAAACTGTTGGCCCAAATAAGTATATTGCAAACTACCCAAAAAGTCTTTATACCCAAAATTTAATCCTGTTTTTAGGTTAATACCGGGAATGAACTCCACTTTTTTGCCCTTCACATTGTTTTCTTGGGAAGAGGTGTATTTTGAATCTGTAAGGGCCAGGTTGACAAAAGTACCGAGTTTGATATCGTTTTTTTCTGTGGACAGGGTTTCCCATATATTCCAGTCCACAAAACTTTCAATGCCATAGGTAATGGCATCCCCTATGTTCCCTCTAAACCGCTCCTGTTGGATATCACTTACTTCCCGTAATATCACACCCAAACGATCTTTGTAATTTAAAAAAAATGCTCCCACATCATAGGAAAGGTATTTCTTTATTCGCCCGCGAGCCCCTATATCAAAAGTATATCCTTGCTCATCTTTGATGTTGGGATCTACGGTCAATGACGGATTGGTAATTCTAATATCATTAAAAGTAACCGAGCGGTAATTCTGGCTTATATTCCCATATAGTTCAACCGTTTTATGGGGTTTATAACTTAGCCCAACACCCAATAAAATAAAAGAACGTTCAAGATCACGGTTATCCGCCACATCTTCGTTTAAGATGGGGTTACCTGCAATATCAAAGTTGATCCGTTTAAATTCGCCCCTACTTCTAGTCTTTATATATTCAAACCGTAGCCCAGGAGTTACCGAAATTTTTTCGGAGAACTTAAAGACATTTTCGGAAAACAGGGCAAGGTTCAAGTTCGGAAACCTAAAATCGCTTTGCCTTGGGTAGTTGGGGTAGGTCTGTTCTTCAAAATTAAAATTGGCATTGCTACCGTTGCTGCCTGGCCCCTGCCGCTCTGTATTATTGGATTGATAGTACTTTCCACCAAAAAGCACCGTATTCTCTTTTCCGAAGAAATTATACCGGGTCAACAAACGGGCCTCTGCCCCCCAGTTGTTAAAATTACCTACTATCAATTCCCTTGGAGCCTCCAGATCATCCTCCTGTGAAACCCTGTTTTCGCGAAAACCAACCGATTTCCTATAGGCATCCAAGGCAAAGAGGTTGAGGCTAAAATCGGTTTTATTGCTCAAAGCGTGTTCCAATCGCATAGCATATAATTTCCAATCTACATTAAACCAGTTTCGGGTTCGGTTGCTAAACGTGGGGTCTTCCTCAAACTGTTCATCGGTAAGACCGCCCGGTTGCTGTGCCAAATAGTTTAAATAGCTTACCTCAAAGGAAATTTTGGTCCTTTCTGTAGGCGAATAATCCAAATGTACGTAGCCATTGAAGGATTCAAACTGGGAGTTGGGACGAAAACTATTTCCTTTTTTATAGTTGAAAAAAGTATAATAACCTACCTTGCCCAAGGTCCCGCCTAAACTGTTAAAACTGGTGAACAAGTTGTAAGAACCCAAGGATTGCCGGGATATCCACTCTATTTTCTTGTTGGGATCGGGTTGTTTCAGTTTAAAATTGATAAGGCCTCCAAATTGTGTCCCATACTGCAAAGATGCCGCACCGCGTACCACTTCGATCTCTGAAATGGATTCAGCCGGCGGTGTATAGTAACTTTCGGGATATCCCAGTACATCTGCAGAGATGTCATAACCATTTTGTCTTGTATTGAAGTTTGCACTGCGGTTGGGATTGAGGCCACGCCCACCAATATTCAATTGCAGTCCGGCATCGTTGTTTTCGTAGATATTGAGCCCGACTACTTGGGAGTATATCTGCCTGGCATTACCGCCGGCAAGGTTAGCGGTAAGGTTGCTTACCAATACCACTTCGCTCTTCTTGCCCGCATAAATAGCAGTTCCCTCAACGTCCCTTAATCGTTTTAGGGCGAAAAGGCGTTCTTTTCTTTGGGTTACCACTACTTCAGAAAGTTCTATGCCCAAAGATTCAAGTTCAAAGTTCAGTGACGTATCATCGGAAATGCTAACCTCGTGATCCAGTATAGCATACTCGTAGGCAAATACGGTAAAATTATAGGTCCCTTTTGGAATGTCCTGAAATTTGAAATCCCCAAAATCATTCGTGATGGTTGATTTTCTTAGAGTAGTGAGAAACACTTCGGCATTTGGGACAGGTTCGTTGGAAGCTGCAGAAACTACTTTTCCCTGAACCACATATTGTGCAAACATTGCAGAACTTGTGAAGGCAAAAAATAGGGTTGCGATTATATGTTCTTTTTTTAAATACATTTTTTTGTTTAAAAACCTTTGATTTCATCCTTAAATTCCAATATCCAGTTCTTAGGCCCAAACGACTCTTCTTGCTCCAGTAAATTTACTTTTGGGTCAATATAAGGTTGGCTCAACCTGCCATTCAGTGCCACATAACTTTCTACATAGACCGCTATATTTTTATGGCCATGGGCTGTAAAATGTTTTCCGAGCAACTGGGCGTACTGAAGGATAAAGTCGGGTTGGGTGCTCATCTGTTTTTCCTGAAATGTTGACAGAAAATCGGTATTGTCAACAAGGAAAGCTGTTCCTTTTTTTTTATCCACAATCTTAAATTGTGCATATCCGGCTTTTTCCATTAGCATTACCCGCCAAGAAAAGCGGTATCCTTCCTCGGTCCAAAAAAGCTCATTTTTATAGAGCAGATAACGCCAAGGAAAAAGTAACTGAAAGGCAATAAACAAACCCACGATAAGCATTGGAGTCTTGGTTTTGTTGCGATAGGTTTTATTGCGTATCCCAGCATCTGTCTTTTCCTTTTTAATCCTAAAAATAGTCGAAATCGTTTTCAATATTTTATGGTGGACTCCCGCATCGAAAAAAACGAGTGCGCTCACGATCATCACATAGGGGAACATACCTATGGGAAAGAGGATTCGGGTCATCAAATGAAAAATCACCACCAGACCGAAAGCTGCCCAACGGGTGGGTCTATAAAACAACAAAAACGGTATCGCCAGATCATAGGCAGCACCACCCCAGCTAAAGGCATAGTGAAGCCATTGTTGCTGCATTAAATTTCCCAACAATGGCAAGTCATATTGGGCCGGCAACCATATCTTAAGCGGCATTGCCTCAACGAGCCAGTCGCTGTTCAGTTTTGCCAGACCGGCGTAGAAATAGACAAGTGCAATCAATAATTTTATGGCATCAGTGGTCCATTTGGGGATCTGTTTATAGGCCTTATCCCTATCCCTTTGGGCATCCATTGAATAATAGGCATTTGCCGGGAGGAAGATCATTAAAAAACTAAGGCAGCTAATAAAATAATAATGGTTAAGATAGGTGGTCTTATCCATCAATTCGATATAGGTAAAGCTTAAAAAAAAAATTATGATCGCTATCCTGTATCGATAACCTAAAGCAATACAGATTGCCGCCATAGCACAAATAAAGAATAATAAATAGGTATAAACGCCCAAAGGCTGCACCCATTCAAATCCATAGTATGAAAAAAATAATTTAGGCTGAATATACAATTTGTCAATCCAGCCATTGCTCCAAAAACGGACAATACTAATAAACATCATAAGACCGAAAAAAATACGAAAGACCGCCAATGGGGCGGCCTCGGTAGTTTTATTTCGATATGTATTTAAACGCGAAACCATTGACTAATCGCCATCGGCATCTACATAATCCACATTTATGCCCAATGCCTGCAACATATCCACTTTTAAGAGGATAACGTTGCGTTGTAGCTCATCATAGGTACTTAGCATTTTGGTATTGTCAGTTTCAATCTGTAGAGCAAAATTATTGTTTAGTTCATTTGCTTGGGTTTCTGCAGCATTGAATTGAGCGTTGATAAGACTGCTAAGGTCTTCCCCATTTTTAATGCTATTCAAAAAATTGAGGTAAGTATTAAAACTTTCTCCAGTCGCATTGTTGTTAAAATATTTTCCATTAAAAAAATCTTGGCTTGCCTTAACTGCTGTTAGCAGCAATTGTTTGGAAAAATCTTTTTTATAGCGAGCCTCTACATTTTGGGGTAATGGTTGTTGGGAGAAAACACCTGCGGGTATCCCCACTTTGCCCGCCCGCAACGATTTTTCAAAATAGAAGATATAGTCGTTCGCCATTTGGTCAACAGATCCCGTTGCCGACGAACTTGTATTTGCGACAAAAACATCCCTAAAGCTGGCATTCCAATCGTCGAGTACTGTTGTGGTCAATTGCAGGATAGTCTCCGTAAGGGTGCCGAGATAATTTTTATATCCCTGGGCATTGCCGTTGACGGTATAGAAGCTTACAATTTCGGTATCTGTTGCGCCAAGGCCGTTGATCAGATAATCTATAGCAGGGAAACCTTGTACATCTATTGTAGATGGCAAAGCCAAGTCATAACTGCCAGTTTCTATAAAATTTTCTATTCTTTGGGTGTCAGAGGGGTAAATATTCAGTCGGTTCCTGTACCTTACTTCTTCGGCTTTGCCAATTTCAAACATAGAGACCTTTTGAAAGGCAATATAGGATGCGGCCCACGAAGCTCGCAAATCCTGAAGGTTTGCCTCTGTAGGCTCATTTGCAAAGACCGTTGCAGCAGTGTTCAGGTTTTCGGCCTCTGTTTTAAAAGAAGTATATGCAGGGACAATGATATTATCTGCCCAATTTAAAAGCATTGCGCCACGATCAAAATTATTGTTAGCCGGTGGCAAGTTTTCGTTCCCATTATCTTTTGAACACGCTACAATCAGCAGTCCGATACTAATAAAACTCCAAAGTTTCCAGTGTTTCATAACTATTTTTTTTAAATCAACCGATTTTTCCATCGGCGGTAAATCGGTTGATGTGGCTAATTCAATTTTTATTTAATTTGCGCTGGCAGCTTGCTCGACCGTGAAGTCAAATTTAGCGGCAATAGCTTCAGTAATACTGTCCAGTGTTGAAGGTTCAAGGTCCCAAAAACCATTGAGTCCATCCGCCAAGAGAGCAGATGTAAAACCATCAACTTCGCTTGTGCTAAAGAAGGAAGTATCTGTACTCTGGTTTCTAGTAAAACGCAAGCTAAAAACAAACCCATAACCCTCAGAAAGGTTTTGGAATGCGGCGCCAAAATCACCGTTTGCAAGCAAATTTTTTCCTTGTTGTAAATAGTATACCGCACGTATGGCAATTACCTCGGATATTTTTTGACGTATAATGGCAGCCTGGGTATCCCGTACTGTATAATCTTTTGCCACTATCGCGGCACGACCCAATTTGAATGCATCAAAAATATCGGCAGCAATGGTAGAAAAATCCGGGTCTGCGTTTACTGTGCCCAAATAATCATTCAAAAAACTATCATCGCCCCCAATGGTTACATTCGGGTTGGCTGCATCAACGGATGTTCCGTAGAGGTATCCATAGGCCTCGTCCCAATTATGTTCCATCGTGGTAAAGGTCTCTCCATCCTCTGTAATCCCATTGTCGTTGTCCGCAACTTTATTATCAGCATCAAGAACAGCTATGCTGAGATAGTTGTTAAGCATCTGATCTGCCATCAGCGCCCCAATAAGGCTTTTTGCAAACATTTGGTTGTACACAAGTCCTTTAGCGTTAACATACCGGGTTTTTGTCCCATCGGCAAGTTGACCGGCACTGCCAGCGACTGCTAGGACATCCTTGTTAGGGAATACCTCATTGACCTGACCGGAAATATAGCCATCGAATAGGTTTCTTATAGCTGCCGCTTCTGTGGTGTTTGCGCTAAAATAATCTTGGGACGCAGCCGTTTTACTGCGTACGTTTTTATCTGACGCATTTAAGGCAGCGTCTGAAAAATCTAGGTCCCCTTCCTGATGTGCATACATTGCCTGCAAGGATATCACAGTCGTGTTTTCGAAATCTGTAAAGGAATTCAGGATTTCTTCAGCCATTAAAATTCGGGTGGTCTGGCCACTAAAATCCACTGTGGATTGTCCATCTCTTTCGAAGGTGTAGTTTGAAGGCACCTCAATGTTTGAGGTTTCAGTAATCGGCTCATCATCAGAAGAACACGAAGCAAAAATAAGGCTTCCTATAATTGCGGTAAAAAACATTTTTTTCATCATTAAATTTATTTAGACTTAATATAAGTAAGTGATTATTTCAGCGACAAAAATAGAAATGAAATTTAAAAAAACAAACTTATTTAGAACAATTCTTAATAATAAATTTAAAACAGGTTTGTATTCGGCATTTTTCTAGAAATTAGATAATCTTTCATATAGATTTAGGAGAATATGTTGCATATGAAATCAAAATTATTTGTTAAATAAAGAAAATTTACTTGAAATTTTGTATTTTTGTAAAATTAATGAAGAAAATCTTTTTTAAAATATCAACATTCTCTATGGCACTGTTAGTGTTGTTGTCAACCGTATCATTTACGGTAGATAGTCATTATTGTGGAGATATTTTTGTGGACTCTTCATTACTTGGTCACGCTCAAACTTGCGGTATGGATGTTCAACAGCAATCGCAGTCATCAGAGTGTGATATTTCTAAAAAAGATTGCTGTAGTGATGAACAAATTACTATTAAAGGACAGGAAACTTTAAAAACGTCTTTTGACAAGATAGAAAAAAGCCAACAGATATTTGTTGCCGTATTTATCCACACCTATATAAATCTGTTTTTTGAACCTCAAACAGATTTCAATTCTTTTAAAAATTACTCACCTCCTCTCTTGGTCAGGGATATTCAAGTTATAGACCAAACTTTCCTTATTTGAGAGCATATTTATGATTAATTGCCATGCTATTGATTTAGCGTGGTCATAGGTATTTATTGCCTTTGGAACATTTCTTTTATTTCCAACCCAATAATCTCATAAAATGCTTAATAAACTCATAAAATATTTTTTAGAGAACAAACTGGTTACCGTTCTCATTTTAATAACTTTAATTACTTGGGGAGTTGTTACTTCTCCCTTTAATTGGGACACAGGATTCCTTCCGAAGGATCCCGTACCAGTCGATGCCATACCCGATATTGGAGAAAACCAGCAAATCGTTTTTACACAATGGCCAGGGCGTTCTCCACAGGATATCGAGGATCAGATATCCTATCCAATGACTACTTATTTATTAGGAATACCGGGTGTAAAGACCATTCGAAGTTCTTCTATATTCGGATTTTCCAGTATCTATATTATTTTTAATGATGATATAGAATTTTATTGGTCGCGTTCTCGTATTCTAGAAAAACTAAATTCGTTACCGGCAGGTCTATTACCTGATGGTGTAACCCCAACCTTGGGACCAGATGCAACTGCGTTGGGTCAAGTATATTGGTATACTTTAGAAGGCAGAGACAAAGATAACAACCCTACTGGTGGTTGGGATCTACACGAAATACGAACCGCACAAGATTTTTATGTAAAATATGGACTTAATGCCGTTGATGGTGTTTCTGAAGTTGCTTCCATTGGTGGATTCGTACAAGAATATCAGATAGATGTAAACCCAGATGCCCTTAAAGCATATAATATTCCATTGCACAAAGTAATGCAGGCTGTACAGAAATCTAACAAGGATGTAGGCGCAAAAACCATAGAAATCAACCAAGCGGAATATCTCGTAAGAGGTTTAGGATACGTTAAAAAAACAGAAGATATTGAAAAAGCCGTTGTTGCCGTTCAGGATAACGTTCCCGTCCGTATTAAAGATATTGCAGTTGTTAGTTTAGGGCCTGCTACGCGTAGAGGGGTGCTTGACAAAGGTGGGGCGGAAGTTGTAGGCGGAGTTGTAGTCGCAAGATATGGCTCAAATCCATTAGCAGTTATTAATAATGTAAAGGAAAAAATAAAGGAAATAGCTCCAGGATTACCAAAAAAGACATTGGCTAATGGAGTTGAAAGTCAACTAACCATTATTCCATTTTATGACCGTACACAACTAATACATGAGACCATTGGGACTCTAGAAAATGCCCTATCACACGAAATTCTGATTAGTATAATTGTTGTGTTAATTCTGGTACTGAATTTACGAGCTTCTATTATCATTTCGAGTTTATTGCCAGTTGGTGTATTAATGACCTTTATCGTCATGCGATATGCAGGAGTAGATGCCAATGTAGTGGCACTTTCGGGTATAGCTATTGCTATTGGGGTCATGGTCGATGTCGGGATCATCTTCATAGAAAATATTATTCGCCATCTAGAAATGCCCGAAAACCATGGAGTAAAAGGTAAGAAACTAATGCAGGTAATCTATAAGGCGACCATTGAGGTGGCATCGGCAATTACCACGGCGTTAGCTACTACAGTAGTCAGTTTTGTCCCTGTTTTTGCTATGGAATCTGCCGAAGGAAAACTTTTTAGACCATTAGCCTTTACCAAAACTTTTGCATTGTTAAGTGCTTTTGCTCTGGGTCTTGTTATACTACCAGCCTTCGCACATTTCATATTTGGCATCGACTATAACAAAAAAAGGGTTCGCAGATTCTGGGGCATCCTATTGATCGTGGCGGGGATTATATTCTCGATTTATGCCTGGATGATATTACCACTGGCTCTCAGTTTAATTGGAATAAATAATATTTTAGAACCCAGATGGTCCGAAAAATATAAGGCATTTCCCAATTACATCAATTTAGGGCTAACGATTTTCATTGCTTCTTTTTTTCTTACAGAAGAGTGGATGCCATTAGGCCCTCAAAACGGTATTATTATCAACTACTTTTTTGTTTTGTTTTTGATTGGAATTATTTTGGCAGCATTAATGGCTATTGTTCATTTTTACACACCTGTATTAAGATGGTGTTTGCAAAATAAAGGAAAATTTATGCTTATCCCTTTTGTGACGCTGTTTTTTGGAGTATTGATTTGGATTGGATTCGATAGTACTTTTGGAATTGTAGCTAAAGGCTTTGAAACTGTAGGATGGAAAAGCATTAGACAAACTTCGGGTTGGCAAGCCGCCTCAAATAGATTTCCTGGAATAGGTTCGGAGTTTATGCCATCTTTAAATGAAGGCAGCTATCTATTAATGCCAACCTCAATGCCACATTCAGGATTAGAATATAATAAGAATGTGGTAGGACAATTAGATATGATTTTGGGAAGTATTCCAGAGGTGGATTTAGTAGTTGGAAAGTTAGGTCGTGTAGAATCTGCATTGGATCCAGCACCTATTTCAATGTATGAGAACATCATCAATTATAAGCCTGAATTCATTTTAAATGAAGAGGGTCATAGGGTTCATTTTAAAGTAGATAAAAAAGACAGATTCATTACCGTTCATAAAGATACCCTAACCAATGAAGAAGCTTTGAAGCAGGGGATTACCGAAAAGGATTTAATCAAAGATGATAATGGTGAATTCTACCGTAACTGGCGGTCACAGATTAAATCGCCAGATGATATTTGGGATGAAATAATAAGAGTAACCAAAATACCAGGGGTCACTTCCGCTCCAAAATTGCAGCCTATAGAAACGCGGTTAGTGATGTTGCAAACTGGTATGCGTGCTCCTATGGGAATAAAAGTATATGGTCCTGATTTGAAAACCATTGAGGATTTTGGGATGCAATTAGAAGTGATACTAAAAGAAGTGTCATCCGTTAAGGCCGAAGCAGTATTTGCCGATCGTATTGTCGGAAAACCTTATTTGCACCTTAATATTAACAGAGATGAAATTTCAAGATATGGACTTAATGTTGAAGACGTACAACAAAGTATTGAAACCGCTATTGGTGGAATGAAAATATCTTCTACAGTCGAAGGTAGAGAGCGTTTCCCAATTAGAGTGCGTTATCCAAGAGAATTAAGGGATGACCCAGAGTCCTTAAGTAAGATATTGATTCCTACACCTGTGGGGGCTCAGATTCCACTTTCACAATTAGTCGATTTTGAATATGTAAGGGGACCACAAGCCATCAAAAGTGAAAATACTTTTTTAGTTGGTTATGTTCTTTTCGATAAACGAGAAGGCAATGCAGAAGTAGATGTTGTAAACGATGCACAAGAAGCTATTCAAAAAAGAATTGATGCTGGGGAATTAATCGTTCCTGCTGGAATTAGCTATAAATTTTCAGGTAGTTATGAAAACCAGATTAGAGCAGTAAAAAGATTGTCTATCGTAATACCCATCAGTTTGATCGTAATATTCTTGCTCCTTTTCTTTCAGTTCAAAACCGTCATTGCATCATCTATTCACTTTTCGGGCGTATTTGTCGCTTTTGCGGGAGGATTTATCATGCTGTGGCTTTATGGGCAGGATTGGTTCATGAATTTCGCTATATCAGGTGTCAATATGCGTGATCTGTTTCAAATGCATACCATCAATTTAAGTGTTGCAGTTTGGGTAGGTTTTATTGCCCTGTTTGGAATAGCCACAGATGATGGTGTTATCATGGGAACCTATATACATCAAGTTTTTGAGGAAAAAAAACCAGATACAATAGAAGGAGTAAGGGCAGCTGTTTTGGAGGCAGGTAAAAAAAGAGTTCGTCCAGCAATGATGACAGCAGCTGTGGCAATTATTGCACTCTTACCAGTTCTAACCTCTACGGGGAAAGGAGCAGATATTATGATTCCTATGGCTATCCCAACCTTTGGTGGTATGACCATACAGATTATGACCATGTTTGTAGTTCCTGTTCTCCAAGCGTATTGGAGAGAAACAGTTATTAAAAATCAAACTAAAAAATTGAAATAAAATGAAAAGGATATTTACAATACTAATACTATTTACAAGCATGGGATCGTTTGCCCAGACCTTGGAAGAATATTTCAAGGTTGCTGCCGATAATAATCCTGGACTGCTTTCTCAATACAAAGAATTTGAGGCTGCATTACAAAAAGTACCACAAGTAAGTACTTTGCCCGATCCATCACTTTCGGTGAGTGCGTTTGGTCAAATGGTTGAGACAAGGGTAGGGCCACAAATGGCTAGGTTTTCGTTATCCCAGATGTTCCCTTGGTTTGGGACATTAAAAGCACAGGGCGACGCTGCAACTTTAATGGCCGAGGCCAAGTATCAATCTTTTTTAGATGCACAGAATAAACTTTACTATGATGTGTCAGCTGCATACTTTCCTTTGTATGAACTCCAAGAATGGGCAAAAATAGAGGAAAGGAATGTTGCTATTCTAGAATCATATAAAACCATTTCCAATTCAAAATTTAAAAATGGAGCAGGAACATTGGTAGATGTTTTGCGTGTGGATATCATGTTAAAGGAGTCGCAGACAAATTTGAAAATTCTAAATAAGAAGGGAACTCCCTTGTTAGCATTATTCAATAAATTATTAAACCGTGGTGAATTAGAATCTGTTATCATCAGCGACACCTTGATTATAGACCCAATGCAATTAGCTTATGTAAAGGACTCACTTGTTGTAAACCATCCTCTTTTGAATGCACTTGAATTGAGGATAAAGGCGGGGCAGGCTTCTGAAAGAGCAGCAAGCAAACAAGGCTTACCAAAATTAGGGATAGGTTTAGATTATATAATGGTTGGGGAGCGTACTGATTTAGCACCAGGAGTTGCTACTCCACCCGATAATGGAAAGGATGCTATAATGCCAATGGTAAGTGTTACCCTTCCTATTTTTAGGCGAAAATATAGAGCGGCAGTTAAAGAGGCTCAATTAATGCAAGAAAGTTATACACTTCAAAAAACAGAAGTGACAAATTCGTTGAATTCAAATTACGAAATGGTACTGTTTGATATTCGGCAACAAACCGATTTAATTTCACTTTTTGATCAACAAATTAAGGAATCGGAGCAAGCGCTCAATCTTTTATTTAGGTCATATTCTAATTCAGGAAAGGATTTCGAAGAGGTTTTGAGAATGCAACAGCAATTACTTAGATACGACAAACTGAAAATAAGTGCGTTAACACAATATCAAATTGCATTGGCTAAATTAAATTATATCACAGCGAAAAAATAAAAGTATGAAAACAGAAACTAAAAAAATAATAAAAATAGCCTTTTCCACCTTGATTTTAGGCTTGTTTTTCGGGTCGCTATTGTTTGGGGGTTCAGAGAATAAAAAAGCTGATGAACACCAACATGATAGTGAAAATGTCAGTGAAACCATTTGGACTTGTTCCATGCATCCACAAATTAGAAAGAATGAGCCAGGCGCTTGTCCAATCTGTGGAATGGATTTAATTCCATTAGAGGAAGATAACAATTTAGAATTGGATCCTATGGCAATTAGCATGTCACAAACTGCAATGCAGATTGCAAATATCTCAACAGAAATAGTGAGTAAAATAAAACCAATCAAGTCTCTCAGGTTGAACGGTAAAGTTCAGGCAGATGAGCGGTCTGTCTATTCTCAGTCATCCCATATACCTGGACGTATAGAAAGGTTAATGGTGAATTTTACTGGTGAATACGTGAACAAAGGACAAGTTATTGCCTCCATTTATTCCCCAGATTTGGTTAATGCTCAAGAAGAGCTTTTCGAGGCCAGAAAAATTGTCGAAACACAGCCTCAATTGTTTAATGCAGCAAAGGAAAAATTAAAGAACTGGAAACTTTCTGATAAACAGATAACACTAATCCTTGAATCAGGAGTCGTTAAAGAGGAATTACCTATTTATTCGGATGTCTCTGGTTATGTAACCGAAAAGATGGTGAATCTAGGTGATTATGTTAATAAGGGTAAAGCCATATATCAAATTGCAAATCTCAGTAGTGTTTGGGTATTATTTGATGTTTACGAATCGGATATGGCATGGGTAAAAAAAGGAGATGAAGTAAGTTTCACTATCCCCTCGTTACCAGGAGAAACATTTAGGGGTAAAATTTCTTATATAGATCCCGTTATTGACCCTATGTCAAGAGTATCAAAGGCAAGAATTGAGATAAACAATAAAAGTTTAAAATTTAAACCTGAAATGTTCGTTTCCGGAATTGTTGATGCAAAATTACCTGTCAAATCAAACGTTATTGTTATTCCAAAAACCGCTGTGATGTGGACAGGTAAACGTTCTGTTGTTTATATTAAAAACACCTCTTCCAAAGGAGTAAATTTTGTGATGCGTGACGTTACTTTAGGACCATCTTTAGGAAATGGATTTGTAGTAAATGAAGGTCTGCAAGATGGAGAGGAAATAGCTGTTAATGGAACCTTTAGTATCGATGCCGCAGCACAACTGGCAGGAAAACCCAGTATGATGAATCCAGAAGGAGGGCCAGCTATGACAGGGCATAATCATGGTGGCGGGGCAATGCCTACCTCAGATGAACCACAGAAAAAACCGATTTCTAAAAAGGTCTCCGTGAATCAAAAGGCAAAAGATGTGCTAAAACCCCTTCTAACCGAATATCTAATAATGAAAGACGCTTTAACCAATGATAATTTGGATGAAGCAAAACAGGCGGGAACGAATATTCTCAAATCCATGGAGGGTATAAATATGTCCTTGTTTACCGGGGAATCGCATAGTGTTTGGATGGGGTTGAGCAGTGATTTAAAGAATACGCTTCAACATGTTCAGCATTTCAAAACACTGGAAGAGATTCGAAAAGCATTTCAACAGGTTTCAAATACTATGCTTGGTTTGGAATCCTCATTTAACCCAAATAATGAAACCCTATATGTTCTGCACTGCCCGATGGCTAATAATAACAAGGGCGCGGATTGGTTGAGCACCTCCAAAGAAATAAAAAACCCATACTATGGGCAGGCAATGCTTACTTGTGGAGAGGTTACTAAAGAAATAAAATAAATACAAAAATGAAAAAATTAGCAAAACCATTCGTATTACTATTATTAGTAACCTTTAGCTTAACAGCTTGTAATTCAAAAACGAAACAGAATAAAGAAAAAGAAACAGCTGTAGTTACACCACAAAAGGAGACAATTCAAGAAACACAACAAGAGTACCAAGTAGGTGCCAAAGTGCCAAACGATTTAGTTTGTATGGTAAACAATGCCTATATGGGAAAACCTCAAATACCAGTACCTGTAAATGGTAAGACCTATTATGGTTGTTGCCAAATGTGTGTTGGGAAATTAAATAGTGATGCTGTTGCCAGAACAGGTATAGACCCTTTTAGTTTCAAACCAATTGATAAAACGGAAGCTTATATTGTTTTAATGAAAAAAGAAGGCGAAGTAGCCTATTTTGAGTCTGAAGAAAATTACAGTAAGTTTAAAAAATCTCATTAAAGATACTACCTGAAAAAGGTGGATTTTAAAAAAAATGAAAATGAAAACAAAACTAATAATACTATTCCTACTTGCATTAACTACTGGCGTTTTTGCTCAGGAAGTGCAAGTAACTGAAGGAAATCTAAATAATCTTCCAGTACGAGAACACACGATTACCTTACGTGAGGCTACCGTAAACAAAGCAGGGAAAGAGGTTATGGGAATGACCGTTAACGGAACAATTCCTGGTCCTACCTTAGAATTTACTGAAGGAGAATACGCGGTTATTTATGTAAAAAACGAAATGAGCGAAGAAACATCGGTGCATTGGCACGGTTTGTTATTGCCTAATTTCTATGATGGCGTCCCGTATTTAAATACTCCACCTATCGAACCTGGGCATACACAGAAATACGAGTTCCCTATCAAACAATCTGGAACTTATTGGTATCATTCGCATACGATGTTACAAGAACAAAGTGGTGTATACGGTTCAATTGTGATAAAACCCAAAGAAAAAACGTTGGAATATGACAAGGAATTGGTATTGATGTTATCTGATTGGACAAACGAAAAGCCAATGAATGTTCTTCGTAATCTAAAACGAGGTAATGAATGGTATGGCATACGAAAAGGAACGGCAACACCTTTAAACCAAGTAATTGCACGTGGAGCATTTGGCGCACAGCTTAATTTCTGGCGACAACGTATGGAAGGTGCAGATATAGCAGATGTATACTATCCTGCATTTTTAATAAATGGCGAAGAAGGTATTGAGTATCCAGAATTTAAAGCTGGTGAAAAGGTACGATTGCGAATTATAGATGGTGCCGCCTCAACGTCCTTTTGGATGACGTTTGGTGGGGAAACACCTGTATTGGTTTCTTCAGATGGATTAGATGTTGTTCCTTTAGAAAGAAATAAAACATTTATAGGTGTAGCCGAAACGTATGACTTTATTGTCACGGTACCACAAGAAGGTAAGATGGAATTTAGAATTACTGCGCAGGATGGTTCTGGTACTGCATCAGCTTTTCTTGGAAAAGGCGAAGTGCTGCCAGCCGAGATTGTTGAGAGGCCAGATAAGATAGGAATGATGCAGAAAATGGCAAAGATGAATATGAAAATGGGAGCCCCCGCTTTAAAGTATCGCCCAAAAAAGGATGAACGTTTTGAGATGAAAGAAGAATATGGTATGCAGATGGGTAAAATGGAAGGTATGAAAATGGATGAAGAAATGAAGATGAACCAATCTAAAATGCCTGAAATGGATATGAGTAAGCTAAAGGATTCTTTGGGAATGGGTAAAATGGAAGGTATGAAGATGGATCATTCAAAGATGTCTGGAATGGATATGAATAAGCCAGAAGATACTACAGCAATGGGCAAGATGGACCATTCTAATATGGCAGGATTGGATATGAAAAAAGACAAGAAAATGTCTGGAACGAAAATGCCTAAAGATTCTATGTCAATGGATCAATCTAAAATGGAGGGTATGAAGATGGATCATTCCAATATGGTAGGAATGGCTATGCAGAAACCAAAAGATACTACAGCAATGGGCAAGATGGACCATTCTAATATGTCGGGAATGGATATGAAGAAAGACGAAACAATGTCTGGAATGGATATGAAAAAAGAGGATTCTATGCCAGGAATGAAGATGGAAGGAATGGATCTATTTGCCGAATACAATTATGATTATTTGAAGTCGCCCAACAAAACGACCTATGATAAGAATGTTCCCGTTAAGGAAATATTACTAAACCTTACTGGTAATATGAATCGTTACATCTGGAGTATGAATGGTGTACCATTGTCTGAGGCTGATAACATCAAAATAAATAATAAAGAAGTAACACGCATTACCTTCAATAACCTGACGATGATGCACCACCCAATGCACTTGCACGGGCATTTCTTTAGAGTACTTAATGCAAATGGAGAATACTCGCCATTAAAGCACACGGTAAATGTGCCACCAATGCAAGAAATGACTATCGAGTTTTATGGAAATAATGGCGATGAATATGGTGATTGGTTTTTCCATTGCCACATTTTATATCATATGATGGGTGGTATGGCAAGAGTAGTGTCTTATGATACACCAAGAGATCCAAGAATGGGTGAATTTCCAGCTTCAAAAATTATTGCAGAAACAGATAAATGGTATTCTTGGGGATTGGTAGATGCCGCGTCGCATACTACTGGTTTTAATTTAATGACCTCTAATATTAGAAATCAATTTAATGCCTCCTTTGAATATGGGTGGAACCAGAATCTGGAAGGAGAATTTACGTATGAACGTTATTTACATGATTATTTGAGAATTTTTGGTGGTGTTAATTTTGAGAATTCAACACGTGATAGCTTAGATGAATTTAGCACAACAGCAGTTGTTGGAGTAAGATATTTAACACCTTACTTATTCAATTTAGATGTGCGCGTTGATAGTAAATTAAGACCAAGAATTGGTCTGGGACGTAGCATAATGATATTCCCAAAACTGTCTGTATTCGGTTATTATGAATATCAAATAGATTTAGGTTTCGTAGATGACTTACCAATAAATAAAGACTTCACTTCAGAAACCGTATGGAGTGCAGGAGCAGAATATATGCTATCAAGAAATTTTTCATTAATGGGAAGTTATGATAATCGTTTTGGAGCAG
This sequence comes from Cellulophaga sp. Hel_I_12, assembly GCF_000799565.1. NCBI lineage: Bacteria > Pseudomonadati > Bacteroidota > Flavobacteriia > Flavobacteriales > Flavobacteriaceae > Cellulophaga > Cellulophaga sp. Hel_I_12. The sequence continues at coordinate 2,986,435 of NZ_JUHB01000001.1, forward strand.
GTGGCGGATTATCAATAAGATTTTAACAAAAATAATATTAACACTAAAATAATTAAAATGAGCAAATTAAAATTAACATTAGGCATGGTTGCGTTAGCATTTATGACTTTAACAGCGGTGTCTTGTAAAGATGCAAAAAAAGAAAACAATAACTCAAATGAGCACCATTCAGAAATGAGTGCTGATGAAGATCATTCAAAAATGGACCATGATAATAATGATGGTCATCACGACGGTGAGAAAACGGAAATGACAACAAATGGTATTGGAGATGGAAATGCCGAAATGGTACTAAAAGATTATTTTAATCTAAAGGATGCTTTGATAGCAGATGATAATGCAAAAGCAAAAGAATTAGGCGGGAATTTGGCAAAAAGTTTAGGGAATTTAGATGTTTCTAAATACGTAGATACACAAAAATCGGAATTAAATGAAATTATTGAAGATGCCGTAGAACATGCGGAACATATTTCAGAAAGCCCAATGGAACATCAAAGAGAGCATTTTAAAATTTTAAGTAAAGATTTAACAGATATGGTAGCCATTACTGGAACTGCGAATACTTTATATGAGCAATTTTGCCCAATGTACGATGGTGGTAGTTCTTGGTTGAGTAGAAGCGAAGAGGTTCTTAACCCTTATTACGGAAGCAAAATGCTTAAATGTGGTAAGGTGCAAAAAGAGATTAACTAAATGAAGATAGTCAAAATTATAACATTGGTTTTATTGGTAGCGTTCGTGGGGATTCAGTTTATTCCTACGACACGTAATCAAAGCGACCTTATACCTGAAACCGACTTTATGTTGGTCAATAAAGTACCTGAAACAATTCAAAAAAAACTTCAAGTATCTTGTTATGATTGCCACAGTAATAATACTAAATATCCATGGTACAATAAAATCCAACCAGTTACTTGGTTTTTAGAAAATCATATAGAAGAAGGAAAAGCTGAACTCAATTTTAACGAATGGGATTCGCTATCAAACCGAAGAAAGAAAAGTAAACTACGGTCAATTATAAAGCAGATTGAAAGTGGTGAAATGCCTTTAGAATCTTACACTTTAATACATAAAGACGCAACATTTACAGAAGCCGAAGCAGTAGAAATGATCAGTTATATAACACAATTAAAAGATAGTCTATAATAAAAATTTAAAATCAGAAAAAATGAAAAATTTAAAAATGAGTATAGCAGCAATGCTATTGTTAGCCGTTTCTTTTACCAATGCACAGGAAAAGGAAAAAATGAATCACGATCATGGAGATATGAAAATGGATCATAGTAAAATGAAAATGGACCAAATGCAAGACGCCAAAGCAGAAGCAGTTCTTGCTGATTATTTTACTTTGAAAGATGCTTTAGTTGGAGATGACACAAAGAAAGCTGCACAATCAGGCACTAAATTAGTGGCCTCTCTCAAATCATTTGATAAGAGTAGCTATACTAAAGAACAACAAGAAGAACTAGTTGATATCATAGATGATGCCACTGAACACGCTGAACATATTGTTAAAAGTGCCATAGATCATCAACGAGAGCACTTTAAAACTTTGAGCAAAGATATTACAGATATGGTATCTATTACAGGGACAAAAAACACCTTGTACGAGCAATTTTGCCCAATGTATGACAAGGGTAGTGCTTGGTTAAGCGCAAGTAACGAAGTAAGAAATCCATATTATGGCAGTAAAATGCTTAAATGTGGTAAAGTTCAAAAAACTATTCAGTAGATATTCATAGTTTAATAATCATTCCAATTTTCTGGTTTATTAGTTAACAGAAGCTTGTATGATTAAGGAGTCTGGATAGTTTTTAGTCCTGTCGTGGGAAGGAAAACAATGTTGATGCTTAGTGTTAGTTCCTTCCCAAGTCAGGCACAATGAATTTTGAAATAGTAATGTTGCTTTGTTTAATAGCAGCCTGCACAAGGGGGAGAGATTAAATCCCTAAGAATAAGAGTATCTCTCTTCCTATGTCAGGCAAATACAAACTTTGAAAAAGAGAAGTTTAGTGAAAAATACTTGATTATGAGAAGTAAGCATTTTGGCAGGAATATTAGTTAATAGCAGCAACCTTCTCATTCTCAGGTATTATTTAATATGTTCAATTGCTTTAATTAAAGTATAGAACAAATAGAGTTTATGAAACAATATTGTAAAAGTGGTTGTGACAAAAAAAGAAAATCAAACAGGTCTAATGAAGTGGTTTAATTACATGCTGTATATAGATATGGCATTTATTGTGTTGAGTGCTTTGCTGATGAAGCTAATCAATTTTATATATAGAAACCTAGTAATAACTAACTAAAATGATAGTAAATAATAACAAAGAATATATACCTGCTTTAGGCTATGATTGGCTAACAAATTTTTATGATAAGGCTATCAAATTCACAATGCCAGAGAAAGAATTTAGAAATAAATTGATTGATTATTTAAATCCAGGTAATAACGAGCAAATTCTTGAATTCGGATTTGGTACAGGTCAGAATTTGATTTTAGCAAGTGAGAGAAATATAAATACTCATTATGTAGGTTTAGATATTGATCCAAAGGTGAAATATATTGCTCAAGAAAAATTAACTAAAAGGCAAATTAATATCAAGCTTGATCTATATGATGGAACTGTTTTTCCATATGCAGATAATACTTTTGATAAAGTGTTCAGTTCATTGGTATTTCATCAGCTTGATAAAGAGACTAAAACTTCATGTTTAAATGAAATTAATAGAGTTCTTAAACCAAAGGGAGAATTAATAGTTGGGGATTGGGGTGAGCCAAAATCTAAATTGATGAGAATCTTATTTTATGTAGTACAAATTCTTGATGGATTTGAAACAACTTCTGATAATGTAAAAGGATTAATGCCACATTTTATAAGTAATACAGGATTTTCTAACGTTCAAGAATTGAGTTATATCAATACAAAAATTGGGAGCTATTGTTATTATAAAGGATTAAAAAAATAATCATAACAAAATCAAGCTAAATAAAAGAGAACAAAAGTGAAATACAAGACTTACGATTTAACATCGATTATATTTTTAGTAATGGTAACATTATTGTTTAAAGGATGTAAAAAGACAATTAATAGATAAACAATGAAAGAATGTTGTAAAAGTGGATGTGATAAAAAAACAAAAAAGACTGGATTAAGAAAGTGGTTAAATTATTTACTCTATGCAATAATTGCAATTATAGTGTTAGGAGCTTTGCTACTTCAATTATTTGATAAAAAATAAATATTCAAAAATGCAAAAAACAATTGATATATCAGAGTTCAGTAGCTTCTACAAACAGCTATTTAAGAAGCTTTTATTAACGACAATTTTGGTTGTAGTTATCTCACTGAGCTATGTCTTGTTGACGTCCCTTAATGTTACTCATCCAACCCTATCATATATTATAGTGGTGTTGGCATCTATAAAAGCTTTTTTTATTGTACGTCTAACCTTCATCCAGCTCACTAAAATAATTGGCGAAAGCCATAAACTTAGTCACGTGTTAACACTTTTTGGAGTTTTAATTCTCTTAATAGTGTTGTCATTCTCATTCGATTATCACGCCTTATATGCAACAAATGTTGATAGTTTCAAAACAACATTGACAGGAAACACATCATTAATTGGTCAATTTTTCGAGTTTTTATATTTCAGTTTAATCACTTTTTCTTCAGTTGGCTTTGGAGATATCGTTCCAATTTCTGTTGTAGGAAAAATAATAGTAATGCTAGAAGTCCTTTTAAGCTTTTTTGTTTTGGTTTTTGGTATTGCCAATATTAATAGAATACACGTGGATAAATAACCCTTATTAAAACTATAATTATGAAAGTACTAAAATTAATTACACTAGTAACTGTTCTTATTGCATCAGTCAATTTTACCAATGCACAAAATAGCAAGGATACAGCAGATAAGCAAGACGTTATCGCCGTAATGAAATCATACAAGGATGCTTTGCAAAACTTAACTACAGAGGGAACATTTGAGTTGTTTACCGAAGATTCTAAAGTATTTGAATCTGGAGGTGTAGAAGGTTCTTATGCGCATTACATTGAAAATCATCTAGGACCAGAATTGGGTCACTTTAAAAGCTTCACTTTTTCAGATTATGAAATCGATGTTCAGGTTGATGGCATTTATGCCTTTACAACTGAAACCTATTTATATACCATTGTATTAAAGCCCAATGATAAAGGCGAAAGTAGAACTATAGCTAAGAAAGGAGTAGCAACTTCCATTCTAAAGCAAATAGATGAAAAATGGAAAATTATTAAAACTCATTCTTCTTCAAGAAATAAAAAATAAAATCATATGAAACTACCAATTCTTTTTACCCTAATGTTATGTGCTCTTCTTTTTACGTCTTGTAAGCAAGATAAAAAAGAAAAAAAGAAAACTCCAGAACAATCACAAACTGAAACTACATCTAAGCCGTCAAAGAAAATATTAAGTCCACATACTTCAACTATGGCAATGATAGGTGATGCTCATATTCATATCGACTATTCATCACCTGGAGTTCGAAATAGAATAATATTTGGTGGATTGTTGGCCTACGATCAGGTGTGGCAAGCTGGCGCACATAATGCAACTTGGTTAGAAACTAATAAAGATTTAACCATTGAAGGAAAAGAGTTGAAAGCTGGCAAATACGGATTCTTTGTAATTCCTAATGAGAAAGAATGGACAATCATTTTCAATACCAATTGGGATCAACACGGTAAAGATGAATATGACGAGAAAGATGATGTATGGCAATTTAAAGTAACCCCTCAAATGTCCGAAGAAGTTCAGGAACATTTAGAATATAAGATAGTAAAGACTTCCGATACATCAGGCACAGTGAGTTTGAGTTGGGAGAAGGTCTTTGTTATATTTCCATTTGAAGTAAATTAAAATGGTAAAAAGGAAGACAGCATTAAAAATTAGAAAAGCACATCGTTATTTGGGCCTCTTTTTAGGTGTCCAATTTTTAATGTGGACTATCAGCGGGATGTATTTTAGTTGGACGGATATTGATGATATACACGGTGATCAGTTCAGGAATTTAGAGTACCAGCCTAAAGCGTTTAATAACCTAATTAGTCCATCTCAACTGGAAGTTGCCAAAGGAATCAACAGTATTGAAATGCGGGACATTAATGGTGTACCATATTACTGGATAAACCAAGAACAACTTTATAATGCCTCAAATGGAGAATTAAGGGTAGGAATTACAGAAACTGAAGCTCTGTATGTAGCCAATCAGTTTATGGACAGCTCGTTAGAGTTTAATAATGTGGTACGGATAAATGAAGTCGATAAAAAACACGAGTATCGCGAAAAACTATTGCCGGCCTATGTGATTTCTTACGATAATGATGAAGCTATCAAATCGTATGTATCTGTTAATGACGGCAAATTCCAAACCGTAAGACACCGCAGTTGGCGTTGGTTCGACTTCTTATGGATGACACATACTATGGACTATGAAGGAAGGGATAATTTCAATACAATCGTTTTAAGGGGATTTTCACTTTTAGGACTAATTACTGTATTAAGTGGATTTTTACTTTGGTACACGTCATCACAAACCATTAGAAAAATAAAAAAAAGAATTTGAAAAATAGTGAGTGATAATAGAAGAAATAGAAGGAAAAGTGAAAGAAATAAGCATCGGCCTAAAAGTGATATTGCAAGAAAGGATAAAATTATTGGATTACTATGTATACTAATCATTTTTATATTGGCAGCCGTTATTGCATATTATTATTCACTTTCTAAAGCAGGATTAAAACTATTTTAAAAAAATGAGTTCTACAATCCACATAAAAAATATGGTTTGTCCAAGATGTATCTCGGCAGTATCCAACATTTTAAAAGAGCTAACTATTCCTCATAGCTCAATTAAATTAGGAGAGGTTGAATTAACAACGCCTTTAAATGAGGAAACTAAAAACATTTTTTCTAAAGCACTTCAAGATTCAGGCTTCAGCTTAATCAACAATCGTAAAAGCCAACTTATTGAACAAATGAAAACTTTGATTGTAGATAAAATCTATCATTCAACTGTTGAACTAAATATTAAATGGGCAGACTATTTAAGTGAAAAATTGCATCTTGATTATAAATATTTAAGTTCCCTATTCTCGTCGGTAGAAAGTATCACGTTTGAGCAGTACATCATCAACCAAAAAATAGAACGGATTAAAGAACTTATAGTTTATGACGAATTAACCTTGAGTGAGATAGCTTTTAAACTTCATTATAGTAGTGTCGCGTATTTAAGCAATCAGTTTAAAAAGGTTACAGGAATGACACCTACACAGTTTAAAAAATCTGTGAATAAGAACCGAAAATCTTTGGATGATATTTGAATTTTATAAAAGAAAATAGTGCTAAAAACAATATTTGAAATAACCAAAATGGACTGCCCTTCGGAAGAAAATCTAATCCGAATGAAATTGGACGTAATTTCAGAAATTAAAAATCTTGACTTTGATATCGCTAACCGAAAACTGACCGTTTTTCACCAAGGTCAAATTGAGGAAATAGAACAATCAATTTTACAACTTAATTTAGGCGGAAAATTATTGACAACAGAAGAAACAGACCAAATCGAATTCAAAGAAGAAACAAATCAAAAAAAATTACTTTGGACAGTTCTCGGAATCAACTTTGCTTTCTTTGTTATTGAAATGGTAACAGGCTTGATTTCAAAATCAATGGGACTTGTTGCGGACAGTTTGGATATGTTAGCTGACAGTTTTGTTTATGGAATTAGCTTATTCGCTATTGGCGGCACATTAATCAAAAAGAAAAGAATAGCTAAAATTGCAGGATATTTTCAAATACTACTTGCTACAATAGGATTTTTGGAAGTTTTAAGACGGTTTTTCGGAGCGGAAAAACTTCCCGACTTTTCCACAATGATTATCGTTTCGATATTTGCACTTATAGCAAACGGAATTTGTCTTTACATTTTACAAAAGTCAAAAAGTAAAGACGAGGCACATATGAAAGCAAGTATGATTTTTACCTCAAATGATGTAATTATAAATACAGGTGTAATTATTGCAGGACTTTTAGTTTACTGGTTGAATTCTAATAAGCCAGATTTGATTGTAGGAACAATAGTCTTTATTTTAGTTATTCAAGGTGCTTTTAGGATATTAAAGTTAAGTAAGTAATAATATATAAATGCCGATATTCTTTTAATCGGTTAATTCTACAAATCATTCAGCCTAAAACATAACAGATTAAAGTCCATTAATTCTGAAATTTGTAGTCTACAAGTAAGAATAGGATTATGGAGACAATTAACGTATTTGAAACTAAAGAAAAGAACCACGAACAGGGTATAAAAGAATCATTTCCTGTTACAGGAATGACCTGCGCATCGTGTGCATCAAGTGTTGAATCTGTATTAAAACACACAGCAGGAGTATTTGATGCCAGCGTAAACTTTGCCAATAGTTCTGTTCTTGTCGAATACGACAAAGAGTTGAGTCCTAATCAACTTCAAAATGCACTTCGCGAAGTGGGTTATGACATTATCATTGATGCGGAGAATCCTTCAGAAGTACAACAAGAACTACAGCAAAAACATTATCAAGACATAAAAAACCGTACTATCTGGTCGGCCATACTTACTCTTCCCATTTTTGTATTAGGAATGTTTTTTATGCAATGGGAACCAGGTAAGTGGATTTCTTTGGTGTTAACTTTTCCAATTCTTTTTTGGTTTGGGCGTAGCTTTTTCATCAACGCTTTCAAGCAAGCCAAACACGGTAAAGCAAATATGGATACCTTGGTAGCTTTGAGCACAGGAATCGCTTTTATCTTTAGTGTATTCAATACCTTTTTTCCAGAATTTTGGTTGAGCCGTGGTATTGAACCTCACGTTTATTATGAAGCGGCTACGGTAATTATAACTTTTATTTCCTTGGGAAAATTATTGGAGGAAAAGGCAAAATCAAATACGTCTTCAGCCATCAAAAAACTAATGGGTCTTCAGCCCAAAACCCTAAAAATAATTGAGAATGGAGAAGAAAAGGAAATCCCTATTTCATCTGTACAGGTGGGTCAGACCATTTTGGTACGTCCTGGAGAAAAGATTCCTGTAGATGGAGAAGTTTCCAAGGGAAGCTCGTATGTAGATGAAAGTATGATTACGGGAGAACCTGTTCCAGTTGAAAAAATAAAAGATGAAAAAGTATTTGCAGGCACGGTAAACCAAAAAGGGAGCTTTCAATTTACTGCCGAAAAAGTAGGTGGAGAAACCTTACTATCACAAATCATTAAAATGGTTCAGGAAGCTCAAGGAAGCAAGGCGCCGGTTCAAAAGCTGGTTGATAAGATTGCCGGAATATTTGTTCCTGTCGTATTAGTCATTTCTATCATTACATTCATTGTCTGGATGTCAGTTGGTGGCGATAACGCATTTTCACAAGCCTTGTTGACCTCTGTAGCCGTGTTGGTTATCGCTTGTCCTTGCGCATTGGGCTTGGCAACACCTACCGCAATTATGGTGGGAATTGGTAAAGGCGCAGAAAATAATATTTTGATAAAGGATGCCGAAAGTTTAGAACTCGGTTATAAAGTGAATGCTATTATCCTTGATAAAACGGGTACAATTACCGAAGGAAAACCCTTAGTAACTGATATAATTTGGAAGGATAAACTTGAAAATAGCAATGAATACAAGCAAATTCTTTTGGCTATAGAAGCACAATCGGAACATCCTTTGGCGGAAGCAATAGTCAACCATTTAAAAGATGAAAAGGTTGAACAAGCTGAAATTGCTTCTTTTGAAAGTATTACAGGAAAAGGCGTAAAAGCTCAAACAGAAAACGGTTCACAATACTATGTTGGAAACCATAAATTAATGCTTGAGAAAAATATTCAAATCGACCATTCTTTAATGCAAATAGCAGAAAGTCTCGAAGAGCAGGCTAAAACGGTCATATTCTTTGGTAATGAAAAACAAGTGCTGGCGATACTCGCCATTGCAGACAAGATTAAGGAAACTTCAAAAAGGGCTATAGCAACGCTTCAAGAAAGAGGTATCGAGGTCTATATGCTCACAGGAGATAATAATAAAACCGCATCTGCTGTCGCAAAACAAGTAGGAATAACAAATTACCAAGGCGAAGTAATGCCTTCGGACAAGGCAGCTTTTGTTGAAAAATTGCAGGCGGATGGAAAGATTGTCGCAATGGTTGGCGATGGTATTAATGATTCCCAGGCTTTGGCGCAAGCCAATGTGAGTATTGCAATGGGAAAAGGTTCAGATATAGCGATGGACGTAGCAAAAATGACCTTGATAACATCAGATTTACAATCCATTCCAAAAGCGTTGGAACTATCAAAAAGAACCGTGTTGGGCATACGTCAGAATCTATTTTGGGCATTCATTTATAATCTCATCGGTATTCCAATAGCAGCAGGCGTTTTGTATCCCGTTAATGGATTTTTATTGGACCCAATGATTGCAGGAATGGCAATGGCTTTCAGCAGCGTATCTGTAGTTCTAAATAGCTTAAGACTTAAACGAGTAAAACTTTAATATTAATTATAAATTCAAATACTATGAAAACTTTAAAATTTAAAACAAATATCAATTGTGGTGGTTGTGTATCAAAAGTAACCCCATTTTTAAATAAGCAAGAAGGTGTAGAAAGTTGGGAAGTGGATACCGCTAATCCTGATAAAATCCTGACTATTGAAAGCGATGGTGCTACAGAAGAAGATGTAAAGGCTACCCTGCAAAAAGTTGGCTTTAAAGCGGAACCTGTAGATTAACACTCACGTTTAATATGGTTTATATTTTAATTTTGGTTGTGATTCTTCTGTTTGCTATTCATTTTTATCGAAAAGCGAAACGGAATAGCGTAAAGCCATTTCCAGAGCATTGGGATAAATTATTAATTGATAATGTGCTGTTTTATAGAAATCTATCAAAAGGCAGACAGCTAATTTTTCAGCGAAAAATGATGCTATTTTTAAGTGAGGTTTATATAGATGGTGTGCAGTTTGAATTGGAAGAATTGGACAAGATTTTAATTGCGGCAAGCGCAGTAATCCCTGTTTTTGGTTTTAAAGAATGGCATTACACCAACTTAAGCGGTATCCTTTTATATCCAGATTATTTTAATGAGGATATGCAATTTAGTAGTAAGGATAACTCAAGAAATATTGGTGGAATAGTTGGGAATGGACGTTTTGAGAAGCAAATGATTTTATCTAAAAAAGCCTTGTACCACGGCTTTAAAAACACAACCGATAAAAGCAATACTGGCATACACGAATTTGTGCACCTTATTGATAAGCTGGATGATAGTACAGATGGAGTTCCAGAGCGATTATTAGAACATCAATATGCATTACCTTGGTTGAATTTAATTCATAAGGAAATGGAAGCCATAAACGACAACCATTCTGATATCCGAAAATATGGAGGTACAAATCAAGCTGAATTTTTTGCAGTAGCTTCAGAATATTTCTTCGAGCGTCCAGACTTACTCAAAAAGAAACATCCTGACCTATATAAAATGTTGGTAAAATGTTTCAATCAAAAATTAGCGGATCCAATTTAAATTTAATTCCTATTTAGGAAAGACTAAATTTTTTTATTGGAAAAGATAAAGAGCGGATATTTTGTTGTTACAGATAGGTTTAGCATATTCAAAATATCCGCTAATTGATTTTTTTATTCCTTCAAAAATTTACCACACTATCTAATGCGTCATCCGCATCTCTATGCATAAAGTTAGATTGATAATTTATTGTAGTGGTAATCGATGAATGTCTGTATAATTTTTGGAGCATATTAATTGGGATTTTATCTTCCGATATATTCCCAAATGTATGTCTAGCAATATGCATAGTTACCTTTTTTGATATTTTGGCTTTATCAGCTACTGTTACCAAATATTTATTGAATTTCTTATTGGCGGTTTTTGTTTTAGCATAAACATCTTTAGCATCTTTTAAATCGGCTTTTTTCATTTCAGGAAATATAAAGTCCTCATCGCTCTGCTTGTCATTTATGTAATCTTTCAAAATTGGAAAAACTTTATCTGGAATTTTTAGGGATAATAGTTTTGAATTCTTGTTCATTCGATAGTGAAGTCTATTATCAAAAATGTCGTTCCAACGAATTTTTAATATATCAGCTACACGGATGCCAGCAAAGTAAAAACTGAAAAGCCAGAGATTTCGGGCGTGAGTTTCATTCTTGTTAAGGTTTTCAACTGACTCTAGCTCTATGACTTCATTTCGAGTAAGACCTATCTTTTCAGTTTCAGGGAACTTAATCCGTATTTTATCTGAACCGAATGGGTAAAGTTTTCTATCTACGATACCCAATTTAATGGCTCTGTTATAGATAGTTCTAATCACAATAAGATTATTTACTATCGACCTTTCTGATAGGTTGTGTTTTTTACGGAGGTAGGTTTTAAATTTCTTTAAAAAATTTTCATCAATTTCTTGAAAGGTAAGCTGCTTTGATGTGGTAAATTTTAAAACGTGATTAATTCTTGCTTTATCTGTTGAAAGCCTAGACAGCTTTTCATTTGCCTTTAAATCATCAAGAAAATCTTGTGCTACTTCGAAAAAAGTAACTGATTCCGAAGAAGCATAAAGTTTCTCTTTTATTTGATTGGCCGATATATCCTTTTTGCTCGATTGCAAATCAATCAGCATCTTATTCGCCTCAGACAGTTTAGTACTAAGCAAACCATTTAACCTATCTGAGTAAGGGTGTGATTTTCTAACTCTAATATTTTTCCCATCCCAATCATTAGGATCAATATTATGACCTATATAATGATAATTTGAGCGACGGTTTTTAGTAATACGAATACAAAGAGGACAATGCCCTTCTTTATTAGGCTTTTTCCGAAGTACTATTTTTGCATTTGATGACATATCTTAAATATTAGGATATAAAGATAATCATTTTTGGTACAACATAGGTACAACAAATTATGATTTTAAACGATATCAATTAATATTATATAAAATTAAATATATGCTAATCAGTTGATTATAATATAACTTATGGAAATTTGGCGGTAAATACGCTGGATTCAAAATCCAGTTCTTCGGAGTGTGGGTTCGATTCCCACCTTGAGTACTAAAAACCCTGTTAATCTTTTGATTTTCAGGTTTTTTTTATTCTTTTTGAGAGTATTTTCTTCTGATACTTCGCTGACTACGCCACATCTTTTGAATTATAGGATTTGAAACAGCAATTCCACGTTCATCTCGGAAAACCATTGAATTGTATTTGTTTTATGTGATACATTTTATTTTGAATTATCTTAGTGGCATGAATGTACAGTCAGAATTAGACAAAGCTACCTTATTTCAAAACTTAGAATTATTGGCAAGCCAAGTGGTTGAGGGTTTTATTAGTGGCATCCACAAAAGTCCGTTTCATGGCTTTTCTGCAGAATTTGCGGAACATAAAATCTATAACAACGGCGAAAGCACGAAGCATATAGACTGGAAACTTTTTGCGAAAACCGATAAGTTGTACACGAAGCGTTACGAAGAAGAAACGAATTTACGATGTCACATGATTTTAGACAATTCGTCTTCTATGTACTATCCTGAAATCAAAAAACTAGACATTAGCCATTTAAACAAAATAGGTTTTGGTGTTTTAGCGATTGCTGCCCTTATGCATATTTTAAAAAAGCAAAGAGATGCTGTTGGTTTAAGTATTTATGCGGATAAAGACACATTTTATACTTCAGAAAAAAGTAGTGAGCGCCACCATCAAATGTTGCTAGCCAAATTAAATGAGGTTTGTAATGCGGTAAGAGGGGCATCAGAAACCAAAACCTATACCTATTTACATTTAATTGCAGAAAAGCTAAAACGGAGAAGCCTATTATTCTTGTTTAGCGATATGTTTCAAACCGAAACAGAAGATGCCCAATTATTTGAGGCACTGCGCCATTTAAAATACAACAAACATGAAGTAGTTTTATTTCATTTACTTGATCATCAAAAAGAGGTAGCTTTTGAATTTGAAAACACGCCAAAGCGCTTTGTAGATGTTGAAACGGGGATGTCTATAGATTTGTATGCCGAAAATATTCAAAAAGCCTATCAGCAAAAAATAAGCGAATATATACAGCAACTAAAGCTAAAATGTGCACAGTATAAAATTAAATATGTGCCTGTTGATATTAATGGCGATTTTTCTACCATATTGAATACCTACATCAGCGAAAGGAAAAACTTCTTATAGGCTTAACCTTTAATACCTATACTCTTAGTGATTACAGGATGTATAAAAATGAAAAATGAAGTTTTTATGTATTAGGATCATAAAAATTATAAACTGAATAAGGTATGTAAGTCATTGATTAGTAGCGCTAATTTTAGGTTTAATCCTAGCCCTGCTATTTTTTTTTCATTAAAAAGTATTTTTTTAATGAAATTTGTTTGCGAAATTAAATAAGCGATGTATATTTGCAACCGCTTAAAGCAACGGTTCGGTAGTTCAGTTGGTTAGAATACCTGCCTGTCACGCAGGGGGTCGCGGGTTCGAGTCCCGTCCGGACCGCTAAAAGGCTTCAACGTAAAGTTGAAGCTTTTTCGGTTTATATAGTTTCGTTAAGAAATATGGTAAGGGCTAGAAGTTTATCCTGAGCGAAGCTAAGGGAGTCAGGTTCGGCTCGTCAAATAATTTTAAATCCTTGTAAATCATATATTTACGAGGATTTTTTATTTTTAGGGAACAAATAGAAGAGGTGGTAAACTCTCTTTTATTCATCATAACCTGAAGTGCTTACCCGATGTATAAATTTTTCAATATTTTCTTTAAGTGCTTTATTCATTTCTTGCCTTGTTGAGCGCCCTTTGTTTTTCTTGATCCTAAGGTTTACGTTCAAGTGCCAAATCATCAATAGTTTTATTATTGCTTATATTGTTATATCTTTTAGTATTGTTTATTGACCGTGTATTGATTTTGAAAAACCCAAAGCCTGTAAACTATTCGTAAGTAAACAAAACAAAATTTAGTACCTCTATGGAGAAAAAATTATCGGAGTTGAACAAAGCCTATCAAATTATGGATACTGCATCCGAAGTTGATTATGACGAGATCACTAAACTGGCCTCCGTAATTTGTGATTGTCCTATGTCATTGATCACTTTTTTTAATGAAGAAAAACAATTCTTTAAATCTCATTTCGGAATTGATGCCATAGAAACACCTATTGCTGATTCTTTTTGCAAATATGTCATTGAAGGGGGAGATGAGCCTATGATTGTCAATAATGCTAACGACGATATGCGATTCAACCAAAATCCGCTAGTTGTAGGGGATCCAAACATTGTTTTTTATGCGGGCTACCCCATTAAAAACTATGAGGGTATTGCATTTGCGTCTATTTGTGTGGTCGACAAAAAATCAAAGGATCTTACACTTCAACAAAAGGAAGCTTTAAAAGCATTAGCACATCAGGTCGAGCAGCTTTTAGAACTACGCAGGAGCAAAATTGAGTTGGAAAAGAAGAATTTGACCATAAGTACTAAAAATACAACTTTAGAAAATATTATTGAGGGAACAGATGCCGGAACTTGGGAATGGGACGTTCCGTCAGGCATTATTCTTCTAAATAAAAAATGGTTTCAACTGCTGGGTTATGAAGATCATAATCACGAAGCGATGACCATTGAAAAATGGAAAAAATTAGTGTTTTTAGAAGATCTAGATCGGTTTGAAAGAGGTTTAGCTGATTGTTTGAGTGAGCGCGCTGGGACATTTAATTTAAAATACCGCATAAAAGATGCAAATGCTAACTTTATTTGGGTAGAAAATAGAGCAAAAGTTACGATACGATCAAGTGACGGCAGCCCCATTAAAGTATTTGGTATTCAATTAAATATTCACAAAGAGAAAGTATTTGAAGATCAATTTGTAACTATCGCAGATAGTATTCCTGGGGCGGTTTTTAGGTATGAATTAGCTAACGACGGCAGCGATGATTTAACCTACGTAAGTCAAGGGTTTCTAGATTTGTGGGGAATCTCAGCGGAAGAAGCTATGGAAGATAATAGTCGTATTTGGAGTTTAATTTTAGAAGAGGATTTCCCAAAAGTTCAAAAATCTATAGAAGAATCTGCCCAACATATGACGAATTGGGTATCCGAATGGAGGATAAAACAACCCAATGGTGCTATGAAATGGCATAAGGGAATTGGGAAACCTTCTAAAAACCCAGACGGAAGTACGTATTGGGACTCTATTATTTTAGATATCACCGAGGAAAAGAAAATTTCTGAGAGCTTATTAAAAAGAAATGAATTTATTGAAGTAATCTTGGAGAATTTGCCAATCGGTATTGCCGTAAATGATATAAGCACTGGTCAAGCGAGTATTGTTAATCAAAAATTTTCAGAAATATACGGATGGAGTTCAAAGGATCTTACTGATGTTAATACATTTTTTGAAAAGATTCATTCCGATGACGCTAGGAAAAAAGAGATGAAGAAAAATTTCTTGGCAGACGTACAAAGTGGAGTTTCGGAAAGAATGTCTTGGAAGCGCAGGGAGATTGTACAGGAAAGCGGGGAGAAAAGAATCATAGACGCCAAAAACATTCCTTTATATTCCCAAAATATTATGATTTCAACCGTGTTAGACCATACGGAACTGTATACCAATCAGAATAGATTAAAAGAATTAAATGAACGCTTTAGATTTGCAACAAAAGCAACTTCTGATACCATATGGGATTATGACCTCATAAAAAATGAATTGTATTGGGGCGAAAACTATGAGCTTAATTTTGGAAGTAGGCCTTCAGAAGATCTTTCTCAAAATATTACTATTTGGGAAGAAAAAATACATCCCGAAGATAGGGATAGAGTAACCGAAAGTCTTAATAGTTTTATAGGGAGTTTAGAGACTAACTGGATTTGTAATTATAGATTTAAAAAACAGGATGGAACCTATTTAGAGATATTGGATAAAGGCTTTATTGTAAGAGATAGTGACGAGAAAGGTACCCGGATGATTGGCGCTATGCAAGATATCACGGATCAAAAAGTAAGAGAACAACAATTAAAATTATTTGAATCTGTCATTAATCATTCTGCCGATCCAATCATCATTACTGAGGCAGAGCCCTTGGATTATCCCAATGGTCCAAAAATAATTTATGTAAACGATTCCTTTGAAAAATTAACTGGATTTAAGGAAGAAGAAGTATTAGGGAAAACACCTCGTATTTTACAGGGAGTACGTTCAAGTCCAGAAACTCTAAAACGAATCGGAACAGATTTAAGGTCTTGGAATACGGTCGATGAAGACATCCTAAATTACACCAAAGATGGTAAAGAATTTTGGGTAAACCTTTCCATTGCGCCAGTTCGAAATGAGAAGGGCTATTGTACGCATTGGATATCTGTTCAAAAAGATATTACTCAGAAGAAGAATTTAGCCCTCTTTAAAGAGGTTTTAAGGAATATTTCTAATGTTTTCAGTAAAGAACTTAATTTCAATGATTCTTTAAGCGAGGTATCAAACCTTTTAATGAACCATTACAAGTCTGACCTTGTGGAGGTTTGGTTGCTAAATGTAAATAGAGATAAAATTTATTTGGCTGCAAATCAAGCGCAAGATTCAAAGTTTGCAGGCTTTACAAAGAACGGCTATAACTTAAAAGGTTTTAAAAAAGGGGAGGGATTACCCGGCCTTACATGGGAAAGTGAGTCAAAACAACATTGGCAATACAATCAAGATAATAAAAATTTTGTACGTGTTGAGATTGCTAAAAATTTAGGCTTGAAAAGTGCTGATAGTTTACCATTAATTTATAACGGAGAAATTATTGGAACCTTAATTTTGGGTAAAAGTTCTTTAGATCCCAATTACTTAGAGCAAGTTACGGACAATATTGCCGAATTAGGTGAATTTTTAGGGGTTGAATTGTCAAGAAAACGTTTAGAAGTCGAGTTAGATCAATTGATAAATTATGCGCCTGGCTATATTTGTAGTTTAGACGATAAAGGATGTTTAAAAAGGGTCAATGTGGCCTTTTATGAATTTTTTGATATTGAACCTATAGATTTATTTAAAATTAATTTCAAAGATCTTGTACACCCGGCAGATAGTCATTTGGTAGATGAAATTTTAAATGATATTGATGCACCCAGAAAGTCAATAGAAATGAGGTCGTTGACGAAGGATAAAAAAACCGTATGGTTTTCGTGGAGTTTTAATCCGGGAATAGAAGATGATACTTTTTATGTGGTTGGTAGCGATATTACAAAAGCAAAGGAAACTTTGGAACAAATAAAATATTCAAATGAGCGCTTTTTGAAAATTTCCAAAGCAACCCAAGATGCTATATGGGAGTGGGATATTTTAAAAAACACTTTATTTTGGGGTGATGGTTTTAAAGATCGTTTTGGACAAAATATAGCAGAAAAAGAATTGAATTTAGAAACATGGTCCTTACTGGTCCACCCAAAAGATCGCCAGGCTTTTTTTGATAAAATTACAGATTCGCTTAAAGATAGAAACGCCTCATTTTTTAAAAATGAATATAGGTTTAAAAAAAATAATGGCAAGTACGCTTATGTCATTGATAGTGCCTATATCATAAGAGGAAATAGAGGGGAGCCTATTAAATTAGTAGGAGCCATTCAGGATATTACCAATCAAAAAAAATATGAAAAATCTTTAAAGCGCTTAAACAATGAATTAACCCTAAAGGCTAAATTATTAGAAACTTCAAATACAGAACTGGAACAATTTGCTTACGTCGCTTCTCATGACCTTCAGGAACCGCTTAGAATGATAACTAGTTTTCTGTCCCTACTTGAAAAAAGATATTCTGATAGGTTAGATGAAAAAGGCAAACAATTCATTTCTTTTGCCGTGGACGGTGCCACAAGAATGAGACAAATTATTTTAGAGCTACTGGATTACTCCAGAGTGGGTAACTTATTAGAAAATTTACAAGAAATAGATATTGAGGCCTTGATAAAAGAAGTAAGTATTTTACATAAAAAGCAGATTCAAGATAGCGCGGCTCTAATTACGACTAGTAATTTACCCGTAATTAACGCCATAAAATCACCAATTAGACAAATTTTTCTAAACCTGATTAGCAATAGTATAAAATATTGCGATGCTCAGACAACGCCGAGAATTCATATTTCATGCACAGAAGAAAAGCACTTTTGGAAATTTTCGGTGAAAGACAACGGAATAGGTATTGACTCCTTATATTTTGAAAAGATTTTTATTATTTTTCAAAGGCTACACAATAGAGATCAATATTCTGGAACAGGAATGGGCTTGGCAATTACCAAGAAAATTGTAGAAAGTATGGGTGGTAGCATTTGGTTAACTTCTGAGGAGGGCAAAGGAAGTACTTTTTATTTTACACTAAAAAAGAACAGAAATGAATAAAATATGTAAGCGGTGCCCTACTAATGTTGCTATGGTAAGGGCGATGAATGGAACAACCTTTATGTATACCGTGACAAGTAGTAGGCAATTTTGAGTTTATATCCTTAAATTACCAGAAAAATTGGGTCATATGGAAAAAGATAATAAAGTTTATCATATTCTTATCATAGAAGATAATATTGGAGATCAAATACTTATTAAAGAATATTTAGAAGAGCATATTTTAGAACCTAAATTTACCAGTGCTAGTACCTTCACGGCAGCTAAAGAATTCTTGGTAAATAGTGACCTCAGTTTTGATATCATTCTTTTAGACCTATCCTTACCTGATAAAAGTGGCGAACATTTAATTCAAACGATGTTACAATTAGCTGCAGAGGTACCCGTAGTGATCTTAACAGGTTATACAGATATGCCCCTGAGCATTAGATCACTGCATTTAGGGATTTCAGATTACCTTCTCAAGGATGATTTAACTTCCTTTAGTCTTTATAAAAGTTTGTTATATAATATTCAAAAGAAGAAGTACCTACTCGATTTAAAAAAATCAGAAAAGCGGTATAGCGACCTGTTTCATTTAAGTCCGCTCCCTATGTGGGTGTGCGATGTAGAAAATCATCATTTTTTAGATGTAAACGATGCGGCAATACAGCAATATGGATATTCTCACGCCGAATTTATGGGAATGAAGTTTCAAGATATTGAAAATAAACCAAGGGAATCTAATGCCTTAATAAGCAATCCTTTAAATGGTCAAGTTTCGGGTATTAGGGAAGGTCGGCATCGCTTAAAAAATGGGACAATTATCGATGTCGAAACAACCAGTAATGAACTGCTATACAATGCTAAAAAATCTCTGGTTACCTTGGTTAATAATGTTACCGAAAAAAATATTTATATCAAAGCGGTAGAGGAGCAAAATGCGAAATTAAAGGAAATAGCTTGGATACAGTCTCATATTGTTCGTGCACCATTGGCCAGAATTATGGGTATTGTTAATTTATTGGAGGTAGATGAAAATGAGTTGAATGAAGAACAATTATTCTTATTTAAAGGACTCATAAATTCAGCTCACGAGTTAGATGAAATAATAAAGGATATCTCTTCTAAAACGGCTAAAGCTGATATTTAGTTAGGAATCTATGATGGAAACTTTAAATTACCTAGAAACATAAAATACTTGTTTTGTTATCCAGAATACTAAGGCAAAAAGCAAATTTGCCAAATTCAACCCACATAGCAATACCAATTTCTAGTAGAGCCGATAGAAAAGGAGAAAACTCCCACTACTAATTTTTTTATGCCGATAAGATTTAAAAATCTCAAGCATCAAAAGGGCCCTACTTTTAATAATTTTAAATTCATTTACGCTCGAAGCCAATCTGTAAGTGTTGAGCAGTTTAGAGTTGATAGCTGCAGGAGATATCAAAAAATTAAATTGATTTTTGGTTTGGATTTCCTTTCTTCACTAAACTATCTAAGCTGGGAGATCTTGCTAAATTTAACAAAGTTGGCTATAACGAGTAATTCTTTAATAAAATGGCTAGTAGGTGCTAATTGTCAGAATTAAGAATACACACTTTAAGAAATTTATTATCTTAGGTTATTTTTAACCAATCAATAACAAATTAGTAACTTGTTGTTAGTTGATGGTCCTTAAGAATAACCGCAAAATATTAAACTTAGTATGAATCAAGCGCAGTTGACAAATATATACCTAGATCAAAGCAAAGATCATATTTGGATATTTAACCTTGACTTTCAATTGCTTTATGCCAATAAAAGATGGTTAAGCGTAGTTAAGGAGGTAGCGGGAGTTGAAAAGAAAATTTATGATTCTGTGTTTGCAGAGGGCTTTGGTGAGGGGTACACCGAAAAATGGAAAGCTTATTACATTAGGGCTATAAACGGAGAATTTCTAGAAATTGAGGAACATTACTCTCATCCAGAAACAAATGACATACAATACGGTCAAATTACCTTAAAACCTTTAAGAGGAGAAGATCATAAGATTTTTGCAGTGGCCTGCCAATCTCGGGATATTACGAGTATCGTTAAGCAAAAATCTGAAGCAAGTCAGCTGATTGATGCTTCTTTGGATATCTTTTGTACCATTAATGAACAAGGTAATTTTGTTTTTGTCACTGCAGCCACTGCTAGTCATTGGGGGTATGAGCCTGAAGAATTAATAGGGAGCCCTTATGTAGATTTGATTCTGGAAGAAGACTTACAAAAAACCGAAGAAGTAGCGGCTGCTATTTTAGGAGGTCAGGACGTAAAATCTTTCGTAAATCGCTATAAGAAAAAAAATGGGGGCATAGCTTATAATTTATGGTCTGTAAAATGGG
Organism: Cellulophaga sp. Hel_I_12; assembly: GCF_000799565.1. Taxonomy (NCBI): domain Bacteria; kingdom Pseudomonadati; phylum Bacteroidota; class Flavobacteriia; order Flavobacteriales; family Flavobacteriaceae; genus Cellulophaga; species Cellulophaga sp. Hel_I_12. Next base: position 3,007,213 of record NZ_JUHB01000001.1, read on the forward strand.
ATAACACATCAAAACTAATGTATTGTGTAGTACGCGACGCCCAAGAAATACTTGAACAGAAAGAACAAGTGCTGCAAAGTGAACAGCGCTTTAAAGCACTGATTCAAGAGGGGTCTGACCTGATTGGAATCTTAGACGAAGAGGGCAACTATAGCTATGTAAGTCCAACGAGCACTGCGGTTTTAGGAATGGCACCTGAAGCGTTTATTGGCCGTAATGCTCTTGAGTTTGTTCATCCCGATGATGTTGAACTAACTTTAGCCAGTTTAAAAAAAGTGGTGCATGAAAATAGGGTAGTGATTCCACCTTTGCGTTTTCAAAATCACAAAAAAGAATGGAGATGGCTTGAAACGGTATTGACCAATATGCTAGATAATCCTGCCGTGAAGGGTATAGTAGCTAATTCAAGGGATATTACGGAAGAAAAAAACCTTCGCGAATTGAATCGCCAGGTGGGCAAACTAGCCAAAATAGGAAGTTGGGAGTTTGATGCAATACTTAACACTATCTTTTGGTCAGATGAAGTGCATCAAATCTATGGAACAGACCCTCGTTCCTTTGTGCCGAACGTAGATGCCGCTATTAACTTTTACAGAGAGGATTATCGCCATCTAGCACTATCAAGTTTCGAAAAATGTATTCTAACCCAAGAGCCATATACTATTGAAGCAGTTATTGTCAACTCTAATAATAAAGAAATTTGGGTACGCACCACAGCTAAAGCAGAATATAGTGATGGTGTATGCACACGTGTGTATGGTAGTTTTCAAGATATAACCGAACGTAAAGAAGCAGAAATAAGATTACAATTATTAGCTGATAATTTGCCTGGGATAGTATTTCAATATCTATTCTATCCCGATGGAACCGAGGCTTTAAAGTATGTTACCAAAGGTTCGGAACAACTCTGGGGTTATGCAGCCGAAGCGGTAGTTGAAAATAATCAGTTAATCTGGGAAAGGATACGCGCTGCTGGTGATATTGAATATGTAAGAAAAAGCATTTCTGATGCTTTAACCACAAAGGCTAAATGGACTTGTCGCTTCAATTATGTGATGCCAACTGGTGAACTTCGCACACATTTTGGCATTGGAACACCCTCTTTTTTGATTGACGGTACCATTCTTTTCAACTGCGTTCTTCTTGATATTACCCAGGAAGCAAAAAATGAAAAGTTATTAGAGCAAGTAACAGAAATTGCACGAATTGGAAGTTGGGAACTTGATTTAATTAACACTGATGGAGAAAATATGTACTGGTCCCCTATGTTATTTGACATACTAGAGCTCGATACGAGTTACAACCCTACTTTGACAGGTGGAATAGAATTCCATATTGGTGAGAGTAAAGAACGGATACAAGCAGCATTAAATAATTTAATTGCGAATGGCACTGAGTTCGTTGAGGATATATTAATCCGGACAGCGAAAGGCAATAAGCGCTGGAACAGAGCTATAGGTAAAAGCGAAACAGTAAATAATAGGCGAATCAGAATTTACGGCAGCTATCAGGATATTCATGAGCGCAAAGTGGCAGAATTAGAATTATTAAAGGCTAAAGAAAAAGCGGAAAAAAGTGATGCGCAATTTAAAGCCTATACTGAACAATCGCCTATTGCAATATATACCACGAATATTGATGGAGATTGCGTTTATGCTAATGAAACTTGGCTTCAAATGACGGGCATGAATATAAAGGAGGTCTTAGGGAAAGGGTGGATTAATGCTTTACATCCAGATGACTTAGTTGATGTTGGCAATAATTGGTATACATCTATTAAATCAAATGGTAAATGGGCTTATGAGTATCGGTTTGTAAATAAAGAAGGAAAAGTTACCTGGGTGAAGGGAACAGCAAAAGAGCTATTTAATGAAAAAAAGGAACTTGTTGGATATCTAGGAACGAATATTAATATCACCGAGCAGAAATATGCACAACAAGAAAAAGATAGTTTACAAGCAACTATAGAAAATAGTTTGAATGAAATTTACACCTTCGACACAAAAACATTTCGGTTTAACTATGTTAATAAAGGGGCCCTTTTGAACTTGGGCTATTCAAAAAGTGAAATCATAAACTTAACTCCCCTAGATATAAAACCGGACTATACGCTAGCTTCTTTTACAGCACTTATAGCGCCACTAGTTTCTAATGAAAAAGAAAAAATTGTGTTTTTTACACAGCACCAACGAAAAGATGGAAGCCAATATCCCACAGAAATACATTTACAATTAGTAGTAGAAAACAATAATAAGCGATTTTTGGCTATTGTATTGGATATCACGGAACGTAAAAAAGCAGAAGAAGAAAACAAGTTCAAAGCTAATTTACTAAGTACTGTAGGCCAGGCAGCTATAGCAACGAGCCTCGATGGTGTAGTTAAATACTGGAATACAGCAGCTCAAAATATCTATGGCTGGACACCTGAAGAAGCCATAGGAAAGAATATAATGGAACTTACTACCATTGAAACTGATAAAGAACAAGCGAACCAGATCATGGATGTGCTAAAAAAAGGGCAAACATGGTCGGGTGAATTTAAGGTACGTAATAAGAATGGCACTAATTTCCCAGCCTTTATCACCAATTCACCCATTTATAATGATAATAATATCTTGTCAGGTATCATCGGTATTTCATCAGACATTACAGAAGAAGTTAAGAATAAGGAGTTACTCAGCCAGTATACCTATGAGCTGGAACGTTCCAACGAAGAATTAGAGCAATTTGCTTTTGTGGCCTCACACGACTTACAGGAGCCTCTGCGTATGATTTCAAGTTTCATGGAACTATTACAGCGAAAATACGAAGATCAACTCGATGAAAAGGGGCACCTTTATATCGATTATGCCATAGATGGCGCAAAAAGAATGAGGCAGATTATCCTAGATCTTTTAGCCTATTCTAGAGCGAATAAACCAACGGAAGGAAAAGAAGAGGTAGACTTGAACCAGCTATACCTAGAGTATCAACAATTACGTAGACAACTAATTTCAAAAAAAAGGGCGGTCATTAAATCTGATCATCTGCCAACGCTGAACACCTATAGAGCAGCTATAACTCAAATTTTTCATTGTTTACTTGACAATGCACTTAAGTATTCAAAGGACGATCTTACACCATTAATTGTGATTCAAGTTGTAGAAAATAAAAATGACTGGAAATTTTCTATTGAAGACAATGGCATTGGAATAGATGCCGAATTTTATGAGAAAATATTTCTAATTTTTCAAAGATTACATAATAAAGATGCGTACTCTGGTACAGGAATCGGACTTACCATAGCCAAAAGACATGTTGAATTTTTAGGAGGGCGGATTTGGCTAGAATCCATGCCAGAGAAAGGATCAATATTTTATTTCACCATCCCTAAATAGGAAAATAATGAAAAAACAAAACACTAGAATTGCCCATATTTTATTAGTAGAAGATAACGAAGGAGATGTTTTACTCACCCTAGAAGCTTTTGAAGAATGTAAATTAAAAATAGAGATAAGTGTTGCGCGTAATGGAAAAGAGGCTTTAGATTTTCTGTTTCAGCAAGGCGATTTTTCAAAGGTAAAAATACCTGACCTAATTCTTTTAGATATAAATATCCCTATTTTTAATGGCCACGAAGTATTAAGACGAATCAAGTCTGATGCTCTTCTTAAAAAAATTCCAGTAATTATGCTGACTACATCGTCAAGTCAAAAAGACCTCGATGAGGCTTATGAAAACCACTGCAATAGCTATATAAAAAAGCCTTTAGAAATGAGTGGGTTTTTAGAGGCCATATTAAAAATTGAGGAGTTTTGGTTGGAGCTAACCACCTTGTCAAAATAATAGATATTCAAATCTCCTGGCTATTTTTTATAGTTTCCCCGCTACTTTTGGGTGTATGCCATATTTTTAGAAATAAACTACATTTTAGTAATATTTTCCCTACATTTATTATATCTTAACAAGTGTAGCCTAAAAAAGTGTTTTAAAAATAATCACTTTTCGTGAGTATACTATTAAATAAGTAGCTATGTATTCGAAAATTTACTTAGTCGACGATGAGGAGATTATTATCTTCATGCATAGTATTCTGCTTAGAAAAATAGGCGAGGAAGAGAAAGTATTGAGCTATACAAATCCTGAAGAAGCTTTGGATCATCTACGTTTTAATAAAGACAAATCTGAGTCTATTCTAGTATTGTTGGATATCAATATGCCAGAAATGGACGGTTTTGAATTCTTAGAATTTATGGTTCTTGAGGAAATGTCTACCAATATTGATGTGGTATTGGTCACTTCTTCCGTTTCAGAAGACGATAAGCGTTTGGCTAAGGATTTTCCAAGCTACGTTCAAGATTTTGTTTCAAAACCTTTAAATGTCGAAAAACTTCAAGAGCTGGTACATGGCTCAAAAAGTATTTCTCTTTAATTTTATATTAACCTTCCTAATTCAATAAGAAAATAAAATTGATTACGTACAGCGGAAATAAATGTGTTATTCTATGGGCTAAACCTCATAAAGCATTTAAAGTGTTTTCATCCAATAACTTACAAAACATTTGATAAAATTGCTTTCTACTTCATTTAGAAATATATGTCTTTTTTGCCTGCGAGTAATAAAGACTTTTTTAGATTTTAAAATGATTTCTTCATGGTAGAGATGCTAAACGCTACGGATTCGTTCGATGAAGTATAAAAAACTAAGTACAGACTGCTGTCCCTTTGATTCACGGTGAAATAAAATCTATTTGAAGGTATGTTTAATAGCGCTTAAAAATTTTCAAAAGAATCGAGCCCTCTATCAAGGGTCGCTTAATACAGCATAAAAGAAATAAAAATTACCCCTACCATAGCAATAGGCAGAACAATCAGCATATAAATAAAAGTAATAAAACCAGCCTTAAAAAATGCACCTATCCAATTACTTTCGTAAAAAGTACGCAAGGCCAACATTAAATAGATAATGAACGAAAAAAATAGGAGCACCTCAACCCAAATGGGGATATCTAAAAATCTATTGGCCAAAATAAGTAAGCAAAAGGTGGTGAATAAAAAGGTGAAAAAATAAAAGCTGAATACGGTATGATGGGCAAACGTACCACGTCTCCAATAAAAAACCTTTAATAATAGCGCAAACAAGGGCAGCATAAAAAACATGGCAATTGGAATGGTATCATAAAGCGCCTGAATAATTCCCCCTCCCCTTTGCTCGTATAATTTTAATAATTGTACATAAACCTTAGTCAAAAAAGCACCAGTATCTTCTTTTTTCCCCATGGCCTTTAATTTTTCAGCCTGCGGAGCCCCAATTGCAATAAGGGAGTCCAACATATTTTTTTGAAGGATCAAAGAGCTTCCAGAAATTTTTTGACTACCTACAGTAATAGAGTCAATGTTTCTAATTTCCTCAGCAGACATTCCAGCCTTTTCCTCTAATGTATTTTTAGCGGCTTCAACACCTAAAGAATCTATTTTAACGGCTAAAGAATCTAGCGCTATTGGTTGGTTGAAACCTTCCGCTATTGCTTTTGACATCTGGTCATCCACCTTTCGTATTGTAAAAGAAAAGAAAAAGAAAAAAACCACGGAAATGAAAAGGTAGAACTGTGCGGGATGCAGGTACAAGAGTCGTTTCCCATTTACAAATCGTTTGGCCAGTAGTCCTGGTTTTGTCATTAGAGGAAAAAAGCTTCTAAAAAAACGCGCATCTATAGAAAAGTAATTGTTGATTGTATTTTTAAACAGCACACCAAAAGTTAGTGTATCCGCTGTTTCTTGTCCACAATAAGGACAAAAATCGAAGGAAGTATCAATAATTTCCTCACAGTTTTTGCATTGGTCAGTGCCTTTCATTACAAATGATTTAAAGTAAGTTACAAAAAATTACTACGTATAATAATTTATCTATAATTAATTTGCAGCAACTTGAGAATTCAACAATGCCTAGAAAAGTTATTTAATGCATTTTTTTCTCTAATAATAAACGTGTACCACCCTTTTACTCCTTTTTACAACAAAAATAGTAGATATAGCTTCCTAATTTTTAGATTTATATTCGTAAACCAAACCAACTAAATAATGAAAATTTTTGTAATAGCAGTTGCGCTACTTTTTACTAGTGCTTACACCCATGCCCAAGAAGGCCTAAAAATTGGGGTTCAAGGGGGTATTCCTTTAAACGATTTTAACGATGAAGTAGGGGTAGTCCTTGGCGCAAATATTGGGTATATGTGGGCATTGGGAGAGGTAGTAGATTTGGGAATTATGGCTGGGTATACTTATGGTTTTCCTGAAAAATTTGGTACAGATAATCCATTAGTAGATTTGCCTAGTGTGCAATTTGCTCCATTGGCCATATCCACGCGCATTTGGCCTTCGAATTCTTTTTCTTTTGGAATAGATGTAGGGCAAGCCTTAGGCATAAGTCAAGGAAATGATGGGGGGCTCTATTACCGACCACAAATAGGGTTTTTAATGAGTGCCAATACCGAGCTCAATATATCCTATTCCGCTATAGTACTCGAAGAAAAAGAATGGAATACTCTTACTTTGGGTTTTTTGTTCACCATACCTTCAAAAAGGTCGTACTAATTTTTTTTGTTCACCAAACCTTTTGTAAACTCGTTTAAAGTCTCTACTTTTTCTTCGAAATCACCTTTGATTGTTTTTCTAAATTCGTTGAGGTTTTTTACTAAATCGTCGATATTGTCAGGAAGCACATCTTCAAAAAACTGACGCAATCTTTTGGCGGTCGTCGGTGATTTTCCGTTGGTAGAAATGGCCACTTTTACATTGCCTTTAGTGACAATACCACCCATATAAAAATCACAAAACGGTGGATTGTCGGCTACATTGACCAATATATTTTGTGCTCTACAATCATGGTATACTTGTTCGTTTACAGGGACATTATCAGTCGTAGCAACGACCATATGCTTATTTTTTAAAAAGCTGGGGTCGTAATTAGCCACCGTGGTTTTTATATTAAATTTTTGAATTAAGGTTAAAGTTTCTTCTCGAAACATGGGTGATACCAATTCTACATTTGCGTCTGGACTGGATTTTAGAAGGAAACTTAATTTTTCTAGTGCCACGTTTCCACCACCCACGATTAAAATATTTAAGTTTGATGTTTTTAAAAATATGGGGTATAGATTGTTGCGTTCCATGGATACTTATTTTTACTATTTTAAATAGGAAACAAAATTAGGACATATTTTTTAATACCTTTAATATGAGCTAATAGAATATATTTGACTTGGCCAATACTACACCTGAAAGCATAGATGCATACATTGCTAATTTTCTAAATGAAGTTCAGTTAGTTTTAGGAAACCTATAAAACAAGCAGTGACAGAGGCTACAGAAGCGATCAGTTACAAAATGCCTGCAATTAACGATCACGGCGCCTTTCCCACGGCACATGAAAAATTTAAGGAAGACCTAAAAGCGTTTTAAACAAGTATAGGTGGTGTACAATTTCCTTTGAATACCCCTTTGCCCTTAGCACTAATCAAGAAAATGGTCATCTTTAGAGTACAAGAAAATAGAACTAAAGGGCTGAAATAAAGTATTTTACGTTCAGTTCTTGAAGCAACATGATAATTGTCATAGTAATTGACGAGCCTACGTGTTAATTTTGGGCTAAATAAAAATTACATGTGCAGTTTAGTCCAAAAATACAATGTCCCAGGACCGCGATATACGAGTTACCCCACAGTACCTTATTGGGATTTACCTAGCTTTTCTGGTAAAAAATGGGAGTCAACTTTGTTGAAGAGTTTTGAAGAAAGTAATGCTACCGAAGGTATTAGCTTGTATATTCATTTACCTTTTTGTGAGCGTATGTGTACTTTTTGCGGCTGCCACAAACGCATTACCAAACGGCACGAAGTAGAGTCGCCATACATTAGCACCGTATTAAAAGAATGGCGTTTATATTGTGATATATTAGGGCAAAAACCACGAATTAAAGAATTACATTTAGGAGGCGGGACACCAACTTTTTTTTCACCTGAAAATTTACAAGGCTTAATTCAAGGTATTTTTAGATCTGCTGATAAAGCCGATGGCTACGAGTTTAGTTTTGAAGGGCACCCAAATAATACCACCAAAGAACATTTACAAGCCTTGTTTGATGTGGGCTTTAGAAGAGTAAGTTATGGTGTTCAAGATTATAATGAAAAGATTCAAAAAGCAATTCATAGAATTCAACCTTTTGAAAATGTGGAAAAAGTGACCAAATGGGCAAGGGAAATTGGCTATACTTCTGTTGGACACGATCTCATTTTTGGCTTACCACATCAAACCATTGATGACGTTGAGCATACGATTTTAAAAACAAAAAGTTTAATGCCTGACCGTTTGGCTTTTTATAGTTATGCCCATGTGCCATGGCTTAGTGGTAACGGACAAAGAGGCTATAAAGATGCTGATGTACCATCAGGGGAAGCCAAGCGCAAGCAATATGAACGCGGTAAAGAATTACTGGCGCAGGTGGGTTACGAAGAAATAGGGATGGATCATTTTGCCTTGCCAACCGACAGTTTGTCAAAAGCATTACATACAGGCAGTCTACATCGCAATTTTATGGGGTATACTGCTTCAAAAACTCAAGTGATGGTAGGTTTAGGCGCCTCAAGTATAAGTGATAGTTGGTATAGCTTTGCACAAAATGTAAAAGGATTAGAAGAGTATCAACATTTGGTAGAAAATAATATTATTCCGATTTATAGAGGTCATATTTTAACGGAAGAAGATAGTATTATTCGCAAACATATTTTAAATTTAATGTGCCAGTTTAAAACGGTATTAGACATTAATGACAGCACTTTAGACACCGATTTAATTATGATGAAACTTCAGGAAATGGAAGCTGATAATTTGTTAGAAATTTCATCAAATACAATAGTAGTCACCGAAAAAGGACGTGCATTTGTTCGAAATATATGTATGGCTTTTGATATGCATTTGTATCGAAAAGAACCTGAAACAAGATTGTTTTCAATGACCGTATAAAACCTTGGTTGTTCTTAGTGGATACCCGTCAAAAGAAGCACAAGAAAAAGTAGCTATTAGGCCTGTAGTGAGCAGTACATTATTATTGCATCAACTATTTCGTATGCATCAGCAAATAAATAGAAAGATTTAAACGTTACATTAAAACCTATTATAATTAGAAAAATATAATCCTATGAAAAATATAATTGTACCAGTAGATTTTTCAATTCAGTCTGAAAATGCTTTAAAAGTAGCAGCTTCATTGGCAAAAAAATACAAGGCTACTATTTTTGCTTTACACATGCTAGAGCTCAATGACGCCTATATTACCTCTTCTCAAGCTGCACATCCAGAGCAAACTGTTTTTCTGCTTAAATTGGCAGAAAAACGCTTTAATGAGTTTTTAAGTAAGCCTTTTTTAAAAGACGTAAATGTTAAGCCAATTATTAAACACTTTAAAGTATTTAGTGAAGTAAATGAGGTAGCAGAAGCGAATAATGCAGATCTTATTATTATGGGTTCCCATGGAACCGACGGCCTCATGGAAATATTTGTAGGTTCGAATACTGAAAAAGTGGTGCGAAATGCAGACATTCCTGTTTTAGTGATTAAAAACGATATGGAAGCATTCTTGCCAGAAAAAATGCTTTTTGCTTGCGATTTGGCTGATGAAAATATTAATGCTTACCAGCGTGCAAAATATATCTCCAATTTATTAAATGTCAGCCTGCATATTTTATACATCAATACACCAGGTGATAACTTTTTAAGCACTCAAGATATCGATGATAAAATTGCGAAATTTTCAAATGCTGTTGGGGCCGAATTTATCGATGTTAAAGTATACAACGATTACACCGTTGAAAAAGGTGTTTTAAATTATGCGGAAGACCATAATATAGACCTTATTGGAATTACAACGCATGGTAGAAAAGGTTTAGCACATTTCTTTCGTGGTAGCATAGGGGAAGACATTGCAAACCACTCTGTACTGCCGGTTATTACATTTAAGATATAATTATTTTCTTGGTAAAAAAGTTTCACTTATCCCGCTTTTTTAGCGGGATTTTTTATTTAGGTTTTTTTAAACCTTCAATAGCTTACCTAGTGTTTCTTATTTGCTTCGGTTCTGAAACATTTGTAGGTACAGCATAGAGCTTATTTGCCTAGCTCTGTTTTTAGCGATAAAAGCATTATCGCCCATAAACAATTCGTCAATAGTCTGAAACCATAAATTGAGCCACAAACCAAAGTGTTCTGGAGTAGTGTTGTGATTCATTTTTTCATCAACTTCGTTATGAGCTTTAATAGGGTTGCCATGATATTTTCTTTTTAAGAAAAGCTGGGTATCCCAGAAGTCGGTTAAAAGTGCTAAGTGGCTTTCCCAATCCGTTATAATACCATTAAAAATAGGGCCTAAAACCTCGTCTACACGTACTTTAGCGTAAAAGCTACGTACTAGTTGACTCACATCTTCTCTGTTCTCTAACTCTTTTAATTCCATGATTATTTCAAGGATTTTTTATTTTATCTCGGTAGCAAGCAGTTGAAAAAGAAGAGCTAGAGTAAAAAGTCTAGTTTCTTTATTCTTAAAGCGCAGCGGTCTTGATTCTTCTGCTCAAATTTCTTGTATTAGGTACAGCTTACTCATGACACTCCATATCTGCTGAAACAACTTGTGTAACGGGTGCTGGTGAAATATAAGGAATACCCAGACCTAAACCTCGTAGAATAAAAAGTGCACCAATCAACACTACAAAAACAGGAATTAATTTTTGAATTTTTTGTTTCGCTGTATTTTTTAAAAGTGCGCTAAAATAAATAGCCGTTGTCATTAACGGAATAGTACCTGCACCGAATATTACCATATATAATGCGCCTTGAAGCGCATCTCCCATAGCAATAGCGCCAAATAATGCCATATATACTAATCCGCAAGGTAAAAACCCATTTAAAAACCCTATCGTCAAAAAAGTATCAGGAGTTTTTTTCTGAAGTTCTTTTCCCAAGCTGTTTTTAACTTTCCCAACTATTTTATATACAGGTTTTGAAAAGTTGTATTTACTAAAGGTTTTGTAGGGAATTAAAATCACCACAATCATCAATACACCAATGGTAATTGATAGTTTTTGTTGCATTCCAAAAACGAATAAACCTTTTCCTAAGAGTCCAAAGACCAAACCTAGTATTCCATACGCCAATAATCGCCCAAAATGATAAATAAATATTTGAATGAATTTTTTTAGGTGATTGGTTCTATCAACAGGTAACATAAAGGCAATAGGGCCACACATGCCTACACAGTGTAGACTGCCCATTAAACCTAATATGAGTGCGGATAGAATCATTGTTTAATAAGTAATACTTTTTTTCGATAGAAATTCTTCATCTTTGTAGTTCCAAGAAACTTTAATGTCCCAGCGACCATCTAACAAACGTTTGTCAGGTACGAGCAAATTTGTGTTGGATAGACTTATAGGAAAGTCAAAATCCAATTGTTTATTAGATGGTCTGTATAGGGACACCGTGCCTTTTACTTTTTCAAATTCCAAATTTTCAGGAAATGTAACAAGTAATCCTTCTGGTGTTTTTGCAACAATTAAATTATTATTCGTGTTTATCGCATTATTTTGAGCATCTAAATCTTTTTGAAAGGTTAGCTCTTGTTTATAATACTCTTCGGTCACTAAATCGTGGTTCGATTTATCGTCCATACTCATGCGAATCACAAAAAATAAGATAAAACTTATAAATGCAGCCAATGCTAATACGATACCTGTTCCCCAATTTATTTTCATATTTATTTTTGTCTAATGTCTAATGTCTAATGTCTAATGTTGAAAGTTGTTTTGAACAATTACGTATAACCTTTATTTTTTTTACTATTCTCGAACAACGAAATTATCGATAACTTCTCGGTGCTAAAAATGCCGTTGTGGTAGTTTCAATTAATGTATCCCCACTATAAATTTCAATTTTTATTTTTTCTTTATCACTTTTTATGGCAGCGTTATTTATTTCTATAAACAAGGTGCCTTCGGCTAATTGCTGCCCTTTAACATTAAAATCTCCTTCACGTACTAATTTTATCGTGCCTTTATGCGAAACTAAAGCGAAATGAATATTATTAATATCAGTTGATGTTTTGTTCACTAATTTAAAAGTGTACACATTGCTAATTATATTCCCTTCTTTATGTTCATATAATTGGCCTGGTAATCTTAGAATGGTTGCATCTAAATCGTTTCGTAAAAATAACATTCCGATTAAAACACCGGTTAAAATTACTAAGACAGCCGTATACCCTTTTAGACGAGGTGAAAACGTAAATTTTTCTTTTTTAACAATTTCATCTTCACTAGCATACCGAATTAAGCCTTTAGGAAGGTCTACTTTTTCCATAATAGTATCGCACTCGTCAATACAAGCGGTACAGTTTACGCATTCTAATTGGGTACCGTTTCGAATATCTATCCCAGTCGGACAAACATTTACGCACTGAAAACAGTCGATACAATCGCCATGCCCTAAAGCTTCACGATCTTCATTTTTACGCCATTTTTTTCTGCCATTTTCTGCTTCACCACGCTTGTGGTCATAGGCAACCACAATTGATTTATTATCTAATAAAACACTTTGCATTCGGCCATAAGGACAAGCAATGATACATACTTGCTCTCTGAACCAAGCAAAAACAAAATAAAATACAGCCGTAAAAATTAACAGCGATACCATAGTACTTACATGTGCTAAAGGCCCATCATAAACATATTGTATCAAGCGATCACTACCAATTAAATAAGCTAAAAATACATTGGCAATTAAAAACGAGATGATAAAAAAGATAATCCATTTTAAAACACGTTTTCTAATTTTTTCCGCGTTCCATTCTTGTCGCTCTAGTTTAATTTGGGCACCTCGATCCCCATCAATCCAATATTCAATTCTTCGAAAAACCATTTCCATAAAAATGGTCTGTGGGCACATCCAACCACAAAAAATGCGTCCGAAAGCAACTGTGAAAAGAGCAATAAAGATAACCCCAATAATCATAGAGATTACAAACAAATGAAAGTCTTGTGGCCAAAATGGAAATCCAAATATATTAAAGCGACGCTCTAATACATTAAACATCAAAAACTGATTGCCGTTAATTTTTACAAAGGGTGCTGCAAACAAAAAAACGAGTAAAAAATAGCTAACATATTTGCGATATTCGTATAATTTACCACTAGGCTTTTTTGGAAAAACCCATGCTCTTTTGCCCTCCTCGTTTATGGTTCCGATGGTGTCTCTAAAATTATCTTGATCTTGCGACATTTTTTGTTGTATTTGTAGCATTAGAATACCCTATTCTGATACTATTCGGTGCGCTTGGAAGGACTGTTTTTGTTGCGATTCTATTGTGATGTAAACCTGCCCTTAATAAAAAGAGCAGGGTGGTTTTTACAAGGCTTATTAAACTATTCTATGGTAGTGCCATCTACATCTAGTGTTTCTTTAAACTCTAAGGTATCAACTTGTACTTCAATTTTTACTTTTGTAGCATCAATATCTACTCCTTCAACCTTCATGTGTGGATCTATCCATATTTCTCCTTCAGCAATTTTTGGATTTGCAGCTGTTTTTCCTTCAAAACCTAAAACATAACTGGCAACTTGCGCCATTTCAAGAGGTTTCAAGCTTTGTTTCCAAGCTACCATACCTTTACCGTCACGACCACCTTCGGATATCGTATTAAAGACATTTTTAATACCTCCACCTAAAATCCAGTTTCTATCTGTTAAGTTAGGGCCAATTCCACCACCACCATCGGCCATATGGCAGGCAACGCAGTTGCTTTCAAAAATGGCTTTACCAGCACTTAAGTCCGATGCATCCGCTAATAATTCAACCGTAGTAACATCGACCAAATCCTTAGCATTTTTCTTGTATTCTTCTATTTCAGCTTGTGCAATAGCAACTTCTGTTAAGTATTCGGCATCTTGATTGTAGTCATTAAATATGTGAAAACGCGCTAAATAAACGACAGCGAAAACGATAGACGCATAAAATAAATATACCCACCATGGCGGTAATTTATTATCTAATTCTTTAATGCCATCGTAGTTGTGATCTAGAATAATTTCATGCTCAACTTCAGCAGGTTTAGAACCAAGCAATTTTTTGTACATATTTTTAGCCCATGTCCATTCAAATCGGGTTGCTTTATGGGTTAAATAACGTTCTTTTGCTTCTTCTGAAAGGGTTTGGAACATTACATTTTCAATAGAACTCAAAATTAGCTCTATAGCTATTAATAATATTAAAACCATCAGCATAAAAAACTGAGTGATAGGGTAGGCTAAAATAGCGGGTTGTTTTCCCGAGTCTATAAAGAATTCCATCATTCCGAAAATGATAAAGAAGGCTACGGGTATTCTTATCCACCAAAGTGACGATGTGTTTTTCATAATTCTAAGTTTTGTTGGTTGTCTTTTTCCATAGGTAATTCACTTACTTCTTTAATGTATTCTTTTGAGGCTGTAAAAACCCAAAGGAATAAAACCATGAAGAAAATAAAGAAGATTAATAACGATATAATAGGGTAGGTGGCAACGCCATCTATAGTTTCCATATATCCTTTTACAAATTTGAACATGATTTCTATTTTTATGCGACAAGGTTTTTAAGCCTTGTTGGTTTGATTCAACGTTTTTTTATGGCTACAAGGAGCATTGTAAGGTGTCAGCCCCTTGTAGATTTACTTTTGAATTAGTTATTATCCGTAACTATTTCTCCGGTTTCTTTGATCTTAATATCAGTACCCAAGCGCTGTAAGTAAGCTATTAACGAAACTATTTCACGGTCGCGCATTTGTACAAACTCCATTCCGTTTTCTGCGGCATACTTTTTATCAGCTTCGTAGTTTGTTGCGAAATCAGGATCGGCATATAAGTTTTTTTCTATTTGGGTAGCTTGTGCATCCATCGACGTAATAGCGTTTTCTATGTCTTCATCTGAATAGGGTACACCAAGGGATACCATTGTTTTCATTTTAGCTTGAATATCTGAGCGATCATGTTCATCGCGAACCATCCAAGAGTATGAGGGCATAATTGAACCAGAAGAAGTACTTTGTGGATCGTACATGTGATTTAAGTGCCAATTGTCTGAATATTTGCCACCTACACGTAATAAATCTGGACCTGTACGCTTGCTTCCCCAAAGGAAAGGGTGATCGTAAACAAACTCACCTGCTTTAGCATATTCGCCATAACGTTCTACTTCACTTCTAAACGGGCGTACCATCTGTGAGTGACAACCCACACAGCCTTCGCGAATGTATAAATCACGACCTTCTAATTCTAAAGGGGTGTAAGGTTTAACACTTGTTATGGTTGGAATATTAGATTTTACCAAAATGGTAGGTATAATTTGTACCGCGCCACCAATTAAAATCGCAATAGTGGCAAAAATAGTCAACTGCACAGGCTTACGCTCTAACCAAGTATGGTAGGTTTCTCCAGCCGTTCTCTTTTTAGAAACTTTTGTTAAAGCCGCAGCTTCTGCCAATTCGTCTTCTACTTTACTTCCAGATTTAATGGTGAGTACTACGTTGTAAATCATCACACAAGCACCAACAATATACATGGTGCCACCAATAGCACGCATCCAGTACATGGGCATAATTTCAGTTACGGTCTCTAAAAAGTTCCCATAAACTAATGTCCCATCTGGGTTAAAGTCTTTCCACATTAAGGCCTGAGTAAAACCAGCAACGTACATGGGTAATGCGTATAAAATAATCCCTAAAGTACCAATCCAGAAGTGAAAATTAGCTAAACCAACAGAGGCTAAACGCGTTTTGAAAATTTTAGGCACCATCCAATAAATCATACCAAAGGCTAAAAATCCGTTCCACGCTAGCGCTCCAACGTGTACGTGAGCAATGATCCAATCACTAAAGTGTGCAATAGCATTTACGTTTTTTAAAGATAATAAGGGTCCTTCAAAAGTGGCCATACCATAACCGGTAATAGCAACTACCATAAATTTTAAGGTTGGGTCTGTACGTACTTTATCCCAGGCACCTCTTAAGGTCAATAGTCCGTTAATCATACCACCCCAAGATGGCGCTAATAACATAATAGAGAAGGCTACCCCTAAATTTTGAGCCCAATCCGGTAATGCAGAATACAATAAATGGTGAGGGCCTGCCCAGATGTATATAAAGATTAAAGACCAAAAGTGAACAATAGATAATTTATAAGAATAAACTGGTCTGTTGGCAGCCTTTGGAACAAAATAATACATTAAACCTAGAAAGGGCGTAGTTAAGAAAAATGCTACGGCATTATGGCCGTACCACCATTGTACTAAAGCATCTTGAACTCCAGCATATACAGAATAACTTTTCATTCCACCTAGGCTTACGGGTAATGCCAAACTATTAAAAATATGAAGTACGGCAACCGTTACAAATGTGGCTAAATAAAACCAAATCGCAACATATAAGTGGCGTTGCCTTCTTTTGATCATAGTACCAATAAGGTTCGCCCCGAAGGCTACCCAAACTAGTGCAATAGCAATATCTATTGGCCATTCAAGTTCAGCATATTCTTTTGAAGTTGAGTACCCAAGTGGTAATGTAATTGCAGCGGCTACAATAATTAATTGCCATCCCCAGAAATTAAAATTACTTAAAAAATCGCTATACATACGCGCTTTTAATAGGCGTTGTGTAGAGTAATACACCCCTGCGAAAATAGCGTTCCCCACAAAAGCAAAAATAACAGCGTTGGTATGTAAAGGCCTTAAACGACCAAAACTAAGCCATGATATGCCGTCAGTAAGGTTTGGAAAGATGAAAAGAAAAGCCAATAGTAGGCCTACTGTCATCCCTATAATTCCCCAAAACATTGTTGCGTAGAGGAACTTTTTAACGACTTTATTGTCGTAATAAAACTGCTGTACTTCCATAATTAATTGTTTAAACTTTTATTTAGTTGGATACTTTTTTTATTCGAGATTACGAGCGCAGCCTTGCGATCTGTTTGATTGGATTGTAATTTTTTTTCGGATGTTATAGCTTGCTTCGTAGAACTTTCTTTTACCAATTCATCATCAAAAAGCATACGAACAGATGGGGTATACGAATCATCATATTGCCCACTGCGTACCGATACAATAAAAGCAATAAAGAAAATTAGAGCAACAATAATGCTGATGGATAATAATAAATAAATAACGCTCATACCTACCTGAATTCTTGTGTAAAACTACGTTGATGATAAAAGGAATAATATGACATTTATCATCTTTCTAAAATTTATCTTAATTTTTTTCCTAATAGCGTAGTGGCAATAGTTGTAAACGCTACAATGCTAATAGAACTTAAGGGCATTAAAATGGCCGCTATAACAGGTTGTAACTGTCCGGTAACGGCAAAATATAAGCCTATACTATTATAGAGTAAAGACAAAAAAAAGCTCCATTTTATAATGGTCATTGCTTTTTTTGAAGCTAAAACATAACTGTACAATTCTTTAAATTTTGTGGCATCAAGGATACCATCACAGGCCGGAGAAAAAATGGTGACGTTTTCTGATATGGCAATGCCCACATTACTCTGCGCTAAAGCACCAGCATCATTTAAGCCATCACCGACCATCATCACTTTTTTGTCTTGATCTTGTAATGCTTTTATAAAGTGTAATTTATCTGGTGGTTTCTGATTAAAATACAGCGGCGTGAGTTTTGGCAATAAGGCTTCTAAGCGCTCTTTTTCGCCTTCGTTGTCGCCAGATAAAATAGCCAATTGTAAACTTTTTGACATTTCTTTAAAAACTTCAGAAACCCCTTCTCTATATTGATTTTTAAAAACAAAGCACCCTTTATAGGCATCATTGCTACTGATGTGAACCGTGGTAGTTTTTATATCTTCTGATGCTGTCTTGCCTACAAAATTTGCGGATCCTACTTTTATATGGCTCTTATTGAGATACCCTTCTATGCCTTTGCCTAGGTGTTCTTCATATTCGTCAAGAGTGATAATATCATGTTCCGCAAGCATGTCGTATAAACTTCTGCTTAATGGGTGGTTTGATGCTCTCAATGTGTTTTTTAAGAGTGCTTCTTCTTCCTTGCTTAACTCTAATCCTTCATACGTAACACTACTTTTTTTGGCGGTTGTAAGAGTACCTGTTTTGTCAAAAATTGCCGTATCAATTTGGGCTAATTTCTCAATAGTTTGGGTGTCTTTCAAATAGAATTTCTTTTTGCCAAATATTCGCAACATGTTCCCTAAAGTAAAGGGCGAAGCTAGCGCTATAGCACAAGGACATGCGATGATTAAAACTGCAGTAAATACATTCATAACCTTGCTCGGATCATAAAAAATCCAAAAAAGAGAAGCAGAAAAAGCAACCGTTAAAACAAATATTGTAAATCGTTTTCCGATACTATCTGTTAGTGTTTGAAATTTACTTGAGGCATCGTCTTGAAAAACTGAATTACTCCAAAGTTGGGTTAAATAACTTTGCGAAACAGACTTTAGAGCTTCCATTTCAATAGCACCCCGCAGTTGTTTTCCACCGGCAAAAATTTTGTCACCAGCGATTTTGTGCACTGGTTCTGATTCTCCAGTTACAAAACTGTAATCAATATTGGCATTTCCATGCATTAAAATACCATCAACAGGGATCAACTCCTCGTTTCGGATTAAAAGTCTGTCGCCTCTTTTAAGGTCGTGAACCTGTATGGTTTCTTCTTTTCGATCCTCTAAAATTCGAGTAACAGCAATCGGAAAATACGACTTGTAGTCTCGCTCAAAAGAAAGGAAAGAATAGGTTTTTTGCTGAAAAAATTTTCCAAGGAGTAAGAAAAAAATTAAGCCCGTTAAACTATCGAAAAAGCCAGGCCCCCATTCAAATATAATCTCTAAAGTACTACGAATAAAAAGTACTACAATTCCCAAGGCAATAGGAACATCAATATTTAATATTTTGGAGCGTAAACCTTTATACGCTGAAATAAAATAATCAATTCCGGCATAAAACACTACGGGTAATGAAAAGGTGAACATCAACCATCTAAAAACACCTTCGTACTCGTTGAGCCAATATTCTCCGCCATTGGCCTTGCTGCTCGATAGATCAAAATACTCGGGAAAGGATAAAAACATAACGTTGCCAAAGGCAAAGCCTGCAATCCCTAGCTTATAGAGTAAACTACGATCAACAGCTTTTTTCTTATTGTCAAAATCATCTAAAGAAATATACGGCTCGTAGCCAATATGTGCCAGTAAAATAACAATTTCTTTAAGTGATGTTAACTCAGAATTATAATGAATTCGAATGGTCTTTTTTGGAAAATCGACTTGAGAACTGCTTATAGTAGGGATTAACTTATTTAAGTTTTCTAAAATCCAAATACAGGAACTACAATGAATATGTGGAATATATAAATTTATAATTTGAAGCTGATGATCATTAAACTCTGTTAATCTTTCAATAATAGTAGCATCATCGAGAAAATCATACTTTCCTTCAACCACCTTTGGAGTTGCACCTGCAGCAGCCTGTAAGTCATAATAATAGGATAGGTTATTAGCTGAAAAAATATCATAGACGGTTTTACAGCCATGACAACAGAACATTTTCTCATCATGTAAAATAGGCGTATTTGAACAATCCTCACCACAGTGATAACACTTGTTTTTATGCATAATAATTTGCTTGTACCGACGACAAAGATGTATATTTACGAGTGAATGAAATATGACTTTTGTCATGTTTAACGAATTTGGTACATTGCAAGTTATCAGAATAATAAGCTAAGTATGAAAGATGGTATAGAAACTAGATGCGAGCAGTGTATTGTACGGCAGTTCAATTCGTTGCGTGCCATGAGCAAAGAGGAGTTAAAGAAAGTTTCTGATTCTAAAACATCAAAAATTGTAAAAAAGGGAGAAAGCATTTTTGAGGAAGGTGAAAAATTGAACGGGGTTTTTTGCGTTCGAAGTGGCGTTTCTAAACTGTCTAAGTTAAGCGCCAATGGGAAAGACCAAATTGTTAAATTAGCAACAAAGGGTCAAGTGCTTGGTCAGCGATCGGTTATTTCGGAAGAAGTATCTAATTTAAGCGCAAAAGCAGTGGAAGATATGGAGGTTTGTTTTATACCAAAGGAAGAAATAGTACACACCTTAAATACCAATCCTAATTTTGCTGTTGAGGTTTTAAGGCATATGGCTCACGATTTGAAAGAAGCAGATGACGTGATTGTTAACATGTCACAAAAAACAGTAAAACAACGTGTTGCTGAAGCTTTTTTGTACATGAAAAAAAATTTTGGAGTGGACGACAAAGGCTTTCTACTTTTAACATTGTCTAGAGAAGATATAGCAAGTGTTGTAGGAACTGCAACAGAATCTTGTATCAGAATTATTTCTGAATTCAAAAAGGAAAAGTATATTAAAACTTCTGGAAAACAAATTGGTATTATCAATGAAAAGGCGCTACAAGATATGATTGAGTTTTAAAAATTTTAAATTCACCTTTTAAGGTAAAGAATAGATAAGAATAAATTTTGCTTTACAGTTTGTCAGTCATAAAGTACTTCCCTTTTTTATACTTAAGCATCTAGCTTTTTTTTGCCAATAAACAAGTACTCCTTTTCCCTTATCTTTTCAAGGTATTTTCATAAGCTGATAATTATCATAGTTTTAAGAAGCCTCATCCGCTAGTTTTACACTTTATTATAAAAAAAAACAGCGCGATGAAAAACATATTAATACCCACTGATTTTTCTAAAAATGCATGGAATGCTGTTACTTATGCCATTGCATTGTACGACAATGAGGATTGTAATTTTTACTTGCTAAATACCTATACGCCTAGCATATCAAACAGCCGATTCATGGCTTCTATGGCTTATGACGAAGCTGAAATAGTACAAAATTGCTCCAAAGAAGGGCTAAATCATCTACTTCTTAAGATTAAAGCCAATTACCACAACCCTAAACATAATTTCACTACAATTTCGTCCTTCAATTTGCTGGTTGACGAAGTTAAAGAAATCATAGAACAACATACTATTGAGATGGTTATTTTAGGTTCTAAAGGAGCCTCTGGGTTGGCTGAAGTTTTTATGGGAAGTAATGCCGTACGCATTATTAAAGCGATTAAAAGTTGTCCAGTATTGGCCATTCCTGAGTATTTTAACTTCGAAAAACCTACGGAAATAGCTTTTGCAACAGATTTTAATAGGTTTTATACGCCGTCAGAACTAGAGCCAATTATAAACTTAGCAACTACTTTTAATTCTGTTTTACGGATTGTTCATGTGCAATATGAAATTAAAGCACTTACCGATGTTCAACAGTTTAATTTAAATATGCTTCGAAAGTATTTGGGTGAGGTGGAACATTACATTCATACCATTACTGAGTTGAATTCTGTTTCAAAGACACTAGAAGTTTTTGTTGCGGAATTAGACGTGCATTTGTTAGCTATGCTGAATTATCAACACAGTTATATGGAACGAATGACCCGAGAGCCCGTCATAGAAAAAGTGGCTTTTCATACGCGAACGCCATTACTTGTTATTCCAGAATTGGGAATGAGGGCGTCTTCTAAACAAAAAAAAACACAAGACTTGTTTTCTGAAAAGAACTAAATTTCGAATTAATTTTAGTTCTTTTATGATATCAGTACTACGATTAAAACCAACAATAGTCATTAAATAAAAAAGCTTTTATATATTTGCAATGTTGTGTTGTGCTTCGTAAGAAGTACAAGTTGTGGTAAATAACAATTCTAATTAGTCTTATCAATTAGTTAGAGTGTAAAAACCAGTGAAAGGCTTTCCATATTTGGAAGGCTTTTTTTGTTTATTCTAGGTATAACACACCACATTGTGATAAGGCTTATCTATAGTTTTCTTGCTGGCTTATGGGGTGATCTTCATAAAAATCATCAAAGGTTTTTGTCGTCGTATAGTTATCTCTCAAAACTTTATAAACCATAACCACGAGTAAAACTTGACCTAAAATAGTAAGGTAGAATACCCAACTAAAAGAGAAATTCATAGAAGCCATTACCGTTGCCGTGATTAACACTAAGGTAGTTACTGCGATGTAAAAATAAATTTTGTCTTTCATAACTTTTTTGGTCTTAAAGTATTGATTTATTGCCTACAGCGATAACTTTTTTCGTTAAATAAAAGTTATTTAACGTTCTGTAGTTTCTAGGTTATCATTGTTCGCTCCACCTTGACCGTAAAGCGAATTTTCTTCGTCCTTAAGGTTTTGATGGCTGTTTTGATTTTTTTCATTCCGACCCGGAACGTCTAAATCTTCTCCTGCAAAATCAATTTTTTCTTTTCTTTTTTCAAGGAGTCTATCATCACCTGTATCCATGCTTAAGCCCTTCTTTCCTAAAGCCGTTTTATCGTTGGCTGTGACATTCGGGTTGTACTTCTTAGCTTCAATCACATCTTTGTTTTTTTTCTTTTCCATTTGTATTTATGTATTAATTATTAGCTTAATATCTTGTTAAATAGTTGATCGCATTGACGCACTCCGTATAAAAATTGATGCATTAGCCATTCGCTTTGCGAAACGAGGAAAAGAACCGCTTTTTTTATTTAAAATTATCGTATTTTTAGGGAGAAAAAATAGAAACGCATGCCACTTTATCACAAATTAGGGGTTACACCTCAAAAACGACATACAATTTTCAAAAAAGAAGATGGTACCCTGCATTATGAGCAACTCTTTGGGACTATTGGTTTTGATGGAATGTCGTCCTTAATGTACCATTTACATCGGCCAACGCAAGTAAAAGAAGTAGGAGTATCCATTGATGTTTCTCCCAAGGCTGCTGTTCCCCATAACATAAAATCAAGGCTTCTAAAAGGCTTTCAGATAGCTCCTCAAGATGATTTTTTAGATAGCAGAACAACGATATTATTTAATAGTGATGTGCATATAGGCCTAGCGGCTCCTAAAAAATCAATGACAAGCTATTTCTATAAAAACACAGATGCCGATGAGCTTCTGTTTGTACACAAAGGAACAGGTACGCTTAAAACCATGCTTGGAGAAATTAGCTTTGAATATGGAGATTATTTAGTCATCCCGAGAGGAATGATTTATCAAATTCATTTTGATACGGAAGATAATCGATTATTAGTAACAGAAAGTTACCATCCTATCTATACGCCAAAACGATACCGGAATTGGTTTGGACAACATTTAGAGCATTCGCCCTTTTGTGAGCGCGATTTTAAATTGCCTGAAAACTTGCAAACCCACGATGAAAAAGGAGATTTTTTAATCAAAATTAAAAAAGAAGGCCAATTGCATCATTTAACCTATGCCACGCACCCTTTTGATATTGTAGGTTGGGATGGCTATAATTTTCCTTATGGATTCTCTATTCACAATTTTGAACCCATAACAGGTCGTGTTCATCAGCCACCACCAGTGCACCAAACTTTTGAAACCAGTGCTTTTGTGGTGTGTTCTTTTGTGCCTCGTATGTATGATTATCATCCACAAGCAATTCCTGCGCCCTACAATCATTCCAACATAGATTCAGACGAAATGTTGTATTATGTGGATGGGGACTTTATGAGTAGAAAAAATATTGATAAAGGATATATTTCATTACATCCGGCTGGTATTCCCCATGGGCCACACCCAGGAACCTACGAGGCCAGTATTGGTAAGTCGAAAACGGAAGAATTAGCAGTAATGATCGATACCTTTAAGCCCTTAAAACTAACCCAAGCGGCTTTAGATTTAGATGATGGTAAGTATTATCAGAGTTGGTTAGAAGACGCCCATTCCCCAAAGGGTTAAAGACTCTAGATTTTTTATATCAACTGTTTTCGAGGTTTATCGCATGCATTACAAAATGCACTAACGAAGCCGCTAATTTGGCGGTTTGTTGGTCTCTGTCGTAGTTTGGATTCATTTCGGCAATATCAAAACTAATTAGTTTTTTGCTGTCGATGATTGTTTTTAAGCTCTCCAAAACAATGTCAGGCGAAAAGCCCATGGGAGAAGCAGCACTTACTCCGGGAGCAAAGGCAGACGAAAATCCGTCTAAATCTACCGTCGTATACACATAGTCGACATCCTCTAAAAATTGCATTAAAATTAAATGCACATGTTCCACATGATGTAGATTGAAATTGTTATGCTCAATGTAGCTTACACCAAGTGACGTTGCTGTTTCAAACAGTTTTTTGTCATTCGCATCTTTTCGAATTCCTAAACACAAGTAATTAAAAGCAATGCTTTGTGCTTTGCAATCTTGTGCAATCTGATAAAACGGAGTGCCAGAGGTATTGCCATTTTCGGTAGAACGCAAATCAAAATGTGCATCAAAGTTTATAATCCCTATTTTTTTATCGCCGAGGTAGTTTCTAATGCCTTGATAATGCCCGTAAGCGATATCGTGACCACCGCCCAAAACAATAGGAAATAATTTTTTTGAAAGTAGGAGGCTTATTTTTTCAGCGAGTGCTTCCTGTACTTTTTCTAACTCATGAGCTACGCATTCGATAGTTCCCACATCAAAGAATGGTGTGGTACTCGCTAAGTGATTTGGAAATTTTCCTAGGGATGATTTAATGGCCGCTGGGCCTTCAACAGCACCAATTCTACCTTGGTTTCGTTTTACGCCCTCGTCGCAGGCATAGCCTAAAAGTGCAATAGATTGGGTGTCAGCTATGGTCTCAAGAGCATCAATAGCGACACATTGTACTTTTTCATGAAGGTATAATTCCTGACTTGAAATTCTACCAGTCCATATGCTTTTTGGTGTTTGTTTATACCTTGCCATTTTTAACTGAATAAATCATCTAATAAAGAATCGTTTACGAAGTTAGGCAAAGTTATTTTTAATTCAGGTGTTCGCTCCATTTCTCGTTGAATCGCGAAAATAGCTTCTTTGTTCCGGGCCCAACTTCGGCGAGAAATACCATTATTTACATCGTAAAAAAGCATGTTTTTGAGTCTTGTAGATGCTGCTTCGCTACCGTCTAATACCATTCCAAAACCGCCATTGATCACTTCACCCCAGCCAACACCACCACCGTTATGGATAGAAACCCAAGTAGCACCTCTAAAACTATCTCCAATGACATTATGAATGGCCATATCTGCGGTAAATTTACTTCCATCATAAATATTACTGGTTTCTCTGTAGGGTGAATCGGTACCGCTCACATCGTGATGATCTCGTCCTAAAATTACAGGAGCAGATAGTTCTCCTGATGCAATTGCTTTATTGAAAGCATCCCCAATTTTGGCTCTACCCTCTGCATCGGCATATAAAATACGTGCTTGTGAACCCACCACCATCTTATTCTTGTGAGCTTGCTGAATCCATGTGATATTATCCTGCATTTGTTGCTGAATTTCTTCTGGAGCTGTTTTTTTTATTGCGGTTAAAATTTGAGCTGCAATAGTGTCTGTTTTTTGAAGGTCTTTCGGGTCGCCAGATGCACAAACCCATCTAAAGGGACCAAAACCATAGTCAAAACACATAGGGCCTAAAATATCCTGAACGTAGGAGGGATACTCCCAATCTTGATTTTTATCTTTTAGTGCATCATAATTCACATAGGCTCCCTGAGAATTCTTATATACTGCCGCACCAGCTCTTGACGCTTCTAGAAGGAAGGCATTCCCATAATCAAAAAAATAGGTTCCTTTTTGAGCATGTTGGTTGATCGCTGCAACCTGTCGCTTTAAGGAGGCTTGTACTTTTACTTTAAAAAGCTCGGGGTTGGTGACCATCAGTTCGTTTGCTTTTTCAAAAGAAACATCCACCGGATAATAGCCACCTGCCCAAGGATTATGCAAAGAGGTTTGGTCTGATCCCAAATGAACAAAAATATGCTCCTCTAAAAAGCGCTCCCAGACAGCAACAATATTTCCAATATAGGCGATAGACACCACCTCTTTATTTTCTTGTGCTTTTTTTGTTCTACTGACCAAATCGTCTAAGTTGTGGACCAATACATCTACCCAACCCTGTTTGTGTCTTTTTGTGGCAGCTGCGGCATTCACTTCGGCACAAACAGTGATACATCCTGCAATGTTTCCGGCTTTGGGTTGAGCACCACTCATACCACCTAAACCAGCCGTTAAGAAAATTTTCCCAGCCGGATTTTCATCTTTTTGTAATACCTTTCTAAAGGCATTCATGACAGTAATCGTAGTGCCATGTACAATGCCTTGGGGGCCAATATACATATAGGAACCAGCGGTCATTTGACCATATTGTGTGACCCCCAAAGCATTAAATTTTTCCCAATCATCGGGCTTAGAGTAATTTGGGATCATCATACCATTGGTAACTACAACGCGTGGTGCTTCTTTGGTTGAAGGAAATAATCCCATCGGATGGCCAGAATACACATGTAGCGTTTGCTCGTTTGTCATGCAGGCGAGATACCGCATGGTTAACAGGTACTGTACCCAGTTTTGAAAAACGCTACCATTACCACCGTACGTAATTAATTCTTCAGGATGTTGAGCTACCGCAGGATCCAAATTATTCTGAATCATCAACATAATGCCTGCAGCTTGAATGGTCTGATAGGGATATTCATGAATAGGTCGAGCATACAATTCATAATCAGGGGCAAAGCGATGCATGTAAATACGACCGTAGCTATTCAATTCATGAGTAAACTCTTTGGATAGCTCTGGATGCCAAGCCTCAGGAAAATATCGCAATGCATTTCGAACAGCGAGCTTTTTTTCGGCTACTGAGAGCATATCTTTCCGCTTTGGGGCGTGACTAACCTTGTGGTTATAGGCCTTTTTGGCGGGAAGTACTGCGGGAATGCCTTGAAGTATTTGTTCTTTGAAAATCATTTTAATTTGTTTTTTGCTATCTGCTTAGCGCTTTGTTTTAAGAGTGTTTATCATACACCAGATTTCCATTTTTAAAAACCATACAAGGCTTAAACGACCCTTGATGGTATAAAATTTCATTGTAATTATCGGTATGAAATAGCGCCAAATCGGCTAGGAATCCTTCTTTAATTTCACCCCTGTCTTTTAGATGTAAAGCGGCTGCTGCACGATAGGTGATGCCTGCTAAAACTTCGGCATTACTCAGTTTTTCAAAGCTTTGTAAAATGGCCGCTTGGGTAAGTAAATCGCCCATAGGAGCAGAACCAGGATTATGGTCGCTTGCAATGGCGAGACAACAACCAGCGTCTAATAATTTTCTGGCGGGCGTAAAGGCGCAACCCAATCCCAAACTTGCACCGGGTAGGGCAGTAGCAATCACATTACTTTTGGCTAAAAGTGCAATTTCTTTATCTGTTGAGGCTTCTAAATGGTCAGCACTCAAAGCATCAAATTCTATAGCTGTCGCACTTCCACCCGTTGAAAATTGATCTGCATGCACGGTAATATCAAAACCCATAGCTTTTGCTTTGGAAAAATAGGGTCGAATATCCTCCCTAGAAAAAGCACTTTCTTCGATAAAAGCGTCAATTCTGTTCGCCAATTTTTCTTCTTTTAAAATAGGAAAAAGGCTTGAACTGATTTCAGCTAAGTACTCGGCATGACTCCCGGAAAAATCCTTAGGTTTCATATGAGCTGCTAGGCAGGTGGCAATTAAATCGATTGCAATGTCTGTATTCGCTTTTTTAATGGCACGAAGCATTTTTAATTCTTCGTTTACAGATAAACCGTACCCGCTTTTTACTTCCACCGTAGTTACACCATTTTTTAAATGTTGTTGGGCCCGTTTTATGGTTTTTTTAATGAGTTCTTCGGACGATGCTTTGCGTGTTTCGGTAACGGTATCCCATATGCCTCCACCAGCTTTTGCAATTTCTAAGTAGGTTTTTCCTGCATTTCGCATGGCATAATCTTTGGCTCTCGTTCCTCCAAAGCAAATATGCGTGTGGGCATCAATAAACCCGGGTAAGCCAACATGGTTTCCTTCTAGTTTTATATGCACTGTAGTTTTAGATGCCTCGGATACAAGTTTATCAAAATCCCCAATTTTCTGAATAATACCGTTTTCCATAAGAATCCCAACATCGGCTAAAATTTCTAGCTGTTCATCTTTTAAAGCACCTTTTAGAGGCAAATTAGCCATAGTCACTAACTGCTTAAACGGACCTATAAGTTTTAAATTCTTCATTTTTTAGATCGTTAGATTGTTCGATACTTTCATTATTAAGTGCATCGCGCTTGGCGGAATGCGTTTAGCGCACAGCGTAATTATTTCAAAACACTTCAAATTCCTCAGAATACTTGGTTTTTAAGGATACCCCTTTTTTAGCACTTACCTTTTCGATTACTTTTATGATGGTTTTATCTTGGATCATTTTGATGCCTTTTTCAATATCGTCAGAGAAAACTCGGTCTTTGTCGGCAAACGAGACCTGTTTACGCACTTCTTTATGAATTTCATCTAAAAACAAACCCGATTTCATCGGTTTTCTAAATTCAAAGGCCTGAGCAGCCGTCAATAATTCTATCGCTAATATTTTTTCTACATTTTCTAAGACTTGCAAGGCCTTTCGACCACCGATAGACCCCATACTTACGTGGTCTTCTTGTCCCAAAGACGTAGGAATGCTATCTGCACTAGACGGAAAACACAAGCCTTTATTTTCACTTGCTAAAGCAGCGGTGGTATATTGCAAAATCATATAGCCCGAATTAATGCCTGTTTCGTGCATCAATAATTTGGGCACGCCGGGGCTGTTTCCTTCTAGTGCTAAATAAATTCTTCGGTCAGAGATATTGCCCAATTCTGACGCTGCTAGGCACGCATAATCTAGGGCCATGGCCAAGGGTTGCCCGTGAAAGTTGCCACCGCTAATCGTTAAATCTTCATCAATAATAATAGGATTATCGGTGACAGAATTTAGTTCTACTTCGACCAATTCTTTTAAATGCAACCAAGCATTTCGAGAGGCCCCATGCACTTGTGGCATACAACGCAATGAATACGGATCTTGAACGCGATCACAATCAATATGGTCTTCCATAATTTCAGAACCTTTTAATAATCGTTTGATGCGCTTGGCAACATGGATATTTCCCTTGAAGGGTCGTAAGGCATGCAATTCGTTAAAAAATGGTTTTACCGAGCCTTGTAAACCTTCAATCATCATCGCACCAATAATATCGGCTTGAGATAAACAACTGTGTAATTTTTCTACCACTTTTACGGCATGCGCTGCGATAAATTGGGTTCCATTTATAAGGGCTAAACCTTCTTTTGGCCCTAAATCAACGCTAGACAGGCCCGTTCGCTCAAATAGTTCAGAAGTCGGAATTTCAGCGCCTTGAAACTGAACTTTTCCCAAGCCAATTAAGGGTAAGAATAAATGCGATAGGGGAGCCAAATCGCCCGAAGCACCAACCGATCCTTGTGAAGGTACTATGGGAATAGCATCATTTTCTATATGCCAAATAATTCTATCGATGCTGGTTTCTGAAATACCAGAATAGCCTTTTGCTAAAGAATGGACTTTTAAAATCAGCATCAATTTAGCCAGTTCTGTAGCAATAGGTTTCCCTACGCCTACACTATGGCTTTTGAGAATATTGGTTTGTAATATTTTGGTTTCTTCTTTTGATATTTTGGTGGTACATAAGGGACCAAAGCCGGTATTGATGCCGTAAACGGCATGACCCTTTGCCACAATATTCGCTACGGTTTGTGCACTTTCTTGTACTTTTTTTCTTTTGGCAGCAGTGAGTTCAAGCTTTATTTCTCCTGCTGCAATGGCCATGGCCTTGCTTACCGTGAGCCAATCTTCACCAATTAGAAATATACTTTGAGAGGATGACATACCGTATTTTTTTATTTCCTTAAAAATAATCATTAAGTTTGATACTTACCAATATCAATTTTATCAATATATAATAACTGTGAGTTATCAACTAGAACTACGTCATTTTAACTATTTTTTAGCGGTGGCCGAGGAATTACACTACCGCAAAGCAGCTGAAAAACTCTGTATTTCTCAACCTGGTTTGAGTCGGCAAATAAAACAAATGGAAGAAATTTTAGGAACGTCTTTGTTTGTTCGGGATAAGAAAAAAGTGAGTCTCACTGCTGCCGGTTCGTATTTAAAAACCGAAGTAGAATTTATCGTAAATCATTTGGCCATCACACAAAAACAGCTGAAATTAATCGCTGAAGGCAGCGTTGGAGAATTGCGAATTGGCTTTTTAGGCTCTGCGATGCAAACGGTTATTCCTGAGTTATTGGTGAGCTTACACCACCATTTTCCTGAAATTAAAACAAGCTTAGAAGAGTTGTCAAATACCGCTCAAGTAAATGCTCTTTTGAAAGATACCCTAGACCTTGGGTTTGTGCGCTTGGCGCGCGTACCTGACGAATTAGCGATAAAAACAATTTTGTATGATAGTTTCTCGCTGGTACTACCCGCATCGCACCCTATCACGCCAAACAATTTTAGATCCGTAGGGCAATTGGCTAACGAAGATTTTATTTTGTTTTCACAGGAATATAGTCCCTTGTATTTTGATACCATTATGAGTATCTGCGAAGATGCTGGTTTCACGCCTAAAATTTCCCACAAATCGGTACATGCCCAAACAATTTTTCGCCTGGTTGAAAACAACTTGGGTATTTCCATAGTACCTAGTTCGTTGCAATACGGATATAAACTAGGGGTGAAGTTTATTGAACTTAAAGAAATAGCACAAAAGGCGGAGTTATCGGTTATCTGGAAGAAGGAGAATCGGAACCCCACGATAGCGCAAACGCTTAAATTAATCTTAACGAGCGCAGAGAAATAAATCAATAGTTTTAAATTTGTTACAGCAAAAAACAGCAATGATGATACTTGAAATAATACGAAATAGAAGATCCATTTTCCCGGCTCAGTATAACGATACTCCCATAACTAAGGAGGCTATTGAAACCATTTTGGAAGCTGCCAATTGGGCGCCTACCCACCGAAAAACCGAACCTTGGCGCTTTAGAGTGCTGCAAGGCGAAACGCTAGAAAAACTCGGTTTGTTTTTATCCCTGAAATATTTAGAAACAGAGGCTAGTCCTAAAGAGTTTAAAGCTAAAAAACTGATTGAAAACCCTAAAAAAGCAGGAGCGATTATTGCGATTTGCATGCAGCGTGATCCAAATAAATCGGTACCCGAATGGGAAGAAGTTGCTGCGACGGCTATGGCAGTCCAGAATATGTGGCTTGCTTGTACCGAAATGAAGATTGGGGCCTATTGGAGTTCACCAGCGTTGACCAAATATATGGGTGAGTTTTTTGAAATGGCAGATGAAGAGGCGTGTTTGGGCTTTTTCTATATGGGAAATTACGATAAAGACATAGAAATTCCCGAAGTGACCAGAACTCCGATTGCTGAGAAAACGGTTTGGTTGTAATACTTACACTAATGTTTTTATGGTCGTATATAGTTGTTGAATAACGGCGCTCATTTTCTGAATATCGATGGTGCTGAGTACATCTTTTGACGTGTGGTAGTAGGCATTGCGATAAAACGAAGTATTGGTTATCATTACAGCTGGATAGTTTAAGTTCCAATAATTCAAATGATCCGAAAAATCAACACCGCGAACTAAGGCAGATCCTTTAAAAGATTTTGTGGGAATAAGTGTTTGTGCCTTCATTAAGGTTTCGATTTGTGACCCAAAATCGCCCCTATTTTCATTTTGTACAACGGTAATAAAATTAGCACGTGTACCGTAAACAGTGCTCATGGCTGGAATTGGATATTTTTGAGAATCAGCTGCTTCATTATAATAACCAATCATTTCCAAGCAAATCATCCCTTTTATAGGTATCTGATTATCAAATAAATAGTTCGAATGTATATAGCTTCCCATTTGTTCGGTTCTAAAAAAGGGGGGTTCTTCTAAAGTATAGGCAACAAAATCTATTCTGTATTTTAAGTTTTCTTTGGAAAGCAGACGCGCTAATTCTAACAATCCACTTACGCCACTGGCATTATCATCCGCTCCTTATTGCTCGCCAAACACATCATAATGCGTACCTATAATAATCCACTCTTTTTGATTGCTATTCAATGAACCAATCACATTTTTATAGGTTTCGTCACCTACCTTATATTCCTGAAAACTTACCGAATCACATACTTTAGCAAGTTCTGTTTGAATAAAATCGGCAATGTGGTTTAAGGTTTTTATGTTTTTGTGGTTTCTGCTTTCTGTAGTTTGGGTGATGGTTTTTAAATCATTTTTAATGCGAAGTGTATCGAAAACAAAAGTATGTTCGATTGTGGATTTATTTTGCCCTTTACAACTCGTTATAAACAAAGTAAAGCTTAGAATAAATAATAGAACTCGATAGTTTTTAAGGTTTTTTATTTTACTCATTACTATTTGTTGAAATATCATTTTGAAAAGTATTCCATTCCTCCATTAAAAAAAAGCTAAACTTATCTTTTTCATGATTTTTAATGCGATATTCTAAATCTTTATTTTCAACAAGGTAGCTAAAAAAAAGACCAACTTCTCCCTCCTTTAACTTCATTTGGTTTAGTGCAAAATCGGTATAATTAGTTTCTAAGAATTCAAAATTATTTTGTTTATTTTCACGAATAACCCCTTGTTTCATTCTTTTTGTTCTGCCGCTAATCGCGTTTACAATAGGATCTACTTGAAGAGAGCCACCTAATAGGGAGAGTAAGTGTATGGGTTTAAAATCGCCAGCCGTTGCAAGTCGCCTTTCATATTGGCTAAAAGTTTTCATTTCTTTTGGGATTATTCCAAGAGAAACGGCATTGATACTTTCATATTTAACAACTTCTACTTCTTTTAATTCGATAGATTTTTCATACATCACAATTTTAATAATTGTTGTTGACATTTCTTTAGTAGTTATAATTTTTGTTAAATCTTGCATACCTACATAAGAAATAGATAAACTATCACCAAGACTTACTTTTATGTCAAACAAACCAAACTCGTTCGAAATGGTACTATTATTTTGAGAAATATTTATAATGTTTACGCCTTCTAAGTTTTCATTATTAAAAATTATTAAACCTTCTAACCTATTGGTTTGAGACGATACAAAAAGGGAGTAAAGGCATAGAGAAAAACAAAGTATATGCTTCATGAAAGTAATCTTAGCTTCGTTTATTTCTGATGAAGAATGTCTAAAATATAATAATTAAGACTCAATTTTTTACTTTTTAACAAAGTTTAAGAACTAAACGAAAATAGCACGTTTTTATATTCCCAAGCCTTAGCAATAAAAAGCCCTAGGTAAACCACAGCGACCATAAACTTTAAAAATGTTCCTGTTAAGAAGCCTAAAAAAGAACCAAATGCCGCTTTGAGGGCAGTTTTATTATCTGCTTTATTAAAGATTTCACCCACAAAAGCACCTACAAAAGGCCAAATAATAATTCCGAAAATACCGAGAATAGGGAACACTAAGGCCACTACCAAACCTATGGTAGTGCCAATCATGCCAGATTTACTGCCACCAAATTTTTTAGTGCCGATAGCCGGAATGATATAGTCCATCACCAAAACAAGTAGGGCAATACCCAAAGTAATGCCTAAAAACCACCAATCTAGAGGAATAGCCTTGGTTACATACAATAATAAAAGGCCAAGCCAACTGATTGGTGGACCTGGTAACATTGGCAAAAAGCTTCCAAGAATACCGACAAGCATAAAAATAAAGCCCAAAATCAGTAATGCAATATCCATTGTAATTGTTTTCTATAGGACTAAGATACTCGCATTTTGTTACATGGTTCATGTGAAATAGTTAAATAATACATATTTTAAACTATTTTATTAGTTTAAACTAAATTTTTAGTTATATTTGAACTAATAAGATAGTTGAATATCAAATTAGAACCTGTTTATTTCATTTATTTAGCTATAAATTGTGACTTAAAAATGAATAGTATGATTCAGTATATAATAGAATGTATAGGGTTTCAATTGCTTTTTTTAATCATCTATGATGTTTTTTTAAAGAAGGAAACCTTTTTTCAATGGAATAGAGTGTATTTAATAGGTGCTTTTTTGGCTTCTTTAGTACTGCCATTTATAAAAATTGATGTTTTTAAAACAACAATAGCCAGTTCATTTGTTGAATTCCCTACCTATTTTCAGGGCATATTGTTAGATGAGCTAGTACTTAAAGGGGAGAACAATGCTACTTTTATCCTTTCTTTGGAACACATCATACTTTTTTCAGGAATGTTCGTGGCGCTGCTAATTTTCTGCTATAAATTATACCAAGTACATCAATTAACAAACAAAGGCACTGTTCGGTATTTAACCGATTTTACACGTGTAATTATTCAAAATAGTGAAATCGCCTTTTCATTTTTTAAGTCCGTTTTCATTGGTGATAAAATCATGGCTCAAAATCACCAGGCCATTATCGCCCATGAATTGGTGCATATTCGTCAGGGGCATTCGTACGATCTCATCTTTTTTGAATTGATGCGAGTCGTAGCTTGGTTTAATCCTTTGGTGTATGTGTATCAAAACAGAATTTCAGAAGTGCACGAGTTTATTGCGGATGCCGCAGTGGCAAAAACGCATAAAAAAGAACAGTATCAATTATTGCTAACGCAAGTATTTAGAACACAACATATATCTTTCATCAATCCATTTTTTAAATCATCATTAATCAAAAAACGAATCGTCATGTTACAAAAATCAAAATCAAGAAAGGCCTTAGCCTTAAAGTATGCATTAGTAGTACCCGCATTTTTAGCTATTTTATTTTATACCTCCTGTGAAAGTGATAGTAAAATAATAGATGAAGAGGTAGGTATGGAAACTATAACTGAAGAGTTAAGTGTGTTAGAAGTTAGCGACATTAAAAATCCTACTTCAGAAGAAGCAATTAAAATCAATCACTTTTTTAATGATTTAAGTGGAAAGGGTAATTTTATTATTAAAGATAATAAAGGAGGTTCGATAGAATACAAAATAAGTTCATCGGGAGATAACACAACTTATTTTAAAATCAAAAGGAATGATGAAGATAAGGCAGGAAATTTTCAAGAAAAAAATATGGATTTTAATGATGCTCAGTTAGACATTCCGTTTTCAGTCATTGAAAATCCACCAGTTTTTCCGGGCTGTGAAGATGCCGATGATAAAAGAGCTTGTTTTCAAGAAAAAATGTTTTCGCACATCAGTAAAAATTTTAGGTATCCTGAAGATGCTCAAGAAAATGGAATTCAAGGTAAAGTATATATAAATTTTATTATTGGAACCGATGGAAGTATTCAAAAGGTAAGAACAAGAGGGCCTAATGTGTCTTTGGAAGAGGAAGCTGAGCGTATTGTTGCAAAGCTACCAAAAATGACCCCTGGTTTGCAAAGAGGAAAAGCAGTAAATGTGCCTTTTTCAATCCCTATTACGTTTAAATTAGAGTAAATAAACAGTCAGATTGAGGTGCTACGTTGGCAATGGGATTGCGTCGCTACGCTCGCAATGAAAAATAACAAAAGAAATACAAACCAGAATGAAACAATTAACAAAAGCGGAAGAAGAGGTAATGCAAGTATTGTGGCAGTTGCAGAAATGCAACGTAGCTGCTGTGATTGAGCAGTTGCCAGAACCAAAACCTGCCTACAATACGGTATCTACTATTGTACGTATTTTAGAAAGTAAGGGTTTTGTAGCACATGAGCAAGAGGGTAAAGGTTATTTGTATTTCCCGTTGCTTAAAAAGTCGGACTACAGCAATCAATCGATAAACAAGCTAGTCGATGGTTATTTTCAAGGGTCGTTTAAAAGTATGGTGTCGTTCTTTGTGAAGAAGAATGATATGAACTTGTCAGAATTAGAGGCCATTTTAAAAGAAATTAAAAAAGAAGACTAATGCTACAATACGTTTTAGAGTGCATGGGGTTTCAACTACTTTTTTTAATCATCTACGATGTTTTTTTAAAGAAAGAAACCTTTTTTCAATGGAATAGAGCGTATTTATTAAGCACTTTTTTGGGTTCTATGATACTACCTTTCGTGAAAATTGATGAATTTTTTACGAATGTTGCCACGCCTCTAGTTGCGTATCCAAAGCTTGTTTTACATCGAACAAACGATACTATTACAGTTGCAATGCCTCAACAAAACGGATTTGACTTGCCTTGGGGAATAATGTTGCTTTTTTTAGGAATGTTTTTAGCTTCTTTAATTTTTGCTAAAAAGATGTATCATATACATCAACTGAAAAACAAAAATACCGTTGAATATATAGATAATTATAAACAATTTACCTTAAGTGATAGCGAAATTGCTTTCTCATTTTTTAGGTCAATTTTCATTGGAGATAAAATAAGTACACAGAATCGTAAAACAATCATTGACCACGAATTAATTCATGTTCGTCAAGGCCATTCCTATGATTTATTATTTTTTGAATTGATGCGAATTACTACTTGGTTTAATCCCTTGGTATATGTGTATCAAAATAGAATTTCTGAAGTACATGAATATATTGCCGATGCAGCCGTGGGAAAAAATCATAAAAAAGAGCAATATCAACTATTGCTAACGCAAGTATTTCAAACACAGAATATATCTTTTATAAACTCATTTTATAAATCATCATTAATCAAAAAACGAATTGTCATGCTACAAAAATCAGAATCAAATAGATTGTCAAAACTTAAATTTTTAATGCTAATGCCACTGTTAGTATCTATGGTGTTTTACACCTCTGCACAAACTCAGAATATACAATACAAACCTTTTGTTGCGCTTGATGAAATGGTTGTAGTAAGTTATTTAGATGAAGCCATTAATGAAGAAAGTAAATCATTTCCGACAACGATTTCAGAGCCCATACTTTCCGAAAGTCAAGGCGAATTTGATAGCTTTCCGGTATTTTCAAATTGTGAAAGTAACGGCAATACAGAAGCCTGTTTTCGAGCTTCATTTATGAAGCATATAAGCCAAGTATTTCAATATCCAGAAGATGCAAAAACCGAGAAAGTACAAGGAAAGGTGTATCTTATTTTTACTATTTCAGAAAAAGGTGTTGTAGAAAAAATCGTAAAACGTGGACCAAATGCCTCTTTAGAAAATGAAGGGGTACGGATGATTGCAGAGTTACCAAAAATGAAAACGCCAGCCATGAAAAATGGTAATGCAATAGCCGTTGAGTTTTCAGTCCCAATTAATTTTAGATTGCAATAATACAAGATATAAAGCAATGCTAGTAAACCATTCTCAACGAAATTAAAAAAGAAAACTAATGCTACAGTACGTTTTAGAGTGCATGGGGTTTCAACTACTTTTTTTAATCATCTACGATGTTCTTTTAAAGAAAGAAACCTTTTTTCAATGGAATAGAGTGTATTTAATAGGCACCTATGTATTGTCTCTGGTTTTGCCATGGATTAAGATTGAAGCACTTGCAACGAGCGTTGTAAAGCCCGTAATTGTTTATGATGACTATTTATGGACAGCCACAAGCGATTTGGAAATTGCAGTAGTGGCTGCCGAAACACCAACTTTCGAAATGCCTTGGCAAGCTGTTTTTATGTATGGTGGCATGTGCATTGCTTTATTGATTTTTGGTTATAAATGGCTTCAAATACAAGGCTTGCGAAAAGATGCAGAGGTCATTAAACTGGCTGCTTTTTCGAAAGTGATTGTTAAAAATAGCGAAATCGCTTTTTCATTCTTTAAGTCTATTTTCTTAGGCGATAAAATCGTAGCCCAAGAACACGAAAGCATTATTCAGCACGAGTTAGTGCATATTCGTCAAGGCCATTCCTATGATTTGCTATTTTTTGAACTCCTACGAATCGTCAATTGGTTTAACCCTTTGGTCTATGTATATCAGCATAGAATTTCTGAAGTACATGAGTTTATTGCCGATGCTCAGGTGGCTAAAACCCATAAAAAAGAACATTATCAACAGCTGCTAACCCAAGTTTTTCAGACAGAACATATTTCGTTTATTAATCCGTTTTTTAAAAGTTCATTAATCAACAAAAGAATTCAAATGCTGCAAAAAGCACAATCAAAAAAGATATTTCAACTAAAGTATTTATTACTGGTGCCGATGGTGTTGGGGATGTTGTTTTATACCGCCATGGCAAATACTAGCGAATTAACGAGTACCTCCGAAATTCAAGTCGTGGATGATGCTGCTTTGATTAAAAAAGTACAAGCTGAGGTAGATGAAGAGGTGTTTGAGTTTGGTTCGGTAAACGCAGCATTTTTAAATTCGGAATACATTAAAAAAGATCGTGTAGAAGATCAAATTTTAACTAAAGAAGATTTTTTTAAGAAAGAAATTTTAACCAAAATGTTTTTTGGGCTAATTGATGAGTTAAATGTCGAGAAAAATTCAAAACTTTCAAAACAAAGGATGGCAGATAGATTTCCAATGCCTTCAACATCGCGATATGAAAACTATGCCAATCGAAAAAAAGCCTTTCAGATATTAGATGCAAACTTAAAAATCTCTATATCAGCGTTTAGTAACGAAGTGATTTTACTGAACTCAAAAATTGAATATCCTACAAACTATACGCTAGTTAACGTAAAAGATGCCACTGATTTAACAGGCGATGAAATTCGAATGTTCAATGGTATTATGAATGATATTTCAAAAAATAATAAAATCGAAAATATTGTCATTACTGATGGGACTTATGATTTTCGTGTATATCAAAAAGAATTTATTCGGGTAGAGGCTTATGAAAACTTAGCCATTCCAGAAGGACAGGTGCTAAGAAATGAAGCTACCATAACCTATCGTGTTGCTGATGTTCAAAATTTAACTCCAGAGGAGAACATAAAACGAAAAGCACTCATCGATGAGGTTTTGGCTGAAAATGGGTATGATACTTTAGTAATCACCGATGGTAAATTAAAAACCATTGTTACTCATAATAGCTTGACCACTACATCAGCAGAAGTTAATGGAGTTCAAGAGACGATTGATATTCCTTTTTCGATGGTTGATGAAGTACCCATTTTTCCGGGTTGTGAAAATGCTACGGATAAAAAAGCTTGTTTTCAAGAAAAAATGTACGAGCATATCAGTAAAAATTTTCGATATCCTGAAGAGGCACAAGAAAAAGGAATTCAAGGAAAAGTATATGTAAATTTTGTTGTTGATACTGACGGTGTTATTCAAAAATTAAGAATGCGCGGCCCAGATGAGCTTTTAGAAAAAGAGGCTTTAAGAATTATAGCTCTTTTACCAAAAATGACACCCGGTAAGCAAAAAGGAGAAGTAGTGGGCGTCACGTATTCGATACCTATCACCTTTAAGTTAAATTCTAAGACAACGGATGTAGAGTTCAAAGAGAAAGTTAACAGGTACAACAAATTAGATACAGAACGTAGGCGATTATTAAAATCTGCTTCTGAAAATCATCCGACTATTAAAAATTTAGATGAGCAACTTATTCGGTTAGAATTAGCCATTAAGGATGAAAAAGAACTTCTAAAAAACAATGCAGATCAATCCTTAATTTCTTTTCAGACAGCGGATAAGAAACCTATTTTTTCAGGTTGTGAAAATGCTAGCGATAAAAATGCATGTTTTGATCAAAAAATAAGGGAACATATAAATCGCAATTTTAAGTACCCAATAGAAGCCCAGAAAAAAGGAATCCAGGGTAAAGTATATGTTCTATTTCATATTGAAACCGATGGGAACATATCAAACATTAAAATGCGTGGGCCTGACCCTATTTTAGAAAAAGAAGCAGCGCGAATAATTTCACTGTTGCCAAAGATAAAACCTGCAGAGTTTCGCGGTAAAAAAGTGAGTGTACCCTACACTATGCCCATTAATTTTGTGTTGAATGAAACGCAAAGTGATGTGACGAAATCAAAAGAAACAACCGATTTTATGTATGTGGAAGCTAGTAAAACATCAAAAAACGGTAAAACCTATATTTCAGGAAAAGTATTCGATAAAAACTCAGGACTTCCAGGAGTAAATATCACAATTAAAGATACGAATTTTGGAGCAGTGACCGATTATGATGGTGAATTCACCATTGCGGTGGAAGATGGGCAAGTACTCCTTTTTCAGTATTTAAAAATACCGAATGCCATCCTTACCGTAACAGAGAAGGATAGCTATAAAGTGAGTTCTCCTAAAGAGTAATTAAAAAGAATACCCGCATTGAAAAAAATCATTTTTATATTTTTTTGTTTAGTCGTGTTAAAAGCCGAGGCACAAGCTTCGGCTTTGGTCATTGCCGATAGTTTGTATACGATAGGAAATTTTACAGCCGCTATCAACCAATATTCTAAGGTAAATGACCAGCAAGCACAACTACAAATTGCTAGAGCCTATAATTTGGTTCGCAATTACGACAAGGCTATGGTTCAATATGAGAATTACATAGAAAACAATCCTCAAGATCAAATAGCGAATTTCGAGTTGGGTAAACTCTATGGAAAAACTAAAAAATATACCAAGGCTAAGGAAGTATTTCAAAAGCTGGTGGCTAAAAATTTAGAAAATCCTGAGTACTATTATTACCTCGCAGATACCTTTGCATCACTAAATGCTGAAACAGAAAGTATAGCACTGTACAAGAAAGCCATAGCGATAGATAGTACGCACTTACGAAGTATTTTCGAAGTGGCTAAATACCATGTTAAACTTCAGGATCGAGATTCTGTAGTTAAATATGCCGATAAAGGATTGCGTTTTTATGAAAATGATGTGTCTATCATTAACCTAAAAGCATTGGCTTTATTTAATAATGACGAATTTAAAGCCAGCATTCCCTTGTTTGAAAAAATGGTAGCATTAGGCGAAAAGCAGCCTTATATTTTTGAACGTTTAGGGAATGCCTATTTTTCATTGAATAACTTAGAAAAAGCTAAAGAAAACTACAAAACATCACTTTTTTATGATGCTTTAAATCCCAGCCCTAAAGTACTTTTTAATTTAGGAAATGTGTTTTGGGAAGAAAAGCAACTCGATAGTGCCGCAGTGTACTTTCAAGAGGCGATAGATGTACAAGTGGTATTGTTTGACAAAGAATACCAAGCTTTAGCACGGATTTATAGCGAAAAAAAAGATTTTAAAAACGCCCTGAAGTATTACAAATTGGCCCACGAGGAAGACCCTTCAAATGTTATTTATTTTTATCAAGTTTGTTTTGTGGCCGATCGCTATTATAAAGATCCAAAAGTGAAATTAAGCTATTACGAACAGCTTTTAGAAAACTATAAAGGGCAAAGAGCTTATTTTATAGAATTTGCACAACGCCGAATATCAGAACTTAAAGAGGAAATACATACGGCTTCTGAGTAAAACGATAAAAAAATCGTAATTTTCGGCAAAGATTTTTAAGGCACATGCGGAGTGTATTATTTTTATGCGGATTTTTTCTCTTTTCTTCCTGTGATTTATTTACTTCAAGAGAAGTAAAAACACAAGCCTTGGTAGCAAAAGAAATGAAAAACATCGATTTCAATGATGTGGATCAGTTTCCTCTTTTTGAGAATTGTGATGAAACCAAAGCAAAAGAAGCCAATAAACAGTGCTTTGTTGACACCCTGCTGCTTCATTTTAAGCGATCCCTAGAAGATTTTGAATTTATATTGAAAGAAGAGATGGTCGATACCCTTTATGTCGATTTTTTAATGGACAAAACGGGAACCATAGCTGTTTTAGATATCGAACATAATGCTATTGTTGACGAACAAATTCCTGAGTTTGATGCGGTAATCACACAATGTTTACTAACCCTACCCCAAGCAACACCAGCGCTAAAAAGAGGTATTCCTGTACGTGCAAAGTTTAGAATCCCTATAGTATTAAATACCAAATAAAACGCTTTTGGCCAACGAAAAAATTATTTTAGGAATAGATCCAGGTACCACCATTATGGGTTTTGGTTTGATTAAGGTAGTGAATAAAAAAATGGAGTTTCTTCAAATGAATGAACTTTTATTGACGAAGTATGATGACCATTATGTAAAATTAAAATTAATTTTTGAGCGTACTATAGAGCTCATCGACACCTATCACCCTGATGAAATAGCCATTGAAGCCCCATTCTTTGGAAAAAACGTGCAGTCTATGTTAAAATTAGGCCGAGCACAAGGTGTGGCCATGGCAGCAGGCTTATCACGAGAAATTCCGATAACAGAATACCTTCCCAAAAAAATAAAAATGGCGATTACTGGGAATGGTAATGCCAGTAAGGAACAAGTGGCTAAAATGTTACAAGGCTTATTAGGATTAAAAACCTTACCTAAAAATCTGGACAGTACCGACGGACTTGCCGCAGCCGTTTGTCATTTCTACAACGAAGGTAAGGTAGAAGTGGGTGCCAACTATACGGGTTGGAGTGCCTACATCAAACAGAATCCTAAAAAATTAAATAAGTAAAGAATAAAAGGCCCCTAGCCCCCAAGGGGAGGAACAACGACTGTTAATTTGAGGAAAAACAGCCCCATAGCGTCCAAAGGGTGAAATTCTTCTGCTGACTCAAAAGAAAATAAACTTTAAACCATGATTGAGAAACTTTCGAAGAAAGAGATTAAAGCTCCCCCTTTGGGGGCGGGGGGGGCTGGCGGCATCTACATCCACATCCCCTTTTGCAAGCAGGCTTGTCATTATTGCGATTTTCATTTTTCTACCAATTTGGAAAAAAAAGAGGTAATGATTTTGGCATTGCAGAAAGAATTGGAGTTGCGAAAAAACGAATTTGAACATACCCCTGTAGCCACGATTTATTTCGGAGGTGGTACCCCATCGGTTTTAAACATAGAAGAAATTGAGGCTATTATTGCTGCTGTTTATGCCAATCATAAGGTAATTGAGCAACCAGAAATTACCATAGAAGCTAATCCTGATGATTTGTCAGAGGCTAAAATTTTGGAACTGGCAAAAAGCCCTGTGAATCGCTTAAGTATCGGAATTCAGTCTTTTTTTGATGAAGATTTAAAATTAATGAACCGAGCGCATAATTCAAAAGAAGCCGAAGCATCCTTACGCTTAGCAACTCAGTATTTTGATAATATTTCGATAGATCTTATTTACGGAATGCCCGATATGAGTGCAGAACGTTGGGAAGAGAATATTGACAAAGCCTTATCGTTTAAAATTCCGCATATTTCGAGTTATGCTTTAACAGTAGAGCCAAAAACGGCATTGGCTAGTTTTATAAAAAAAGGATTGATTACACCTGTTGATGATGAGGTAGCTCAGGAGCATTTTAATATACTTCTAGAAAAAATGGAGGCTAACGGATTCGTAAATTACGAAACGTCAAATTTTGGGAAACCTAATTATTTTTCAAAAAACAATACGGCGTATTGGTTAGGGAAAAAGTATATCGGTATTGGGCCTTCGGCACATTCTTACGACGGAATCCGGAGATCTTGGAATATTAATAATAATGCAAAATACGTAAAAGCATTGCACAATTTAGAGCTTCCGATGGAAGAAGAAACCCTTTCAAAAACCGATCGTTATAATGAATATGTCATGACAGGTTTACGAACCATCTGGGGCGTATCTTTAGAAAGAGTTCAAAACGAATTTGGAAAAAACTACTATGAATATCTTTTACAGCAATCAGAAAATTATATTCAAGAACATTTGTTAGTACTAGAAAACAATACGCTTATGACTACCAAAAAAGGAAAGTTTTTAGCCGATGGGATTGCAGCAAATTTATTTATGATTAACTTGTCCTAACTAATTTTAGCCTTTTGAAAGCGACCATAAAACATAAAAAGCAAAGCTATGCCATTGATTTGTCTAAACCCTTAGATATTTCTATTCCACTTCATGGGAATGCTTCAAATGTCAATGCCTGGTATGTAGATGCGCCAAAAATTGAGCCGCATCGCGAAGGTGATTTTGTAGGTAAGGTGAGTGAAGGCGCGTCGACCAATTTCAATGATATTTACTTTAATCCGCATGCGCACGGCACGCATACCGAATGTGTTGGGCATATTACTGAAGATTTTCATTCGATTAATCAAAACTTAAAGCGGTTTTTCTTTTTGGCAAAAGTAATTACCATAGCGCCAGAGAAGCAAAAAGATGATTTTGTGATTTCCAAAAAGCAGTTGCAATATGCATTAAAAGAAGCGAATTGTAAAGCAGTAGTCATCAGAACAATACCCAATATCAAAGATAAATTACACAAGCAATACTCAAATACAAATCCGCCTTATTTGCTTGAAGAAGCAGCTCTTTACCTTGTAGAAATAGGGGTGGAGCATGTATTAATTGACCTACCTTCTATAGACAAAGAAAAGGACCACGGTGAATTACTAGCGCATAATGCCTTTTGGAATACCCAAGGCGAAGTACGAAAACAAGCGACCATTACCGAGTTTATTTTTGTGGATAATAGCATTAAAGATGGTTTGTATTTTCTGAACCTTCAAGTTGCACC
The DNA here is from genome assembly GCF_000799565.1 of Cellulophaga sp. Hel_I_12. Classification (NCBI taxonomy): domain Bacteria; kingdom Pseudomonadati; phylum Bacteroidota; class Flavobacteriia; order Flavobacteriales; family Flavobacteriaceae; genus Cellulophaga; species Cellulophaga sp. Hel_I_12. Next base: position 3,051,596 of record NZ_JUHB01000001.1, read on the forward strand.
CTTTGAAAACGATGCCAGCCCAAGCCGACCAGTGTTGTATAAACTAGAAGAAGTTTAGGCTTATTCCAAAAGATGCAGCATATTTTCGTAAATTATAGGTGTTTTTCTATACTTTAGCATAGTTTAGTTTTTAAATTACCCCGCTTGTACGGAGCGTAGCCGAAGTATTGGGGGCAAATAAGTTTATGGATTCAATATTTGATACTTTTTTAGGTTTAATTTTAGGGATAATTATCACCTACTGGATCTATTCTTTGTTTCGTAAAAAGCAGAGTAGAGAGCTCACAGAAGTACAATCGCACGTATTATTAGAAAAAATAAAGAGTGTGTGCAAGCTCATTGCCGTAGAGGGCGATTTTGCTGAAATTTATCGTTATGAAAATACCAAAGAACGGTTTCTAAGCTTGGTCAGTAGTAAAAAAAAGGCCTTGATTGTGATTAATGCGAAAGCGCAAATTGGATACGATTTAAAAAAATTAATTTTAAGTGCAGATACAACTAGCAAGAAAATTATTTTAACTAGTTTTCCAGAACCTGAAATACTTTCTATTGAACCAGAACTAGATTTTTATGATATCAAAAACGGCATGTTCAATGCTTTTACACCCAATGATTTAACCCTTTTGAATCAGGAAGCAAAGCAACATATTCGAGAAAAAATTCCGGAAAGTGGCTTAATGCAAACAGCAAAAAATGAGGCATTAGAAGCTATTTTGCTTATTGAGTCGATCGTCGAGACAATTGGCTGGAAACTAGATTACACAGCCCTAAATGGGCATTCAAAAACCGAGTTAAAAGAGCATAAAACTAAATTAAATCGGTTTTTAGAAAAATAAACCTGAACTAGTAAGTCAGTACCAATGAGCCCTAAACAGGTTTAATAAAAGCACCCTAAAACTCTTACAAACTTCTCATTTATGAATTCCCAAAGAATAATAAAACCAATTGTCAAGCTAAGTGTACTCTTGTTATTTAGCCTAAATACTTTTGGACAAACAGAAAATACTATAAAAACCTTTGATTCAAATTTTGCGCATACGGTATATTTTTGGTTGAAAAATCCGGATAATTCACAAGACTGCAAGGCGTTTGAAGTAGCACTCCAGAAATTTTTGGATACGTCTAAATTTGCTAAAACAAAATTTATTGGAAAACCACCAAAAGCTAGTAGGGATGTGGTTGATGGATCTTTTACCTATGCGCTTGTCGTAACGTTTGAATCTGCGGAAGCACAAGAAGCCTATCAAAAGGAGCCTCCACATGTATTATTTATTGAAGAAGCAAGCCAACTTTGGGAAAAAGTGCTGGTGTATGATGCTACAGGAATTTAAAACCTTGCCTATGAATATCGAAGAATTTAGATGGTACTGTATTGAAAAGAAAGGCGTTACAGAAGAATTTCCCTTTGATGCCAATACCTTGGTCTTTAAAGTGATGGGTAAAATGTTTGCCTTGTGTGCTCTGGAACGAAAACCCTCCCAGGTAAATTTAAAATGCGATCCAGAACGTGCTAGTGAACTTCGGGAAAGGCATGAAGGAAAAATAATTGAAGGGTATCACATGAGTAAAATACATTGGAATACTTTATTCCTAAACGATTTACCTTCAAAATTAATCGCAGAACTCACAGACCATTCGTATACTTTAGTAGTCGAAAAACTGACTAAAAAACAACAACAAGAACTTTCGGAGTTGTGATATGTGGAACAAAAGGTTTCCATGTTTTCTTCATATAACTACCCTCTTTTAAAGGGGCGGGTAGCGCCTCATTTTTTCCTTATCTTTGCGGCTTATTTTAGTCAGATTTTAAATGTGTGAATTAACCTCATTCTATTCCAAGAAAATAGAAGTATATCAGGAGCAACTTAAGAAAGTAAAATCACAATTGTTTGTTTCGAGCATGTTACGCCTAGTGGTCTTTATTCTAGCTGCTGTCGCGATCTACTTTGTGAGTCCTGCCACCAATTTAATTCTAGCGGTTATCGTTATTTTTATCATGGCTTTTCTGTTTTTGGTGTCTCGTCATACCGATTTAAACTATAAAAAAAATAAGCTTTTAGCGCTCTTAAAAATTAATACGACAGAATTAAAAGTATTAGATAGAAAGTTCCATGACCTACCAGATGGAAGCAATTTTAAAGACCCCATACATTACTATAGTCAAGATATAGACTTGTTTGGAAAAGGCTCTTTTTACCAGTACTGTAACCGAACGGTTTTACCACAAGGAAGTGAAAAACTAGCCCATTTATTTACAGAGAATGCTATTGAAAATATCCAAGAAAAGCAAGAGGCTATTCAAGAACTGGCTCATTTGGCCGACTGGCGACAAGAATTCTCGGCAATAGCCTCGTTGGTAAAAACCGAAACACCGTATCAAGCTATCTTAGATTGGATGAAGGCATACGAGCGTTTTTTGCCTAAAAAAATAAAGCTGCTTCCTCTACTATTTACGGCATTTTCTGTGATCATGTTGCTCTGTTATTTTTTTGTGCCTTTATCTATTTTTACCTTAATATTAGTACTTGTTCTCGGTTTAGGAATAACTGGTGTTTATGTTAAAAAGATCAATAAGCTAGCCTCGGATACGGGTAGAATTCAGACCACATTTTACCAATATCAAAAATTGATTTCAGCCATAGAAAATAGGGAGTTTACCTCTGATTTACTGAAACGTAAAAAGGAAACGATACTACAAGATCAGAAAAAAACATCAGAAATATTACATGAGTTTTCTCGAATTTTAGGAGCGCTAGACCAGCGTAATAATATGCTATTTGGGTTTTTGGCAAACGGTTTTATCCTCTGGGATATCTACCAATCTTATAAAATTGAAAATTGGATTGAAACCTATGGCAATCAGGTAGAAGCTTGGTTTACGACCATTGCTTTTTTCGATGCCTTTAATAGTTTAGCCAATTTCGCCTATAACCATCCAACCTATGTTTTTCCAACGATTCAGGAAGATACTATGGTATTAGATGCTAAAGGCGCTGGGCATCCTTTATTAGACCCTAAGAAAAGTGTTTCAAATGATATTCAGATTGGCAACGAGCAGTTCTTTATCATTACCGGAGCCAATATGGCGGGGAAAAGCACTTTTTTGCGAACGGTTTCTTTGCAAATCTTGATGGCGAACGTAGGTCTGCCTGTTTGTGCTAAAGAGCTGAACTATAGTCCCATTAAATTGATCACCAGTATGCGCACTACAGATTCGTTAACCGATGATGAATCGTACTTTTTCTCAGAATTAAAACGACTTCGGTTTATTGTAGATGAAATTAAAACAGATCGCTATTTTATTGTCTTAGATGAAATTTTAAAAGGCACCAACAGCACCGATAAGGCTATTGGCTCTAGAAAATTTGTAGAGAAACTAATAGCTTCAAAAGCAACGGGAATTATCGCCACGCACGATTTAAGTTTGTGTGAAGCTGCAACCGATTTATCGCAAGTAAAAAACTATTATTTTGATGCTGAAATCATCGATAATGAATTGTATTTCGACTATAAATTTAAACAAGGAATATGTCAAAACATGAATGCTTCGTTTCTGTTGAAGAAGATGCAGATCGTTGACTAATCTGGCGAAAAGTAGAAAGTCTAATGGTGAAAGCTAAAAAGTTCAAGCAAGAGTTCACACTTCGACTTCGTTCAGTGCAAGGGTTTCAAGTTCAAAAAATAGAAATCTGAAACCCCAAACCAAAAACCAGAAACTTTTTCAAACCTAAAATTCACTATTCTAGCACATGCAAAAAATAAATATAATTAAAGAACTTAATAGTAATTCCCCCTTTGGGGGCTAGGGGGCCTATGGATTCATTAACACAAATAGTGCTTGGCGCTGCGGTAGGCGAAGCAGTTTTAGGAAAAAAAGTGGGTAATAAGGCGATGGTATTTGGCGCCATCGCCGGGACAATTCCGGATTTAGATATTATAGCACGTTATTTTACCGATACGGTTACCGCGATAGAAGTACATAGAGGTTTTAGTCATTCTATTTTCTTTGCGATCTTCTTTGCACCTGTTTTTGGGTGGTTGGTCTATACACTACTTCCGAAGAAAGAAGCGACCTGGCGCGAATGGTCTTGGTTGTTTTTCTGGGGCTTGTTTACACATCCTATTTTAGACGCGTTTACCACTTGGGGAACACAGCTTTTTTGGCCCTTTGATACGCGATTGGCTTTTCAAAATATATTTGTGATTGATCCCTTGTATACCTTTCCATTTTTGGTGTTTTTAGTTTTAACGCTTTTTCAAAAAAGGACATCCGAAAAACGAAGAAAATTCAACAGATTAGGCTTGATAGTAAGTTCTTGTTATTTAGGGATTACGCTTATCTTAAAAGGAATATCGTACAAAAAATTCACGGAAGCTTTAGATAAAGAACAGATAAAATATTCAAAAATTGATACACGACCAGCACCTTTCAATAGCATTTTATGGCAAGCCAATATCGTTACGGAGGATGCTTATTTAATGGCAAACTATTCTTTTTTTGATTCAAAACCCATCAGTTTTGAAAGCTATCCTAAAAATCATGAATTATTGGGTAGTTTAAAAAATAACGATAAAGTTCAACGATTAATAAAAATTGCTGAAGGTTGGTATGTAATTTCTAAACAAAACAACCAACTGTATTTTAACGATTTACGTTTCGGATTAATGAGTTTAGATCCCAAAGAAAAAGACTTTGCATTCAAATATCAATTAACCAACGCGCAAGGCGATTTAGAAATTTTAGAAACACCAAGATCAGTAGCTGATGCTAAAAATTTGCTAAGCGCACTTTGGAGTCGTATTTGGGGGAATTAACTTTGCGCTTTGCGCAAAACGCCTAGCGCTATATGCAATCCGATCAAGTAGTGATACATAAAAAAGTTCAAGTAATCTAGAATTTTTTGCGCTATGCGCTATGCGCTTTGCGTCAAGCGGATAGCGATATTCAAAGATTTTTCACTTGCAAACTATGAAATGCTTCAGCTTGCAGTTTTAATAATTCCTCTGTTTTTTTCTTTTTGTAGGCGTAAACAGCTTCTTCCTCCCTAATTTCAGCATGTATTTTTGTATTTAAGGCCTCATCAGTACTCATGAGAAGTTCACGTTGTTTTACTTTTTGAGTAATCCATGATTTTACAATGCTTTCTTCCTCTTCTAATTTATAGTCATATTCGCCTTTTGGAGCTAATAATTTGGCAATAATAGGCGACGTTTCAATAGCTAAAAAGAGTAGAAAGATAAAAAATGAGGGTAGCCAGGGTAATTTGTTTAAAGCTGTAATTCTTGCCATAAGACCATCAAAACCGTCAATAATAGGTTGCGAATTGGTAACAGATTGGGAGTATTCCGTATTCAAAGCCGTTATTTGATTTTCTAAAGCTGTGATTTTTGCTGCGTTGGCTTCTTTAAGTAGTCCAAGTTCACTTAAGGCAGCGTCGTGTTTGTCGCGCTTTTCTTTATACACAGGACCTTTGCCCAAAAGCTTGGTGCCAGCAGTGCCTTCAGCTTCTGAAATATAGGTATCGTAAAGTGCATTTGTTTCCGCTTCTTTCGCTACAACTTCGGACTTTAAGGCTGCAATATCTTGATGTAAGGTTTCAATGGCAGGATTGTATTGTAATGCAATCTGGTCTTTATTGGCTAGCGTTAATTCATTCTTCTGTTCTAATAATACTTGATTGATTTCCTTTTCAAAAATTTTCATTTCCAAAGGTTTAGAAATCACAATTGCGATAATGATGGCTAGAATAATTCGAGGGGTAGCTTGGATAAGCTCACTACTGAATTTGTCTCTTTTTTTAATGGTGGATACAATAAAGCGGTCTAAATTAAAGATTAATAAGCCCCAAATGAATCCAAAGAAAACAGCGGTATATAGGTTGTCAAAAACAGTAAAAAGTGCATAACTACTGGCAATAAATGCCATAACAGCAGTAAAAAACACGGTAGCTCCAATACCTGCGTATTTGTTGCGCTCCCTTTGAGAGCATTCTTGTAAAATTTTGGCGTCTGCGCCAGAGCATAAAATAAAGAACTTTTGTAACATAATGATTTGATTTTTACCTACCAGGGGCAGGTTGATTGATTGATGATGGGTTTAAAAGTACTAATAATTCACATTCTCGTGTGTTAAAGACTTTTAAAATTACTTGTAGAACGTAATTTTGAAGTTTTTGTTACAAAAAAAGCCTTCAATTTGAAGGCTTAGGAATAATTTTTTTAATGAAATTCAGTTTTTAGTTTTAATTGGATTTTTAGAAATTAAAACTATGGGTTTATCACTATTAAAACCTTTAGAATCTATATTCAAGTTTTTATTCTTTTTTAGCAATTCTATAGCTTTATCGGAACTGATTTCTTTATCTTCATAATAAAAGGTAGCGTCTTTTTTAGCCATATCAATGAGGTGATCTAATGGTGATGCTGGAGGCGGCGGCGGTGGAGGAATACTTGATTCTTCTCCCTTTTTTACATAAGCAGACGGGATAATTTTCCCATCTTTATCAACGGTTTGCCCATACTTATTGTAATAATTTGTTTGTCCGTTTTGTTTGTTGTAAAAGTGTTTTTCATTATTAATCATAACATAACCACTTTTTTCTTTTTCTTGTGCATTGTTTTCGGGTGCTGGTGGTGGAGGAATGTTACTAGTTTCTCCTTTTTTAACTTTAGGTGGGGTAGGAGGAGGCGGCGGCGGTATTATCTCAGCATTTTTTTTCTGTTCATTGGTCATATTTTCATAAATACTACTGAAATAGCGGTATTCTTCCTTCGTAATGATGTTGTACGATCCATCAGCATTTTTAAGCGTTTTCACCCAGCTATTGTAGGCACTCTCTAAACTTTTAGATACTTCTCCTTTGTGAAAAGGTGGCGGTGGCGGCGGAATGTTACTAGTTTCTCTTTTTTTAACTTTAGGTGGAGCAGGAGGCATAGGCGGTAATTCAGGATAGTTAGTCACACTTTTCTTTTGTTTATCTGTCATTAAATTATACAGATATTCCATTCGATCTATTTCTGATTTTTTAATCGGCATAGACATATTTAAGTCGCTGTATTTAGAAGCTATCGCATTGTATTCTGAAATTTGTTTTTTTGTTGCGCCGTCTTGAAACTCACTTGGACCAACAATATTAATCGTTGCGCAACCGTATGCTTCTAAAAGGGTATTCACTTCTTTTATTACTTGTTTTGGTGTCTCATTTTTTACATGAATTTGGGCACTAACTAATTGTGAACGTTCTTCTTTGTTCAAATCAGTATTTATTTTAGATAAATAGATTTTTAATTCCTCAATAGCCACTAGTTCATTTTGAACCAATAATTTACCATTTCTATTAATCAGTATATTTATTTTCCTGTCGTTGACCGTAAACTGCTTTTGAAACCCAATTTTAGTATACAAGCTCACTTGATAGGGTTGTGGGTAACTTTTGCTACGGACGTTTTGATATGCAAAACTTGATGAATAATGTTTAAAATCATCTACATTGTAATTATTCAGTTCTCTGTTTTTAACAGGTTTTCCATCCACCCAAATGGCAAATTCTGTTTCTTTTTTCCATTTCTCTACATCTTGTGCTGTAGGAGCATTTGGTTTTGTAATATATATATAGCGTATAGTATCATTTTTTTGTTGTTCAAAATCAGTATAGTTGATTTCTTCAGAATCTTGCAGTGTAAATTCGGATTCAATAAATTGTAATGAATTAGCACTTTCTTCAGATTTCCTGACTTCCAATACTTTAGTTGCACTAAAACTGTAAAGGACCAATGCAAATAAGGGTAAAACCAATAAACTACGAAGCCATACGGCTTTTTTTGAGGTGTTTTTTTTCATGACTGTAAATCGTTTTTTGATGGATGAATAATTGATGGCATTCGTTAATGCCGTTTCTGGGCTTGCCGCATTTGATGAGAATGCCAATAAAATTTTTTGATACGTGGTAATTTCTATTCCTTTTTGCATCACCGCCTGGTCTGCTAAAAATTCGTGATTTAGTTTGATTACGTTTTTAAAGAGATAAACAAAAGGATTGAACCAGAAGAAGACCTGTACTAGCTCCATCAAAAGCACATCAATACTATGTTTTTGATGGGCGTGTGTTTTTTCATGGAGTACTACGGCTGTCGGGATTTCATTCGCAGTAAACTTTTGTTGGTTAAAAAAAATGAAATTAAAGAAGGTGTGTGGTGCTAGTTGTTCTTTTAATAGCACATGAATAATAGTTTGTTCTTTAATCTTCGTGTTTTTTTTAATTCTATTGCTGATGATAAAAAGGTTTTGAACAAATTTGAATCCAAAAACTAAGACGCCAAGTGCATAAACACTCCATAGAATAGTACTTAAATAACCGGTACGCTTGGAAATGGCTGTCGTTTGAAATTCTTCTAATTGAAAATCAAGCGGCATATGCTCAAAAGTAGGTTCAGGTGTTACATATACATATTCCGTAAAGATCAATGCTGGGATTACAAAAGCGGAACCTACGGCCGCTAATAGATAAAAGCGTTTAAAGCTGTGCATGCTTTCTCGTTCTAAAAGCAGTTTGTAAAATGCGTAGAAAATTGCCAAACAGGTGGTGACTTTTACAATATAGATCAGCATAACTATCTGTTTTTAATTTCTTTTTCTATTAAAGCTTTCAAATCTTCTAACTCCTCTTTGGTCAAAGCTGTTTCTTGGGTAAAAAACGAAGCAAACTGACTAGCGCTGTCATTAAAAAAGTTTTTGATCAATCCGTTGACGTGCTTTGAGAAATAATCTTTCTTTTTTACCAAAGGATAGTATTCCCGTGACCTTCCTAAATTATGATAGGCTACAAAACCCTTGTCCGTCATACGTTTTAATAAGGTGGCAATGGTTGTCGTGGCCGGTTTAGGATCATCGTAAGCATCGAGCAGGTCTTTCATAAAAGCCTTTTTTTGCTTCCATAAAACATTCATTAGTTCTTCTTCTGATTTTGATAGTTGCATGTCTGCTATGTTTTATAATCAATTTATATGCTTACCTCTCCTTTGGGGAGGTCAAGATTGGTTCTTTCCAATCTTGGGTGAGGCAAAGCAAATAATTTCGAGCTATATTTTTAAAGTAAGAAATATTTGAACGAAATTATTTGTTCTACAAACATAGAGTAAATATTTTAATTCTACAAGTGTAGAGTAAATTTTTATTCAATTGGATTTGAAATGAGGTATTATTTCTAATAGAATGTTTTAAGTTTACACCATTCAAAAATAAAGCATGAGTGTACTACAAGAACTAAAAGAGAGAAGCAACAATACTTGCGAATTATGTACTGGAACGAATGACTTAAAAGTGTATGAAGTGCCGCCAGTTTCTGTTGGTGGTATTGATGGGAGTCTTTTAGCCTGTAGTACCTGCATCGACCAGATAGAAAACTCGGATACTACCGATGCAAATCATTGGCGATGCTTAAATGACAGTATGTGGAGTGAGTTTGATTCTGTAAAAGTAATTGCTTGGCGGATGCTTTCTCGACTAAAAGCAGAAGGGTGGCCTAAAGATTTGCTCGATATGCTCTATTTAGAAGATGAAGTACTTACCTGGGCAAAAGCTACAGGCGAAGGCTTGGCAGAAGCCGATAAAATCACCCATAGAGATGTTAATGGCGTTATTTTAGAAAACGGCGATAGCGTGGTTTTAGTGAAAGATTTAAAAGTAAAAGGTTCTAGTATGGTGGCCAAACAAGGTACTGCCGTTCGTAGAATATCCTTAGATCACGAAAACGCTGATTATATTGAAGGTAAAGTAGATGGGCAGCAGATTGTGATTATTACCAAGTATGTGAAGAAGCTCTAAGAAAGTTCAAGTGCAAGTTCAAAAAATTATAAGTTTAAATGTCAAATTTATATTTTTGAACACAGAACACAGAACACAGAACACAGAACACAGAACACTGATTACTCTTTTCAATATCAGCCTTCAATGAACAATCGTCAACGATTTTTTTGAACCTGAAACCTTAAACGCGAAACGAGAAACTCTTTTCACCTTTTCACCTTTCAACTTTACATTTTTAATTAACTCTTCTTCCCTTTCGGATTATTTTTCTGCTTCACGCGCACAAAGATTAATTTATGTCGGCTTTTTGGGTTTTCACGCTGTTCTAATTCAAATATATCAATTGATTTAATCAGCGGAGTTAGTTTGTCGAAGCCATAGTTTCTAGAATCAAAATTGGGTTGTTTTTTTTGCAAAAGACTCCCCACATCACCAAGAAAAGCCCAACCATCGTCGTCAGAAACATCGGTAATAGTTGTTTTTATAAATTGAATGTCTTTTTTGGTAATCGTATCGATGGTATCTTTACTATCGCTTTTTTCAGTTTCATTTTCAGTGCTGCTTGTTTTTGACTTTAGAATTTCGATGTAAATAAATTTATCGCAAGCCACAATAAACGGACTAGGTGTTTTTTTCTCTCCGATACCAATAACCTTCATTCCCGCTTCTCTTAAGCGTGTAGCAAGTCGCGTAAAATCGCTATCACTAGAAACGAGACAAAATCCGTTTACTTTCTCCGAATATAGAATATCCATGGCATCGATAATCATAGCAGAATCTGTTGCATTTTTTCCAGTGGTATAGCCGTATTGCTGAATAGGCGTTATGGCATTTTCCAGCAAAAGATTTTTCCATTTTGATAAATTAGGCTTCGTCCAATCTCCATAGATTCTTTTGATGGTCGGGTTGCCATATTTAGCAATCTCCTCCATCATTTCTTTTACATAGGCCGATGGAATATTGTCACCGTCAATAAGTACTGCTAAATTTATGTTCGAATCCATTATTTTAAATTATAGGGTTGAAATTACACGAAAAAGTGGAATTAAAGCCTTGTTTGTCAACTATTCTGTTAAATAAAAAAACAAGAAACAAGGCAAGATGCTTGTTTTGCGTTAGGGATAGGAGTGGAAAACCCACAGCCACATTTTTGTGGTGAGGATTTGCAACGGATAGCCCGCCCGCTAGGGAACGCCCAAAAATTAAATCGTTCACTTAAACTATCAATTTTAAGAGCTGATTAGTCAGCGGCATGCTGTTTAGTTAATGCCGTAAAATGCTGATAGAAATAAGGAATAGTTTCTATTCCTTTTAAATAATTCCATACGCCAAAATGCTCGTTAGGGGAGTGAATGGCATCGCTATCTAAGCCAAAGCCCATTAAAATAGTTTTGCTTTTCAGTTCTTTTTCAAACAAGGCAACAATAGGAATACTGCCACCGCTGCGTTGTGGAATTGGTTTTTTTCCAAAAGTAGTTTCGTAGGCTTTTGAAGCTGCTTGGTAGCCAATGGTATCAATGGGAGTCACATAACCCTGTCCGCCATGATGTGGTTTTACCAACACTTGTACACCTTTAGGTGCAATACTTTCAAAATGAGTTTTGAATAATTCGGTAATTGCTGTCCAGTCTTGATTCGGGACTAAACGCATCGAAATTTTTGCGTATGCTTTACTCGCAATAACGGTTTTAGCACCTTCGCCCGTGTACCCACCCCAAATGCCATTCACATCTAAAGTTGGTCTAATAGAATTTCGTTCATTGGTCGTATAGCCTTCTTCGCCATAAACAGCATCAATGTCTAAAGCCTTCTTGTAGTTTTCTAAACTAAAAGGGGCTTTTGCCATTTCGGCGCGCTCTTCTTTGGATAGATTTTCTACGTTATCATAAAAACCAGGTATTGTGATATGATTGTTTTCGTCATGAAGACTAGCGATCATTTTTGATAAAATATTGATCGGATTGGCCACCGCCCCTCCGTACAAGCCAGAATGTAAATCTCTGTTTGGACCCGTAACCTCCACTTCAACATAACTTAATCCACGAAGTCCGGTGGTAATTGAGGGAACATCGTTGGCAATCATTCCGGTATCAGAAATTAAAATAATATCATTAGCTAGTTTTTCTTTGTGATTGGCCACAAAAATGGCTAGGTTACTACTCCCAACTTCTTCTTCGCCTTCAATCATAAATTTTACATTGCAAGGCAGTTGGTTGGTTTTCACCATAAACTCTAAGGCTTTGACATGCATATACATTTGTCCTTTATCATCACAAGCACCACGGGCATAAATAGCCCCGTCAGGGTGTTTGTCTGTTTTTTTGATGACAGGTTCAAAAGGAGGCGAAGTCCATAAATGAACAGGATCTGCGGGTTGCACATCGTAATGACCGTAAACAAGTACCGTGGGTAATGCAGGATCTATAATTTTTTCACCATAAACAATAGGGTATCCATCTGTTTCACAAATTTCTACTGTATCACAGCCAGCCTCTAATAAGGCTTTTTCAACAGCTTCAGCGGTGTCTAAAACGTCTTGGGTAAATGCAGGATCGGCACTTACTGAAGGCATTTTTAGCAGTTCAATTAGTTCTGATATAAAACGATTTTTATGTTCTGAAATGTAATTTTTAATGAGGTTCATGCTGTGTTTTTAAGTAGGGGCAAAATTACAAAAAAGAAGTTTTTTAAACTTAGTATTTCATAATTCATTTTTTACTTTATATTTGCACTCCTTTAGCGGAAGAAAAATATATTTTTAAGCTCATAAAGGAAACCTAATGCAGGCGTGGTGGAATTGGTAGACACGCTAGACTTAGGACATAGCGAAATATAAAGTGTTAAAATATTAAAATGCGGGCGTGGTGGAATTGGTAGACACGTCAGACTTAGGATCTGATGCCGCGAGGTGTGGGAGTTCGAGTCTCCCCGCCCGTACAAAAGCCGAAGAGAAATCTTCGGCTTTTTCCATTTAAAAAAATGTCGAAAAAAATGTCAGGTACAACATAGGTACAACATTTTGCTAATTTCAGGGCAACATTTGTATTGATGTCAAATATTTCTATTTGTTATTAAACCCTATTAATTTTCTGGTAAAATAATAAATTCTGCTAAATAGCAACCTTATTACTTCGTAAGGGGGAGTTTATTATCATACAATATAACCGCAATTTAAACTCGTAAAATACTTCCATCAAAAGACTTCTATATAACTCCTTCTTAAATATTTGAATATCAAGCTGCTTCTTCGAGTTCCTTTTGTATGTGGGCAACCTTTTTCTGCAAGTTGTCGAGCCTCTTTTGCTGACTGTGCCTTTTCATTTTTACTAAAATGGATTCATCGTATTCAACCTGGTGTGTTACCATGGTGTAGACTATGGATGCCAGTTTGTTCCCAGTTGCAATCGCGGCCGCCTTACCGCCATTTTTAGCCCTTTGGATTCGGTAATAATCACCCAAAGGCCCTTTGCTTTTCCAAAGGCAGCTGCCACATTTCCGGAATATGTGCCCGGCGGTATTCTTTTTGTTCATCAGGTGGCTGCTAATCAGCTTTCCTCCTGATTGTTTGTTGTTGGGGACAAGGTTCAGCCATGATAGGAACTGTTTCCTTGTAGGCCATTTACTGAAATCACTTCCCATTTCCCCAAGGATGTTCAGTCCACTCAGGCTATCTATACCGTCTATTTGGGTAATGTCCACACCCAATTGTGTTTTTAGGTAACTGTCGACATCAAATTTTGGGGTGTTCTTGTTTTTCGTTTTTTTCTTTTTGTTAACGGGGTCTTTATCCTCGCCGGGAACCTCGATCGTTTCCCTTTTTTTAAGTGCCTTTTCTATATTTTCATCGCACTGCTGCATTTGTGCGTGCACGAAATGGAAGGAATCGTAGGCCTGTTGAAGTGTAAACAGGTATTCTTCCCGCCATGTCCCTTCCAGGGATTTCATTATGGTCTCCTTGCTCGCCCTGACGCACCTGTCTCTGAGCTCCGCCAATATTTCCGTGTCTCTTTCCCCGTCAAGGATTGCGCTAACAATGGACATGCCTGTTTTTCCTGCAAGATCCCTAATTACCTTGTGCAGCTTTATGTTCATCTGTTCCATGGATTTCTGCATGTGCTGGAGGTAGCGGCTGGCCTGACGGATCAGGTTCTGTCGGTGTCTGGTGTAAGTGCGCAGTTCCCGGGTATAGTTGTCCGGCTGGAAACTGTTCGACAAAAGCCCACAGCTATGAAGCTTCTGTATCCATTCCGCATCGCTCATGTCCGTTTTCCTGCCACTTACGTTCTTGACATTTCGTGCGTTTACCAGAAATACCTCGAAACCGTAGTCTTCCAAAAGGAGGAAAAGATTGAGCCAATAAATGCCCGTTGATTCCATGGCGATAGTTGTAATGCCACATTTTTTAAGCCATCTCGCTATTTGGTGCAGGTCACAAGTGAAGGCTGTGAAACGCCTTACTCTTTCAGCGTCCCTATCTTCCGGGACTGCCACCCAATGTTCCGTGCTACCGATGTCGATGCCCGCTGCATTTGGGTTCATCATGGCCATTTCGACCACTTCTTTTTTTGTCTTTTTCATTTCAGAACTGTTTTTAGGTTAAACAAAAGAGCCTCGGGTCCGCCCATTTTTACGTTCTGTAATCTTCTATAAGGGATTGCTGGGCATCACCAATGAAAAACCTACAACGGGAGGGACCAGACTACGGCAAGGGTTTGAAAACACCAATTTCTTTTAGGTCTTGACTACCCGAAGCCCATATGTAAAGTTATTGAATTTTATGACCCAAATCCTTGTTTTGGAGGTTACTACGGCATAAAGCCATTCCTTCCGCCATCGCTTATTTATTCCGTTTCCTTTTGAGCTGAGATTTTAGCTTCCGTTTGGGTACTGCTCAAATATTGTTTAATCTAAATTCAAAAGCTATGTATTTACAAAATTTGCAACAGGATGAAATCTTTGTTCCATCAGAAATGAAATCCTTAAAGACTCTGACCCAGATGGAATCCCGACGAGGGCTTGAAAATGTCATCATCTCTAATGGCAAAATCGTCAATGTTGTCTCGAACAGCTATGGCCACATTCCAAATCAACTTTTCTTCAAGAAAGCTGAAGAAATGTTGACCGATGCACAATTGAACTTCCATAAACGCACCATCAACAAAAATGACAGGTCGTTCATTACTGACTTTATTATCGACGACAAAAGCCAGTTTGCCGTCAAGAACGATAAGGACGTGATACTGCCAATGCTTCGATTTAAGAACTCTTATGACGGTAGCGAAAAGACCTCTGGACACTTCGGGTTTTATAGAGAAGTGTGCTCAAACGGTCTGCACGTTTCACAAGCAGAAATCGAGTTTTCCATAAAACACAGTAAGAACAATACACACCTTATTATGCCGAGATTGAACAACCTGTTCGATAAGTTTCTGGACAATGAATTCTATACGATAACCAAGAAATTCGATAAGATGAAAGAGTTTAAACTTATCGATACACAGGAATTTGTAAAAGCAATTCTTGATAAAACGAAACTCTTCAAATATGAATGTAGCGATAAGAATAGCGACCCGTCGAAAAAGTCTCGTGAGGTCATCGAAATCTTGAACTATGAAGCCTTGTTACTCAATGAAGAACCTAATCTTTGGCTGGGCTATAATGCGTTTAATTCAGTACTTCATAATGTATTAAAGAAAAGCTTTGGCCAACAAGAACGATTGGACAAGAAATTGTTTGATGAAATTTATGAAATGGCCTAAAGCCAAAAGGTTCATCCAGTACCTTAAACTGGATTTTTTTCTTTTTCAATAATAGCTCGCTTCAAATATTTACCACTTTATTGACATAGTGGCGATAATTAGTTTTCAAATATTCGCCACTTTTTTGTACTTTTGGCAAAGTTTTGATATAGATATTATGCCAAAGATTGTAGAAAATAAGCTTATAGAAGCATTTAAAGGACGTAGTTCGTTTGATAGGGACGAACTATTTCAGTTCTATTTGGACTTTGAACCGGATTTGAAGGAAAGCACCTTTAGTTGGCGAATTTATGACCTGAAGAAAAAGGACATCATCAAAACTATTGGTCGTGGGTTGTATATCATATCCTATAAACCCAAGTATAGACCAGTACTGTCTGATAGCGTTCTAAAAATAGCAAGTAAGACCAATGAACGGTTTAAGGAAATCCAATATGCAATATGGGAAAACCAATGGCTCAATGAATTTACACAGCATCAGGTATCCAATCAAATGATTGTGGTGGAAGTGGAAAAGGAATTCACCGAATCACTATACTATTATCTAAATGATTCCTTGAAAATGGATTTTTTCTTAAATCCCGATGACAAGGAAATTGAGTTCTACATTTCTGAGAGTGCTGTCCCCGTGGTCATAAAACGTCTCGTTACCAGAGCACCGATAAGTAAATTGAAAGATAAAAAAAATGTAGTTCCAGTCGCCACGCTTGAAAAAATAATGGTGGACTTGTTTGCCGATGAAAACCTGTACCATTTTTACCAAGGCTCTGAACTCATAAATATTTATGAAAAGATACTTGAGCGATACAGTATTAATTTCACAAAGCTCTTTAGCTATGCGAAAAGACGAAAGAAAGAACAGGAAATCAAGCAATTTATGAATAACCACATACCAAATATTTTAGAGGACGTAATCAATGATTGAAAACAAAAGCTTCACAAAAGAGTGGCTGGATATTTTCCGAGCAAAAAAAGAACACAAAGGCATTAATGTGACCATTTTGGAAAAAATGGTTCACGCATTTTCTTTATTAGAACATCTAAAAATAGAAGGACTTAATTTTGTCTTTAAAGGCGGCACTTCACTCGTGCTTTTACTTGAAGAAGGCAATCGGTTTTCAATAGATATCGACATCATTTCAAGTCTAAAACGTGACGCATTGGAAAAAATCCTTGATACAGTTGTTGCCAACTCACATTTTAAAAGCCACACTTTGAATGAACGCAGAAGCTACAAAGAAGGCGTGCCAAAGGCACATTATACTTTTGAATTTGATTCGGTTTACAACCCAAACGTTCCAGGAACCATTCTGTTGGATATTCTTTTTGACAGCCCGCATTATCCAGAGCTCATAGAATCTTCCATTGAAATTCCTTGGCTATCGGTTAATGAGCCTATAATATCAATTACCACACCTTCGGTAAATTCCATCTGTGGCGATAAGCTTACTGCTTTTGCACCAGAGACCATTGGTATTCCATATTACAAACAAGACCAGCTTTTTGCAATGGAAATCTGCAAGCAGTTGTTTGATTTAGGTAAACTATTTGAAAACATTACCGATATAAACATAGTGAAGAAAAGCTTTTCCGCTTTCGCGAAAGCTGAACTATCCTATAGAAGTTCTGATGAAAATTTCAACAAAAGAAATCTTACAGAAACAGAGGTACTGTGGGATTCCATAAACACTTGCACTATAATTTCAAAAAGGGAACGAAATTCCACCGCTGAAACAAAAAAGAAATTTGAAGATTTAAACCGTGGTATTCGCAGTTTTGGTAGTGCATTTCTAATGACGGGACATTTTAGGATAGAAGAAGCAATGGCAGCTTCGGCCAGAGTTGCTTACTTGAATGCAATCCTATTGCAACCAAAAATTATAGAAATTGAATATTATGAGGGACAAGATATAAGCGAGCTTACTATTGAAAAAGCAGATTGGGCATACCTGAATAAATTGAAACGCCAGCCGGATAAGTCCATATTTTATTATTGGTATAAGGCGGTGGAAATGTTATAAATATGAAAAAAAGAAAAAGAGTTAAAACTAAAATGATTGAATTTAGAAACCCATACCATATTGAACCACCAGGGGCTTTACGTGAGATATTATCACATCCAGCAAATGAAACTGAAGTAATTGAACTTGCAGTATTTCAAGAACATCGGTATGCATTCTTCTACTGGAATAAATGGGTACGGAAAAACGAAGGTAATAATCCGCCTTGTCTAATTTCATTAGATTGGCACCAAGATTTATGCTATCCCTGTGAAACAGAAAGGAAATGGTTAGATAATTTGGATTTAGAAAGTGATGCGGAAGTATCTTTGTTTTCGTGGGCAAAACTCAATGGTCTTAATGATGGCCATATTTTAAGTGCAGCCTATCTCAATTTGATTGGGGATATTTATGTGCATTGTAGACAAGAGCTTGGTCAGAACACTTGGAAAGATGAAGAACTGATTGATACCTATGAAAACAGCCACGCAATCAAAAAATTCAAAACGTATGAAGCCTTACAAGATGCACTATTGAATTCTTCAGAAACATCTGTATTTTTTGATATTGATTTGGACTTCTTTTCAGTAAAGAATGGCTTAAGTGATGGTTCATTTGAATTTACCTACTTACAGGAAGAAGAAATACGAAGAATGCTAAACAAGGATAATCCATTAATTAACTGGATTTTTAAACGCATAAAAGGTTTCACAATTGCCACTGAACCAGAACATTGCGGTGGACTTTTGAGAAGTAATAAGTTTCTTGATTTAATTAGCGAAATCTATTTCAATCCAGAATTGTTTGCACCTAAATGTAATTGGAAATGGAAACCAAAATATTGATGATGAATTGAATCGACATTAATATTGCCATTCAGCCCATTCCCCTGCATTCCGCAAAAAGCTTCATTTCGGTAAATACGCTTCATTATAAAGGTCTTGGACACAACTTCAAATCTTCCGATTTCCATTGCGCTGAACCTGCCATAAAAATGGCAGAATCGCTTCATTCCCAATCTATATCTTTAAAGTCAAGTCCGCTTTAAACCCTACTAAATAAGGATAATTTGTTTTCATAATCCAGTAAGCACATTCCCCTGCATTTCGCGAAAAGCTACATTCCGAGAAAAGAGCTTACCTAAAAAGGTCTTGGACACAATCCCAAATTTTGACTTTCCATTACGTTTACCCGATCCGCTGCGCTGGAACGGGACGCTTCATTCCCTAGCCAAAATCGTGAATTAAGTCCGCTAAAATTGAGATAAATAATCAATCAATATCTGCGCAAAGGTAAACTCGTAAAATACACCCATCAAAAGACTTCTATATAACTCCTTCTTAAATATTTGAATATCAAGCTGCTTCTTCGAGTTCCTTTTGTATGTGGGCAACCTTTTTCTGCAAGTTGTCGAGCCTCTTTTGCTGACTGTGCCTTTTCATTTTTACTAAAATGGATTCATCGTATTCAACCTGGTGTGTTACCATGGTGTAGACTATGGATGCCAGTTTGTTCCCAGTTGCAATCGCGGCCGCCTTACCGCCATTTTTAGCCCTTTGGATTCGGTAATAATCACCCAAAGGCCCTTTGCTTTTCCAAAGGCAGCTGCCACATTTCCGGAATATGTGCCCGGCGGTATTCTTTTTGTTCATCAGGTGGCTGCTAATCAGCTTTCCTCCTGATTGTTTGTTGTTGGGGACAAGGTTCAGCCATGATAGGAACTGTTTCCTTGTAGGCCATTTACTGAAATCACTTCCCATTTCCCCAAGGATGTTCAGTCCACTCAGGCTATCTATACCGTCTATTTGGGTAATGTCCACACCCAATTGTGTTTTTAGGTAACTGTCGACATCAAATTTTGGGGTGTTCTTGTTTTTCGTTTTTTTCTTTTTGTTAACGGGGTCTTTATCCTCGCCGGGAACCTCGATCGTTTCCCTTTTTTTAAGTGCCTTTTCTATATTTTCATCGCACTGCTGCATTTGTGCGTGCACGAAATGGAAGGAATCGTAGGCCTGTTGAAGTGTAAACAGGTATTCTTCCCGCCATGTCCCTTCCAGGGATTTCATTATGGTCTCCTTGCTCGCCCTGACGCACCTGTCTCTGAGCTCCGCCAATATTTCCGTGTCTCTTTCCCCGTCAAGGATTGCGCTAACAATGGACATGCCTGTTTTTCCTGCAAGATCCCTAATTACCTTGTGCAGCTTTATGTTCATCTGTTCCATGGATTTCTGCATGTGCTGGAGGTAGCGGCTGGCCTGACGGATCAGGTTCTGTCGGTGTCTGGTGTAAGTGCGCAGTTCCCGGGTATAGTTGTCCGGCTGGAAACTGTTCGACAAAAGCCCACAGCTATGAAGCTTCTGTATCCATTCCGCATCGCTCATGTCCGTTTTCCTGCCACTTACGTTCTTGACATTTCGTGCGTTTACCAGAAATACCTCGAAACCGTAGTCTTCCAAAAGGAGGAAAAGATTGAGCCAATAAATGCCCGTTGATTCCATGGCGATAGTTGTAATGCCACATTTTTTAAGCCATCTCGCTATTTGGTGCAGGTCACAAGTGAAGGCTGTGAAACGCCTTACTCTTTCAGCGTCCCTATCTTCCGGGACTGCCACCCAATGTTCCGTGCTACCGATGTCGATGCCCGCTGCATTTGGGTTCATCATGGCCATTTCGACCACTTCTTTTTTTGTCTTTTTCATTTCAGAACTGTTTTTAGGTTAAACAAAAGAGCCTCGGGTCCGCCCATTTTTACGTTCTGTAATCTTCTATAAGGGATTGCTGGGCATCACCAATGAAAAACCTACAACGGGAGGGACCAGACTACGGCAAGGGTTTGAAAACACCAATTTCTTTTAGGTCTTGACTACCCGAAGCCCATATGTAAAGTTATTGAATTTTATGACCCAAATCCTTGTTTTGGAGGTTACTACGGCATAAAGCCATCGCACCATCAACGCTTATTTATTCCGTTTCCTTTTGAGCTGTGATTTTAGCTTCCGTTTGGGTAATGCTCAAATATTGTTTAACTAAAAAATATAAAATTATGAAACAATTATCTGTAAAACCCAGCATTTCATTAAAAGAAGCGGAAGAACATTATCAATTGAGTAGTGAAAATTACACAATTGATAGTGCAGAGACTCATTTAGCTTATTACAGAGATAAGCATCAGCTGTACTACCGAACACTTTTAAATCATTATTCAAACTAAAACCTCACATTATGGAAAATTTTAATTTTGTACAACTTGATTTTGGATTCGAGTGTGAACCCGAATCTACACAGAAAAAATCATCGAAATCAAACAAAAAGCGAAGTAACGATTTCGTTTTTAATTTTATGGATTGTCTCACCAGTCCCATCATTGTCTTTAAATCTGCTTGGAAAGATACAATACCAAGAGACATACTTAAAAACATAAAATTATCACGACTATTATGTTCAATGCAACAAGAAGAAATGGCATCGCTTACAGAAACTTTAGCATATATGATGCCCAGAACTTATGAAGCACCAATGCCTACCGAATGGGTAAATATTTATACTTGGCTAGGTCTTCAGTATGCAATTCAGTTTAAGAATAGTGGCCAATTGAATGCAATGACTGAAATCACACCAAGCAAACTTTCAGAATATGAAATGGGACGTTTGAATAGTTTGAGAAGTTGGATTTATGATAAAAGAAGAAAGGCTTTAAAAGATAGATTAAAAATAGCTGAAAAATCAGAAACAAATATATTATCTGAAAATCAAAAAGTACTTTTTGAAGAGTGAGCTAACTATTCACCCTTTTATTTAATACGAGTTTCATAAGCCATTCAGCACATTCCCCTGCATTTCGCGAAAAGCTACATTTCGGGAAAAGAGCTTCACTACAAATATCTTGGACACAATCCCCAATTTCGACTTTCCATTCCGTTAACCCTTCCCGATTCTCTGGGAAGGAACACTACATTTCCAAGCCAAAATCGTGAATAGCGTCCGCCAAATCGGAATTCCATTTAATGATTTGGTGTCGCTTCCTACATTTTTATACTTCACAAAAGCTTTTAGACCTACATCCGCACCCTCGCTGTTATACCCTTTTTTTGCCAGCAAAATACCAACATTTTGAACTTGAACAGACTGCATAAACCGTTGCGCTGCGCTTCACTTTTTATAAGTCCTTATCAATTCAAAATATTGAAACTGTATCAGCAACAAAAAAAGGTAACAGCGAGGGCGCTATGGGAAGTAAATCTAAAATAAAACTTATGAAATCTTACAAAAACATACAAAGGGAAGCGACACCAAAAAAAACAAAAAAGGAAAACGCTCAAGATATAATAAGTAAATCACTTCAAAAAAATATAAACGCAAACTGTCTGAATGGTTCAGATAGCATTTTAATTAATCTTTAAATATTTTATTATGAGTACTTTAAAAAATCACGTACAGTTAATCGGAAACGTTGGACAAGAGCCAACAATCACGAACCTTGAAAGCGGAAAAAAAGTAGCCCGTTTTTCAATCGCAACAAACGAGTATTACAAGGATGCCAAAGGCGAAAAGCAAACCGAAACTAATTGGCATACCGTTGTAGCTTGGGGCAAGACTGCCGAAATTATTGAAAAATATGTAGGTAAAGGAAAGGAAGTAGGTGTTACAGGGAAATTGAAATCTCGAAGCTACGATGACAAAGAAGGTGTCAAAAGATATGTAACCGAAATTGAAGCAAATGAAATCCTTTTACTTGGAAGTAAAAATGACAAGTAATTCTTAAAAATTAAAGAGGGCGTTCCTCTCGAAAGTTGCGCCCTTTTTCATTAAAAATCTTTAAAATTTTTATTATGAAAACTATTAAAAATCACGTTCAGTTAATCGGGAACTTTGGGCAAGACCCACAGGTTACAAATCTTGAAAATGGAAAAATTGTGGCGCAGTTCTCAATGGCTACAAATGAAAATTACGAAGACTCAAAAGGGCAGAAGCAATCGGAAACCCATTGGCATAGTATTGTGGCTTGGGGAAAACTTGCTTCAATCATTGAGAAATATGCAGTAGTAGGAAAACAAATTGCCATTGCGGGCAAATTGGCGCAACGCTCTTATGAAACCAAGGAAGGCGAAAAACGATACTATACCGAAGTTGTAGCAAGGGAAATTCTTTTGCTCGGGTCTAAAAATGGTAAGTAACCATAAAAATCCAAGAGGGCACAGATACCAGTTTTCAATTAGTTCGTGCCCTCTTTTAATTATTCACTTAAAATAAATGAACAATGAAAGCACAAGTTAACGAAATAAAAGAAGGATTGCAACATTTTCACGGTACGGAAATGTTCTATCAAATTCCATTATTAAGAACACGTTTTACAGACGGACTAAAATATCTTGCTAATGTAGCAGATTGTTTTTGGCTCATTACGGACACTTCCGTAATTGCAAAAAGTCTGATGAACAGAAGCGAGTTTATAACCATAGACTTTAAAAGATTGTCCGAGGAAAAACAAGATTTTACAGGATATGAAGCTGAAATTATTTATACAGATGGCAACGACAATATTTTGGAAAAACACGGCTATCGGGTAACTGATTTTCCGCTCGATGAACTGCGGTTATTTTTTGTAAATGATACGCTGATGTTACCAAGCGAATACTAAAATTTAAAGCTATGGTATATCTCAATTTTACAGACTTGAGCGAAGAGGCTCAAAACCGACTTTTAGAAAATTCTAAAAAAGATGTGGAACGAAAATTTGGCGATGATATTCGCAAATACGTAAGGGAAAATTATACCTGTTTTGAAACGATGATAGAGGAAGAAGCATTACGAAATTTATATTCCTATAAGTTCATATTCAACATCTAATTTTCTAAACTTAATAATCAAGCACCTCTAAATTTTGGAGGTGTTTTTGTATGCAATTAATTTTAAGTCGAGAAAAAAGCGTATCTTTATTTCGCTGAAATTCAGCTCACATAAATTCATATAGTTATCCCATTTTTAACTTTCGCTGATAGCTGTATCCATCTATATTTTACATTGAGGAATTTTCGAATTCCTAAAAGGCAATTGGCTTTTTAGCCAGATTGTATGAAATTTTTGTTCGCCTGTGGCGAACGAAAAGGAATAGCAAGAGGGTAACGGGCAGAGCCACGTTACATATTCCTTTTGGCGTATAATCCATTGATTTTCAAATACTTGAAAATTAATGGATTATATAAATTTCTTCGATTTGCGTCAAATGCCCCCACACAGTCTGTAAACAGGGATGGATTTACGTCAAACACAAAAAAAAGCGAAAGAAAATGGATTCATTCATCACCATCAGGTTCAAAAGGAAAACTGCCAAACGTTTTCAGGAATTTTCAAAAAAGCACTTCAAGACACATACGGAAACGATGGAAGCCATTCTTGATTTTTTCTTCTACAATGAGATATCTCCAAAAGAAAAATTAGGTCCGACAGGACGAACCATCGAAGCCAAGTTACTGAAAAGAATCAATGCAGTAATCGCTATAATGAGGGATGTTGAAAAGACCCAAACCAAGCCTACAGTTGCAATGATTCAATCCCTTTTTGAGACAGAACAGCCAAGCAAAAAACCTTTAATAGTGGAAAAGAAATATGCCGAAGAAAAAAAGGAAGTACGCTTTCGCGAAAAGCAAAACCTTAACAACGAAGTCTAAAATTTTAAGCTATGTACATAACAATAACACCTCAAAAAATGGGAAGCAATTATTCTAAAAGTTCGGCTGATTTTGTGGGTTATCTGGAGAAGGAAAACCAAGGACTGGAACAGCAGGATATGGAACATTTTTTTAACCAATACGGCGACGAGATTTCAGCAGAGGAAGTGGTCAAGGAAATTGATGGCAATACGGCAAAACTCGAAAAGCACGAACCACGGTTTTATTCCATTACCGTAAGCCCATCTAAATACGAACTGAAACGGTTGCAGAACCATAGTGAGGATTTGCAAAAATACACCCGTGAGATTATGAAGGATTATGTGGCTTCATTTAATCGCGAAATCAATGGGCGACCCATTACAATCGATGATATAAAATACTATGCTAAAATTGAACACCAAAGAGCCTTTAAAGGAACGGACTTTCAGATAAAAGAAAACCAACCGTATGCCACAAAAATACTTCAACTAAAAACTGAAATCCGAAATGTGCAAGATGGACGAGCAGAAGGGAATGTGAAAAAATTGGAAAAAGAAATAGGGAAACTCGAAAGAGAAGCCCCACACCAACAGAACGGAAAACGAATCGTACAAGGAATGCCAAAAGCAGGAAACCAAAGTCATATCCATATAATTGTGAGCCGTAAGGATGCTTCCAATAAATTCAGCTTGTCCCCAGGAAGTAAATACAAAGCTTCCGATGTTGAATTAAATGGTAAAACGGTAAAACGGGGATTTGACAGAGATGGATTTTTTACAAAAGCAGAAAAGACTTTCGATAGGACATTTGACTATCAAAGGAACTTCGCTGAAACTTATAAGGCAAGAAAGGATTTCATTAAGAATCCGAAAATCTATTTTGCTTCACTAATGAAATTGCCCACCAACGAAAAAGCATTGGCGTTCAAAATAATGGGGAAAAGTGGCATCCCAATGATGCCCAGTATTCCAGTCACACAGGCACAATTGGCGATGAAAATTTTTAATAGGCTACGACGTGGTGCAGAGGTGGCCATTAAATCAAGTTCCATCGGAATCTAATCTAATCTAAAACTATGCAAATGGACAATCTCGTAACGGTACTTTTTATTATTGGTTTGGCCAGTAGTGTTTTCTATGGAATATTTCGGATAAGCAGATTTGCATTTGTAGTCAATCTTCTATTGATTGGCGTTCTTGTTTATTATTTAAATGAACAATTACCATTGGTTCAAATAGCACTTTATTTGGTTTGTCCTCTGATATTAATTAATATAGGAATGTATGTTTTCTTGCATAAAACGGACACGCCTAAAAATGGAAATGCCAAATATCAGGTCAACTTTGCCACTACAAAAGGAAACTTTAAACTGGACAACATCAAACGTGGAGCATCAATCATCGGTTCTGCCGGAAGTGGAAAGACCGAGAGTGTTGTGTATGGATTCCTGAAACACTTTCAAAAAGAAGGATTTTGCGGAATTATTCACGATTACAAAGATTTTGAACTGACCGAAATGGCTTATCCACTCTTTAAGGATGGCGATATCCCATTTAAGGTCATTTCCTTTGATAAAATCATCCACAGGGTAAATCCTATTGCGCCACGTTATTTAGAGAACGAGGAAAGCGTAAATGAGGTGTCGAGGGTGTTAATCGAAAACCTTTTGGAACAAAGGGAATCAGGAACAACCGGAACAACAAAATTCTTCAACGATGCTGCGGAAGGATTGATTGGTGGATTGATATGGAAATTAAAAACTACTTATCCCCAATTCTGTACTCTTCCACATTTAATCGCCATTTATCAATATTTGGACACAGAAAGCCTCATCCAGTTTTTGGAAACCAACACCACCTCAAGAGCAATGGCAGATGCTTTTATAAGCGGAAAAGATTCTGAAAGACAGACCGCAGGTGTAAAAAGCACTTTGGCCAATGCGCTGAAACGAATTAGCACACAGCGCATTTTTATGGCGTTGTCTGCGGATGAAGTACCCTTAAATATCAATTGCCCAGAAAATCCTTGTGTGATTTCGATAGTGAACAACCCCAAATTTGAAACATCTTTTTCGCCTGTAATAGCGACCATCATTCACACCATTACAAAGCAAATGAGTGTTCGTAATAGCAAACCATCTTTTCTCTTGATGGAAGAAGCGCCTACGATACGATTGTTGAATATGCACCGTATTCCTGCTACACTTCGAAGCTATAATATTTCTACGATTTATGTGATGCAGGACAAAATCCAAAACGATATGATGTATGGAGATAAAGCAAGCAAAGCCATTTTGAGCAATTTGTCCTATCAGTTTTTCGGAAAGGTCAATGACCCAGACACAGCAAAATATTACGAACGCTTTTTTGAAATCATTAAAGACCCAACCAAAAGTATAAGCCGAGGACATAATCTTGATTTTGATACCCGTATCACTACTGGCGAAAAGGAAATACCTAAAATTCGGGCTGATGTGTTTTTCAGATTGAAACAAGGCGAATTCATAACCTATGCGGATGGAAAGGATAAAAAGATACAGTTCAAGTTAGCCATCATAAAAAGAGAGTTTCCACAAGAATCGAAACAGTTTTCTCAAGCTGATTTGGAGGTTAATTTTGAACGGGTTTATGATGAGGCGCGGTCTATTTTTAAGTAAAGAACGCATTCACTGTTAATAGAATGTAGGTTCATTTCTGTTAAATTATCGAGATAATATTATCTTTATTGTCGATATAAAAAGTTGATGGGAATTTAAAAAACATTGAGAATTGAAGAAAATAGACCTACACATTCATACAGTACAATCTATCAGCGATAGAAACTTTACGTTCCATATAGAATCATTGAAGGAATATGTTAATAAGCTTGAAATCGATTGTATTGCGATTACCAATCACAACTTGTTTGATAAGACTCAATTCGAACATATTTGCCAAGAGTTAAATATTAAAATTTTTCCAGGTATAGAAATTGATTTGGAAGGTGGTCATTTACTTTTAATTTCAGAAAATGAAAATCTTGATGATTTTGCGCAAAAATGTCAAAAAATCCAAGCACTCATTACAACTAAAGATGATTCGATTAGCTACGAGCAGTTAATGGAAGTTTTCCCAGACCTCAAAAATTATCTGTTAATCCCGCATTATGATAAAAAACCAAATATCAAGCCTGAAACTATAAAAAAATTAGGAGATAACATTTTTGCTGGCGAAGTAACAAGTTTAAGAAAGTTCAAAACTTGTATAAAAGAAGCTGATAAACTCACGCCCGTGATATTTAGTGATTGTAGATTTATTGAAAATATGACGTCATATCCAACAAGACAAACCTTTGTTGACGTTGAAGAAAATACACTTAATGCCATTAAAGGTTGCTTATATGACAAAACAAAAGTTTTCCTTTCAAAAGAGGAAGGTAATGACTTTTTTCAAGCAACTGATGATGGAATAATCTTATCAACGGGATTAAATGTTATAGTTGGAGGACGTTCTTCTGGGAAAACATATACACTTGATAAAATCTGTCAGAACTTTTATAATGTTAAATATTTGCGACAATTTTCTTTACTTCAAAATGATAAAGAAAACTTCAAGAAATTAGTTACTACAAGACATAGTTTAATAACCGAAAATTATTTGAAAGAGTTTAAAGATGTTGTTGGATAGGGCGGTCAAATTGAACCACTTGCGGCGGATGAAAGTGAGCATAGCAAAGTAAGTGCTCAAAATCGATTCATTTGTGGTTAAATTTAGTCTTTATTTTTCATTTTTTTACGCATCGATTCTCCTTTAATATGTATTCTGTGTGCATTATGTACAAGGCGGTCTAAAATGGCATCTGCGATGGTTTGTTCTCCTATAATTTCATGCCATGCTTCTACTGGTAATTGTGAAGCTATAATAATACTGTGTTCTCCGTGTCTATCTTCAATAATTTCCATAAAAGAGTGCCTATTTATAGCATCTAAAGCTTTGAGTCCAAAGTCATCTATAATCAGTAGGTCTTGTTTTTCTAGTTTATTGATTTGTTTTAAATAAGAGCCATCTGCTTTTGATGTTTTAAGCATGGTAAAAAGTTTATTCGTGTTATAATACATGACTTTATATCCCAATGAACACGCCTGATGACCAATAGCTGATGCTATATAGCTTTTTCCAGCACCTGTACTTCCTGTGATAAGGATATTCTGTTTTTGCTTTATAAACTCACAGCTAGCAAAGCGTTGTATTTGATTTTTATCTAGCTGTCTTGAAGCATCAAAATCGATAGCTTCCATAACAGCACTATATCTAAAACGTGCCGCTTTTGTTAACCGTTCTATCTTTCTGTTTTGGCGGTCATCCCATTCGCTTTGGAGCAGATATGCGATGAGTTCATCATTTGTGTAGTTTATACTTTGTGGTGATAAACTGCTGTCAAAGGCTCTGTACATGCCGTATAGCCTTAGTTGTTTCATGTGTTCTAATGTCTGTTTATTCATTGTTTTTGGTTTAAATTTATTTGTAATAATGGCTCCCTCTAATATTGCTATGGTTTGGGATATCTGGTTGATCTTCGATATCTTCATCTAAAGTGTCCCAGCCGTTTTTAAGGATACGCTCTACAATATTGTAGTTATGCGCTCCATAGTCTAATGCTCGCTTACAGGCATTATCTAGCCGTGTATTGCCTACCTTTTTAGTAAGGTGCAATATGCCTAAACACGATTTGTAGGATTGCTCAGGGTGTTGTTTCTTTTCTAATATGTTAATGATTAACACCTTACAATTATTACCAACTTGCTCTGCCCAGGTAATGAATTTTTCACTGCTCCACTCGCTGATAAAGCGGTGATGGGAAGGCATGTGTTCCTTTATCGTGCTATACCCATATTTTTGCTTGTTTCTTGGATGTACCGTAAGCAGTTCCTGCTGGTAGTAAATCTCTACTGCGCTATCTGAGTAAACCATTTTGATACGCTTGCCTATATGCTGATAGGGCAGACTATAATAGTGTTTGTCCTTACTAAAATAAATATGGCTGTTTTTATGAACCGTTGCATTAGCGTAGCGTTTAATCTCATAGCGTTTTGCTGGCAATGGTCTGAGCTGATGCTTTTCAATCTCTTCAAATAACGAATAGCGAGAATATTCACGCCCCCTAAAAGAGGTGCTGTTATGGGTTTTAAGAAGTTCTAATATAGCCTTATTCAGTGCAGCTTTAGTATGGATCGTTTGGTTACGCAATGGCGCAAAGACACGTGTATATATGATACGTACAGCATTTTCGACGATGGCTTTATCTCTAGGTCTGTAGGCTCTAGTTGGAAGTACTGCCGTTTCATAATGCTCAGCAAAATCTATAAAAGTCTCATTTACTTTCGGTTCGTAACGACTACTTTTAGTAACTGCTGCCCTCAAGTTATCGGGCACTAAAGCTTGTGGTACACCGCCATAAAACCAAAGTGCATTTTCTACACAAGCTATAAAGTCTTCTTTCTTTTGGCTCTCACAAGCCTCAACATACGTATATTGGCTACTTCCCAATACACAAACAAAGACTTCTAAATCTTGTATCTCACCTGTGTAACGGTCTACGATGGAAAGCTTCTTACCTGTAAAATCAATAAAAAGTTTATCGCCAGCTTTGTGTGTAAAATGCATCACTGGAGACACTTCTTTAGCCCACTCCCGGTACCAATATCTAAACTGGGAAAGTTTGTAACCATCTGGATGTTTGGAAGCATACTCTTGCCAGAGTAGCTCTTTGGTTACACCCGTTTTGCGCAGTTCTTTGTCGAAATAAGGAAAGTATGTTTCTAGAGTCAATAGTTGTTGGCTCTTACCTTTTTGGTCGGTTTTAAAAAGTCTGTTCAGCTCCTCGAGTGTCATGGAAGACACTTCGTAATTAGTAAGCCCATAGCGCTTAAAAAAGTCAATATATTTAGTGATGGTATTACGTGATAGCCCTGTGATTAGGCTTATTTGACGCTTACTGACTCCTTCACTGTAAAGTTTGAAAATCTGTTTTATTTTTCGCATTTCTATTTGTTTGTTGGCCATAATATCTTTTTATAAAAAGATATTTAAAGCTTTACAAATAGAATCGATTTTTAGTGGTTCACTTTCGTCCGCCGCAAGTGGTTCACTTTCACCCGCTCCACTATGATCACTTTAATCCGCTGTAGGTGGTATACTATGCCCGTTTTTTGCACCTCAGGTCTCTTATTTACTTATTATATGCCGAAGTTAAAGGTCTATTTAATAAAAATATGGATAACCGTAACTAAGGCAATCTCAATTAATTATCTTTATGGGGAATTTTGTTAAAAAAATGCCCTGATATAAAAATTGAACGAAAACAATAAAATAAATTTTGACTTTGTAAAAGAGATTAAAGAACCAGGTGTTTATCAGCTACTTTTCCCCAAGAAAGAAGTAGGGTTAGCGGTTATGGTTTTATTTCAAAAAATCGATGATAAATCACTTCCTGATGGGAAATTTATTGAGAAAGATTTGCACGATGCTTTCGCTCAAATAAGCAAAACGACTGAGAGATACCCAAAAGAAATCTATAGTGCGCACATTGAAGAACTTCAGGAATATTTTTTAGACTACAATCAAGAAACTCAAAAATATTATTTTAAGGACTATGCTTATAGGTTTTATGCTTATGCTAAAGAAACCTTAGAAGGTAATTTCAGCCCTACTCATATTGAGAAAATTTGCATTCTTCTTACAGCCTCACTAAGAAAAAGAGAAACTTTAGATGATTTAAAGTTTTGGCTTAAAACTGAATTTAAAAAATACGAACCCGATCTTAGAGAACAGGTAGATTTTTTAGATAGACAAATTATAGAATCAGTAAACAAGCTTAAGGATAATACGACAAATTCAGATAAGAAATTCATCGACCTTTTAGAAGAAGTAGAGCGCAATCTCGATAAGGCGCAAGACCAAAGTAAAGAATTAGCAGCGGCCTATTCTGAAACTAAAGTTATCCGCTCAATTTTAGAAAAGCGAGAGGACACAGATTCTGAAGCTGATGATTTAATTGTAGATGTACACTTTTTTATAAAGTATCTTAATGAAAGGCTAGATTCCATTGACAGGAAGTTAGATAGGATTCAGCCAAAAATTAGGCGATTATTTGCTATTTTAAATAGACCTCAATTTAATACTAAGGTTGAAAAGTTTCTACATTTTCTTTTAGATAAAAGTACAGTAGACAGTAAAAAGGCAACCTTATTGCCAGATAATGTTGCTAACCCTATCCTACATATAGATACACCAAATTTTACGATCGTTGAGCGAGAAAGGGAATTGTTTCCTTCAAAACCAAAGAAGAGAACTACCTATTCATCCAATACTGTAAAGATTGAGGAAAATACACAGAGCATCTTAAATGTGCTCAATCAGCAAGATTTAATCAGTAAGTGGGAAAAGCATATTATCGCTGAAATTGAATTGAGAGGAAGCATTGATTTATCAAAAACGTTTTTTCAGATAATGGAAGAAACCAATGATGGACAGATAGCAGTAAGCGCAATTTACAGTTCGATTCAGCACGCAAATAAGTCGAAGAATTTTAATTTTAAAATGAACAAGACCAAACAAACCAATACCAAAATAGAGCACATAAGTTTATGGAAGATGAACATACAGAAGACATAAGGGTACGGTTTTTAAACCACCCAGATACTCAAGATTTATTTGCATCTCTCGATTATATGCTTAAAGATGGCGTGCATTTTCAAAGGGAAGGCAGCCAAGCTAAATACTACAACTATATCTATTCTAATGAGGATAGCTTAAGAGCATATTATCAATATCTGTTTAGTGTTGAGTTAACTTTTGGTGGTACTGAAGCGAGTGGTTATTATTTTTTGGATTTCATAGGTTCTACAAGAGGTAAAATCGATGCTAGTAACAGACATCATATGAAAAGTGAGTACGTCATTATTGGATTTATTATCTACAAGATTTTCTTTATCGATAATCAAATTGATGTGGTTTCAGTAAAAGACCTTCAGAAAAAGATTAGAATAGATTACGAAGGTTTAAAACCAGGTATCTATAGACTAATTGCAAAATCTAGAAACACAAACCCAGGAAACCTTAACGATGATGCTATTGATGCAACTGTAGAATCAGCACTTAGGGAATTTAAAAAAATAGGTTGGGTTACACTTAATGATGATGATTTTGATTTGCTTCCAGCTTTCGACAGGCTCATCGCCATACACGAAGACTTGATAAATAATCTGGACGAAACATTAAATGAATTGAGATGAAACGATATCCTAGAATAAAAAGATTATCCACTTTAGGTATAGTGCATCATCAATCGTTTGATTATGAGTTTAATCCATTTAGAACAGATTTTGTAGGCGAAGGTGGTTCAGGTAAAAGTATGATTGCCGATATTTTGCAACTTATTTTTGTGGGTTCTGGTGCATTTCATTCCCCAACCGATAGTAGTGAGCCAAGACAGCCCAAAACGATGGTTTTGAGAACTGCTGGAAATGGTACAGATATGGGTTACGCATTTATCAATGTTGAGCTCGGTAAAGATGAATTTGTAATTATTGGTATTTACTTAGAAAGCACAGGAAGTTCACAATCGTTTGTAATACAGCAAGGCGATAATTTTGAGCCAGAGAGCGAACTAATTGCTTTTAATAAACCAATTGGTTTTTTAGATTTTCTAAAAGATAACAGCATCTTACCTATTGATGATTTAAAGAATCATATTTTCGATTCTAAAAGGTTAGTCTGCGAATCGTGGTCTAGACTGGGAAAGTTTCATAAACTTTTATTTGAAAATTTTATCATTCCCGTTGATTTATCTATCAACCAAGAATCCTTGAAAAGTTACGCGAAAATTATACAAGCATTTTCTAGAGAATCACTCGATATTAAAAAGAGTGAACGCATTCAAGAGTTTCTCTTCGGAAATGATAAAGAAAAAGAACTAAAGCAAGAGTTTGATAAGGCAGTAGAAGAGCTAAGTGGCGATATTAAGCAGTTTGAATCTAACAGAGAAGAAATAGATTTACTAACTCATAAGCAGACAGAATTGCAAGAACTTCTCAATCTCAAAAAAGAGCGGGACAAGGCCAATACAAATTATCTGACTACAAAATATCAGTATTTAAATCAGCAGATAGAATTGTCTAATATCAAGATGTGCAAAAAGTTAGATGCATTTTATAATAATCGAAATACATTAAGCGGGCTGAAAGATTTTGCAGAAGCTAAAGTTGAAGAACTGAAGTTAAACGTATCAGCTTTAGATGAAGCGTTTGAAAAAGCTTTGGCAATTAAAATGTTGTGGCAGGGTAAAAGTGATAACCTGAAGAAGTATTTTTCTTGGATGGAATATTTTGAAAAAACAGGGCAAGAACTATCAGAACACTATCACAACTACCATAAAAACAAACAGGATATTGAGCGAATAAAATATTTTAAATCTCAATTAAAGGAAAAAGGAATTAATCCTTTCTTTGGGAAAAACAATAAGCTGAATAAAAACACATTACTAACTATTGGCGAAACAGTAAGTAGTTTAGAAACTTCTCTTGAAGAAAAAAGAAAACTAAAAGTCCTTAATAATCTAGACGATAAAGCTTCCCTTGCACATTGGGCATTAAATCTTAAAAGAAAACTGACCTTGCAAGAGGAAAGTGTGGTTCACAAATATCAAAACGATAATATTACCACCAAAGAACCAACAAACGGAATTAATTCAAGATACATTCCTGAGCCAAAACTGTTAATTCAAAATCTACAAATCACAAAAGATGAAGCTAATGGATTTTGGCTGGATTTAAATGGTATACGAGAATACATACCGTATGTGAAAGAGCCAATATTCGATACAGGGAATTCAGATAAAATAAAGGACTATTTCACGAGCCAAAAAGCGACTTTAGATAATGACATTAAACTATTAGATCTTGAACTTAAAAATTGGAAAACGTTAAAAGAATTACTTAACAGTCTTGATAATCCTTCTGAGTATCTTTTATCTTGGGAATCAAAAGATGTAAATTCTAATTTTGATAAACACGATTTATTCGATGAAACTTCTGATGCCATTAGCCAATATTTAAAATTACTGGATGAAGATGAGCAGATAGATAAAGGGTTAAAAAAGGCAAGAAAAACATATAAGCTTGCCGACGATAATAGGTCTGATAATTCTGCGCTCATAAAAGGATTAACAACGAGTTCCAAAAAAATTGTCATTACAGATATAGATGAAGAGATTCTTCTACTATTAAAAAAGTATACATACGAGATTAAAGAATCGAATGACTTAGAAGCCATAAAATCAAAAATTAACGCTTCAGAGGATTTGTATAGTTCTTTCCTTTCTATCTTAAATGAAACATCTAGAAAAGAGGTTGCTGCAGAGGATTTAAAATTTGAAGATAAAGAGATAGATGTATTTAAAGTTGATTTAGAAAAATTGATTAATAACAATCCTGATTTTACTTCAGAAATTGAAATATCAGAAACAAGTATAAAATCAGAATTTTTAGAAGAACAGCACGGTTGTTATTCTGAATCTGAAAAACAATATGGTATTAGATATGATTTGATTGTAAAAGAATTTTTAAAGCAAAAAGAAAAGCGATACTTGGGGGAAGATGATTTTAAACAGATTTGTGCGGAAATATTACCGCCAGAGATTTTTTCAGAAAAGGATTTAGAAGATGACGAGATAATTCCACGCATTAAGCAATTGCTCGATGCAATTAATATCAAAAACAAAAAATTGAATATTAGAAAACTTCAAAAGTTGACGAGCATTATAGATAAAGTCAATAACGAGGTTAGTGAACAGATATATTACTCAAAGAAAATTAGAGATTTTATAGACTCAGACGATAAAACAATTACTGGTGGTCATAGAGCCAAATTATCCATTTACTATGAAGGTAGTTATCCAAGAACTTGGATGGAAGAGTTTATTGAGGAAATCAAAAAGGATATTAAAGTTTCTAGTGAAGGCAATTTATTTGATGCTTTACAAGGTATTTCAAATGAATTGGAAAAATTCACCTCTTTGGAAGAAAAAATGCAGGAAGCGTTTTACAAATGCGGTGGCTCTAGAAATTTGAAACCTAAAATTTGGGAATTGCTCAATCCTAAATCTTATTACGGACTAAATTTTACAATTCAATCCGTTCACGGAAAAAAGAATCCTGGAAGTACAAGTCAAACTTATGCAGCAATTGCCCTTTTGTGTATTTCTAGGCTCTCATTAATTAATAGAGAAGCCAAAGATAAGGTAAGGGATGGAATTCGATTTATGCCAATAGATGAAGCAGCTGGACTAGGAAGTAATTTTGATATGCTTTATGATATTGCAAAAGCGAATGATTACCAGATTATATCGCTATCAATTCAACCATATAAAGTTGATATGCAAAATCAGTATATCTATTTGCTTCATAATAATTTGGAAGAATCGGATAAAGTAAATTATGAGCCAGTTCCAATATTTGGGGATTTTGATAAGAATACAAACTAATTAGAAAGCTGCTAGTTCGCAGATATCAAAAATGAAAAAAAGTGTTGAATGGAAATATTTAATTGGTCTTAACCAGTTGTACAAGAATGATAAAACTAATCTTAAGATTGAGAATAATAGTTTTATTAAGCAAGTGCTGATTAAGCAGAAAAAATTAATAAAACCCAAAATGGGCAATCCTAAAATTTTGGAAGCAAAATATGGCTTTAAGGAATATTACGAAGAAGAATTTTTGGACTATTTTCAATACTATTCTAAGTTTTTTGAAAAAGCTGGATTAGAAAGTAACGCTCACAAAACGTACAACGATGATGACTTAAAAAGTTTGGCCTTTATATATTATCAAAAAGACGAACTTAAAAAGCACTTAACAACTGAATATACCTTTTCAGCAAGAGTTTTCAAAGGTAAAGGTGCAAAATACCTAACAAATAAACCCAGCTTACGTAATGCCGTATTACAGCTTTTAGAGATTGAGGAATTCCCAGAGAAAGACCCAAAAAACAGTCAATGGCGCTTTGTTGTAGATTGCGAAAATCCTAAGTTGGTTGTTATTTGCGAAAATATAGCTTGCCTAAAAGTGCCCTACGAATACAAACAGAACAACATAGAATTATGGTATGTAGGTGGTAACAATACAAATCCTTTAAAAGACATTCCTACCAAAAAAATAGAACTGCCTTTGTTTTACTTTTGCGATTGGGACCATCACGGATTATCCATTTTTTCTAGAATAAAAGGCATCTTTAAAGAAAAAGGAAAGGAAATTACATTGATTGAGCCCAATACATTAGATGATGCACTACCTGTAAATTCACCACATCATAAAAGTAAATGGCGTAAAAAGGAATTTTCAGGTTTAAAAAGTAAGGACTTTTCTGAGCAACAACAAGAAACAATCAAGAGCTTAATTCAAGATGACACTTGGGTAGAGGAAGAATCAATGAACTTGGTAGAGCTTCTTTCTATTATAAATGAAATTTAAAGAACTAATAAATATTGAGATTTGGTAGAGATAGAAAAAATAGATTCAAAACTTGTTTTAAAATACTATTCCGATTATGAGCCTACAGTATGGCTAGATAAGAAATTAGAAACAGAGCTTCCATTCAAAATTAAGCATATTTTCAATGTAAATAGTAAATCACTTCTCAAAAAGGTTGAAAATGAATATGAAGAATCTGAATACTTTTTTGAGGTTGGGGAATTGATGGATGACTACTATGGGGTGTATAGAGAAGTTTTAGGACTTGCTAATACTTTTTTCTTTCATAAATCTTTGGATATAAATCTCGATTATTTTTTTGTAAAATCTAAATCCTCACTTCTACTACAAATAGATAAACATTTAAAAGAGGATATCTATATTGGTGGTCCTAGAGAAACAATATTACCAATTGAAGAGTTTGAAAACCTTATCAAAGTGTTTCCTACTACACACGAAATTAGCCTATATCGTCAAGCGAAAGTCACATCAATCTTAAAGAATTATTTTGACCATATTTTGGATAAGGAAGAGTCTTATCAAAACTATTTAAACAAGAAAACACCCACTTATGGTAGCAACTTAAGAAAAACATTTCGAGAAGCCGATATTATCAAATATCAAACGCTTTTAGAAAAATTAATAGATATGCTTTCCAATGAAATCAAGTACTCAGAAAATCAATGGCAAGCAGAAATAATTGAAATAATATTATTGCTCTTTCCTAAGTATATTGCTGTATTTGACGAAGTAAGATTTAAGGATATCTATAATAATAAGACCAGAAGATTAGATTATGGATTAATCGACTTTATGGGAAATCTAGATATTGTGGAAATAAAAATTCCTTTTGATAAAAATATAGTGTCGGCTAATCCATACAGAGATAATCACATACCTAACAGAGACCTATCAGGAACAATAATGCAAATTGAGAAATATATTTTCTATTTAAATAAAACAGGAACGGCAGGCGAAAAGAGATTAACGGAAAAGTACAAAAGTCGACTTCCTGAAAATTTAAAAATAAAGATTACAAATCCAAATGGGATGATTATTATGGGAAGAGATAATAACCTAACGGAAAGTCAACTTTCAGATTTTGAGATAATCAAAAGGAAGTATAAAAACATAATAGATATTTTTACATATGACGATTTGATACGTAGAATGGAAATTATGTTAGCACAACTAAAACGTATATGATACTTGGGGAATTGAAGAATTTATTCTTGTTCAATGAGAGTATTAAGAGTGTGCATCCTATTTTGTTCAGTTGTACCTGTTATATGATGAAAAAAACCTGGATTATGGTTATCAGATTTAGAAATAACCTTCAAGTACAGCTGAAGATTACTTTTTTGCAAATCATTTAATTTTTCAAACTCTGTAATTATTAGTTCTTCAGAATGATTATTTATAAAGCTATGGTATTTAGAAGTTAAGCCTACAATGATATCGGAAAGCTGAATCATAACTTCTGATTTTGAATCTTTAAATACATAGTTTTTTAAAGTTCTTTTTCCATCAATAAGATTGAAGTCACCGATAATTTTTTGGATGGCATCCTCATTATCGAATGTATGGGTAGAGTTTTTAAACATATAAACCTGCTTTATGTAAAACTGGTAAAATTCTTCTATTAGCATATTATCTTTTTCTCCTCCTAGAAACGGCATTTTTTGTTTCTTACCTGAAAAGTCAAGTATTTCTTTAAGAATTTTTAAGCTCTTCTGATTTTTGATTTTTTCGTTGTTACAATTTGCTATAGCTATAATTTCTGCTATAAATTCAGGAATATCTTCCTGACTTATATTCGGATAATTAAATTTAAAAAATAGAGCTCTAGTATCATCTAAGTGCTCTCTAAGCACTTGATGCATAGTGTTTTTTAGTTCTGCAACAAATTGAGGACCACGTTCAAGCAATTCCTTGCGATTCATAATTGCAGAATCTACTATATCTACTATGGAATAATATAACAGATTGATGTTGGACAAATGGACTAATATATCTTCATCATCTATAAATTGTAAATAGGTATTTATTTTTTGAGAGTTTAAACAGTTTATAAAATCGCCACTAGCTAAATGTGTGAACTTTAACTCCTTTACATTTTTTTGCAATTTTAAAGAATCCTTAAGCTTTTTGAAGTTGAATACATTCCCGTCATCTACTATCCCACCTAAAACAAAACTACCAGTGATTAAAGTATTAAAATCTGCTTCTCTTGTATATAGTTTTCTCGGATTATTGGATTCATCATAGAAAAAATGATATTTTCCATCAAAGTTGATATGTGGTGCAAGTGATTTCTGATTGTCTCTTATTTCGTTTATAGGAAAATCCATTATGATTTTTTTATTTGGTAATTGTGTTGTAATTCATTGAAGCATAAGGATGAAAATCTGGTGTATAACTTACTAGTTCTCCATCTATAAACTTATGATGACCTATGTTTGGAAAGTATTCCATATCAATAGGGTGCTTTGCTTTTGGATTATGAAATAAGTTTAAACCTTCTCGCCAGTTTTCTTTTGTTTCTTCTGATACTTGATATTTAAATGACATCGGCTCCAAACTTTTTGGGTCTTTATGAACACAATCTCCAATACGCATAACTATTTGACCTTCTTCGGCAAAACCTGCTTGCATCCCCATACGCGTAAATTTTGCGAGAGTACCTGTAGCAGAGAATAATATAGCGCTTACATTTTCTGTTTCAGGTTGGTCGAAAAAACCTGTAGGGATTATTTCTCCCGAAGGCTTTGTGTAATTATTTGCTTTTACAGACTTAACTATATTTTTACCATTTTCATCTTTCTCAATTATTTGCTTATGGCCATATAAATATTCAGTTAGAGCGACAAAAGACCATATCATTGAGGCATCACTGTGGAAATCTGCAATAGCAAATACGAGAGGTTTATTTTTTACGTGGTCAAGTTTCCAATATTCTTTTTTAAGTTTTGAATAGAGCGCACTACCATAGCGTAGTGGCGTTTCATTTTCTAGTTTTTCTTCAATTTCTTGCAAAGTGGTGGAAGGTGGTTGTATATGTACTAATTTAGGTGGGTCGTTTTTACGTCCTAAAATAACAGCTTCTACAGCAATAGTTAAATCATCCTTTTTAATCAAGAAATCGGGTCTATTAAACTCTCTTAACATTTCAAATTCTAACTCTATAAAAGAAGCAAAGAGATAAAGCTCCCACAAACGAGCATCAAAACCATTTATAGATTGAAACTGCTCCACAAAATTTCCGTCTATGTCATCTAAATGATTTGATATTTCAATAATAGCTTGTTTTGAAGCCTTTGAACCCTTATTGTTTTTAAGATTATTGAAATACGGATGAAGTTTTTCTGGTGGTTGGTTTACCTCGAATAGTTTAAGTCCTTTAGGTGGTCCGCCTTGTTCTACAATAGTCAGATATTGAGAACTATGCCATTTCATTGAATTGGTTAGAGCTGTTATGCATTTTTCTTCGGTAGTGTAATCTGTTTTTATTTCAAAAGCCCGGAATTGCCGATTTTCATCCCGTGCCATTAGTATGTAATTATAATCTTGGTCCGTATAGTCAAGAATAACAACTCCTAAAAGTGTATTGGAATCATTGGTATAATAGTGTAGTTCTTTGGCAAGAAAATTTATAAAAGGATGCCTCGTAAAAAGCATAAAAATATCGAAGCGATTTTTATTGATTTCTATAATCTTAATAGGTGTTATTTTTTTCATACGCATTGGTTCAAGATATTGAAAGTCAAATTGTAATATCCAAAATTCTTTTAAAATCAACTAAAAAAAATCACATTACTTCCGTTTATCCCCAGCTGTCTTATTAAAAGCAATCAAATTAAACAGCTCACGCATTCTGCTTCGAACACGATTT
The DNA here is from genome assembly GCF_000799565.1 of Cellulophaga sp. Hel_I_12. NCBI lineage: Bacteria > Pseudomonadati > Bacteroidota > Flavobacteriia > Flavobacteriales > Flavobacteriaceae > Cellulophaga > Cellulophaga sp. Hel_I_12. The sequence goes on from NZ_JUHB01000001.1 coordinate 3,092,207, forward strand.
CCGTAGCGTTCTTCCAGTTCCTCGGCATTGAGGTTTGTAGTAGCGTGAGTTTTTACTTTATGCTTAGTATTCAGATAAAGCTCATACCGAGATAAAAGCACTTCGCCCATAACGTTGAGATCCTTGCCATAAAACCTTCCAGCAGGTTCAATACCCAAATCATCAAAGCAATAAAATCGAGTATTTCCATAGTCTTCAATCGTTTTAAAACCAAGATGATTAAAACTAAAAGCCACATTCCTGCACGGAATCATTTCGTACGGTCGCTGTAAAGGAACAACGTGGCGCAGTAATCGCATCAATGTGGTTTTTCCACACCCTACGGGTCCGGAAAGCAAAATCCCTTTTTCAGGGTCTATGCCTTCCTTTTCACAATTCTCTTTGTCTTTGATAAAATAGTGGCATAGTTTGCGGATGATATCCGTATCCTCATCATAGATTCTAAAGTTCTTGCCAAAGAGTAATTTTCCTTTGGCATTTAGATAAATCAAGATTTGGTCAAAATCGTAAAGAACGCTTTGACCATCAAACTTTCCGAGCGAATATTCCACGCCACCTTCGTTAATTTTAGAGGGGTTGTCCATAATCTTTGTTTTTAGTGGTTCGCAAGTTGTCCTTGATTTGGGACGGTTGTTTTTTGTTTGGTTTGTTTTCTTCATTGAAAAGCTCGCTTCTATCCATCCAGTTCAAAGCTAAGGCTCGCCAATCTCGAATTTCTTTTCCATCGCTAGTTTGCCAATTTCGAGTTTCATAATGCTCGAAGAATTTTTTTCCTTCATCAGCATTAAAACTTTTTTCAATAAAAAAATCAATAACGGCCTGCCAGCCCTTTGGTTGTTTTATATTGTTTACTTGTTTGGTATTGTTTATAGTAGATACCAATGCTTGTCCACCTATGGGACGGTGCAAGTCCACAGCTTGTCCATTTGTGGGATGGTGGTGTCCCTCAAGCGGTACACCTCTGGGATGGTACTGTTCCGCAAGCTGTTCTAATTCGGGATGGTACTGTCCCACAACCGGTTCATCACTTGTCCCGATAATGGCCATCTTGATTTTGCTGCCTTTGTAGGGATTGTTAGATGGAAAATAGGTTAAGTATTGCCACGAATCTAACTCGACGATACATCTATGATATGTGGATTTAGAGCCTATTTTTGCACAGCGCATCAAATCCCTACGGTTCACATAGAATTCATCCATAAAGCGGCAACTGTTCCATTCTTGAAACAGCGCCATATACAGGCTGATATGTGTGGGATTAAGGCGGTCATCAAAATAGAACTTCTCAAAAGCCGCATTAAGTAGCTTTATATAGTTCATCGCTTAAGAGTTTAGACCGTGCTGTACACGATTTGATGTCATCACGCCTTGAATTTCCTCGGCATCGTAGTAGATAATGCCCCCAACTTTTGTGTATGGCAATGTTCCGTTTATGCGAAGATTCTGTAATGTCCCTGGACTGACTTGAAGCAAATCCATTACTTCGGAAGATTTTAGATATTTCTTAAGTTTTCCAGTTGCTTGTTTAGATAGAAGATTCTTAATGTCATCGAGCAATTCCATTTTGAATTCTCGAAGGTCGTCGGTGGTAATAATATTTGCTGGCATAATAGAACGATTTTAAAGAAAGGGACTATCGTTTCGATTTCAACTAATTTGATAGCCCCTGATCTGATTTGACTTTCGTTCTACAAATTTGGGATGGTTTATTGGATTTTAATCCCAAGTTGTACCCAAGTAGGGTGTTTTTATTTACTCATTTTCAATGGTTTAAATTGGTTTGATTTAGAGGTGTCACTTAAAATCATCTATGCCAAATGATAATAGATAAAATTAATTTTATTTTTTCCCAAGTAAGACCCAACTTGGGAAGAAATTTAACATTTTTAAAAATGAAAATATCAACCGTCCGTTTCTTCCATTCGCCTTAAAAGTGTTGCTTTTAGTCTATCAATAAACTTGGTTTGGTCGATTTTCCGTTCTCTTATTTCGAGAAAAGTTCTATAAACGTTACCAAGATTAAGTTCAAAAATATCTTCACAAGCTGATGCCATTTCTTTAATACCAGCTGTACCACTTTTTATTGCGCCAGATGCCTGTAATGCATAAATTAACTCAATCAGGTCTGTTTTTGAAGCAGTCCAACCAAGTCGCTCACCGTTTGATAGAGTATTCAGCTTATTCGGTATGCCGTATGACAAATCCCTTAAATTACTTAACTCTTCAACGTAATGGCTTATTAATAGGTCATAGGCCATAATTTTGGCAATTGCATTATCGTGGCTTGTGGAAAATTCAGCATCTGTATAAAAATGAGAAGTGTTTGATACCAAGCTAATTTTATCATTTCCTCGCAGAAAATAGAATTCATCCAGAAGTTCAGAATCCTCTCTATAATATTTAATGAAATCTATATTTCGTCGATTACTTTCTTGTAGCCTATTTATTTCTGAATCAATAAATTCCTGTTGAGATTTTATTGTTCCCGCAGGTCTATTTATCAAGAAATTGTAGAGTTTGGCATAAAATTTCAGTCTGCTATAGATGTAGGGTTTATGCTTTTTAAAGAATATTATTTCATTCTGTTTATCTACGAATTCATTTTCCCTTACACAGATGCGTAATTTCTGCAAGTATTGTCTTGAAATAGAAATACCTTGTTCAACATTATTGAAATCGCCAAGATTAGATTCCTCAACTACTTTTATTTCCTCTTTGTAATTGTCTAGTATTATATGAATTAACTTATGCAAAATATTTTTGGGGCTTTAGATTTGGGTTAATTATCAATAAGTAATGTTTGTATGTTATATCTTTTTACGGGGGATTTTTAAAAAAGAACAGACAACCAATAGCGAGCAAAACAATGCTACCAGCAATTATGAAAGGATAGTAAAAACCGCCTGCAATCAGCCACGTTCCTAAAACGGGGCCTAGAATTTGACCAATACTATTGGTCGAACTCTGAATAGAAATATTCCTGCCAGTATTTTTCTTTGATATTAATGAAACCGCAGAGAGCAAATTTGGTGTTACCATAGCGCCTCCAGCAGCAAAAACAACGATTAATCCATAGACTAAAAATTCATTGTTAAAAAAAGGAAAGGCAATCAAGGGTAAACCAGATATTAATAACCCTAAAGCAATTTGTTTCTTTGTTGATAAAAACTTCTCTCCATAAGTAGCGAACACAGGTTGTAAAACAGCCATTATTGAACCACATAGCATAAAACCAATACCAACTTGATTACTATTAAATCCTAATTCATCTTTTCCGTAGATTGAAAAGACAGTTTCAAATAGCGTCACCACAAATTGGATAACAAACGATAGCACTAGTAATACGATAAAATATTTAGTAAATGTGAACCGCAAACTCACTTTTCGTGTTGTGAACTTATGTACGCGAGCGGTGTTTTTTAACCATTTCATCACAACCAAAAGGACAATCAATCCTAGTAGTGCAGCGAATAAATAGGGCACTGAAAATCGGTCTAAATGTAGCAGGCCTATTGTATATTTTATATGAATATCAGTTTGGGACAGAAAGCCGCCAATGACAGGGCCGAAAATAACACCAGAGCTAATGGCAACACCAGACCAGGCCATTATTTTCGTTCTACGTTCTTCAGATGTAATATCACTTAAATATGCATTGCTAACTGGAATAACTGATGACGTAAAAATTCCACCAAAAATTCGAGCAATATATAGCATTGTCAAGGATGTGGCTAGGCCAGTAAGTAATTGCATAATTACAAAACCGATTAGTCCACAAATGATAATAGGTTTCCTGCCGTATCTGTCCGATAGTTTTCCCCAAACCACTACGAATAGTAACTGAAAAAATGGATAAATGCTTGTGAGCAATCCAATATGGAAATTAATAAGGTCGGTGTCAAGATTGTCTTTTAAAGCTAATCTTTCGGTATAGTAAGGAAGGGTTGGCAATAATATACCATAGCCCAACATCACTACAAACAAACTCAATAGAATTAAAAATATCCTGTTGAGTTTTTCTTTTCTATCCATTTATTTTTTACCGATTTTTCGCTTCAATAATTGCGCATTAATAGCCACTATAATTGTACTCAAACTCATAAATACCGCTCCTACAGCTGGTCCTAAAACAAAGCCAGAAGAGTATAGAACACCTGCAGCTAATGGAATGGCCACCACATTATACCCAGTTGCCCATATTAGGTTCTGAATCATTTTATTGTACGTAGCCTTTCCGAACAAAATTAGGTTTGCAATATCTTGTGGATTGCTATTTACCAATATAATATCGGCTGTTTCGGCGGCTACATCAGTACCAGAACCAACAGCGATTCCTACATCAGCTTTGGCAAGTGCGGGCGCATCGTTTACGCCGTCTCCAGTCATAGCCACAAACTCTCCTTTGTTTTGTAATTCTTCTACAATTTCTACTTTTTGGTGTGGTAGCACTTCGGCATAGTAGCCATCCAATCCTAATTTTTCACTCACAGCTTTGGCTGTTTTTTCATTATCCCCAGTTGCCATCAAAACTTTGATATTGTTCTTTTTAAATATTTTTATAGCTTCCGCAGATTCAGGTCTTATTTCGTCAGCAAGTGCAATGTATCCTGCTAGTTGTCCTTCAATTAATACAAATACAACAGTTTCAGCAGCGTCACTATAAGCATCTTCAGGAATAGTTATTTTTTCATCCCTTAAATAACCAGGACTAACCACTTTTACTTGCTTTCCTTCTACATTTGCCTCTACACCTTTACCAGTGATCGCATTAAAGTTTTCAGGCTTTGGGATTGTAATATTGTCTTCTTTAACTTTTTTAATAATCCCAACAGCAATTGGATGTTCTGAACTTTGTTCCAATGCACTTGACAGTCTTAAGATTTCATCGTTTGAATAGGACACATTTACAGATTTGATTCGAGTAACGCCAAAGTCCCCTTTGGTCAAAGTCCCTGTTTTGTCAAATAGTAAGGCGGATATCTTTCGTGATTCTTCAAAGGCAGTTCTATTACGGATTAATAATCCATTTTGTGCAGATACAGCAGTAGAAATGGCAACTACAAGAGGAATTGCAAGACCCAATGCGTGTGGACAAGCGATGACCATAACGGTAACCATTCTTTCTAATGCATACACAAACGGAAAGCCTAAAATCAGCCAAACTGCCAACGTACCAAAACCAATAGCCAAAGCTATATAAGTCAACCATTTTGCTGCCCTATCGGAAAGGTTTTGCATTTTAGATTTGGTCTTTTGTGCTTCCTCAACCATCGTAATAACCTTATTGAGATAGCTGTCTTTTCCTGTATGTTCCACCTTTACCTTCAAAGTGCTATTGCCATTTACTGAACCACCTATTACCTTATCCTTTTCTTCTTTTTTCACAGGCTTGGACTCCCCTGTAAGCATTGATTCGTTTAAATAACTTGAACCTTCTACTATGATACCATCAGCTGGAACTTTCTCTCCAGGCTTTACCAAAATCACGTCATTTTTTAACAAATCTTCAAGTGGTATATCTTCAATAGTGTCGCCTTTTACCCTGTGAGCTTCGGCAGGCATCATACTAACTAAAAGTTGTAATGCTTTTGAAGCGCCTAATACACTTTTCATTTCTATCCAATGACCAACAAGCATAATAGCAATTAGTGTTGACAGCTCCCAGAAAAAGTCAACTCCTCGTAAACCAAAGACAGTTGCAGAACTGTAGAAATAGGCGACACTTATTGCCATAGATATAAGTGTCATCATCCCAGGTGCACCATTCTTTATTTCGGAAACAAATCCTTTAAGAAAAGGCCATCCGCCATAGAAATATACAATGGTAGAAAGCGCAAAAAGAATATAAGAATTTCCGGGAAGTAAAAATTCATACCCAAAAAAATCTTGAATCATTGGCGAGAAGAACAATATTGGAATAGTAAGTACTAGCGTTACCCAAAATCGTTTTCTAAAGTCTGCAATCATCATTTTATGATGGTCGTGACCCATTTGTCCGTGACCCGGATTATGACCCGAATGGTCTCCACCTCCATTTTTCATTTTGGAATGATCCATTTTGGAATGATCTTCTTTTTCGTGGTTCATTTTAGAATGATCCATTTTCGAATGGTCCATTTCGTTGTTTTTGTGCTGCTCGTGATTTTCCATTATAGTATTGTTTAAGTGTTATCGTAATTTTTTTCTCATTGCTTCCGATATGTTTTCGGCATAGACGCCATAAGCATCTACTAAAAGACCTTTAAGCCCTTTTTTGGAAGATATTGCATATAAAATGCTGTTATCATCGGTACTGCTCATTCCTTCAAAGCGATATATTTTATCCACTTTAAAATCTTCTGGTCGAATCTCAATTTTCAGGGAAGCACATTCCAGACATTCAGGTTTTAAGTTGAAATCATAAGGGTATTCGTTTGCCTGTAAATCGTTAATAGCTTCTGAAAGGGTGTCATAATTTTTCATTTATTTTTATTTATAAGTCATTGTAAAATAACTGTTGTCTTCTTCTGTAAATTTTTGAAAGGTCAATAGACCTTGTGCATTTAATTTCTCGTTAACAGTATAATTGAGTTGCTTAATGCGAATTCCCAAGGCATAGGCCTTAATGTTAATTTTTGAATTAATATTATTTTCGCTATTATTAAATTTTCGGTCGTAAATTTTTATGGTACTTTTTGAGCCAAAAAAATTCAACAAGCCCGAATCAAAACTCATTTCCAGTTCTATATTTTCAAGATTTTTCAAGTCGTAGAGTTCTTTAAATTTTTTAGAAGTGGTATTAATTTCGGTTTCTTTTGATTTTGGGTTTGAAAATGGAAATGCCATTACCATTATACTGGCTTCATCAGGCTTACAGCGATAGGTTGTGGTGTATTTATCGGTCGCTATTTTGTCTTTATCAAACAATTCCGTAACCACCTTAATTTCATAGTATCCATTTTTCTCTATTGTTTTACCAGCTTCAAAAGTTTGTTTATTGAGAAAAGCACCTTTTTCATCAAAATTCTCACGAATGACCAATCTGCCTGAAATCTGCCCAATAAGCATTTCAGTTTGTCCAGTCATTGTGATGCTGAATAAAGTAATCAGTACTATGAAGATTCGACTTCTCATATATGGTGCATTAATTTCTTTACCTCTTTTGCCAGTATATCGCTTAAATCTATGCCATTGGACGGATGCGGAATGGTATTGCAGGTCACTATCTTTTCTACTCCGGAATCCAACAAATCTTGATAGGCATTACCTGAAAAAACGGCGTGAATACCAACACATATAGGTGGTCTCATCCCTGCTTTTTTCAAATGCACCACGGTTTCAATCATCGTTCGCGCCGTAGAAATAATATCATCTACCAAAATAGGTGTGGCATCTCTGTATTTGTCAACATCAGGAACAGAGACTTCTACATCACGGTCACCCTGACGCACCTTTTGTAATACTGTAAATGGTGCTCCTGCATTTTTGGCGACTTCTGAAACCCATTGTTCACTTTCAGAATCGGGACCGATAAGTACTGGGTTTTCGATGTTTTCCTTTATCCAATCTGAAATAGCATCGGCAGCGTGAATTACTTTATTTGGAATTTGATACACTTCTCCTAATGAACTAATTCTATGCAAATGAGGGTCAACCGTGGTAATGCTATCGGCAAAACCTGAAATCAATTTTCCAAAGAAACCAGAAGTTACCCCTTCGCCTTCATTAAATACTTTGTCCTGCCTCATATATGCCAAATAAGGCGCTACCAAACAGGTGCACATTGCCCCTAATGATTTGGCAGTATGACTTAAAAAATAAAGGGGCAATAGTTTTTCATCTGGTTCGTGCAAGGTGCATACCAGTACAACACATTTGTCTTTAACATCAGATAAGATACGTGTATAGGATTCTCCATCAGGGAAGTTGCGCAAAGTGGCTTTGCCAACTTCGGCATCCATTTTTGTAGCCATTAGTTCTGTGAGTTTTTCGTTTCCGGGAAGACTGAATAATATTGTTTTCATAGTTTTTTAAATTATAGTTATGATGTCATTATGGTTGTTTTTATATTCCAGAGCATAGTTGAGTTCGCCTTTGGATTCAGCATATATGGTATATAACAATTGGTCTATTTCAATTTTTTCATTTAAATGGACATTCAAAAGAATCCCTGCCGATTTAGACTGCGGTGCGCCGGAAAGCTTGGCGAGTTTTGCAATCTTCCTATTATCTATTCGCTTTAGATTCCCAGAGGTTTCTGCTCTAATTTCGGTTTTATAGGGTGCTAAAACAGGTTTTGAAAAGCGACCTTGCGCATTACAAATAGCAAGGAATTTTTTATAAGCCTGACCAGATGTGAGAATTTGATGTGCGGTTTCTAACCCTTTCCCTTTTTCTACTTTGCCAGAAAGCTCTATTAGTTCAGCGGCTAAGAGCAATGCTCTTTTTGTTAGGTCTTTGGGTGCATCAGCTTCATTTTTTAAAACTTTTAATATATCGATGGCTTCTAAAGTGGGACCAATACCTCTTCCAACGGGCTGTGTGCCATCTGTAATAACTACCTTTACGTTCAACCCAACAGCAGTCCCAACAGTTTCCATATGATTTTTTAGTTTTTGAGCCATTTCGGTACTGCGAACCTTGGCGGTTTCACCCACGGGAATATCAATGACCACGTGAGTGGAACCAGCTGCTGCTTTTTTAGAGAGTACCGAAGCAATGAGCTGCCCTTCACTATCAATATCCAAGGCTTTTTCAATTTTGATGAGCACATCATCCGCAGGACTTAATTGGGCTGTTCCGCCCCAGACAAAACAACCGCCTTCTTTTTCTACCACGGTTTTTATTTCTTCTAAAGAAAGCGTCACATTGGTCAGTACTTCCATAGTATCCGCTGTGCCTGCTGGCGAAGTGATGGCGCGTGAGGATGTTTTAGGCATTGTAAGTCCATACGCAGCGACAATAGCAACCACTAATGGGGTGGTTCTATTTCCAGGCAATCCGCCAATGCAATGTTTATCTACCACAATTTCTTTGTCCCAATTCATTTGCTTACCAGAAGCAATCATTGCTTTGGTAAGGTCAGATATTTCGTCAATATCCAGTCGGTCACCTGCACAGGCCGTAATAAATGCCGAAAGATGGATGTTGGAATAATCGCCTTCAACTATATCGGTTATGATTTCATTAAATGCTGAATAATCCAGTTTTTGATTATAAATTTTCGCCCTGACGTGGCTTAAAGATTCAATTGGTTCTAAATGGGAAACATATAATGTATCATTTGGGGAAACATTCAGTTTTTTCGCAGCAGCATCTGATAGTCCGATTTCATTGGGCAACAGAATATCAGAATTCAGGACATTAAGACTTGCTACGATTGATTTATTTGCATTGGATATTCTTATTCGGGTAAGTGCCTCAAACCCTTCTGAAATACAGACGTGGCAATCTTCGCGCATATACACTACATTTTCGTTTTGGGTATAGATTCCGAGATGTTTATATTTTAATATGTTTGAGTGTGTGTCCATATTTTATTGATTGTTGTGATTTTTCGATTTATTCTATTTCTTCGATGGTGTATAATTGCGGAATTTCTGCATCCCACCCATAGGTTTCCTTGATGCCCTTTTGTAATGCTTCTGCACTTTCTTTTTCACCGTGTACAATGAAAATCCGCTCTGGCTTATTTTTTATTTTGCGCATCCAATCCATAAGTTCAGCGTGGTCTGCGTGTGCCGAAAGCCCTTCGATTTCAGCAACTTCCATATGAAACGGCACCCATTTTCCATAGACTTTTAGTTCTTTCTCACCCTCCAATAATTTTCTACCACGTGTGCCTTCGGCTTGATAGCCCACAAAAAGCAAGGTGTTATTTGGATTTTGCGCTTGGGTTTCGAGATAGTTGAGCATTCTTCCTCCGGTTAGCATTCCACTTCCAGCAATTACGATTTTTGGTTTATTATCGGTTCGTAATTCCATAGTCTCTCGATAACTGCTTACGACCGTAAAGTGTGAACACATTTCATCACATTCATTGTCTTCCAATCGATGCCAATCCCTCGTGCGATGGAATAGTTCCAATACACTAGCTCCCATTGGGCTATCCATTATCATTTGTACTTTTGGGATTTTCTTTTCCTTAAGTAATTTCCAAAAAATCAACATCATCAATTGGGCACGTTCTACGGAAAAACTTGGAACAAATAAGCTTCCTCCTCTATTAATGGTTTCGTTGACCAATTTTTCAATCTGCGGAAGTGCTTCCACTTCATCGGGATGAAACCTTCCACCATAAGTAGATTCAATGAAAAGCACATCGGCTTTTTTTGGTTTCAGGGGTGGATAGAGCAATAAATCATTGGTTCTTCCAATATCTCCTGAAAAGACAAAACGCTTTCCGTGTACATCCAACTCAATATAGGTTGCACCAAGAATATGTCCGTTGTATTGGAAGCGAGCCCTAATACCATCAAATAACGGAATCCATTGTGATTGTGGAATTCCTTTAAAGTGTGGGATAGTTTTTTCTACATCCTTTAAATCGTATAATGGTTCTGCGGGACTATGTTTGGAATAGCCTTCCTTATTGGCACGTTCGGCTTCTTGCTCCTGTATTTTTGCACTATCATTCAAAATGATTTTTGCAATGTCCAAAGTAGGATTCGTACCATAAATGGGGCCATTGAAGCCTTGTTTTACCAATCTGGGTAAATAACCTGTATGGTCCATATGACCGTGGGTAAGCAAAACAGCATCAATATCACCTACATTAACAGGTGGGTACTCCCAGTTTTTAAGGCGTAATTCCTTTAACCCTTGGAAGAGGCCACAGTCTATAAGTATCTTTCTATCTCCTGTATCCACCAAATATTTTGAGCCAGTCACGGTGCCTGCCGCTCCCAAAAAGTGGATGTTTTTTTTTTTGTTTTTCATCGTTATAGTATTTATTAATGTCCACCACAACAGGAAGGCGTATTTCCTTTGTCTTGGTTCGATTTGCTCAATTCCGCTATTTCGTTATATAGATTGCGGGAATCCTCTTTTATTACGAGTGCCAACTTCTTTACGGATTTAGGCTCGAAGTGTACCATACCCAATAATATTTCGAGGGCTTCTTCAAGTAGTTTAGAATCATCTTCCAATGCTTGGTAAAATGGCTCTAAATCTATACGGCTCTGTTCTTTCAGTTCTTCTGTTTTCATTTGTCCTATTTATTTAGATTAAAAATTTAAGTAGTGCTCTAATGAATTTCACATAATTCTCTTGAATCTTCGAGAACCTTTTTGTGTCTTGATTTTGGCACTCCTACTTGTTCTAAAATTTTTGGGGTTTCGTGAAGCTCTTTACAGAGTACGATACCTTCATCCAATAGTTTTGTTTTTTCAGCTTTGGTAAGTGTTGTTAATGCTGTTAATGGATGCAGCCCCGATTTATCTATTCTGTCTTTTAAACCGTCACCAATTGGATAATCCCAACTTGTCAATAATAGCCCCACGCATTTACCATATTTCACCGCATCACTTGTAAATCGTGTATTGGTGTAAACGCCTCCTTTATGAAGCTTGGCTTCGTGACCTTTTTGACGTTTCCATTGTTTTTCAACATCTAAAAATCTTGAGTGGATATATAAGGGAATTTTAACGTTGCAAAAGCGACCTTGGTCACTGTGGTATTTACATTCAATCATATAATGGGTATTGTCTTTTTGGGCTATTACATCCACTTCGTGCTGAACGCAATTGCCTTGAACTATTACACCAACCTGTGTTGAAAATCCTTCGTGTGCCAGTAGTTTGCCTACTAACTTCTCAAATGGGAAGCCAGAAGGACCTAATTCCATCAGGGCTTTTTTGAGTTTGTATTTTGAAGCACTTACTCTCGACTTACCTTTTAGCATTTTAAATGCCATTTGATAGATTTTTTTGGTGGTAATGCCTTCATATAATTGGTCTTCAACTTGCCCTACTATTTGCTGAATCAATTCCTCACTTGCTTGCGAACGTCTTAATGAATTGATAAGTTTATCCACATCAAAGGCTACCACGTCGCCCGAATATTTTACTATGTTTATTGGATGTTTCATTTTTTAATATGTATGGTCATTACAGGAAGTTCTGAATGATTGGTTACACCTTCGGCAATACTTTTTGAAAATAGGCTCAAAAAACCTGTCTTTCCGTGGGTACTCATCGCAATTAAATCTGCTGGCTGATGTTTTAAAAATGTATTAATACCTGCCTCTACTGAAGATTCGTTATGAACACTCATAGAAAAGTTTTTTAAGGCGGGAAACTTTTCAAGAAATTGCTTGACAGGGTTTAATCCAGCGTTGATACTATTAAAGTCTGTTTCTGTATTTATACGTAACAAATGAATTTTAGCATCGCATTTTTCAGCTATTGAAAGCACCGCTTGAAACGGATGACTCACATCTTCTTCAAAATTTGATACGAACAGAATGTCCTTAAAGGGAAATGTTACTTCCTCTTCTTTGACCACAATAATCGGGGCATTAGCCTTTCGGACAATTTTCTCAACATTACTGCCTGTTATCTCCCGTACACGACCCTTTGTTCCGCTACTACCTGTAATGATAAAGTCGTGATGGAAATGACCAGAATGTTCCAAAATATCTTTTTGTCCTGAATCGAACTGAAGAAAGGTTCGGCATTTAAGACCTTCGTGTTCTGCTATTTTTTCGAGTTCACGTAAATTAGCCTTTGCAGTACCTATTTGCTTTAAGGTTTCTGGATAACGCTTTTCTTTGAGTTTGTCTAATTTTACCCAATCCACAGGTGTTGTCATTTGATGTAGAAAGTGTATTTCTGCATTGTATGTTTTTGCCATTTTAATCCCGAGATGTGCAGCTTTAGTACAGTTTTCAGAGAAATCGGTAGGTACAAGTATATTTTTCATAATTTTTTGTTTTAGGGTAGTTTGTTATTGTGCGGTATAGCCACCATCGATTACCAATTCAGAACCAGTCATAAACTTGGATTCATCCGAAGCTAGATAGACGACTCCATAGCCTATATCATCAGGCTCTCCCAAATGGCCAACAGGATGCAAACTTTCTAATTGCTTTTTGCCTTCTTCTACATCACCTTGAGCTTTCAGAAAATTTTCTACCATTGGTGTCCAGATATAAGCAGGATGTATAGAATTGATACGGATTCCGTAGCCTTGTCTTGCACAATGCAGGGCAGCAGATTTCGTGAATATGGTAACACCGCCTTTGCTTGCGTTATAAGCAGGTAGGTTAGGGTCCCCGATAAGTCCTTCAATGGAAGAGAAGTTGATAATGGAACCACCTTCTCCAGTTTCCTTCATACCCTTTATACCATACTGAGTACCTAAAAAAGTGCCATTTAGGTTTACATCTATGAGGTTTTTCCAATCTTCAAGGGTAACTTCTTCTACAGTTCCACCTAATCCTATTCCGGCAGAATTAACTAATATGTGTAATTTTCCGAAAGTTTTGAGCGTGGTCTCAATGACATTTTTCCATTCATCTTCTTTGGATACATCTTGTTTAATGAATATAGCCTCCCCACCGTTAGCTTTGATTTGTTGGACTACCTTTTTTCCATCTTCTTCATCTATATCTGTAACAACGATTTTTGCTCCTTCACGTGCTAATAAAATAGCACTTGATTTCCCTAGACCAGAGGCACCTCCTGTGACAATGGCTACTTTATTTTTTACTCGATTCATAATTTTAAGATTTAAGTGTTACTACTATTTTTTGCTTCTTAATCAAGAAACTTCGTTTCCTGAAACTTTGCCTTTATCAAAACAATCCAGATTATATATTGTGGTTTCAGCAATATTTGTCAATGCAGTTTCGGTTAAAAAGGCCTGATGACTGGTTATCAAAACATTGTTGAAGGTCATTAATCGGGCAATCACATCGTCTTGCAAAATGTCATCGGAATGGTCTTCAAAGAACAATCCTTCTTCTTCCTCATACACATCTATTCCGAAATACCCAATTTTTTTAGTTTTCAATCCTTCGATAACAGCTTTGGTATCGACCAATCCTCCACGACTTGTATTGATAAGCATTACGCCTTGCTTCATTAATGAAATATGTTTTGCATCAATCAAGTGTTTCGTTGAAGACGTTAGTGGTACGTGTAAGCTTATGATATCGGACTGCTTACAAATAGTTTCACAATTGGTATAGATTACATTGTAGGAATTGATTAAATTTTCATCCACAATGACATCCTGAACAAGTATTTTACAACCAAAACCGTGTAGTATTTTTACCAATACAGACCCAATTTTTCCAGTCCCGATAACGCCGACGGTTTTTCCATTGAGGTCGAAACCGGTAAGACCGTTCAATGAGAAATTCTGGTCACGAACCCTGTTGTGTGCTTTAATCAATTTTCGGTTTAATGCAAGTATGAGTGCCATTGTATGCTCTGCAATGGCATAAGGGGAATAGGCTGGAACACGTGCCACCTTCATATCCAGTTCAGCTGCTTTTGCTAAATCCACGTGATTGAATCCTGCTGAACGCAGAGCAATATATTTTACGCCAAAAGCATTGAATTTTTCAAGAATGTGTGCCGAGGCATCATCGCCCGTAAATAGACTTACTGCTTTAGAACCTGTTGCGAGAATAGCAGTTTCTTGAGTTAAACGACTTTCAAGCAGCTTTAATTGATGCTTGCCATCATTCGCTTTTACGAGATACGGCTCTTCAAACTTATGCGTGCTGAATACTGTTGTTTTCATTTCACTTTTTTTAATTTCCTAACTGTATTAAAATATATACTAACCCTACGATGACAACAGTTCCAAAAATTAGCATCACGAGTTTCCCGGTCTTTTTTGAACCTTTGAAATAGGTAATACCAAGTTTTACAATCATATTGCTTATGGTTGCTGTTATAATGACATTGGTGGCCAGCGTGAGTTTTTCTTCCAATGACCCAAATTTTGCCATACTGATAGTTATCGCATCCGTATCTGCCAATCCTGCAATTAGGGCTGAATAGTATAAACCGCTTTCGCCAAAAAATTGATTTCCATAAAAAACTGCAAACAGGATGACCACATAAATACCGCCAAACCCAAGAGCGTTCCAAATATTGAGCGGATTACCCAGATTGATAGCTGTTTTTGTGACATCTGTATTCTTTTTGATGAATAAGAGTGCGCTTATCAAGCAGATAAGGGTAAGAATAGTAAATGGAATGACTAAATTTAAAAGTATGGCACTATTGAAAATATAGGCCAGAATCGCAAGTCTGGGAAACATAATTGCGGAAGCTATAATGATACCCGCAGCATATTCTTTTGAAAGTTCTGGCGATTCTTTACTTCGCGAAGCATATATCCAAGCTACTGCGGTACTTGAAATCAATCCACCTAAAATAGCAGTAAGCAGAATACCACGTTTAGAACCTACATATTTTACAAGAAAATAGCCGATGAAATTCAGAAAAGAGACAATCACTATGATGGCTCCAATCTCAAAAGGGTTAAGCAATCCCTCTGGACCATAATCTTGATTTGGTAAGAAAGGCAAAATAAGAAGCGCAATAATTGAAAACTTAATAAAGGCGAAAAGCTCTTCGGAAGTAATATTTTTAATGAAGGTATTAAATGTCGTTTTCAACGATAACAGAGTAACTATGATAACCGCAGTAGCAACTGCTTCCTTATGCAAATGATTGGCAACCATAACACCCAAAATCAAAGTAGCGAATAATGCCATATTGGTGGTAATACCAGTCATAATATGCTTTTGTACTATGGAAAGATGACTCAAAGACAGAAACAAAAGAAATGCTGCTGCAATTATAATGACCAACCAAGGTGTATAGGTTGTGGAAAGATTTCCCAATATAAAACCAATAATGGCAACAATTGGGAAGGTTCTTATACCTGCAAAGCCTTGTTCTTCCTTCAATTTATCGTATTCACGTTCCAGCCCAAGAATAAGGCCAATGCCCAGACTGATGAGCAGTCCAAGGATGAAAGGGTTGATATTTTTAAAGGCTTCTATCATTTCTTACTTTCCAAATAATTCTAAAAGTTCATACAAATCATTATCTACTTGATGTTGCTTGACCACCTCTTCAAAAGGGGTTAGATGCAATTGATTATTTAAGATTCCTACCATTACATTTTTTTTACCTTGTAAAAGTGTTTTCACAGCCGCCACTCCAAGTCTAATGCCTAACATTCTATCTAAAGCTGACGGATTTCCACCTCGCTGGACGTGCCCAAGCCTCGTAATCCGTAAATCGACATTGGGATTGACTTCCTTTATTTTTGATGAAACAAGCTCGGCACCTAATTCATCGCCTTCTGAAACCACGACAAGGAAAGCATCTTCGCTATCGTAATTCTTAACCTTGTCCAATAGATAAATAAAGTCCTTTCCACTCTCGGGAATAAGGATGGAATCGGCACCTACCATTAACCCGGAATGAATAGCAATGTAGCCTGAATCCCTTCCCATTACTTCAACAATAAATACACGGTTGTGGGATTCGGCAGTATCTTTTATTTTATCAATATTTTCAATGGCAGTGTTTACAGCCGAATCAAAACCAAGGGTGTAATCTGCACCAAAAATATCGTTGTCTATAGTGCCAGGAATGCCTATAAACGGAATGCCGCATATTTCTGAAAAAGCTAATAGACCTTTAAAAGTACCATCACCACCAATAGCAATTAAAGCATCTATGTTATTTGCTTTTAAAGTTTGCAATGCTTTTTTACGACCCTCTAATTCCAGAAATCGTTTGCTTCGTGCTGTTTTGAGAATAGTGCCACCTTTTTGGGTTATTTTTTTTAGTTCGTGAGATTTTAATGGTATCAAATCACTATCTATCAACCCTTCATACCCTTTTCGAAAACCACTTATTTTTATGCCTTTTGCTTCAGCGGATTTGGCAATGGCGTATAGTGCAGCATTCATCCCAGGGCTATCGCCTCCAGATGTGAATACGCCTATATGTTTAATTTTATTCGTGCTCATTGGGTATGGTTTTTTTTAACTTTTTTTCAGAAATAGTAAAATCTTGAATTGTGTTCCAAACAAATTCTGCTTCTTTCAGAAAGAACTGATGGTCTCCTTCAGATGAAGTAATTATTTGTGCGTTTTTAAATTCCCTCGATAATTTTAAGGCATTTTCTAAAGGTGCAGTAGTGTCTTTTTCTCCGTGAATAAAAAGCACATCTTTATCCTTAATTTTCTTTACAATTGCATATAAATCTGTTTTTAGGATGACCTTTGTAAGAGAATAATAATAACTCATCCAATGATGCTTTTTTGCATCTTCATAGACATCATCCGTGAGGTTATCAGGCTTGAATGCACGTGACATAAATATGGGATGAATCATACAAATGTATTTTGAGAATTTGCTTGTTGAAATCCTATCTACAAAGGAATGAGAAGACATAATTTCTTTAAATTCATCAGCGTTCTTGTAAACAGGTATGCTTATAAAAATTCCTGCCTTGAACCAAGTTGGTTGCTTTTCCAATATTGCTAATGAAATCATAGCTCCCATAGAATGTCCTGCAATAATGATATTTCCATCATTGAACCCTTCTTTGTTAAGAATCAATTCAAGGGCCTGCAATTGTATTGAAAGGGAATAATCACTTTGTGGTTTTGGCGAATCACCAAAACCTAGCAGGTCGACTAAAAGTAGCTTATGCATAGTTGTAATACTTTCTAAATTGCGTTTCCAATAATGCAATGAGCCTGTTAAACCGTGTAACAAAACAAGTTTGTTTTCTCCAGAGCCTATTATTTCATAATTCAACAGTGTTTCTTTGGCATCATAAGCTGGTTGCTTACCAATCTTATAATGCTGATAGCTGGCAATAGCCACAACAGGAAGAATGAACACTATGGATATGAGTAGTAATGTCATTGTTTTGAAATTGATTTATTATCCGTTTTCTCACTAACCAAGATTGGGGTTTTACCATAGAATCTATTGAAGACCATACAGGCAGTTAAATCACCAGTTACATTTACAGCAGTCCTAAACATTCCCAAGAGTCTTTCTACACCAATGATAATGATGATGCCTTCAGCGGGTATGCCGACACTTCCCAAAACAGAAGCGAGTATAACAATACCACCTCCTGGAATGGCAGGTGTACCAATGGATGCAGCGACAATAGTTACAATGACCACTATAATATTGAGTAAACTCATTTCCAGTCCGTAAGCTTGGGCAATAAAAAGAGTTGTAATAGTTTGGTATAGTGCAGTACCATCCATATTGACGGTCGCCCCTATAGGTATGATAAAATTGCTAATAGTCTTGTCCACTTTTAGTTCTTCTTCTGCGGTTTTTAGAGATAAGGGCATCACAGCGGCAGAACTTGTGGTTGAAAAAGCCAATAATTGAACATCCCTTATTTTTTTTAGGAAATGCAATGGGTTTTTCTTTCCGAGAAGTACGATGAGTCCCAAATAGAAAATTACCAATAAAAGAAGACCGAGAAGTACTACCCCAACATAGTACGTTAAACCTGATAAAGAACTTAAACCAACACTAGAGGTAAGCTGCGCCATTAGTCCGAAAACAGCAATAGGTACTAGAAGCATTGACCATTTTACTACTGTCATACAGACTTCCTGAATGGCACTTAAAAGAAGCTTTACTGGGCGCAGTAAGGCATTTTCAAGTGATAGCACAGCTACACCAATAATGATTGTGAAAATCACAATACTTAACATTTCACCACTAACCATAGATGCTAAAGGGTTCTCTGGAAGTAAGTTTGATATGGCATCTGGAATAGTTTCAAGGCCGAAGGAAAGCTCGGGATTTTCCGTTGGAACAGCAGTAATTTCATTATGTTCAGCTAGAGCCTGTTGATGTAAAAAGCGACCAGGTCTAAAAATTTGAGATAGTATTACACCCAAACTTACCGAAACTATGGTAGTGCCTAGAAAATATAATAAAACGCCACCACCTAATTTTTTTAGACTGTCCTTTTCATTACTTGCGATTCCTGTGATGATAGAAGCCACAATCAAAGGAATCATAATCATTTGAACCAGTTTTAGAAAAAGTACGCCAGGCAATGCCAGCCAATTCCCTGCGATGTCTGCTGTTTCTTTAGTAATCCACCCGTTTTGAGGACTTAACAGCAATCCAAAACCAACACCCAAAAATAAGGCAATGATAACCTTTAGCCATAGACGACTTTCTACCAATTTTGAGAGGTAGTGATTGAATGATTTAAGTGATTTTACTTCTGTGTCGAACATTCCTTTTTATTGTTATGCAATGCTAATTTTAGTATCCAAATAAACTTTCTGAACGGATTGTAATACTTCCACGCCTTCACCGAAGGGCTTTTGAAACGCTTTTCTTCCCATTATCAATCCAGAGCCACCAGCTCTTTTATTGATAACGGCAGTTGTTATTGCCTCCACCAAATCAGACTTACCTTTAGAGCCACCACCGGAATTAATCAATCCGATTTTTCCCATAAAGCAATTAGCCACCTGCAACCTGCATAGGTCGATGGGATGTTCTGTTGTCAGCGTCTCATACATTTCATCATCATATTTTCCAAAACCGATTTCTTTGAAACCAAAGTTATTTGTAGGTAATTTTTGCTTAATGATATCTGCCTGAATGGTTACCCCAATATGATTTGCTTGCCCTGTTACATCGGCAGCAGCGTGATAATCTTCTTTTCCAGTTTTGAAAGCTTCGTTTCGGGAATAGCACCATAAAATGGTAGCCATACCTAAATTGTGGGCTTCTTCAAAAGCTTCAGCTATTTCTTTAAGCTGTCTATTGCTTTCTTCGGAACCAAAATATATAGTAGCACCGACAGCAACTGCTCCCATATCCCACGCAGCTTTTACTTTACCAAATAAGGTTTGGTTATATTTATTAGGAAATGTGAGCAGTTCATTGTGATTAATCTTTACGATAAAAGGGATTTTATGGGCATATTTCCTAGCGTTCAATCCCAAAGCACCAAACGTGGAAGCCACACCATTACAACCGGCCTCAATGGCGAGTTTTATAATATTCTCTGGGTCAAAATAATCAGGGTTTTTATAGAATGAAAAGGCCGCACTATGCTCGATACCTTGGTCAACAGGCAGAATACTCAAGTAGCCTGTGCCACCAAGATTTCCGTGGTTATACAATTGTGAAAGACTTCGTAGTACCTGCGGATTTCTATTACTTTGAGTAAATACCCTGTCTAGGCTTGTCTTACTAGGTGTTTGTAATTCGTCCTTGGTTATTTTTTCACAAACGTGATTCAAATAGAAGTCTGCTTTTTCCCCTAACAGTTGTGTAATATTTATGTCTATTTTCATTGTATTAATGATTTAATGAATTCCTAAACTTTCATTTGTTTTAGCGATAGATTTGGCACCATCTGTTTCAATTCCTGTAAGTGCTCTAATGGCATCAATAGTTTCGGGTATAACAATTGCTTGGTTGTCTACCACATAGGCGTAGAAAAGTTCATCCCCCACTACCTTCAGCATATCTTCCCATAGGGCTACTTCATACATATCGCCCCAAGGTCTTCCCATATCCAAAAACATTTCCTTGATAGTGTTGTTAGAAACTAGGCCTTTGTCATATTGAATTAGCTTGATACGACTAGATGTCTTAAAAGCATTCAGCACTTCTTCTTTCGAGGCTTGTTTTTTTAACTTCACATTCCAATAGTGCATATGGCTTAAAGTTTCTGGAACTTTTACTGCGGCAGTGATGACATCCAAATCTGGGTCAACGCTTTTAGCATCAGGACCTTGGTGGCTCGGGATGTCTTTTTCAGGAACCATCGTATTCATAATACCACCTAAATGGCTTTCCCAAGGATCTGTTGCTCTTCTTAAAAGTGTACCTCTAGCATAATCCAATAAATTGGCTCTTTTTAAAGCGGTCAACGTCCTTAAAATAGAAGTGGTGTTGCAGGAAACTACACGTGTAGCATCTAGATTTAGAGCAGACTGATAATTATTTTCAGCACTAAAGGAATGGCCTGTTGTTTCGTGTTTTTCGCCTCCGTGTAAAATAAATTTGATGTTTTGCTCTTTATAAATTGCTACATTTTGAGCCGCAATCTTTTTAGGGGTACAGTCCACAACGAGATCTGATTTTTTCAACAGGTCGTGCATATCGCCTTTTACTGAAATACCTTCGGATTTCATTCTGTCTTCTGCTTCTTGAGTTGCTGCGTAGATATCGTACTTTTTTCTCACGGCATTTTGAATGCGCCAATCGCTTATGATATCACACACGCCCGAAAGCTTCATATCGTCCTGTAGATTGATGGCATCGGCCACCCTTTTTCCGATGACTCCGTATCCTATAACTGCTATATTTTTCATATAAATTGTTTTAATTAATTATGATTTGTTGTTTTTATTATTTGTATTCTCCATTCCCATAGGCATATTGCCATCATCGTCTGTATGCGAAATCATAAAAAAACGTTCCGCAATGAGAATCAGGATAATTCCAATTGCTGCTACGATGAGCACCATTGGATCATTCAGATATTTTATATATAGAAAGGCTGCTAGTACTGCAATGTCCATTACAATGGCTATTAACGGAATGATGGGGTTAAATTTTACCTCGTTTTTTAGGTGGCGAAAAAGCCCCCAATGGATAGCGATATCCATAATGAGGTAGAAAATAGCTCCTATAGAAGCGATTCTTGTTAAATCGAAAAGGGCAGTGAGTAAAATGGCAAGGGAAACCGTGAATATGAGCGCTGGATTTTTAAAATTACCTATCCTTTTTAAAGAGGGTACTTGTTTCATATTACTCAACATCCCCAATAAGCGCGATGCCGAAAATACACTGGCGATAACCCCTGAAAAGGTTGCTACAATAGCGATTGCTATAGTAAACCATAAGCCCCATTCCCCAAAAACAGGTTCGGCTGCTGCTGCCAAAGCATAATCTTTTGCCTTTATTATTTCAGGAATGCTTAAACCGCCTGCAACAGCAAGTGCCAAGGCTACATAAATAAGTGTGCAGATAAGAATAGAAATCACAATGGATCTTCCAAGGTTTTTGTGTGGATTTTTGATGTCTCCACCTTGATTCGTTATTGTTGTGAACCCTTTATAGGCAAGGATTGATAATGCCAATGCCGCTACAAAGCCGAACCCTTGTGGTAAAGTTTCGGTATTTTGTGGGATATAGTCTCCTGTAATATCCGCAAATCCGGAAGCTACCAGACCTGCAATCGCAAGTAGTGCAATACCACCTACTTTAATAATTGCTGTAAAAGTGGCCGTTGCTCCAATTACTTTATTTCCTAGAATATTTATTATATAAGCTGTTACCAAAAGTAGAATACCAAGTATGGATGCATAACCAGCATAACTTTCTGGGAATAATCGAAGGGTATAAGCGCCAAAGGTTCCTGCAACCAAACTTTGTGCAACGACCATTGAAACATACATTAGTAAAGAATAGACACCGGTTGTCGTTCCAGGTCCATAGGATTTATTGAAAAACTTAACCACACCTCCAGAGGATGGAAAAGCATTTGAGAACTTTACGTAGGAATAAGAGCTGAAACCCACCACGACAGCTCCCGCAATAAAGGCAATCGGGAACAGATCTCCTACTAACTCCGCTATTTGTCCCATTAGAACAAATATGCCAGCACCAATCATTACACCAGTTCCTAGAGATATAGACCCTATTAAGGAAAGCTTATTGTTTTTATCTGTTGTGTCTTTCATTCGTAAATTATTTCTTTGTGTTATTAACTGAAGGTTTTGGTTTAAAATTTCTAATAATTAGGCGGTTGCTCTTTTCATATGTGAAATAGCTTACCGCCCAATTAAAACCAACCATCAATCTATTTCTAAATCCGCTTATGGATAATAAGTGTACAACTGACCATAATAGCCAAGCGAAATAACCTGCAAATTTAAATTTGCCCAAATCAGCTACTGCTTTACGTTTCCCTACTGTAGCTAATGAACCTTTGTCTTTATATTCGAAAGGGTTCACACCCTCATCCTTAATAATTTTCAATAATATATTACCTAAATATTTACCTTGCTGAATAGCTGTTTGTGCTACTTGCGGATGCCCTTTTGGCGTTTCTTCTGTAATTACAGCCGCTATGTCGCCTATGGCAAAAATGTTTTTGTAACCTTCTACCATTAAAAATGAGTCTGTTTTTAAGCGATTGCCCCTAACCACGTGTTTTTCATCAATACCTTTTGGGAACTGTCCTTTAACACCCGCCGTCCAGATTAGGTTTTTGGCTAAAATGGTTTTTCCACTTTTTGTTGTTACTATTGAGCCGTCATAATCGCTTACCGATTCATTGAATAGTACCTTTACATCCAAGTCCTTCAAATATTTCAGAGTTTTTGTAGAGGCTTTTTCAGACATCGTACTTAACAATTCATCAATGGCCTCTATCAAATAAATGTTCATAATGGAAGAAGGATATTCAGGATAATCCTTTGGAAGAATGTATTTACAGAACTCAGCCAACGCACCAGCCATTTCTACACCAGCGGGTCCACCGCCAACGATTACAAAATTGGTCAGTGCATTACGTTCTTCATCATCACAGGTAATGGCTGCTTGTTCCAAATTTTGCAGCATCATATGACGGATATTTAGAGAATCACGGATGTCTTTCATCCCAAGACTATGGGACTCGACATTGTCCATACCAAAAAAATTAGTTGTTGTACCCGTTGCCAATACGAGATAGTCGAAGTGAACTCTTCCTTTATTGGTTATAATGGTGTTTGTAGAAGGTTGGATTTCCTCGACTTCAGCTAAACGAAACAATACATTTTTATAACCACTAATTTGTTTTCTGAAAGGGAATACAATACTATCAGGTTCCAAAGCACTCGTTGCCACTTGATAAAATAAGGGCTGAAACTGGTGGAAGTTGTTTTTATCGAACAGTACCACCTGCACCTCTTTGTGTTTCAGTTTTTCAACCAACGCTAAACCTGCAAACCCACCACCTATAATAATAACACGAGGTAAATTAGAGTCTGGAAGGCAGATTTCATCTGTTACCTTGCAAGCAGATTCTTTTGTATTATTATTTAAGTGGTTAGCGTTCATATTTAATTTTTATATCATTGGTATTAGCAATAGTTTACTTTGTGTCCTTGTCTTTTACAATCATTACTGAACATTTGGCGTGTGTTGCTAAATACTGTGAAACGGAACCTAATAAAAGACGTGAAAATGCGCCTTGCCCTTGCGAACCCACTACAATCAAATCGGCATCAAAAGATTCCGCTTTTTCCAAAATTTCTTTTTTAGGAAGACCGCTGACAACATTTGTTGTTATACGAAGTGAGCTATTTTTTTCTTTCAATACTTTACCAGCTTCGGAAACAATCTTTTTCCCTATTTTTTCAGCATTGGCTATAAATTCTTGATAATACACGTCAAGAGTTACTGTTGTGGATATGAGTTCTGGGGTTGACATCGCAGGATGTTCATAAACGTTTATTATACTAATTTCACTGCCCTGTGGTAATGGAAATTTTGCAAGTTTCTTAATGGCAACCTTGCTAAAATCCGAGCCGTCTACTGCTAATACTATTTTCATAATTTGAATGTTTTATTTGATTTTATGAGTTTTCGCCAATAGATATGTTCATACAATCCAGACCAATACATCCCAAAAGTGAAGGCGAACATTAATTCTTCAATAGGAATGCCCAAGACAAGAATATGGGTCAGGTTGTCAAGATTCCAGTACAACTCCACATATTGAGGATAGAACGGAAGGATGCTTCCGAAATAAATGAAGTACAATACCGTAAACAGAATTCCCCCAACCCAAATCTTTCCTTTTAAATCTGGGCGACAATAAAGAGTCGCCAATCCACCTATGAACAAAGCTATTATGCCGCAATAAATGTGATTGAGCGACGTAAAAAGCGCCAGAAGGATGAATACAGCTGCTGGTATAAAAAGTATATAAATATGCAATCGGTGCCTGCTATGACTTCGTTCGCTATGTGGTATTTCGGCAAGTCCTCTTTTAAAAATAAGGTTGTAGAGTACAGTGCCAATTCCACCTATTGCGAAAGAGAAAATCAAACTTTCGATATCGAAGCCTGTTTTTTCGGCCAAATCAAAAAGCGAAGGTGGAAACCAATATTCTGGTACAAACAACGGTTCTGTTAAACCAAAAGGCATAGTGATTAGGCTCATTTTGAGCATTTCTTTCCTAACTCCTTTTTTGGATATATATATAACTACCCAAAGAGCAAGAATGATAAGCGACCATATGAACCAGACATACTGCATAAATCCTAAAAGGTCTTTTTACTTTTTTATTTTTATTTGCGCATTATAAAAAGCGCCAATAGAAGCGCCTATAAGCCACCAAAGGATAAAAGTTTGTACGATACCCATTAACACTTCTAATAGGGGAACATCCATTCTAATGACATTGGTGGTGTCCAAGCCGTGCAATAAGCTATTGAAAAAGATGATTGTACCTTCCCGCCCTGCTGTAGCCATTACTATCATACAGCCCAAATAAATTATGGTTCCTGTAAGACCGAAGGCAAATCCGAGTTTTTTTACGTTTAAGCGATGCATAATTTTATAGTTTAAGATTAGTTGTCCGAGTTTAAAATTCTTTTAGATTCTTCATAGTCTTCCTTGGATATTTCGCCTTTTGCATAGCGTTTTTTAAGAATATCCAGTGGGCTGTCCTTCAATGTTTTTTGATAGGGTATATCTGCTGGGATAAAGAATATCCAAGCAAGTAAGATGACCCATATAATCCACCATATTAGGTGCATTCCTCCAAAGTGTCCGTCGTATAAATGCATAGTTTTTAGGTTTTAATTGTTATTGATTAAGTTCTGTGATTGTATATCCATTGAGCTCATCGAGTTGCTTTTGCAAGTCGGCAACCGAAAGTGCTTCATTCATCGTGATACGTGTAGCTCCTTTTGGTGCCAGAAAAATTTCTGCCTTTTCGATATTGGGATGTTCTTCCAAAGTCTTCTTGACCCTTGCTACACATCCACCACAACTAATTCCGTTTATTTGAAATTTTTGTTTCATTGTATATAGTTTTTAGTGATGTTGATGTCCTTTGTGTTCTTCTTTTGTTTCCTGTTCAGAATGATTGTGGTCGCTATCCTGATGCTTATGATTATTGTGCCTTCCGTGTCCGTGTGAACCGTGGGGCATAAACAGATGGATGCCGAACATAAAAAGGATGAAAATAAATAGTGATGAAC
The DNA here is from genome assembly GCF_000799565.1 of Cellulophaga sp. Hel_I_12. Taxonomy (NCBI): domain Bacteria; kingdom Pseudomonadati; phylum Bacteroidota; class Flavobacteriia; order Flavobacteriales; family Flavobacteriaceae; genus Cellulophaga; species Cellulophaga sp. Hel_I_12. Next base: position 3,118,446 of record NZ_JUHB01000001.1, read on the forward strand.
CACCTCCTATACCAAATGAGGGCGCTAAAAAGATGAACAATAGTGGTAGCCCACAACCTATGACCATCCAAATCCAGTGATTGTTTTTCATTGTTTTTGTATTTAGAAGTTAAAAATTAATGATGCTCGGTATGATCCTGTTTGTTTGGACTATTCATATTCTGCATATCCATTCCTTTTTCGCCCATCATCTTTGAGCAAGATTCCATACAGTCCTCGCTCATCATTCCTTTTTCGTGCATCATTTTCATCATTGTTCCCATCATTTTTCCGTCATTCATCATTTGGTTCATCATCGAATGCATCATTGTACTGTCCTTCATCATCATTTGCATTCCGTCTCCTTGCATCATAGAGCCCATCATTTTTTTGTTGCCCTGCATCATTGCCATTGTGTGTTGACTGCCGTGCATACTTTCCATAAACTCGGTCATATAATCGTGGTTCTCGGTAATGGCATTAAACACCTCCGTACGAGTTTCAGGATTTTCCAAAAGTGCTTGAGGATCTGCTCCTTGGTTGCAACTGCTTAAGCTTAAAAGCCCGATTGTTGATAAAACAATTAGTAATGTTTTCATAATTTTCTATTTTATTGAGTTAAACATTTATTTTTATAAACCCATTCCCAACAATCCACAAACCGTAGTTTAGGGAATGGGTTATCAGCTATTAACTGTCAGATTTAAAAAGGTTTTCAATCTTCTTTAATTTCATTTCTGTCGTGAACTTTTTCATTGTTATTCAATTTTTTTTAAACGCCATTTCTTGTTGCTGTCTTTAATGGCCACTAAATTTTCCGAAATGAATTTAGATGTTATGGTAGGTGGATTTTTATCTTCCTTATCTTTAGGCGATATGTGAATGGCCAATTGAGTTAGATGGTCAATGGCTTTTCCTTGTTTATCTATAATTACTTCAAAATAATGGTAGCTAACGATGTCTTTGTTGAAAATGTCATTATAGCCTATGGTCTCTTTTTCAACTTTTAGTACCAATGCCTTATCATATTCGAAATTGGTCGCATTCAAGAATTGAGGTGTAATGACAGTTTTTCCAGTTTTATCGATATAGCCATAATACAGTATGCCATCTTTTTGATGGGCAATCAAGCATTTTTCGTTACTGAATATGGGGTAGGTTGCATTTCCTGTTTTGGTTAGCACCAAATCATTTCGAAAATCAATGATTACTTTGCCGTCTTGGTCAATAAACCCCCATTCGTTCCCTTTTTTAATGGCAGCTACTTCATTGTTAAAAGGCGAGATGTACTCTAAATTTTCTATAGTTTGTGCAATCCCTAGAAAGGGAATTAATACCAATGTGATGAGTAGTTTTTTCATTTTAGTTTGATTTATTTTGATAAAATTAACGATTGCCTTAAGCGTTTATCTGCATAACTTTCGTTGTTATCTACATAATTTCATCGTAAAAATTTCTTTTCCAGTTTTCAGTATTTTTATAATCGGTCATACTCACTCCAATTACTTCTTTGAACTGTCTAGACAGATGGTTGACACTGCTGTAGTCCAATAAGTATCCTATATCTGAAAAGGAATGTTGTTTGAGTTGAATGAGCTCTTTAACTTTCTCTATCTTTAATTTGATAAAGTACTTTTCAATGGTTGTCTGTTGATTTGCTGAAAATAATTTACTCAATGTCTTGTATTCCCTATGAAGGCTTGATGCCAATAGTTCAGATGTTTTTACTTTGATATGTAATGGTAGCTCTTGCAATTGTTCAATTAGAATAATCTTGATTCTTTCTACGAGCATTTCTTCTTCGTTCTGCACTATTTCAAAATCATTGGCGTGAAGCACGGTTGTTACTGCATTGATAATTTCATTGTCTGTTTTATTTGGTGCTTCTACCAACAACCTTCCCAATTCCAATGAAAGTACGGTTACTTCAAGTTCCTGTAACTCCTGCATAATTACTTTTAAGCAGCGATTACAGACCATATTCTTAATCCAAAATTCTTTTGGTTTGCTCATAGTATATAATGTATTGTCATTGAGTTTTAACTCAATGGTTTGAAAGGTTAAGACCTAACAAGGTTAATGGTGTATGGTATTGTTGGGAATAGAGTACAACAAATGTTAGCCAGAAGTGAAACTTTGGCTATAGAGGTAATGCAGATTAAAGTCAATCTGCGATGTAGAAAATCAAATTAAGAAGGTCTCGTTGAGAATTATAATATCTGTAGATAATAAAGGCGGCCTATAGGTTTTAAAAGAAATGACTTTTTCTTCTAGCCCCTCGAACAGATTAATATAAGTATTAAAAAAAGTATTTAAGAAAACTAAAGTCTCAATCTCTAAAATTGTATTGGACTTCTTAAAGGTGTCATCTCCTTCTTTTACAATGGTCTGATTATCGCAACAATCCTTCTCTTGTATGGAAGCACATTGCTTGGAATTTGTATCTTTTTTTTGCGCTGTCTCCATACAAGATTCTGCCTTACTAAAAAAAGCCATATCCACCAATTTATTACAGCAAAAGTGCATATCCACCGTGAAAGAAGAAGTAGAAAACAGTATAAAAACTGCTAAAAAAAAGGACAGTATTTTGGTAAAAAAAGATTTCACTCTATAAAATTAATAAATTTTGTCCAACATTAAAGGTTTTTCATAGATTAAATGATGCTGCTTAATAAGCTTATTATCAATTAGAAGCATAATTAATTAATGCGAAGATAATTTTAAAGGTTCAACAGGAATATGATATTTGTCATCAAATATAATTTCTCTTAAAATCCATATACTACAGAAAAGTTAACTCCAAAAGGATGGCCAGGACGTAAACCTGCTGGCACACGAGATACAGCATATTTTGTATTAAATAGGTTTATGATGTTTGTTGATAGCGTAAAATTTTCATTAAGAAAATAACGAGCAGATAAGTCAACTATGAAGTTAGAATCCACTTTAAAATTTTCAGGAATAGATCCTGAACCAGCTTTAGTTCTAAATGCTCCAGTATATCGTGAATTTAGGTTTACTTCAAATTTCTTATGCTCTAGCCCAAAAGTTACATTTAACTGATTTTTTGCGATGTATGGTATTTCGTCCCCTTTGGTCACCACTCCATAAATATCCTCGTTGCTATCGAAACTGGTCAGAAATTCGGTATCCGTGAGGGTATAGGAAACCGACACAGGAAGTTTAAATTTTCCTGACTTATTATATAATAGGTTGTAATTCAGTAAAAATTCAATTCCGCTTACGCGAACTTCACCTGCATTAAACTGGTCAAGACTTCCCGTACCACCTGTAGCAGCCAAATCACTTCCCAGTAGGTTTTGATAGTCATTGTAAAACCCAACAAGTTCCCCTTGTAGCCCTTGAATGCTAAATCGGGTTCCTATTTCGTAATTAATACTTTCTTCGGCATTTTGCCCTGGTGTATTGCTTGGTGGGGAAAACCCTTTGTGTACACCACCAAAAACTGAAAAATCGTTACTAAATCTGTAGTTTGCGCCTAAACCAGGAATCCATACGTTTACCTTGTTTTCGCGAATGGATAAATCTTGCTCAGTCCTCGAAGGGTCATTGGTGCCATAGTCCATTCGGGTTAGAGTTATATTCTCATAGCGTAAGCCAGGTGTTAGGGTCAGGTTCTCAACTTTTATGGTGTATAAGAGGTGTGCAGCGAGAGCTTTTGCACCACTTATGCGGTTAGCGTCCGACCCTTTTTCGCCTACTGTCGTACGTATTAATTCATTGTTCAAGAATGCATACCTGTCCACCCATTGAAATCTGTCCTCATCATCCTCGTGGTAGCGGATTCCGGCTTCTAAAGTTTGTAACCAATCAGAACCCCATCGTAATTTGGCAATGGATTGAACACCATTTGAAGTGTATGCTCTGTTATTTGCCTTTACGCCCATAGCATCTTCTTCGGTGTTTTCGTTTCCTAAAATGGTTTGGTATTCTAATGGGAAATTCTGTGGCGATGAAAGGATATTACTAATGCTCACTCTTTCGCCTAAATTTACATCATCCAATTTGTACCAATTACGTTTGAATTTATTCAAGTAACCGGTAGTGCTTATGTCTAATGATGATGATAATCGGATAAAATGGGTAAGTTGGTATTGTTGATGCTCGGCATTCATTACATCCTCTGAAGAAGCTCTGTATCTTCTAAAGGTATTTTCTTGAAAATCTTCATCTGTCAAACCTAAGTAAGTTTCGTTTGCCTCTTCTTCAGAATACTGAATTTTAAACGTTAATGACTGATACGTTTTTGCGTCTAAATTTGAGTTAACCCTAAACTTGGCCAAATAATCAGATTTGTCAAATCCTGTATTGCCACCACCGTCAAGATTTTTAAAACCATCAGAATTATAATTAAAATAATCCGTTACAAATCCAAAGTTTTTATAGCTATCACCAATTGTTAATTGAGTACTTCTTGAATCGTAATTTCCTACAGCAATGGAAGCCCTTCCAGAAAGTTTGTCTGGAATTCGGGAAGATATCATATTTATGGCGCCACCAGTGGTACTGGGACCGTACTGAATTTGGCTGCTTCCTTTTAAAACCTCTACGGCCTGCATACGACCAATGGTAGGAAAATAATAGGCGGCAGGTGCGCTATAAGGTGCAGGGGCAATGAGCACACCATCTTCCATTAAATTGATTTTTGCACTTCGCTCAGGCGATGTGCCTCGCAAACTTATATTTGGGCGTAATCCGAAACCATCTTCTTCATAAATGTTAATTCCTGGAACTGTTTGTAATACCCTGTTGATGTTAGTATAAGAGAATTTTTTTAAGTCTTCTTCGGAAATATAGCTTGCAGAACCCGTTTTGTTTTTAACCTCAAACCTACTACCTAGTATAGTATTTCCTGAGACTACAACCTCTTTTAACTGTTCCGTTTTTTGTTGGATAGTATCTTTTTTTTGGGGATTAGTTTGTGCCCATATATTTGGGAATTGCAAAATAAGTATTAGAATAAAGAGAATTCGCATTTGCTTTAAATTATTTAGAATGAATATAAATAAAGGACAAATGTAGTAGTCTTTTTCAATTAAACAAATATTATTTAGAATAATTCTTAATAATAAAATTTAAGCAATTTAGACTCAATAATTTATAATTTGTAATGGATTAAATTCAGTACAAATCTTCAAGTGGAATCTAAATTATTTGTTAAATCAAGAAATTCTGCTAAAAATTTAATAGCTTTGTAAAATTAATGAAGAAGGTTTTTTATAAAATATCATCCGCTTGCTTAGCACTTATTGTGTTGTTGTCAACTGTTTCTTTTACTGTTGATAGTCATTACTGTGGCGATACTTTAGTGGATTCTTCTTTATTTGGCCACGTCGAAACTTGTGGTATGGAAGTTCAACAACAATCCCCGTCATCAGAGTGTGATATTTCAAAAAAAGATTGCTGTAGTGATGAACAAGTGATTGTTGAAGGTCAAGATACTTTAAAAACATCGTTCGACAAATTAGATAAAGACCAACAACTATTTGTTGCTGCTTTTATCCATACCTATATAAATTTATTTTTCGAATCTCAAGAAGATTTAAATTCATATAGAAATTATATACCTCCTCCCTTGGTCAGGGATATTCAAGTTTTAGACCAGACTTTCCTTATTTGATTTTTAAGTAATTAGAACTGTAGTCCTGCATTAATTTGTTATGGACATTTCTGCTTGTTTGTCACTTTTAAACAAGATTTATAATTACTTAATAATCATTTCTATGCTGAATAAAAGCATCAAATTTCTAATTGAAAATAAACTCGTCGCAGTTTTAATGCTCATCCTATTTATAGGTTGGGGCGTTGTAAACGCACCTTTTAGTTGGGACACCGGTTTTTTACCATCTAATCCTGTTGCAGTAGATGCTATTCCAGATATAGGGGAAAATCAACAAATTGTTTTTACCAAGTGGCAAGGTCGTTCACCACAGGATATTGAAGACCAAATTACATACCCCTTAACAACTTCCCTGCTTGGTATTCCTGGAGTAAAAACAATTCGTAGTTCTTCTATGTTTGGTTTTTCCAGTATCTATATCATTTTTGAAGAAGATATTGAATTCTACTGGTCACGTAGTAGGATTTTAGAGAAACTAAATTCACTGCCAGCAAACCTATTGCCAGATGGAGTAAATCCATCTTTAGGACCCGATGCCACAGGTTTAGGTCAAATATATTGGTACACATTGGAAGGGCGCGATGAAAAAGGAAATGTAACTGGCGGCTGGGATTTACAGGAGCTGCGTAGTATTCAAGATTACTATGTAAAATACGGATTGTCATCGGCAAGTGGTGTTTCAGAAGTCGCCTCAATTGGTGGTTATGTTCAGGAATACCAAGTTGATGTTGATCCTGAAAAAATGCGCCAATACACTATTAGCTTAAGCGATGTTGTAAAAGCAGTAAAGGAAAGCAACCAAGATATTGGGGCGCAGACACTGGAAATAAATCAAGCAGAATATTTAGTTCGTGGTTTGGGTTATGTAAAAGCTGTGGCTGATATTGAAAATGCAGTAGTTGCTTCAGAAAATTTTACTTCTATACGAATCAAGGATATCGCAAAAGTAAATTTAGGACCACAGACCAGACGCGGTATTCTGGATAAGGAAGGTGCCGAAGTTGTGGGTGGTGTCGTTGTGGCTCGTTACGGTGCAAACCCAATGGAAGTAATTAATAACGTCAAAGATCAAATAGCTGAACTTTCAACAGGATTACCAAGCAAAGTTTTAGCTGACGGTCGCACTTCACAGGTAACCATCGTACCATTTTATGACCGAACAGAACTCATTCAAGAAACACTTCATACGCTTAATGAAGCCCTTACACTTGAAATTCTGATTACAATTTTGGTCATCATTGTGATGGTGTTCAACCTGCGCGCGTCTATTCTTATTTCAGGATTATTGCCTGTTGCTGTGTTGATGGTGTTTATTGCTATGAAACTATTCAATGTAGATGCAAATATTGTTGCCCTTTCAGGTATTGCAATAGCCATTGGTACAATGGTGGATGTGGGCGTAATACTTGCCGAAAATATGATTCGGCATTTGGAAGATGAAAAATTACGCTTTAAAGAAAGTGGAATAGAATACACTACAGATGAAATTATCTATAATGCTACTGCCGAAGTTTCTGGAGCTATTTTAACAGCGGTTCTTACAACTATTATAAGCTTCATACCAGTATTTACACTAATAGGTGCTGAAGGCAAACTATTTAGACCACTGGCATTTACTAAAACAATGGCACTTTCTGCGGCCTTGGTTATTGCTCTTTTCTTGATACCACCATTTGCCGCATTCTTGTTTAGGAAAACGAATATTAGAGAACGTTCTAAATATATTCTCAACGGTTTGCTTATTATTCTTGGCATCACCGCCATTGTTTACGGCTATTGGTTAGGGCTTATCTTAATAGCCTATGGCGTTGTTGCGCTATTGAGCGTAAGAGATATTATAACAACTAAAAGAGCTAATTTATTTCACATAATTATTTCCTGCATTGCTATTGTGTTCTTGCTTGCTGAATATTGGCGACCGCTCGGTTTTGATCGGAGCATCTTAATGAACTTGATTTTTGTAGCGATTATCTGTTTTGGATTACTGGGGGTGTTTTCAATTTTCCAAAGGTATTATGACAATATATTACGTTGGGCACTTCAAAACCGATTACTGTTTTTAATCATTCCAACAACGGTGTTTATTTTAGGAGTGGTTATAATGCGAAATACTGGTAAAGAATTTATGCCATCGCTCAACGAAGGTTCATTTCTTTTAATGCCTACATCTTTACCACATTCTGGTGTAGAAGAAAATAAGCGTGTACTGCAACAACTCGATATGGCGGTTGCCACGATTCCAGAAATAGAAACAGTAGTAGGAAAATCAGGTCGAACAGAATCCGCGCTCGACCCTGCACCCCTATCGATGTATGAAAATATGATTCAGTATAAATCTGAATATATGCGGAATGAATCTGGAGAGCGCCAACGTTATAAAATGAATGATGATGGATTGTTTGTATTGAAAAATGAAAAATTCATCATCAACCCAAATAACGAAATCAGTGACGATGCAAACTACGAAGCATCTCAGCTTAAAACAAACGCAAATAATGAAGATTTAATTCCAGATGATGATGGGGAATACTACCGTAACTGGAGACCAGAAATAGTCAGTCCTGATGATATATGGAATGAAATAGTTAAGGTCACTAAATTTCCTGGAGTTACCTCTGCACCGAAACTACAACCTATCGAGACAAGATTGGTAATGCTTCAAACTGGAATGCGAGCACCTATGGGCATCAAAGTGAAAGGTCCTGATTTAAAAACCATTGAAGCTTTTGGTCTGCAATTGGAAGGTCTTTTGAAACAATCCGAAGGCGTAAAAGAACAAGCTGTTTTTGCAGACCGTATTGTAGGTAAACCTTATTTGTTAATTGATATAAAAAGAGAGCAATTGGCGCGGTACGGAATTTCGATTATGGATGTTCAAGAAGTACTTCAAGTAGCCGTAGGCGGTATGCCACTTACCCAAACAGTAGAAGGTCGTGAGCGTTATGGTGTTCGTGTTCGCTATCCAAGAGAGCTGCGTGGCAACCCAGAAGACCTTAAAAATATTTATGTACCTGTGGAAAAAGGAAGTCCTGTTCCTTTAGGAGAGTTGGTGGATATTCGCTATGAACAAGGTCCGCAAGTAATTAAAAGTGAAGACACCTTCCTTGTGGGTTATGTGCTTTTTGATAAGCTAGATGGTTTTGCCGAGGTAGATGTGGTTGAAAATGCGCAGGCTTTGTTTAAAAAGAAAATTGAGGCTGGCGAGCTAATCGTTCCTAAAGGAATCAGTTATAAATTTACAGGTACCTACGAAAATCAATTACGAGCGGAGAAAACACTTTCTGTTGTAGTGCCACTCGCACTTCTTATTATTTTCTTGATTCTATATTTCCAGTTCAAATCAGTCAGCACATCACTTATGGTATTTTCAGGAATTACTATAGCCTTTGCTGGTGGTTTCATTATGATTTGGTTATACGGCCAAGATTGGTTCTTTAATTTTAATCTTTTCGGGGAAAATATGCGAGACCTGTTCAATATGAAAACTATCAATTTAAGTGTGGCGGTTTGGGTAGGCTTTATTGCACTTTTCGGCATTGCTACAGATGATGGCGTGGTAATGGCCACCTACCTCACGCAGACTTTTAACAGAGAAGAACCAACAGACAAAAAGGGGATTCGACTGGCAACCCTTGAAGCCGCTGGCAAGAGGATAAGACCTTGTTTAATGACAACCGTAACTACCATTCTGGCACTATTGCCTATACTCACTTCTACAGGAAAAGGAAGTGATATAATGATACCTATGGCAATCCCAATTTTTGGTGGGATGATTATCGATATTACCTCTTATTTCTTGTTACCAGTGCTATTTAGCTGGAAGAAAGAATATCAATTAAAACGAGCTAAAAAATGAGATATATAATTTTAATAGTACTTGTTTTTTTCGCTTTCGCGGAAGTAAATGCACAAGATTTAGCATCCTATATTCAGGAAGCCGAAAAGAATAATCCAGAAATTCAAGCTTTTGAATTGCGCTACAACATAGCGGAAGAAAAGGTAAATGAAGCTGATTGGTTACCAAATACAGAGATTGGCGTAGGCTACTTTGTGAGCGAACCAGAAACCCGAACAGGGGCGCAACGTGCACGTTTTTCAGTAAAACAAATGTTGCCTTGGTTTGGAACCATATCAGCAAGGGAAAACTATGCTTCATCAATGGCCGAAGCCCAATTTGTTGATATAGCGATTGCAAAAAGAAAACTTTCGTTATCAGTATCCCAATCCTATTATAAACTGTATGCCATAAGTGCAAAACAGAGTATTCTGGATGAGAATATAGAACTTCTGGAAACCTATGAACGCCTTGCATTAACCTCTGTAGAAGTGGGAAAGGCATCAGCGGTTGATGTACTTCGCCTTCAGATAAGACAGAACGAGTTGATTCAGCAGAAAGAAGTGCTGGAACAAGATTATTTGGCGGAGCAAGCGCTCTTTAATAATCTTTTGAATCGTGATGAAAATATTGCCGTAGAAGTCGTAAAGCAGATGATAATTCCCGAAGAAGATGTGTTTATTTTGACTGACAATCTACAGCTTAACCCAGAACTTATTAAATACGATAAATTATATGAATCTATCGAAGAAGCCGAATTGTTAAACCAAAAAGAGAGTGCGCCCAATATCGGTTTTGGTTTGGACTATGTGCCTGTATCAGAACGTCCAGATATGAATTTTTCCGATAATGGGAAAGACATTGTGATGCCTATGGTTTCTATTTCAATCCCCATTTTCAATAATAAATATAAGTCAGTGACAAAGCAAAATGAATTGAAACAATTGGAAATAAAATCACAGAAAGAAGAGAGGCTCAATAACCTTGAAACACGTCTTGCACAAGCTATTTATAATAGAAATACAATGAGAATTAAGTTTAATGTACAAACAGACAATTTAAAGCAGGCGAATGACGCCGAAGAAATTCTCATTAAGAATTACGAAACCGGAACTATAGATTTTAACGATGTGCTCGATGTACAAGAATTGCAGTTAAGGTTTCAAATCAATTTAATCGAATCTAATAGAGGGTATTATACAGAATATGCCATCATAAATTATTTGACAAAATGAAAACAATAAAAATTATTACGCTATTACTTTTCACAACTTCAATTTTTGCCCAAGTAGGCACAAACGGAAATGATAGGAAGGAAGATGGGCGACCTGTTAAGGAGTATAACCTTACTATTGAAGAAAACGAAATGACACTTGGAGGTGTTACTGCTAATGCAATGACCATCAATGGAGGTATCCCTGGGCCTGTTTTGGAATTTAATGAAGGAGACCTTGCTATAATCAACGTAACCAATAAAATGGATGAAGAAACTTCAGTGCATTGGCACGGATTAATACTTCCCAATTTTTACGACGGGGTTCCATATTTAACTACCCCACCGATTGAGCCAGGAACAACCTTCCAATACAGGATTCCAATCAACCAATCGGGAACATATTGGTACCATTCCCACACAATGCTACAAGAACAAAAAGGTGTTTATGGGTCTATTATCATTCATCCAAAAGAAAAAACCTTGGAATATGATAAAGATTTAGTCGTGGTATTATCAGATTGGACCAATGAAAAACCAATGAATGTATTACGAAACCTTAAAAGAGGTAACGAGTGGTATCAAGTTAAAAAAGGCACAGCAGTGCCATTAAGTAGAGTCATTTCAGAAGGTGCCTTTGGTGCTCAACTTAAATTTTGGAGAGACCGTATGGAAGGAGCTGATATTGCAGACATTTATTATCCCGCATTTTTGTCCAACGGTAAAAAACTGGCAGAGTATCCGGAATTTACAGCTGGCGAAAAAGTAAGGCTTCGCTTTATCAACGCATCGGCTTCTACCTATTATTGGATGGACTTTGGCGGAGGTAACCCAATGTTGGTTTCCAGTGATGGTGTTGATGTGCAACCCGTTTCCAAAAGCAGATTTCTCTTTGGCATAGCCGAAACGTATGATGTAATTGTAACTATTCCAGAAGGAACCCTAGAAATTACTGCAACGTCTCAAGATGGCTCAGGTCATACCTCTATACAGTTAGGTAATGGTACTCTTTACCCAGCCAAAAGAATTGATAGACCTGATAAGGTAGCGATGATGAAGCAAATGTCAACAATGGATATGAAAATGGGAGCACCTGCAATGGTGGGAAACAAGAAGAAGAATACACCCGAAGTTTTAATGCAGAAGTACGGAATGAAGATGAATATGACGGACGGCGAGATGAAAATGGGGATGAACGATAAGATGTCGATGAAAGATGGCAAAATGAATGACCAAATGGATATGAAGATGGATGATACAATGGGAATGAAAAAAGACTCGATGTCAATGAGCCATAATGGAGCATCAAATAAAATGGAAGGTCATATGCACAATATGCCAATGATGCAGAAGGATTCTACTTCTTTTGATTATGAGGAGCGAAAGACATACTTCAACTATGATTTTTTAGAGGCAAAAGAAAAAACTGAATTTAAGGCAGATTTACCAGTAAATGAAGTGTTGCTTAACCTAACAGGTAATATGAATCGCTATGTATGGAGTATGAATGGGGTGCCATTATCAGAAACCGATAAGATAAATATAAAAGGAGGCGAGGTAACCAGAATTACATTAAATAACCTGACTATGATGCACCATCCAATGCACTTGCACGGTCATTACTTCAGGGTCATCAATGAAAAAGGAGAACGTTCCCCATTAAAGCATACCGTGAACGTACCACCAATGCAGAAAGTTATTATTGAATTTTATAACGAAGAGTATGGCGATTGGTTCTTTCATTGTCACGTATTGTACCATATGATGGGTGGTATGGCAAGAGTGTTTAGTTACGATACCCCAAGGGATGATAGAATGAAAGATTATCCAGTTCAGAAACTTATCGATGAGACAGACCATTATTATTCGTGGGGATTGGCTCGTGCAGGTTCAAATTTTAATGAACTCTTTTTAACGTCGAGCAATATCCGAAATGAATTTGGTTTGAGAACAGAGTTCGATTACGACCAAAATCTTGAAGCCGAAATAAGTTATAATAGGTACCTGAACGATTGGGTACGTGTTTATGCAGGAGTAAATACCGAAACGTCAACACCAGATTCTTACGATACATTTAATACCGTAGGATTGGTTGGTGTAAAATATTTTACACCTTATAGATTTAATGTAGATGTGAGTATGGACCATCAGCTACGCCCAAGAATACGTTTAGACAGAGAATTATTGATTTTTCCAAGAATTTTTCTGGAAGGCGAATACGAATACAGAGCAGATTTTGGATGGGTCAATGATTTAGAGAATAACAAATCATTTGAAAGTGAAACACAATGGTTAGTAGGGGTTGCATACATTCTTTCACGCAATTTTTCAATCCAAGCTAACTACAATAACCGATATGGATTGGGTGGTGGACTATTAGCAAGATTTTAAACAACTAAAAATTAAAAAGTTGAACTATTATTTTAATAAAACAATCAATGGAACCTTCGAAGAGGTCATAGAGAAAGTGACACAAGGATTAAAGGAAGAAGGTTTTGGAATCCTTACAGAAATTGATGTAACAGAAACACTAAAGAAAAAACTGGATATAGACTTTAAAAAGTATAGGATACTCGGAGCTTGTAATCCGCCCTATGCACATAAAGCTTTGCAAGCAGAAGATAAAATTGGAACGATGTTGCCCTGCAATGTCATAGTACAGGAAATCGAAGCAGGTATCATTGAAGTTGCGGCCGTAAACCCAATGGCATCAATGCAAGCTGTAAAAAATGAAAAATTGAATGAGGTAGCCAGCGAAATAACTGCAATGTTGGAAAACGTCATTGAAAAATTATAAGACACTATAAAAAGGCAGTAATAATAATTAATAAACACAAACTTAAATTAAAACAAAATGAGCAAATTAAAATCAACATTAGGTATAGTTGCGATAGCATTCATAACCTTAACAGTAATGTCTTGTAAAGACAACAGCAAAGAACAAAATAGCACGGATGGAGACCATTCAGAAATGAACCACGATAACAGTGATGGTCATCACGACGGCGAAAAGAAGGAAATGGCAATGAGTGGAGATAGTAATGCACAAGCGGTATTAAATGACTATTTCAACTTAAAGAATGCGTTGGTGGGAGATGATAATGGCAAAGCCAAAGAACTTGGGGCAACCCTCGCAACATCCTTAGGAAATTTTGACGCCTCACAATATACCGATACCCAGCAATCGGAATTAAAGGATATTGTTGAGGATGCAGTTGAACACGCAGAACACATTTCAGAAAGTGATATAGCACACCAGCGCGAACATTTTAAAGTTTTAAGTAAAGATGTAATAGATATGGTAGCTATAACAGGAGCAGAGATGAAGCTTTACGAGCAGTTTTGCCCTATGTATGATGGCGGTACAGCTTGGCTAAGTACTAAAGAGGAAGTGCGCAATCCATACTATGGTAGTCAAATGTTAAAATGCGGCAAAGTACAACGTGAAATTAACTAAATGAAAATTGTTAAGATTATAGCAATAATACTACTGGTAGCGTTCGTGGGAATTCAATTTATTCCCACGGAACGCAATCAAAGTTATACGGTTCCCGAAACTGATTTTATGTTGGTCAACAATGTTCCTGAAACTATTCAAAGAAAGTTACAGGTATCCTGCTATGATTGTCACAGTAATAACACCCAATACCCTTGGTACAATAAAATTCAACCCGCTGCTTGGTTTTTGGAAGACCATATTAAAGAAGGAAAAGCCGAACTTAATTTCAACGAATGGGATTCATTATCTAGCAGAAGAAAAGCAAGTAAATTAAGGTCTATTATCAAGCAGATTGAAAATGGCGAAATGCCTTTGGATTCTTACACTTTGATACATAAAGATGCTAAGTTTTCTGAAGCGGAGGCAGAAGAATTAATCAGTTTTATCACACAATTAAAGGACAGTTTATAATTAATTTAAAATAAAAAAAAGATGAAAAATTTAAAAATGAGTATAGCAGCAATGCTATTGTTAGCAGTTTCTTTTACCAATGCACAGGAAAAAGAAAAAATGAACCACGATCACGGAGATATGAAAATGGACCATAGCAAAATGATGAATAAAAATAGTGACGCAAAAGCAGAAGCTATTTTAAGTGATTACTTTAATTTAAAAGATGCTTTAGTTGCGGACGATACAAAAAAGGCAGCACAAGCAGGAACAAAATTGGTAGCCACTCTTAAAGCATTTGATATGGGTAGTTATACAAAAGAACAACAAAAAGAGCTTGCTGATATCATAGAAGATGCTACCGAGCACGCAGAACATATTTCTGAAAGTGCCATAGACCACCAACGCGAGCACTTTAAAACGTTAAGTAAGGATATTACTGATATGGTAGCTATTACGGGTACAAAAAGCACGTTATACGAGCAATTTTGCCCAATGTATGATAAAGGTAGTGCGTGGTTGAGTACAAGTAAAGAAGTGAAAAATCCATATTACGGCAGTAGAATGCTTAAATGCGGAAAAGTTCAAAAAACTATTCAATAGATAGCCTTTTGTATAAAAATATTTTCAATGTTCTGGTTTATTAGTTAACAGAAGGTTGTAAAATGATAAAGATATCTGAATAGTTTTTAAGTCCTGTCCTGGGAAGGAAAACAATGTTGATGGTTAGTGTTAGTTCCTTCCCTAGTCAGGCACAACGAATTTTGAAAAAGAAAAGTTGATTTGGTTAATAGCAGCCTGCACAAGGGAGAGAGATTAAATCCTTAAAATAATAACATCTCTCTTCCTATGTCAGGCAATTAAAAATTTATGATGAAGAGAAGTTTAGTGAAGAGTACTTGATTGTGAGGGGTAAACATTTTGGTTGGTTTATTGGTTAATAAAGGTTGCCTCTCATTTTCAAGTATTATTTAAAGGATTTTGCATATAAAAAAGGAAGATATAACAATGAAAGAATGTTGCAATTCAGGTAATAGCAAAGTGCAAAATAAAAACCCGCTAAAGAAGTGGTTCAATTATATAATGTATGCTATTATAGCCCTCATAGTTTTTTGGGCTTTAGCACTACAACTGATAGGGACTAATTAAAAAACGTAAGAGATGAAAATAAAACATTTTTTTTCAATCATTTTGGTCATTGCCTTCTTAGGTAGTTTGACCAAAGCCCTTGCCTTAAATGAAAAACGAAATAGCCTTGATGAAACTGAGTTATCGGTCAGCACAACTTCAGTTGCACAATCAGATCCTGTAAAAGCAGACTTTGATGCATTTCCCAACCTGCACCCTATGGTCGTGCATTTTCCCATAGTGCTATTGCTGTTAGCTGTGGTCTTACAGTTGATACAGCTGTTTGTTTTGAACCGGACAATGGATTGGGTCATTCTTTTAACGGTAGGTTCTGGGTTTATTGGTGCGTATGTCGCTGGAACATTTGTACATCCGCACACAGAAGGCCTTACCGAAATGGCAAAAAGCGTACTGGAACAGCACGATAAATATGCCGATTGGACACTATGGTCAAGTGCCCTTGCAGCTATTTTGAAAATAGTAAGTCTGTTTTGGGTCAAACTAAAGCGTGGTTTTGAAATAGTTGTTTTTGTAGTTATGGCTTTTTCAGCTTATTCGGTATCCGAAGCAGGTCATTATGGTTCACAGCTCGTGCATATTGAAGGAGTTGGCCCACAGGGAAAATATCTTGGCAACGAAAACGAAGAAGGTCACGGAGAAAGTGATGAACATTCACATTAACATTGAAAAATGAGGAAAGAATTTATTATTACCGCTACACTCTTGATTTTTGCGTATATCGCTTTGGTGTTTTGGCATCCCCATTCGTGGTGGATTGGATTGATTATACTTCCTTTCCTTGTACTTGGTCTTGTGGACTATTTTCAAAAATCCAATAATATTAGGCGAACCTATCCCTTGCTTGGTAGAATCACAAATCTTCTAGAGGAGCAGCGCCACGTTATCCAAGAAACATTATTGCTCAACCGCACTGAAGGTTTGCCCTTCAACTGGATACAAAAGGAAATCGTCTATAAGCGTGCGGAAGATGCCAATAAAAGTCAGCCTTTTGGAACACAAATTCCGTATGATACAGTAGGTCGTGAGTGGTTTACCCATTCCACCTATCCCTCAAAACAAACCAATGACGATTTCAGGGTTCTTATAGGAAGTTCCCACTGCTCAAAACCTTACTCTGCGAGCATCCTCAACCTTGCGGGAATGAGTTTTGGTTCCATAAGCAAAAATGCTACCCTTGCTTTTAACGGTGGTGCTAAAATAGCAGGTTTTGCTCAAAACACCGGCGAAGGTGGCTTTACGCCTTACCATCAAGAATACGGTGCAGATATTATTTTCCAGTTTGGAACGGGATACTTTGGATGTCGTGATGCAGAAGGAAATTTTGACGCCAAAAAATTCGCCGACATCGCAACCAACGATGTAGTGAAAATGATTGAAATAAAAATATCGCAAGGTGCCAAACCTGGCTTTGGAGCAATTTTGCCGGCAAAGAAGAACACAAAGGAAATTGCCAAATTCAGGGATGTGGAGCAGGGAACGGAAATTCATTCCCCAGCCTTTCATTCGGCATTCGACAATGATGTTGAAATGCTACGCTTCATTAGAAAATTGAGAAAACTCTCTAAAGGAAAACCTGTGGGAATAAAGTTGTGCATTGGTCAACAAGATGAGTTTGAAAGAATGATTAAAACCTTCGCCGAAAACCAAAATTGCCCAGACTTTATAGCCATTGACGGTGCCGAAGGTGGCTCTGGTGCTGCCCATATGGAATCCCTACATTGGGCAGGTATGCCAATAATTGAAGCCGTCCATTTCGCAAACGGCATTCTTAAAAAGTATGGGTTGCGAGATGAGATAAAAGTAATGGCAGCTGGTAAAATCATTTCGGCTTTTGATATCTATAGAATGTTGGCACTCGGCGCAGATACCTGTTATAGTGCAAGAGGAATGATGTTTGCCCTGGGCTGTGTACAATCCTTAAAATGCAACCTCGACACCTGCCCCACGGGGATTACCACAATGGTGCCTTCCCGGGTTGCTTCCATCGTTGTAGAGGACAAGAAAACCAAAGTGGCGAATTACCATAAAAACACAATGAAAGCCCTTAAAGAATTATTAGGTTCAATGGGTATTGAAAATAGAAAGGGCATACATAGAAAGTTCATTGTTAGACGAATAAACGAAACCGAGACAAAGACTTATGACGAAATTTTTATAAACCCCTCAGAGGAATGAGCGAAGAAAAAGACATAGAAACTACAGCTGCCTTTTATGGGCAACTTTTCAATAGTTCAAAGTACGTACTATTAGTAGTACTTATTGCTAGTGCTATTGGGCTATACGTCCTGCCTTATATTAACGCTTCTTACGCCGTTATTATACTCTTGAGCCTTACGCTAATAAAGATAGGATTTATCATAGCCTTATCCTTTAATCAACTGATGAAAATTATCGGACAGAGCCATTTGCTGAGCCACGTTTTGGTGTTATTCGGATTTTTAATTGTTCTGATTGTACTTTCATTTGCCATAGATTATACAGCATTACATTTTATTGATTCTGCTCATTTTAAGATAAATAATAGTTCGGGAAGTAATGGGCTGTTGGCATTTTTCGATATGTCCTATTTTAGTCTAATTACATTCTCATCTGTGGGCTACGGCGATATAGTTCCAATAACGGTTACAGCTAAGAGCTTAGTGGCACTTGAGGTGGCACTTAGATTTTTTGTACTTGTATTTGGTATTGCAAATGTGAATAGAATTCGAGTAAATAAATAACCTTTAAAACTAAAAATTATGAAAAAACTAAAATTAACAACACTCTTAATGTTGCTTGTAATGGCTACAGGCCAAGTGTACAGTCAAGATGCAGATACGGATAAAGAAGCTGTGCTTACAGTAATGAAAACATATAAGGATGCACTTCAAAACCTAACGACAGAAGGTACTTTTGAATTATTTACAGAAGATTCAAAAGTATTTGAATCTGGTGGTGTAGAAGGCTCGTATGCGCACTATATAGAACACCATTTGGGGCCTGAGTTGGGGCATTTCAAAAAATTTGAATTTTCAGATTATGAAATTGATGCGGAAGTAGATTTGCCTTATGCATTTACTACTGAAACCTACATCTACACTATCGTGCTCAATCCAGATGAAAAAGGCGAAAGTAGAACGATAAAGAAAAAAGGAGTAGCGACGTCTATCTTAAAAAAGATGGATGGTAAATGGAAGATTATTAAAACACATTCTTCGTCAAGAAATGTAAAATAAAATTTAAACTGTGAGCGAATTCTTAAAACAATGGGGCGAAGCGGCCTATACGACCACCGGATTTTTCTGGATGGCGCTTTGGGCATTCATCTTGGGATACATCATCAGTAGTATGATACAGATTTTTGTGACTGAAAAAAGGATGCAAAAAACAATGAACGAGAGTGAAGGTAAAAGTGTACTCTTAGGCACGTTTTTCGGTTTTATAAGCAGCTCGTGTAGTTTTTCGGCTTTAGCGGGCACAAAATCTATCTTTAAAAAAGGTGCAAGCTTTGTGTCTTCCATTGCTTTTCTTCTTGCATCGACCAATCTCGTAATTGAGCTTGGAATCATCATTTCCATATTTTTGGGATGGCAGTTTGTAGTCGGCGAATATGTAGGTGGAATCCTTTTAATTCTTATTTCGTGGATTTTGATACGAATAATCAATCCTAAAAAGCTCATAGAAAAAGCGCGCAAGAATTTAGAGAACGAAGATGACGATTCAATGGATGATTCTAAAGATTGGAAAAAACAAATCAAGAAAGAAGATAGTTGGGCAAGGGTTGCCAAAAAATATAAGATGGAATGGCAGATGGTATGGAAGGACGTTACCGTTGGCTTTACCATTGCAGGTATCGTCGCAGCCTTCGTTCCCGATTCTTTCTTCCAGACACTATTTATCAATAGTGGTCAAGGCAATACAGACTTTACCTTTCTTGAAATATTGGAACATATCGTTGTAGGACCTATTGCCGCATTTTTGACTTTTATTGGCTCAATGGGTAATATTCCGTTGGCGGCATTGCTTTTTGGAAAGGGCGTGAGTTTTGCAGGGGTTATGGCTTTTATTTTTAGTGATTTGGTAGTCTTTCCTGTACTTCGTATTAACGCCAAGTATTATGGGTGGAAAATGTCGCTGTTCATTTTATTCTTACTGTTTACGGCATTAATAGGAACAGCTTTGGCTCTGCATTACTCTTTCGATTTGTTGGGTATGTTGCCTGACACATCACAAGTTAAAATACAGGACAAAGAGCATTTCAAAATTGACTATACCTTCTATTTGAATATGGCTTTTCTCGCAATTTCAGGATATCTCATATACTTAGGGTTTTTCAAGAGAAAGGATGTCAAGCACTCAATGAGCGAAATGGCACCGAAAAGTCCATTGCTTGAGAGTGTTTTAAAATATGCAGCCTATATCTGTTATATATGGTTGGCAGGTGGACTGATTGTAAAATTCTTTATACCATAATTATGAAACACACTTACCACATACAAGGGATGACCTGCAATGGTTGTCGTACCAGCGTCGAGCAGAAGCTTTCGGAAGTAAGCGGTGTCACAAATGCATCTGTAAATCTTGAAAAGGAAGAAGCCATCATACAAATGCAAGGCCATATAGATGCCGCAATATTTCAAAAAGCACTTCCAGAAAAATACACCATTTCAGAAAAGAAATCCGAGCAAAATGTTTTTGCGAGTACTGGTAATGGTAACGATGAAGATAACGTTTTCTCAAAAGCGGAAACTGAAAAATCAAAACTACAACAGCTGAAACCTTTGCTCATTATTTTGGGATATATCGCTATCGCAACGGTGTTACTCAATTATCAACGGGAAAATTGGAATAGTGCGATGCTCGACTTTATGGGGTTGTTCTTTATTGTTTTTAGCTTCTTTAAAATTTTAGACTTGAAAGGCTTTCCAGATAGTTTTAGAATGTATGACCCACTTGCCAAAATAGTACCAGCCTATGCTTGGGTATATCCATTTATAGAAACAGCTCTTGGATTGATGTTCTTGATGCGTTTTGAAATACCCATCGCATTAATCGCAACCCTAATCATTTTGGGGATTACAACCGTGGGCGTAACCAAAATATTGCTGGACAAAAAATCGATACAATGCGCTTGTCTGGGTACAGCACTCAAACTACCTATGACCGAAGCTACCTTTATAGAAAACACCATTATGATTGTGATGGCACTCGTTATGTTAACAAGAATACTTTAATACACAAAATAAAACTATCACAAATGAAAAAAATCATAGTAGTACTCGGTATTATCCTTTTCGCTTCCTGTAAACAAGAAGGTAAAGAGACCAAAGAAGTTGAGGCGAAAGAGGTAGAAACAGCTTCTCAAACCGCTGAACCCGACAAGAAAAAGCCATTAAGCCCACATACATCGGCAATGGCAATGATAGGCGATGCCCATATCCATATAGATTATTCATCACCAGGCGTAAGAAATAGAATTATTTTTGGTGGATTGTTGGCCTATGACCAAGTCTGGCAGGCTGGTGCTCATATGGCTACTTGGCTGGAAACAAATAAGGACTTAAAAGTTGATGGTAAAGAATTGATAGCTGGGAAATATGGTTTTTTTGTAATTCCAAATCAGGAAGAATGGACAATTATTTTCAACAGGAATTGGAATCAACACGGTAAGGACGACTATAACGAAAATGATGATGTATTAAGGTTTAAAGTTACGCCTAAAATTTCCGAAGAAATCAAGGAACATTTAGAGTATAAAGTAAACAAAACAACAGAGAAATCAGGAACAATCTCAATGAGTTGGGAAAAAGTCACGGTTGAATTTCCTTTTGAAATAAAGTAATATGGTCAACAGAAAAACAGCGAAATGGATTAGAAAAACGCACCGCTACTTGGGTATCTTCTTAGGTATCCAGTTTTTGATGTGGACCATTAGCGGAATGTATTTCAGTTGGACGGATATTGATGAAATACACGGAGACCAGTTTAAAAAAGTAGCACCTAAGCAGAAGTCTTTTAACGATTTACTCGGTACATCTCAACTCGATACAGAGCAACCAATCCAAACTTTAGAACTATTGGAAATTGCAAACGAACCTTATTATTGGATTAATGAGACCACACTTTTCAACGCAAGTACTGGAGATATAAAAAATGGTATTACTAGAGATGAAGCAAAACAAGTGGCTACTAGATATATGTTATCAGACCTCAAAATATCAGGTATTGAACTTATTGATGAAGTTGGAGACCATCACGAATATCGTGGTCGTCCACTTCCGGCGTATGAAATTTCGTATGAAACACCTCAAAATTTAAAGGCCTATGTGGCCATTGAAAATGGCGCATTTCAAACGGTAAGACACAGGGATTGGCGTTGGTTCGATTTCCTTTGGATGACACACACTATGGATTATCAAGGTAGAGACAATTTTAACACATTAGTATTGCGAGGGTTTTCACTATTAGGGTTGATTACTGTATTAAGTGGTTTTTTACTTTGGTACACGTCATCCCCAACCATTAGAAAAATAATTAAAAAGAAACGAAAATAAGTCACACTAAAATCAATATATAATGGAAAATTCAAATCAAAATTCAAAAAAAAACAATTACACAAAATTTGTAGGTATGCTGGCGGCATCATTTGTGGCAATGTACATTACAATGTACCTAAACTCTTATCAATTAGATCACGTCTATTTTAGCCTTACTCGTTTTTATATGAGTTGCTTGGGTATTGCTGCTATGGCCATTATAATGTTTGTGGCGATGCGTAATATGTACCAAAACAAAAAGAAGAATATCGCCATTGTTTTGGGTAGCATTGTGCTATTTGTTGGTGCATTAGGATTGGTACGCGACCAGAAGTCAACGGTAGGAGACATATTGTGGATGAAAGCAATGATACCTCACCACTCTATTGCGATTTTAACAAGTGAGCGTGCTGATATCCAAGATCCAGAAGTTAAAAAGTTAGCTGAAGATATTATCAAGGCACAAGAAAAGGAAATTGCAGAAATGAAAGCAATGATAAAACGATTGGAAAATAACAAATAAATAATATTAAAATGAATAAAAACATCATTTATATAAGTGTTGCCTTGATTGTTGGCCTGTTAGGCGGCTTTCTACTATTCGGTGGAGGTTCTGCGGACAAGGCAACAAATAATGCGAAAGACACCCACGACCATTCAGAAGAAATTGCTTCTAATCAAATGTGGACGTGTTCTATGCATCCACAGATTATGCAACCAGAACCTGGGGATTGTCCCATTTGTGGAATGGATTTAATTCCAGCCGAATCTGGTGCAGATGGTCTCAATGCCAATGAAATAAAAATGACCGATAACGCAATGGCTCTGGCCAATATCCAAACATCACTTGTAGGAAAAGGACAAATGGGAAATAATTCCCTTAAATTATCTGGTAAGATAAAAGCTAATGAAGAGTCAAATGCCGTACAGGTTACATATTTTGGAGGAAGAATAGAAAAACTGTACGTTAATTCTACAGGAGAACGTGTTGGAGCAGGACAACGCTTGGCAACTATTTATTCGCCAGAATTGGTTGCTGCACAGCAAGAACTGCTTACCGCTTCATCATTAAAAGAATCGCAACCAGAATTGTATAAGGCTGTTAGGAACAAACTTAAACTTTGGAAACTTTCAGAAAAGCAAATCAACGCCATAGAAACTGCTGGGAAAGTGCAAGAAAACTTTCCGGTTTTTGCAACCGTTTCAGGAACGGTAACAATGAAAATGGTAGAAGAAGGGGATTATTTAAAGCAAGGACAACCCTTATATAAAATTGCGAATCTCAATACAGTATGGGCAGAATTTGATGCTTATGAAAATCAAATTGCATCCCTAAAAGAAGGGCAAACTATTAAAGTGACCACAAATGCTTATCGCAATGAGGTTTTTGATGCAAAAGTCTCATTCATCGACCCCTTATTAAATTCTGCGACTAGAACGGTGGTTGTAAGAGCGGTCTTGCAAAATAAGAAAGACCTCTTTAAACCGGGAATGTTTGTGGAAGGTATAATTGAGGGTACGCAAACAAGCACCGAGAATACCGTTTCCGTACCGTCAACCGCTGTTATGTGGACGGGAGAACGCTCTGTAGTCTATGTCAAAACAAACCCTAATGAAGCTATTTTTGAAATGAGGGAAGTTTTATTGGGCAATGCCAATGGCGATAGTTATACCATTCTTGAAGGTTTAAAGAATGGAGATGAAGTCGTAACTAACGGAACGTTTACCGTAGATGCCGCTGCACAATTACAGGGAAAAAAAAGTATGATGAATGCATCTGGTGGTAAAACAATGACAGGCCACGAAGGGCATTTGGGAATGCAAGAAGATAATTCTGGAGAAAATACAAATGAAGCCAACCATTCTCAAATGAAAGAAAGGATTGAAGTTTCAAACAAATTTCAGAATCAGTTAAAACAGGTTTTTGATGATTATATCCTTTTAAAAGATGCATTGGTAAATGATGATGCCAAGGGTGCTCAACAGGCAGGAAAACAAATAAACCAATCTTTGAAAAAAGTGGATATGAAATTATTATCTGATGAAAAAGCACATAACCATTGGATGACGATTCAGAAAGAACTAAAGACCTCGGCTAATTCTATTGAGAACGATTCAGATATAGCAACACAAAGAGCACATTTTAAACATCTTTCTGCGCATATGATAAGTAGCGTGCAACTTTTTGGTGTTAACGAAAATGTATATATCCAGTTTTGTCCAATGGCCGATAACAATAAGGGAGCTTATTGGATTAGTTTGGAAAAAGAGGTGCGAAACCCATATTATGGAGAGGCTATGTTAACCTGTGGCGAAGTAAATGCAACTTTAAAATAAGCGAATTATGGATTAATCAAGTAATCTGAATAAGACCATAAATTAATTTTGGTTTTATCACGGCGAACGATAATGAGTGAAAGTAGAAGAAATAGAAGAAAAAATGACAGAAAGAAACATCAGCCTAAAAGTGATATTTCAAGAAAAGATAAAATTATAGCTTTAGTTGTGATAGTATTGATTTTTGTAGTTGCTGCAATAGCTGCTGTTTATTATTCTCTATACAAATCTGGATTAAAATTATTTTGAAACAAGTACTATATGAATGAGATTATCCATATTAAAAATATGGTCTGCCCAAGATGTATCTCGGCGGTATCTAATATTTTGGAACAACTTGAAATACTGTATGTTTCTATAAAATTGGGGGAGGTTAAATTAGTTTCTTCATTAAGTGTCCAGACCAAAAATGGTCTTTCCAAAGCGCTTCAAAGTTCAGGTTTTAGTTTGATTGACGACCGTAAAAGTCAACTTATTGAACAAATGAAAACATTGGTTGTAGATAAAATCCATCATTCTTCCGAGGAGCTCGATTTCAAATGGGCAGATATTGTTACAGGCGAACTTAACTTGGATTATAAATATTTAAGTTCACTTTTTTCGTCGGTAGAAAGTATTACGTTCGAGCAGTATATCATAAACCAGAAAATTGAACGTGTTAAAGAACTTATAGTTTACGATGAATTAACCTTGAGTGAGATAGCTTTTCAACTACATTATAGTAGTGTCGCGTATTTAAGCAATCAGTTTAAAAAGGTTACAGGAATGACACCTACACAGTTTAAAAAAAGCACAAATCAGAATCGCAAATCTTTGGATGAGATTTAATTAAAGTACTTTAAAAACGAAGAGTTGTTTAAAAGTTCACAGCTACTTGTAATATTATTATTTAAGTATTTGCTTAAATAAGTAATTAACTGTATCTTTGCTCGTCTAAAGCATTAATATGAAACTAGAAATATCCTGTACAAGAGCTGAGGCTGACCATAAGCAGTTACTAAACTGTAGAACTACCATTGACGGTATGGCTAATGGTTTCGATAAAATATCGAAACTACTATCCATTTCAGGTAATGAGGTGCGCTTAAAAATCCTATTCTTATTAAATATGGAAAATGAACTATGTCCTTGTGATTTATCTGATATTTTAGGTATGAGCGTGCCAGCAGTTTCACAGCATATACGAAAAATGAAAGATGCAGGTATTATAAGCTCAAGGAGAGAAGGCCAAACATTATACTATTCATTGAATAAGGATGAGACGGATATTCTGAATAGTATTTTTAAGTCAATCAAATTAGAAAGAAAAATAGCCTAAATTTTATAATAATGAAAACAGAAAAAACATCAAAAAATGCAGCATATACAGGTTTGTTTGCTGCTGTAGCCGCATCATCTTGTTGCATACCACCAGTTATTGCATTAATTGCAGGCGTTGGAGGAAGTGCTTCCGCTTTATCTTGGATGGAAACTTTTAGACCCTATTTAATTGGTGTCGCTATAGTAGCAATTGGATATGCGTGGTATGATTATTTAAAACCGAAAAAAGCAGAGGATTGTTGTGAAGTAGATGCAAAACCAAAGTGGTTTCAAACCAAAGGATTTTTAATAGGAATTACACTATTTGCGGCTATCTCAATTAGCTTTCCATATTACTCTCACATTTTTTATCCTGATAATAAGAAAGAAGTGGTTATAGTGAATCAATCTAACATTCAAACTTTAAATTTTGAGGTTGAAGGTATGACTTGCGCTTCTTGTGAACAACACGTAACGCACGCAGTTAATAATTTAGAAGGTATTGTAAATGTAAATGCTTCCTATGAAAAAGCTAACGCAAAAGTAGAATTCGATAATTCGAAAACTACTAAAGAGGATATAGAAAAAGCAATTAATTCTACAGGTTATAAAGTAATTAATAAATAAAATTCTTAATTGTGAAAAATTATATAACCATCTTTCTTTTTGCTTTTGTAATTACTTCTTGTAAAGAAAATAAAAAAGAAACGGATTCAACCGCAGTTGAAAATAAGCTAACTACACAGGATATCGATTATCCAGTTATTAAAGTTGGCAAAGGACCAGATGCCTTATTTCTAACACCCAATAAATCATTTTTATATGTTGCAAATGTGGAGGATACATTAATTTCAGTTATTGATACCCAAACAGATAAAGTATTAAAAAACATAGAAGGCATAAGGTATCCGTGGGGTTTTGTTCAGTTAGCAGAAAGTAATTTGGTTGCTGTTAGTGGTTACGATAAGCAAGTGGTTATCATTGATTTTGACAATCATACCATTCTAAAAGAAAAATTATTTAAAACTCATATAGGTGGAATTACTGCAAATAGAAAAGGAGATTTAATTTATGTAATAGCAATAGATGACAATAAAGTGTTGCAACTGGATGCTACTAATCTCAATATATTAAAAACATTCCCTACAGGAAAAGGACCAGATGGAATAGGCATCTCGGAGAATGATTCAAAGCTGTTTGTTACCAATACGGAAGATGGAAGCATTTCTGTGATTGATATAGAAACAGGAAAAAAATCCATCATTAAAACAGGTGGAAAACCAGAACTTATACACGGAAACAAAGACCATTCACTACTATATATAAGTAATTTCTTTGGAAACAAAATTCATATTATAGATACCGAAAAAGGAGAAATTGTAAAGGAAATAGAAGGTGTAAAAACACCAGAAGAAGCAGTCTTATCCAAAGATGAAAATATATTATACGTTGTAAGTTTTGATTTGTCAGAAGTTTTCGTGTATGATGCGGTTACACTCGAAAAGCAATCTGTTACTTATAAAACAGGTAATAAACCCATTGGCGTAATGCCCGTTGGCAACAAATTATATGTTTCTAATTATGGAGACAATTCAATATCAATAATCAGTAAATAGCCTTAAAATAAATAGTTATGAAAAATATTATTTTAATTCCCGTTCTAGCTTTAATTCTATTTTCTGTTGAAGCCACCGCACAAAACAAAAACTTGGAAACACAAAAAGTCGAAACGTCTGTAGATGAACAAAATTTGACAACTATTCAGTTCAAAATAACAGGAATAACCTGTGCTGGTTGTTCTAACGGTATCTATAAAGCAGTTAAAGAGGTTGATGGTGTTACTGAGCATTCTGTTGAATACCCAGGCGACATTGCAGTTATACAATTCGATAAAACAAAGACGAGTATCGAAGCCTTAAAAGCTGTAATTGAGAAGAAAGGGTATAAAGTAGAAATACTAAAGGATAAAGCATAGATTTTAACCTTTATCATTTAACCGAACAACTAATTACAATAATGAGAGATAACGAAAACAAAGATTTAAAAACCATATCATTAGAAATAAGTGGGATGACTTGTAGCGGTTGTTCATCGCATATCGAAAAAGATATGAATAAGACCAATGGTATAGTAAGCAGCAACGTAAATCACGAAACTGGAAAAGGAGAATTTACTTTTGATACAAATAAAATGGGTAAAGAAGAATTAATCAATGCAGTAAATAGCATTGGTAATTATTCTGTTGTAAACGGTATTAAAAAAGAGGATTCTTTCTCTTCAACGTCTGATACTACAATCTCTAAAGAATCTAATAAAAATAAAAACCAATTTGATTTAATTGTTATTGGTGGTGGTTCTGCTGCATTTTCAGCAGCGATAAAAGCTGAAGGTTTAGGGCTTACGACACTAATGGTAAATGCTGGATTAGAATTTGGGGGTACTTGTGTAAATGTAGGATGTGTTCCTTCAAAAAACTTAATTAGAGCTGCCGAAACTGCATATCACGCTACACATTCTAATTTTAAGGGTATTAAACCAAGAGGTGTAGATATTGATTTTAAACAAATTATTAAAGATAAAAAAGAGTTGGTTTCGGCATTACAGCAACAAAAATATATGGATGTTGTAAGTGATTTTGAAAATCTAACAATGCTAAAGGGGTGGGCTGAATTTGCAGATAAGAATACAATTATTGTGAATGGAAAAGATAAATACAGTGCAACGAACATTGTTATAGCAACCGGAGCGACAACAAACATTCCAAACATTGAAGGATTAAATAAAGTAGGCTACTTAACTAATGTTTCTTTATTTGATTTGGAAGAAAAACCTATAAGCATAACCATTATGGGAGCTGGATATATTGGATTAGAAATAGCACAAGCTTATAGCCGATTGGGTGTAAAAGTGCG
This sequence comes from Cellulophaga sp. Hel_I_12, assembly GCF_000799565.1. Classification (NCBI taxonomy): domain Bacteria; kingdom Pseudomonadati; phylum Bacteroidota; class Flavobacteriia; order Flavobacteriales; family Flavobacteriaceae; genus Cellulophaga; species Cellulophaga sp. Hel_I_12. The sequence goes on from NZ_JUHB01000001.1 coordinate 3,147,215, forward strand.
TATTATAGAATTTACAGATAGACCATTACGTACTCAAACTAGTGATATTACTGATGTTTTAGTAGAGCAAATGAAAAGTGAAGGTATTGAGATTTTACCAAATTTCAGAGCCTTTAAATTCGAAAAAAAAGGTAATGACACTATCATTCATTGCAACTGCCCTGATGGTTCAACAACTCAAGTCATTGAGAAAGGACATATTGTTGTAGCCACCGGAACAAAGCCCAATACCACTAAATTAGGTTTTGAGAATAGTGATATTAATTTAACAAAAAGCGGACACATTCTTGTTAATGAAAAAATGGAAACCAATGTTTCTAATATATATGCCGCAGGAGATGTAACAAACACACCGCCATTTGTTTATACAGCTGCCACCGAAGGAAATACAGCAGTAAACAATGCATTTTCATTGTCAAAAAGTAGTATAGATTATTCCTCTTTACCGTGGGTAGTATTTACCGACCCTCAAATCGCAGGTGCTGGAATGGATGAAATAGAAGCGGAAGCAAAAGGCATTCCTTTTGAAGTGAGTAAATTAGACTTAAAGCACGTTCCTAGAGCATTGGCAGCACAAGATACAAGAGGCTTCATTAAATTGATTCGTAATACTGAAACCGATAAGCTAATAGGTGCTAGAGTGATTGCGCCAGAAGGTGGCGAACTTATTCAACAATTAAGTATGGCGATTAAGTTTGGCATTACAGTAAAAGATTTAGCTGAAAGTTTTTACCCCTATTTAACATTAGGAGAAGGAATCAAGTTAGCAGCGATTACGTTTGGCAAAGACGTTTCTAAATTGAGTTGCTGTGCAAGCTAGTTTAGCTAAACAAGAAAATAATTTTTATATGAAAAATTACGATGTATTTATAATTGGTTCGGGAATGGCAGGAATGACCATCGCTAATAAATGCGCCTCAAAAGGCCTGACAGTCGGAATAACGGATGAATTACCTTACGGGGGCACTTGTGCATTGAGAGGTTGTGACCCAAAAAAAGTGATTATAGGCGCTACGGAAGTACGAGACTTTGCTAAAAGACTTAAAGGAAATGGTATTGATACCATACCTAAAGTCAATTGGAAGGACATTATGGCTTTTAAACAATCCTTTGTGGATGAAATGCCACCAAAAATTGAAAAAGGATATAAAAAAAACGGAATAGACACATTTCATAGTTCAGCTAAATTCTTATCAGAAAACACGTTAGAAGTTGGAAACGACAAAGTAAAAGCTAACAAAATTGTAATCGCATCAGGTTCCAAGCCAAGGGTTTTAGAATTTGAAGGTGGTCATTTTGCCAAATCCAGTGCCGATTTCTTGAATTTAGCAGAATTACCAAAATCTTTATTATTTATCGGTGGTGGATACATTGCTTTTGAGTTTGCGCATATCGCAGCTCGATGTGGAGCAGAAGTCACTATTGTACATCGTGGAGAAAACCCCTTGGAAAATTTTGAACAGGATATTGTAAAACATCTTGTTTCTGCCACAAAAGAATTAGGGATAAAACTCATTCTTAATACAGATGTTACGGCTATTGAGAAATTAGATAACCAGTATAGAGTAAAAGGTAAATCTCAAGAAAAAACAGAATATTTTGAAGCTGAAGCAGTTTTTAATTCTGCCGGCAGACCACCGGCAATATTTGATTTAAATTTAGAAAAAGCGAACATAGCATTTACCAAAAAAGGAGTTACGATAGACAAATATCTGCAAAGTATTTCAAACCCAAATATTTATGCAGCAGGCGATGCCGCAGATTCAGAAGGTTTGCCCTTAACGCCAGTTGCAGTTTTGGAAGGTCATACGGTTGCTTCAAATATCATCAAAGGCAATTCTAAAGAAATAAGTTACCCACCAATGCCAACGGTAGTTTTTACATTGCCTACAATGGCGTCTGTTGGCTATTCTGAATCGAAAGCGAAAGCGCTGAACTACAATATTCAGGTAAATTATAAAGAGGTTGGCAATTGGTTCAATGCCAAACGTTTGAATGTAGAAGAATATGCGTTCAAAACTATAATTGACGTAGAAGCCCAAACAATTTTGGGAGCGCATTTAATCGGACCACATACAGAAGAAACCATAAATCTCTTCGCAATGGCCATAAAAACAAAAATGAAGGTTAATGATATTAGAACAATGATTTTCTCATATCCAACTTTGGCTTCAGACATACCACATATGCTTTAATAAAAAATGTATGCAAACCATATAAAACCGTGAGTCATAAGTTTAAAACAAAAGAAATAGCGATGAAATTAGATAGAAAGAAACATTGGGAGACAGTTTATGAAACTAAAAGCCCAGACCAAGTAAGCTGGACACAGGAATCGCCTAAAACTTCGCTTGAATTTATACATTCATTCGGATTAAATAAATCTGCAAAAATAATAGATATTGGTGGTGGAGATAGCAAACTTATCGATTACTTACTTGATGAAGGATTTGAAAATGTGACTGTACTTGACATTTCGGCTAAATCACTCGAAAAAGCAAAAGGCCGACTTGGAGAAAAAGCAAATAAAGTAAATTGGATTGTAAGCGACATTACAGAATTCGAAACCAATATGACTTTTGATGTTTGGCACGACAGAGCAACCTTTCATTTTCTTACAACGCCTGAACAAATAACAAAATATATAAAAACTGCAAGAAAATCTGTAAACGGATTCCTGACAATTGGAACCTTTTCCAAAAATGGACCTGAAAAATGTAGCGGTCTCGAAATAAAACAATACAATGAAGACGAATTAACATTAAAGTTGAAAAATGGATTTGACAAAATTAAGTGTGTAACGGAAGACCACTTAACACCATTTGACACAACGCAGAGTTTCTTGTTTTGTAGTTTTAAAAGACAATTGAACTAAAAAATCAGTGGCTAACAAAGAACCGAGTGAATAAAACAGTATTTGAAATTACCAAAATGGATTGTCCATCGGAGGAAAATCTAATTCGAATGAAATTGGACGGCATCCCGAACATTGCGAATTTGGACTTTGATATTCCTAACCGAAAATTAACCGTTTTTCACAGCGGTAAAATTGACCAAATCGAAAAATTTATCATCGAACTGAAATTAGGTGGAAAGAAAATTTTAACGGAACAAACCGACCAAACGGACTTTAAAGAAAACACCAGCCAAAAAAAGCTACTTTGGTCTGTACTTATAATCAATTTTGCTTTTTTCATTATCGAAATGACGACAGGAATTATCTCAAAATCTATGGGGCTTGTTGCAGACAGTTTAGATATGCTTGCCGACAGTTTCGTTTACGGAATTAGTTTGTTTGCGGTTGGCGGAACATTAATAAAGAAAAAACGGATTGCCAAACTGGCTGGATATTTTCAAATCACACTTGCCGTTATCGGATTTGTGGAAGTTTTAAGGAGGTTTTTTGGAGACGAGAAACTTCCCGATTTTACAACAATGATTATCGTTTCTATTTTTGCACTTATCGCAAACGGAATTTGTCTTTACATTTTACAAAAGTCAAAAAGTAAAGACGAGGCACATATGAAAGCAAGTATGATTTTTACCTCAAATGATGTAATTATAAATACAGGTGTAATTATTGCAGGACTTTTAGTTTACTGGTTGAATTCTAATAAGCCAGATTTGATTGTGGGAACAATAGTCTTTATTTTAGTTATTCAAGGTGCTTTTAGGATATTAAAGTTAAGTAAGTAATAATATATAAATGCCGATATTCTTTTAATCGGTTAATTCTACAAATCATTCAGCCTAAAACATAACAGATTAAAGTCCTTTAATCCTGAAATTTGTACTGTACAAATAAGAATAGGATTATGGAGACAATTAACATATTTGAAACCAAAGAAAAGAACCGCAAACAAGGTATAAAAGAATCATTCCCAGTTACAGGTATGACCTGCGCATCTTGTGCATCCAGCGTTGAATCAGTATTAAAACACACAGAAGGTGTATTTGATGCAAGCGTAAACTTTGCGAGCAGTTCTGTTCTTGTAGAGTACGACAAAGAGTTGAGTCCTAATCAACTTCAAAATGCACTTCGTGAAGTGGGTTATGATATTATTATTGATGCGGAGAATCCTTCTGAAGTACAACAAGAACTTCAACAAAAGCACTATCAGGATATAAAATACCGTACCATCTGGTCGGCAATACTTACGCTTCCAATTTTTGTATTAGGAATGTTTTTTATGCAATGGGAACCTGGGAAGTGGATTTCGTTGATATTGACTTTTCCGATTCTCTTTTGGTTCGGTCGTAGCTTTTTCATTAATGCTTTTAAGCAAGCCAAACACGGTAAAGCAAATATGGATACGCTTGTAGCCTTGAGTACTGGAATCGCTTTTCTTTTTAGTGTATTCAATACTTTTTTTCCTGAATTTTGGTTGAGCCGTGGTATCGCGCCTCACGTTTATTACGAGGCAGCTACCGTGATTATCACCTTCATTTCCTTGGGAAAACTATTGGAAGAAAAGGCAAAATCCAATACGTCTTCTGCCATTAAAAAACTGATGGGCTTACAGCCTAAAACCCTTAAAATTATTGAGAATGGGGAAGAAAAAGAAATTCCTATTTCGTCCGTGCAAGTGGGTCAGACCATTTTAGTACGTCCGGGAGAAAAGATTCCTGTGGATGGAGAAGTTTCCAAAGGAAGCTCGTATGTAGATGAAAGTATGATTACAGGAGAGCCTGTTCCAGTAGAAAAATCAAAGGATGAAAAAGTATTTGCAGGCACGGTAAACCAAAAAGGAAGTTTCCAATTTATTGCTGAAAAAGTAGGTGGAGAAACCTTGCTATCACAAATCATTAAAATGGTTCAGGAAGCCCAAGGAAGCAAAGCACCTGTACAGAAACTGGTCGATAAAATTGCTGGAATATTTGTTCCGGTTGTGTTGGGGATATCTATTATCACTTTTATTGTTTGGATGTCAATTGGAGGCGATAATGCATTTTCGCAGGCCTTATTAACCTCGGTAGCAGTATTGGTTATCGCCTGTCCTTGTGCGTTAGGATTGGCAACACCAACTGCCATTATGGTGGGTATTGGTAAAGGTGCTGAAAATAATATTCTTATAAAAGATGCCGAAAGTTTAGAACTCGGTCATAAAGTGAATGCTGTCATTCTTGATAAAACAGGTACAATTACAGAAGGAAAACCTTTAGTAACTGATATACTTTGGAAGGATAAACTTGAAAATCAAAGTCAATACAAGCAAATTCTTTTGGCAATAGAAGCACAATCAGAACATCCTTTGGCGGAAGCGGTAGTTAACCACTTAAAAGATGAAAATATTGAAAAAGCTGAAATTACTTCTTTTGAAAGTATTACGGGAAAAGGTGTGAAAGCTCAAACAGAAAATGGTTCACAATACTATGTTGGAAATCATAAATTAATGCTTGAGAAAAATATTCAAATAGACGTTTCTTTAATGCAAACAGCAGAAAGTCTCGAAGAGCAAGCAAAAACAGTCATATTCTTTGGGAATGAAAAACAAGTATTGGCGATACTTGCCATTGCAGACAAGATTAAGGAAACTTCAAAAAAGGCCATAGCAACGCTTCAAGAAAGAGGCATCGAGGTTTATATGCTTACGGGAGATAATAATAAAACCGCATCTGCTGTCGCAAAACAAGTAGGAATAACAAATTACCAAGGAGAAGTGATGCCTTCGGACAAAGCTGCTTTTGTTGAAAAATTACAAGCAGAAGGAAAGATAGTAGCGATGGTTGGTGATGGCATAAACGATTCCCACGCTTTGGCGCAGGCCAATGTAAGTATCGCAATGGGTAAAGGCTCGGACATTGCAATGGACGTTGCAAAAATGACATTGATAACGTCAGATTTGCAATCTATTCCCAAAGCTTTGGAACTATCGAAAAGAACGGTGTTGGGCATACGTCAGAATTTATTTTGGGCATTTATTTATAATCTCATTGGTATTCCAATCGCCGCGGGCGTTTTGTATCCCGTAAATGGATTTTTATTGGACCCAATGATTGCAGGAATGGCAATGGCTTTCAGTAGCGTATCTGTAGTTCTAAATAGCTTAAGGCTTAAAGGAGTAAAACTTTAATATTAATTATAAATTCAAATACAATGAAAACTTTAAAATTTAAAACAAATATCAATTGTGGTGGTTGTGTATCAAAAGTGACCCCTTTTTTAAACAAGCAAGAAGGTGTCGAAAGTTGGGAAGTGGATACCGCTAATCCTGATAAAATTTTAACCATAGAAAGCGATGGTGCTTCAGAAGAAGATGTAAAGGCTACCTTGCAAAAGGTAGGCTTTAAAGCGGAACCTGTAGATTAATACCTCGCTATAATATGGTTTATATTTTAATTTTGGTTGTGATTCTTCTGTTTGCTATTCATTTTTATCGAAAAGAGAAACGGCATAGCGTAAAGCCATTTCCAGAGCATTGGCACAAATTATTAATGGAGAATGTTCTTTATTATAAAAATCTTTCAAAAGGCAGGCAACTTGTTTTTCAACAAAAAATGATGCAGTTTTTAAGTGAGGTTTATATAGATGGCGTGCAGTTTGAATTGGAAGAATTAGACAAAATTTTAATTGCAGCAAGTGCGGTAATTCCTGTTTTCGGCTTTAAAGAATGGCATTACACTAATTTAAGTGGAATCCTCTTATACCCAGATAATTTTAATGAAGATATGCAATTTAGCAGTAAGGATAACTCGCGCAATATTGGTGGGATAGTCGGGAACGGACGTTTTGAGAAACAAATGATTTTATCTAAAAAAGCATTGTATCACGGTTTTAGAAACACAACAGATAAAAGCAATACAGGCATACACGAATTTGTACACCTTATTGATAAGCTGGATGATAGAACAGATGGAGTTCCAGAGCGATTATTAGAACATCAATATGCAATACCTTGGCTGAATTTAATTCATAAGGAAATAGAAGCCATAAACGACAACCATTCTGATATCAGAAAATATGGTGGTACAAACCAAGCAGAATTCTTTGCAGTAGCTTCAGAATATTTCTTCGAGCGCCCAGATTTGCTCAAAAAGAAACATCCAGAACTTTATAAAATGTTAGTTAAATGCTTCAATCAAAAATTAGCAAATCCAATTAAAAATTAGTTTCTATTTAGGAGAGATTAAATCTGTAATTGAAAATCGTAAAGAGCGGATATTTTGAATATGCTAAACTACTTATAGCAATAAAATATCCGCTCTTCAATTATTTATTTCCTCAAAAGTTTATAACACTATCCAATGCATCATCTGCCTCTTTATGGATGAAATTGGCTTGATAGTTCAAGGTGGTTTTCAAATCACTATGGCGATATAATTTCTGTAGCATCAACGGATGAATGGCATCCCCAGCAATATTTCCAAAACTATGCCGTGCTATGTGCATCGTTATTTTCTTATTTATTTTAGCCTTTTTAGAGATTGATTTTAGATTGTCATTAAACCTCTTTGTAGCAGTTTTTCTCTTGTTATATAAATCTTTCGCATTTTCAGGGTCTGCCTTTTTCAATTCAGGGAAAACAAAATCATCATCACTTCTTTTATCGTCTCTATATTGGTCCAAAATCTTCAATACTTTTTCAGGGATTTTTAATGATAGAAGCTTTGCGTTTTTATGCATTCTATAATGCAATCTGTTATCATAAATATCCGACCATCTTGTTCGCAAAACATCAGAAACCCGCATACCAGCAAAATTGAAACTAAAAAGCCAGACATTTCTAGTATGCATTTCAGAAGGTTTGAGATTTATCAAATTTTCAATTTGTTTAATCTCTAAAATATTTAGTCCTACTTTGGTAGTTTCAGGAAATTTGATTTTTATTTTATCGCCACCGAAGGGATATAATTCTCTGCTTACAATTTTGTATTTAATTGCTCTGTTAAATAATAGCCTTACAAATACCAAAATGTTCATTATTGAGGTTTCAGACAGGGAGTACTTAACTTTTAAAGTTAACATCAGTTTTTTAAGAAAACGTTCATCAATTTCTTGAAAAGACAATTGTTTCGAATTGTGATATTTTATAATAAAGCTCAACCACGCTTTATCAGTAGATAAACGATTTAGCTTTTCTGTACTTTCTAAATCGTCAAGATGTTCTTGTGCTAATTCAAAGAATGTAGCATTGATACCGGAGGAATATATTTCCTTCTTAATTTGATTGGCAGAAGCATCTTTTTGTTCGGATTGAAGCGTAATAAGAGCATTGTTTAATTCAGAAAGTTTCAAGGATAACAAATTGTTCAAGGTTTTGAAATTTATGTGTGATTTCTTAACCCGAATATTCTTTTCATCCCAATCTTCCAATTCAATGTAGTGACCTATATATTGGTATGTTGAGCGACGATTTTTTGTAATACGTATGGCAAGAGGATACAAGCCTTCTTTATTAGGCTTTTTGCGAAGAACTATTTTAGCGTTTGATGACATAATTGACCTGTTTTGCGTACGAAAGCCAAATCAGGTACAACATAGGTACAACATTCAATTTTGAATGTTTAGTTTACCAAGAAGTTTCCCTAAAGATACAAATTTATTAGTTTCTCTGGGTACAACATAGGTACAACAAATGTTGAAATCAATTGATATTAGATGATATCAAAGAAAATGACATATTATATAATCAATTGAAAATGAGTGGCTTTGGTACTGTTTGGGCAAATGTACGCTAGACTTAGGATCTAGTGCCGCAAGGTGTGAGAGTTCGAGTCTCTCCGCCTGTACAGATGATAAGCTTCTTGGAAACAAGGGGCTTTTTTTATGCAAAATATGTATAGTATTTCATAAGTCAGGAGAGACGAGAAGCCTGTCCTGAGCGGAGTCGAAGGGAGTCTCGGAGTTTATCCTAAGCACAGCCGAGGGGCCTATACAGATGAGAAGCTTCTTGGAAACAAGGGGCTTTTTTTATGCAAAATATTTATGTTGAGAAATAGGACAGGAGAGACGAGAAGCCTGTCCTGAGGGGAGTCGAAGGGAGTCTCGGAGTTTATCCTGAGCGCAGCCGAGGGGCCTGTACAGATGAGAAGCTTCTTGGAAACAAGGGGCTTTTTTTTTGCAAAATATGTATAGTATTTCATAAGACAGGAGAGACGAGAAGCCTGTCCTGAGCGGAGTCGAAGGAAGTCTTGGAGTTTATCCTGAGCACAGCCGAAGGGCCTGTACAAAGAGAAAAGCCGACTTTAATAGGTTGGCTTTTTTAGTGATGGGTAACACAAATGGATTTTTTTAAAACTTTCATTTGAAATAATTTCAATTGGTAGTTTTTGCGATGAAGATTATTTAATTTTGTAATCAGGCATAGAAAGTAGGATGCGTTCTCTTGGTCGAGTCAAAAGGTACCTGGTATAAATGGACAATTTAAAAAATGAATTAAAATAACACTATGGATTATTTTATTATCGCGGCAATACTTGTTTTTATATCTGCCGTATTCGGCTATATTAATGTACGGTTCTTGAAGCTACCCAATGCTATTGGGCTTATGCTCATTACCATTGTTTTTACCTTGGCGGTATTTATTATTAGTTATGTCGATGATACCTTGTTGAATGCGGAGCGGTACATTATAAATCAAATTGATTTTAAGACCGTACTTTTAGATGTCATGCTTAGTTTCTTGCTTTTCGCTGGAGCTTTGCATACTAATTTTGAACAGTTAAAAGTTCAACGTTGGCCTATTTTGGTCTTTTCTACTTTGGGCGTTTTGGTATCTACCTTTTTAGTTGGAACCTTTATGTTTTATATCTTGCAATTGTTTGGGCTAGAGGTCAATTTTATCTATTGTTTGCTATTTGGGTCTCTGATATCACCAACCGACCCGATTGCTGTACTTGGCATTTTAAAACAGGCGGGAGCTCCTAAAAAATTAGAAACAAAAATTGTGGGAGAATCGTTATTTAACGATGGAGTAGGAGTCGTCGTTTTTTTGACTATTTTTCAATTGGCTTCTTCGAGTAGTATGGCAATAGACCCCTTGGCTATTTTAGAACTTTTTGGGGTTGAAGTTATTGGCGGAATTCTTTTAGGACTATTAATTGGATGGATTACCTATCGGTTAATGCGTTCCATAGACGATTACGATATAGAAGTGATTATTACCTTAGCTGCTGTAATGATGGGTACCGTAGTGGCTCAAAAATTACATCTATCTGCTCCCTTAGCCATGGTAACCGCAGGCCTGGTGGTGGGCAATGACACCGTAAGACATTCCGCAATGTCCAAAACAACAGAAACCTATGTTGACAAGTTTTGGGAACTGCTGGATATTCTATTAAATACCGTATTGTTTGTATTGATTGGGATGGAAATGCTGGTCATATCTTTTCAATTTAATTATGTTTTAGCAGGGTTAGTCGCAATCCCCGTTGTCTTGGCTTGTAGGTATTTATCATTGCTGTTGCCGATAAAGTTTTTTGAGAAAAAACTAGACTTTGTACCCAAAACTAATTTAGTAATGACTTGGGGCGGTTTACGTGGTGGTATTTCTATTGCCCTGGCTTTGGGCTTATCGCAAGAAATGCACCGAGACCTCTTTTTGGTTATTACTTACGTAGTAGTAGTATTCTCCATTATCGGACAGGGATTGACTGTTGGTAATTTAGTTAAAAAGGTAACTACAAATGCTACTTGAAACATTTGCCTAATTTAATATAGCTTAGCTGAGACCGCAGGCTCAACGATTGGCCAAGGGCTTACAAATTTCAAATTATTCTTGCAGAAGCCCAATCCAGTAGTTTTTTTACTAGAGTATTCTTGCCTTCGGCTACAAGTAGCTCACCGATACATGCTTTGTTTAGATGAGTAACCTTGAGATAAGAATGACGTGTTTGTATCTCCGTAAAATCATTTGTTTGAGAATTAGTACTGAACTATAATCCAAATATGAGAGCACTTACCTATAAGCGTTTTGATAAATTTAAAAAAAAACGGATGAAGTATTATTTTCTTAAAAGCTTGTCTTAATTGTTGCAAACGGTACAAGTGATTAATTTTCTTATGACCAGTTTCTCAATAAGCCAAATTTCTATAAATTTCGTGACCTCCTAAATACTCCCTCACTTAGTTCAATGAACTACCCATATACTAGCTTTTTGCTATTTTTTAGGTAGGGTTCTTACCCACCAATTTATTTTTACATATACATATCGCTCATTATTGAATTCCATGCTGCTAAATCAGATAGTAGTTTGTCAATTTTAATTTTGTTTATCTATAATCATTATAAGTTAAACAAATTAACAATAATTTAACCGAAACTGATTAAACCAAAGTATACTTTCGCCATCAAAGAAGCGTAAAGGATGTAAATTTTAGCACAACTCAACAATAGACTAGGCTAGAATTCCTTAGAAAAAATAGAAATAGTAATTGAAAAAAAATAGAATGAAAAATTTTTTACTGCTTGCCTCATTTTTAATTTGTTTAATAGGATACGGTCAAAGTTCCGAAGAGAATAAAACGATTACGATTACTGGAAAAGTTATGGAAGAAGGTACAAATATTCCTTTAGCTTATGCCACATTAGTACTTCAAAATATTGAAAATCCCTCAGATATTAATGGTGGTGTTTCAAATGACGATGGTGTTTTTAGTGTTGATGTACCTGCCGGAAATTATAAAGCTAGTGTAGAATATATAGGTTTTAAAACCTTTGTTTTAAAGCAAAAAGAATTTAAGGAATCGGTAAATCTAGGAACTATTAACCTCGCTGTGAATGCCGCCGAACTTGAAGGTATAGAAGTCGTAGGAGAAAGAACATCTGTTGAAGTGCGCTTAGATAAAAAAGTGTACAACGTCGGTAAAGACTTAACCAATAGTGGTGCCACGATTAGTGATGCCTTAGGTAATATTCCTTCGGTTACTGTAGATGTGGACGGAGCCATTGCACTTCGAGGAAACGGTAATGTAAGAATATTAATTAATGGTAGGCCTTCAGCTCTAGCAGGTTTTGGTTCTACCGATGCTTTACGACAATTACCGGCCGATGCTATCGAAAAAGTAGAGGTGATTACAAGTCCTTCGGCAAGGTATGATGCAGAGGGTACTGCCGGAATCTTGAATATTGTATTAAAAAAGGAAGAAACACGAGGCTTTAACGGTACCATTAATACCACTTTGGGTTTTCCTGTGGCGTCTTCATTTACATCAAACCTTAATTTAAGAAAGGATAAATTTAATTTATTTAATACCATAGGATATACCTTTCGTGAACCACCAGGAAATGGATTTTTTGACAATACCTATGTAGAAGGTACTTTCGATCGAATTATAGAAGATCGCGATATAAATAGAAGAAATAGCGGCTTTAATTTGAATTTAGGCATCGAATATTTTTTAACAGAAACATCATCCTTAACTGCGAGTGCTTTTGGAAGACTAAGTGATGGTGAAGATATCACCGAAAATAATACAATTCGCTTTATTGGTTCAGATATAAACAGTACTACTTTAAGGGTAGAAGATGAACAGGAAGAAGATAAAAGCGTACAATTTTCCCTTAATTACATTAATGATTTTAATACCGAAGGGCATAGGCTTACGGCAGACTTGCAATATTCGTTAGATAAAGAAACAAAACCTACAACGATTTTAGAGAACAATACTTTTCCTGATACACAATTAGTAGCCCGTGAAAATATTAATGAAATTGAGAAACAAAATGAATTTTTGGTGCAGATCGATTATGTTTTACCTTTAGGTGATGCACAATTTGAAGCGGGTTATCGTGGAAATTGGGAGGAGTCTGATACTGATTTTGCTTTGGAAGAATTTGATTTAGATTCAGGAGTATTTGTGCCTAATCTAGGACTTACCAATAGGTTTTTATTCAATCAGAATGTGAATGCCTTATATACGCAGTACGGTAATAAGTTTGGTGATTTTTCATTTTTATTGGGATTACGTTTAGAGAACACGCAATTAAAAGGTTTGGTTACTGGAGTGGATTTGGCTACGTTGCAAGAAGCCATTGGAGAAGGTGTTGATCTTGATTTCAATAAAAATTACTTAGGCTTGTTTCCTACTATTAATTTAATTTATGAGCTGGCAGAAACTGAAAGTGTAACCTTGGGTTATAACCGTAGAATAAATCGACCACGTGGTTATTTTATTAATCCTTTTCCTTCCAGATCAAGTCGTACCAACATATTTCAAGGAAATCCAGATCTAAACCCTGCCTTTGCAGATGCCTTCGATCTTGGATATTTAAAAAGATGGGATGAGCTGACCTTAACGTCTTCTGTTTATTATCAAAAAGAGACAGATTCTTTTGAAAGAGTACAAGAAGAAACGGGTCAAGTAACTACAGACGGTATTGTGGTCATCCGTTCAATTCCAATTAACCTTTCTACAAACGAACGTATTGGAGCTGAATTAGGGCTTCTTTATAATCCAGAAAAATGGCTTCGATTAAACGGTAGTTTTAACTTTTTTCAATTTAATTCAGACGGAGTTTTTAACGGTGTTAATTTTGGCGCAAAAAACACAAGCTGGTTTTCAAGATTTAGCGCTAAGGTAACCTTGCCAGGAAATATCGATTGGCAAACCAATGCATCATACCGTGGCCCAACAGAAAATGCACAAACAAGAAATGAAGGTATTTTCTCAGTAGATTTAGCCTTTAGTAAAGATATTTTAAATAATAATGGAACGCTTGCTTTGAGTGCTAATGATTTATTGAACTCAAGAAAAAGAATCGCATTAACTCAGACCCCTTTTTTTACTTCTGAAAGTGAATTTCAATGGCGTGAACGTCAAATTACACTCTCATTTATTTACAGAATAAATCAAAAGAAAAGTCCAGAAAAAGCGAGAGGTGAAAATCGCGATGATAACGGCGATGAAGGTGGCTACGGCTCTTAATACAACTGGTTTTGTTTAGGCCTACTATTTAGGATAGAAGACATTACATTACGTTTTAAAGTGCTTCATTCAAGACTGTAACAGTACTCATAAAAAGCCTCTCGACACCGAGAGGCTTTATTAATTAAGCCAAAAGTGCTTATTTGCGTTTCATCACCAAACTATCCGCAGGATAGTTATTTTTTAGATAAGTCATTTGGTCTTTTGCCCACGCTATAAGTAAATCTCTTTGTTCATCCGTTAAATTGGCCTCAGCATGGAGCCCCAAGTAGGTATAATCTTCTAAGGGCATTTCTTTCTTTTCAACCATTTCTATAGTTTCTTCCAATTTGTGGTTTTGAACAGCAATAGATTTTTTAGTGAATTCCGAAAAGTTTAAATGTTTTTTTCCATCAACAACATGGTCGTTAAGCCACCAAGCCACAGGTTGTACTTGAGCATACCAGGGATATTCGGTTTTGTTAGAATGACAGTCGTTACAGGCTACTTTTAAAATGTGACTTACTTCCGCTGGCACTTCATATTTTGTGGCCATCGCGTAGGTTTCATTATTCGAATCATTTAGATCAGGGCGAATAAATTGTATTACAATAAACACAATGGCAAGAGTTATTATTATTTTTTTAAACATGGCCTTGGTTTTATAAATTTATTAAAGATAGAAAATAATAAAACCTAAGTGGTTTTTCACCTTTAAAAATTTTAGAACTATTGTTGTATTTTATTTAATGCTACAAAACTAGAAGTACTTTAATTTAATAGCGCTGGGTTTTTATGTTTTTGAAATTCCTAGGCAGCATTTTTTTTGGCTTGGCTGAGGTCACTAAGGTTTTTCAAGAAGGCTAAAAAAAGAAATTTTTTATAAAATTTGAGGTATAGGTATCACACCCGTAGTGAATTTTATTTTAAAATGTTTCCTAAAAAGCAGAATTAATTTACTTTTTTTTATTTATATAAAACACTCGTAATCATATAGATACGTGGTTATCCTCAAAATGTTGATAAAATGTGGAAAACCTATTTGAGCTTACTAAAAACTAAAGCGAATAAATAATGACCTTTACATCTCGCAGAAGTATATCATTTAAAATATTGTATTGAAATATGGAAATTACACACCTCATTAAAAGAGATTTTACCAAAGAATCGTTTCAGTTGCTCAAAATTACAAGTGCCATTTTAAAGGCAATGACTGCTGTAGATCACGGCACGTTGGGAGATGCAGAGCGTATCTCAATGAACGTAAATACTGCTCTTTTAGAACGTAAAGCTTTAGATAAAAACTATTTGCCTACAGTAGAGGAAGTTCAAGATTTTGTAGAAACCAAATTAATGGAGGCTGGTTTTTTTGATGTTGCAAAATCGTATATTTTATACCGAAACGAGCAAACCTTAAAGCGTAAATCGAATATTTTCGAAAAGCGTATCAACCTAAAACCTTACGAATATCCTCAGTTATATGAATATGTTCCTGCGATAAGACATTCGTATTGGATTCATACAGAGTTTAATTTTACCAGTGATATTCAAGATTTTAAAACAGGATTAAGTGAAATAGAGCGCAGCGCTATCAAAAATACCATGTTGGCTATTTCTCAGATTGAAGTCGCGGTTAAAGGATTCTGGGGCGATATTTATCATAAAATGCCAAAACCGGAAATTGGTTCTGTAGGTGCCACTTTTGCAGAGAGTGAAGTTAGGCATGCGGATGCGTATTCTCATTTGCTAGAAATTTTAGGCTTAAACGAAGAATTTAAGCTCTTAAAGAAAAAACCTGTAATTATGAAACGGGTGCAGTACTTGGAATCTGCTTTGAAAAATGCAAAAAGTGATAATAAAAAAGAATTTTCAGAATCTATTTTACTGTTCTCTTTATTTATCGAACACGTTTCCCTCTTTTCACAATTTTTAATTATTATGGCCTTTAACAAGCATAAGAATATGTTGAAGGGAATTTCTAATGTAGTTGAAGCGACATCGAAAGAAGAACAGATTCATGGAGATTTTGGTATTGATATCATAAAAATTATTAAAGATGAAAATCCAGATTGGTTTGATGCGGAACATCATGATATGATTCAAAATATGTGCAAAGAAGCTTTTGCTTCTGAAAGCACAATAGTAGATTGGATTTTTGAAAAAGGTGAGTTAGACTTTTTGCCAAAAGACGTAGTGAACGAATTTATTAAAAATCGTTTCAATAATTCTCTTGAAAGCATAGGAGTGGATAAAATATTCGATATTGACGAAAGCCTTATCGTACAAACCGAATGGTTTGATGATGAAATTATAGGTACAAAACATGGCGATTTCTTCGTAAAGCGCTCCATTAATTATAGCAAAAGAACCCAAAGTATAACCAGCGACGACCTTTTTTAAATGAACAAATTAAGCAACACCTCAGAAAGTAAAGTAGAAAAAAATAATGAAGGCGAACAACTAGTACATGCTAGAAAAGAAGCCTTGGAAAATCACAAAAAGAAAGCAGAAAAAGGCTTTGAATGGTTGACAGACCACAGTCGTGATTTTTTAAATTCAGGTTATTTGACCCCGGGTTTAACTGCAGAGCAGCGCATTCGGGAAATTGCCGACAGAGCAGAACAAATTTTGAAGATACCTGGGTATTCAGATAAGTTTTACGGCTATATGTCCGACGGTTTTTACTCACTAGCCTCACCAGTATGGTCTAATTTCGGTAAGGAAAGAGGCTTGCCGATTAGCTGTTTTGGATCGCATGTCGCTGATGATATGGGTAATATTTTATACACCCAATCTGAAGTAGGTATGATGTCTAAGTTAGGAGGAGGTACTTCTGGGTATTTTGGAAAAATTAGACATCGTGGTGCTGAGGTAAAAAACAACGGTCAGGCTTCTGGTGCAGTTCATATCATGCAACTTTTTGAATCTATGGTGGATGTGGTGAGTCAAGGTTCTGTGCGTCGTGGACGTTTTTCTCCGTACCTTCCTGTAGAACATCCAGACATTGCTGAATTTTTAGAAATAGGAACAGAAGGGAATCCCATTCAAGAGTTGACCCATGGTGTTACTGTTACTAATGAATGGATGCAACAAATGGTGGATGGTGATGAAGCAAAACGTGCTATTTGGGCAAAAGTATTACAGCGTAGAGGAGAAATGGGGTATCCTTATATTTTCTTTAAAGATAATGCCAATAATGCTGCTGCTGATGTGTATCAGGATAAAAAGTTGCCTATTTATGCGAGTAATTTATGTACTGAAATTATGTTACCTTCAAACGACAATTGGTCCTTTGTTTGTGTACTATCTTCAGTTAACTTATTGCATTACGATAAATGGAAAAATACAGACGCTGTAGAAACAATGGTGTATTTTTTAGATGCAGTGATCACTGATTTTTTAGAAAAACTAGAGGTGTATCGTGATTCTGAGAGTCGTGAAGATCGTCAAACATTTTTGTTTATGGAACGCGCTTATAACTTCGCTAAAGAAAATCGTGCTTTAGGTCTAGGTGTTTTAGGATGGCATTCATTATTGCAATCAAGAATGTTACCCTTTAACAGCCAAGAAGCTTATAATTTGAATTCTGAAATTTTTAAAGAAATCAAAGAAAGATCTTATAAAGCATCAGAAGAATTAGCCGAAAAATTTGGTGAACCTGAAGTACTAAAGGGATATGGAAGACGTAATGCAACCTTAAATGCTATTGCTCCAACAACTTCATCTGCTTTTATTTTAGGACAGGTTTCACAAGGAATAGAGCCTATATGGTCTAATACCTACGTAAAGGATATTGCCAAAGTAAAAACGACTATCCGAAATCCTTTTCTGGTTGATGTATTAGAAGCCAAAGGTAAAAATAACACCGAAGTGTGGCATAGTATCCGTGACTATGACGGATCAGTACAACATTTAGATTTTTTAACGGATGTTGAAAAAGAGGTATTTAAGACCTATTCAGAGATAGATCAAATGGATATTATTTACCAAGCGGCAAATCGTCAAAATCATATCGATCAAGGACAGTCTGTAAACATTATTGTACATCCAGATATGCCCGTAAAAGAAATCAACAAAATACATGTTACGGCATGGAAACTAGGCTTAAAATCATTATACTATCAACACAGTATGAACGCTGCACAGAAGTTTAAACAAAAGAAAGATTGTGCAAGTTGTGAAGCCTAATTCCATATAAATAAGAATAGTAAAAAAGCCCTTAAAAAGGGCTTTTTTTTGTTTTTAATGTGTAAAAATAGACAGTAGGTATTTAATTCGGTTACATGAATGTTTTTGTCTTTAAAAAAATCCGAAGGCTGCCAAAATTAAACAAATAACAACCCCAATAAGAATAATAACTAAAACACCAACCATAAGAGTTAGGAATCCGTTAAGTACTTTAGTACTAATTGTAACATCTTCCATAATGATTTATTTTACTTAAAAGTATGAAATAAAACCCTAACAATCATTAATTTAATGTAATAAATCGACAAGCTGCACTTTAAAAGAGTTTTGAATGAATCCAAGATAAAATGAAATTTAGACGCACTTTATTCAGTTCAAGATACTAGAAATTAAGACTATTCAAAACATAACGAAAATTGAAACTAGCGTAAAAAAGTAAGCTATCGAAGTTTTATTTGCCTTGGCTCGTATTGGTTTATTTGCTTAGTCTTTTGCTAAGTTCTTCTAATTCTACGCCTTTGGTCTCTGGCATCATAAATTTAACGAAGGCCAGTTGCAAAACCATCATACCTGCAAAAAATATAAATATAGGCCAAGGATTGTCTTTAAAAATACCGTTGTCACTATCTAAAAAAATGGGTGTAATTAAGGTGATGATGGCTGCAAAAACCCAATGAACACCGGTTCCCCATGATTGTCCGGCTGCTCTAACTTTATTCGGGAATATTTCAGAAATAAACACCCAAATAACGGCACCTTGCCCAATGGCATGCGAGGCAATAAATACGAGAACAAAAATCAATAAAAGCGTAGCACTGGCTCCTGTATAAAAACACCATCCTACCATTCCTAAGCTTATAATATAGCCTACTGAACCTATGAACATCAATTGCCTCCTACCTAATTGATCAATGAGTCGAACGCCGACCAATGTAAAAATTAAATTAACGATACCAATGGAAATAGAAGCGAAGAGCGAGTCTTCACCGCCCAAACCAGCACGTTCTAGAATTTCAGGGGCGTAATATAAAACAAAGTTGATCCCAGATAATTGGTTGAAAAATGATATTAAAAAGGCCAGTATAATAGGTTTATTGTAGGTTCCATTAAATAGTTTTTCTTTCGAAAGATTTCGTTGTAAAGATTCTTTTATCTCTTTAAGCTTAGTGACAGCCAATTCTTTTGTTGAAATAGTTTCTAACACTTTTAAAGCGCCCTCGTCATCATTTTTACGAATTGCGAGCCAACGTGGACTATTGGGAATCTTTAATACCATCACCGTATAAATGATGGCTGGAATAGCTTCAACTCCAAGCATCCAGCGCCAATCATTAATGCCATCAAATCCTTTTAAAAAGTAGTTAGAAATAAAGGCGATAAAGATCCCAAAAACAATATTAAATTGATACGAAGCTCCTAATTTACCTCTATTCTCTGCACTTGATATTTCAGAGATGTAAATAGGCGCTGCTACAGATGATGCTCCAACGCCTAAGCCGCCAATAAATCTAAAGAATGAAAACAAATAAGGATCAGGTGCTAGGGCAGAACCCAAAGCAGAAATGGTATAGAGAACCCCTATCCAAAACAAGGTTTTTTTTCTCCCTATACGATCACAAGGAATACTTCCTAAAAGAGAACCAATTACCGTACCCCATAAAGCCATCGACATAATAAAAGTGCCATGAAACCAGGGGGAGGTGTTCCATAATTGTTTAATAGGTAGGTTGGCACCAGAGATAACAACAGTGTCAAAGCCAAATAAAAATCCGGCAAGAGCCGCTGTAAGTGCTATTCGTATAATTTTTGCGTTCATTAGTTCGTTGGTTTCTGTAAAACTAATGAAAAAATCAAACGAAACTTTTTATATAGTTC
This sequence comes from Cellulophaga sp. Hel_I_12, assembly GCF_000799565.1. Lineage (NCBI taxonomy): Bacteria > Pseudomonadati > Bacteroidota > Flavobacteriia > Flavobacteriales > Flavobacteriaceae > Cellulophaga > Cellulophaga sp. Hel_I_12. The sequence continues at coordinate 3,167,124 of NZ_JUHB01000001.1, forward strand.
ATAATAATGGTAGTGGCTCCTTTATTCTTCGAAATATAGCCTGTATTGATGTTTTTAGTGCTGTTGTAATACGCCTCAGAACTCAGTAGTTGCTTCATCTGCGCGCTAAACGCTTCGAGGCTAGAAATAGCTATAATTCCTTTTTGGAGGACTAAATCTTCCGCTTCTTTAAAGCCATGGTACTTAGGACCGATAAGCACAGGAATTCCAAAGACAGCTGGTTCTAGGGTATTGTGGAGCCCAGTAGCAAACCCACCACCAACATAGGCAATATCAGCATAACAATATACCTTGGTGAGTAAGCCAATGGTGTCCATAATCAAGACATCGAACTGAGAAATATTCTTAGTATCTAATTCAGAATACAAGATTACTTTCTTATTTATCGCAGCTGTTAATTTCTCGATAACTTCTTTTTTTATAGTATGTGGTGCCACTACAAATTTGATGTTTTCTTTGGAGTTATTTATGTAGCTTGTTAAAATAGCCTCATCTTCTGGCCAAGTGCTTCCCGCAACAAAACAGCGCTGTTCTTGCTTAAATTTCTCCATAAAGTCAAGATGATTATTTTGATCTAAAATTTTTAAAACACGATCAAATCTAGTATCACCGCTAATGGTCACATTTTTTAGACCAATACTATGTAGTAGTTTTTTTGAAGCCTCGTCTTGAACAAAAAAATGGGTAAATGCAGACAAACTTCTTTTTAAAAAACCACCATAAAACTTAAAGAAAACCTGTTTTTGATTAAAAATAGCAGAGACCAATAACGTGGGAATATTTTTCTGTTTTAAAACAGAAAGGTAGCTTGGCCAAATTTCATATTTCACAAAAATCACTAATCTCGGGTTTACCAACTCGATGAATTTTTTAGCGTTATGTAGGGTATCTAAAGGCAAGTAGGTCACTACATCAGCGGCTTTGGTATTTTTTTTTACTTCATAGCCTGAAGGCGAAAAAAAAGTAACTAAAATACTATAGTTTGGATATTTCTTTTTTAAGTCTTCTATGATGGGTAAGCCCTGTTCAAACTCGCCCAATGATGCCGTATGAATCCAAATCACCTCAGATGCTTCAGAAAGCTGTTGCGATAAATAGGGGTACACATTTTTTCTCCCGTCCACAAAAAGCCTTAGTTTGGGACTAAAAAAAGCGGCCATTTTTATAAAAAAGTTGGCCAGGTGTACGAAGAAATTGTAAATAAAATGCACTTTAATTTTCTTTGGGACTAAATTACACTTCTTTAGAGAATTACACGGAACTGGTCTCAACATTTTAGGTTTTAACCGAATTTAAATTGTTTTTTGATGAAGTGCCTTATTTTAAGTTTCACAGCTAGGGTATGAAAATAAATAGATAGAAGAAATGTCAATTTTTAAGCAAATGAAAAAAGTTTAAATCAGGATACTAGTTGCTTCTACTACTTTTTGTAATTTTACAAGTATAATTAAGAAAAGATGCGAAAAATTCAAATGGTTGACCTAAACGGTCAATACGAAGCCATTAAGGAGCAAGTAAATGCTACGTTTACGACAATTTTAGAAACTTCGGCCTTCATTAATGGTCCAGAAGTACATGGTTTCCAAAAAGATTTAGAGGAGTACCTAGACGTTAAACACGTAATTCCCTGTGCCAATGGTACCGATGCGCTACAAATTGCCATGATGGGGCTAGATTTAAAACCTGGTGATGAAGTGATTACCGCAGATTTTACCTTTGCGGCTACGGTTGAGGTTATTGCTTTATTGCAATTAACACCTGTTTTAGTTGATGTGCATCCTGATACGTTTAATATCGATATTAAAGCGATAGAAAAAGCGATAACTTTGAAAACCAAAGCGATTGTACCTGTTCATTTATTTGGACAATGTGCCGATATGGATGCAATTTTAGCCCTTGCAGAGAAGCATAATTTATATGTGATTGAGGATAATGCTCAGGCCATTGGCGCAACGCATACGCATGCCGACGGTAAAAAACAAAAAGCAGGTGTTATGGGCCATGTGGCAGCAACTTCTTTTTTTCCGTCAAAAAATTTAGGGGCCTATGGTGATGGGGGAGCTATTTTTACGAATGATGATGCTTTAGCCCATACCTTAAGAGGTATCGTAAATCACGGCATGTATGAGCGCTATCATCACGATGTGGTAGGTGTAAATTCTCGTTTAGATAGTTTGCAAGCAGCAGTGCTTAGAGCAAAACTGCCCTTGCTAAACAAATATAATGCTAAGAGAAGAGATGCTGCTAGAAAATACAATGCGGCGTTCAATGCCATACCCCATATCGAAACGCCAGTAACGGTAAATGGTTGTCAGGGTATTTGCGACACCTGTGATTGCCATGTATTTCATCAATATACCTTAAAAATTACCAACGGGAAAAGAGACGATTTGGTAAAATATCTTGGAGAAAAAGGAATTCCTTGTGGTGTGTATTACCCAATTCCACTGCATAAACAAAAGGCCTATCTTGATGATCGGTATAAGGATGCTGATTTTCCAGTGACCAATACCTTAGTGAAAGAAGTTATTTCATTACCCATGCATACAGAACTCGATGAAGAACAGATTGCCTATATTACAGATACGGTTATCGGTTTTATGCAGCAATAAATAGATAATTACTATAGCTTTGGGGCGTTGAGTCATAGACGAAAACACAAGTAAATGAATTGCGCATGCTAATAAGCTTATCATCCAAGGAACTGATGAATAACGAACTGCATGTGTCCCATATAATGCAAAGAATATAAACACATGAAAGTATTAGTAACCGGAGGCTTAGGGTTTATAGGTTCACACACTGTTGTTGAATTGCAAAATCAAGGTTTCGAAGTGGTGATTATTGATGATTTGTCGAACTCTTCAGAAAAAGTGCTAGAGGGTATCGTTGCAATAACAGGAAAAAAACCTTTGTTTGAAAAAATAGATTTAAAAGAAAAAGCTAAAGTAGAAGATTTTTTTAACCGACATACAGATGTGGAAGGTGTGATACATTTCGCAGCATCTAAAGCCGTTGGAGAAAGTGTGGAAAAACCGCTGTTGTACTACGAGAACAACATAAGTACCTTGGTGTATCTCTTAAAAGAATTGTCAAAAAAAGATAATGCAAACTTTATCTTCAGCTCATCGTGTACTGTTTACGGGCAGGCAGATGAAATGCCAATTACAGAAAATGCACCAGTGAAAGCAGCGGAATCTCCATATGGTAATACCAAACAAATAGGAGAAGAAATTATTTCAGAAACCTGTAAAGTGCTACCATCATTAAACGCAATAGCCTTGCGTTATTTTAATCCCATGGGCGCACATCCAAGCGCCGAAATTGGCGAGTTGCCTATTGGTGTACCTCAAAATTTGGTACCATTTATTACGCAAACCGGTATTGGTATGCGCGAACAATTGTCTGTTTTTGGGGATGATTACCCAACTTCTGATGGCACCTGCATTCGCGATTATATCCATGTGGTAGATTTGGCCAAAGCACATGTCATTGCTTTGCAGCGATTAATCGGTGGTAAAAACGGGTCAAATTACGAAGTGTTTAATCTTGGTACAGGAACAGGAAGTAGTGTTTTAGAAGTCATTAAAAGTTTTGAAAAGGTTTCAGGCAAAAAATTAAACTATAAGGTAGTAGACAGAAGATCAGGCGATATTATTTCTGCTTATGCAAATACTGAAAAAGCAAATAAAGTATTGGGCTGGAAAGCAGCATCTACTTTAGACGAGGCTATGAAATCTGCTTGGGATTGGGAGGTAAAAATTAGGAGTTAAGGTCGCCGTCGTATTTTTTTTAGCGTACAAAAGTATTTAAAGAGCGCAGAAATTATGTATATTTCTACGCTCTTTGTTTTTAAACTATCGCAAAATGAAACATAAACTACTTTTTATTGTATCCTTTTTTCTTTTCTTTTTTAGCAATGCACAGGACACCTATCTGCATTGTGGTAAAATTGTGGATGTTGCCACAGGAAAAGCACTGACTGAAAAAACCATCATAATTTCAGAAAATGTTATTAAAAGTATTAAAAACGGCTATGTGTCTGGTGCTGAAAATGATGTGATTATTGATTTAAAAGATAAGACCGTATTGCCTGGTTTCATCGATCTACATGTACATATTGAAAGTGAATCAAATCCTAAAACCTATGTAGATCGTTTTACGGATAACGAGGCTGATATTGCCTTTAAGGCTACCGGATATGCTAAAAAAACCTTGTTGGCTGGTTTTACAACAGTCCGAGATTTAGGAGGAACAGGTGTTAATATCGCCATCCGTAATGCAATAAACAAAGGTATTGTTGACGGTCCAAGAATATTTACCGCAGGAAAATCTATAGCTACCACAGGCGGACATGCCGACCCAACAAACGGGCGTAGTCACGAATTCACAGGCGATCCAGGTCCTAAAGAAGGTGTGGTGAATTCACCAGATGAGGGCAGAAAAGCAGTTCGTCAACGCTATAAAGACGGTGCTGATGTGATAAAAATAACCGCTACTGGCGGCGTGCTAAGTGTTGCAAAAAATGGTAAAAACCCACAATTTACGATGGATGAAATTAAAGCCATTACTGAAACTGCTGATGATTATGGCATGTTAACCGCAGCTCATGCGCATGGTGATGAAGGAATGCAACGAGCCGTATTAGGAGGTATTAAAACCATAGAACACGGCAGTTATATGAGCGAAGCTACTATGGATTTAATGAAACAATACGGCACCTATATGGTGCCAACCATTACGGCTGGCAAACAAGTAGCTGAAAAGGCTGAAGTACCAGGGTATTTTCCTGATGTGGTAGCTGTCAAAGCACGAGAAATTGGCCCCTTAATTCAAGGTACATTTGGGAAGGCCTACAAGAAAGGGGTGAAGATTGCTTTTGGAACGGATGCTGGCGTATTTCCACATGGTTTAAATGCAAAAGAATTTGGGTATATGGTTGAAGCAGGAATGCCCGCTATCGAAGCCATACAGTCGGCAACGATAACAAATGCTAAACTGTTAGGAATGGCCGAAGAACTAGGACAAGTGAAAGAAGGTTTTTTAGCAGATATAGTGGCGGTAAATGGAGATCCATTGAAAGAAATCTCGGTGTTGGAAAAGGTTGTTTTCGTTATGAAAAACGGAGTGGTTTATAAAAAGGAATAATTGATTCACTAATTCTCGTCAACCAATTCACGATATAGTATCGTAATTAAGCTAATGATAGTTGACTTTGTAGATAGTAAAGGTTTGTTACAGGCCTCAGTGGATGAAGACTTGTACAAAAACCTAATAGCACAAATTACCAAAGACTTTGGTTTGGCGGCTATTGCTATAGAATTGCCTTTACAGGTTTCTCCTAAAAATTTGAAGACCATACTGCATCAAAACATCTATCGACTTATGATCGATCGTTTTGCCGATTATTTAAATGTACTCTACATCATTGATGTTTCTGAAAAATCGGTGAAGGAAATACAATCTATAGACCCGATTGAAATTGCTGATCAAGTTTCTTTTTTAATCCTAAAACGAGAGTATCAAAAAGTGTGGTTTAAAAAGAAATATAGCTGATTTTTAATTAAAAATACACACGTACAAAAGGAATAAAGGCGTCAGCATAGATACTACGATCATCCTGTAGAAGGTTATATTTGATACCTACCATAAAATTCCGATTGCCATAACCAGCGCCAACAAATACAGCCGGACTCCAATAGTTATCCGTAATATCAGGTGCACCTCTTACAGCCAATTTTCTATTGATTCTAAGGGTTTCTAGTTCCGCTGAAAGCTGAATGGCAGGAATTACATTGTATAAAGAAATAAGACTACCGCCATAGGCAAACAGCGAATCATCATTTATTTTTGCATAATTAAAACTCAATTGGGTGCCTGCGGCGAATTGGTCATTGAATTGGTAAATGGCACTGGGTGAAATAGCGCCGTTGAAAAATCTGTCTCCAAAACCTAAACCAATGCCCCCGCCAAAGCGAACATTGTTCCAAAAATCACTGGAAGGGCTGTTTTGTGAAACCCCCAATTGTACTAAGAGTAGAAGAATGATATTTAAAAAGTGATTTTTTAACACGATTTTCTTTAAAACCTTCATAATTATAAAATTTCATTAATATTAGTATCGAATATAGGACTAGAATATTGAAATGTTGTATTTTTGTTTAAATTTTATTCACAGGGAAGAGAAAATTATTTATGGATAAATATTCCTTTTTAAACGCTGCACACACTTCATTTTTTGCAGAGTTATATGACAAGTATTTAATGAGTCCGGATAGTGTAGAGCCAAGTTGGCGCGCATTTTTTCAGGGATTTGATTTTGGTCAAGAAAGTTTACAAGACGAACTGGAGACCCCAACACGGAGCGAAACCAATTTTTCGCCATCCACTGCCGAAATTCCGCAATCATTGCAAAAAGAGTTTCAGGTAATTAGGCTTATTGATGGGTATAGAACCAGAGGTCATTTATTTACCAAAACAAACCCGGTTCGCGAAAGAAGACAATATTCACCAACCTTAGACATCGAAAATTTTGGACTGGCTGAAGCTGATTTGAATACGGTCTTTAAGGCTGGTGAAGTTTTGGGCATAGGCTCAAGCTCGTTGAAAGAAATTATCGACCACCTTAAACGTATTTATTGTGATGCTATAGGGGTAGAGTACATGTACATTAGAAATCCTGAATACGTAGAATGGATTCAAAACTGGTTGAATGTCAATGACAATCATCCTAAATATGATAATGACCATAAGAAGCATATCTTAAAAAAATTAAATCAAGCCGTTTCATTTGAAAGTTTTTTACATACCAAATACGTAGGTCAAAAACGATTTTCTATTGAAGGTAACGAATCTTTAATTCCTGCTTTAGACGCTGTAGTAGAAAGGGCATCAGAATTAGGGGTAGAGCAATTTGTCATGGGAATGGCACACCGTGGAAGGTTAAATGTTTTAACCAATATCTTTGGCAAGGCAGCGAAAGATATTTTTAGTGAGTTCGATGGTAAGGATTATGAGCAAGAAATTTTTGATGGTGATGTAAAGTATCATTTAGGGTGGACTTCAGATAGGAAAACCAACAACGGTACTAAAATAACCATGAACATTGCACCGAATCCGTCGCATTTAGAAACAGTGGGTGCTGTGGTTGCTGGGATTACCAGAGCAAAGCAAGATGCAAAATACAAAGATGATTTTTCTAAGGTATTGCCCATTATTGTCCATGGAGATGCTGCGATTGCGGGCCAAGGTCTTGTCTATGAATTAGTTCAAATGGCTAATCTTGATGGGTACAAAACAGGAGGAACAATACATATCGTTGTAAACAACCAAATTGGTTTCACCACCAATTATTTAGATGCAAGATCATCGACCTATTGTACCGATGTAGCGAAAGTAACCTTGAGTCCGGTATTGCATGTAAATGCTGACGATGCTGAGGCTGTAGTGCACGCTTCGTTATTTGCATTAGAATATAGAATGCGCTTTAAAAAAGATGTTTTTATAGATTTATTAGGCTATAGAAAATACGGGCATAATGAAGGAGACGAGCCACGTTTTACCCAGCCTAAATTGTATAAAGCAATTGCAAATCACCCAAATCCTAGAGATATCTACGCGGAAAAATTGTTGCAAGAAGGCGTCATCGAAAAGGATTTTGTTAGTCATTTAGAAGAGGAATATAAAGCAAGTCTAGAAGAAGAATTAGAAGATTCTAGAAAAGAAGATAAGACCGTAATTACGCCATTTATGGCGGATGAATGGAGTGGTTTTACAGCCGTTCGTGAGTGGGAAATGTTAGACACCTATGACACCACTTTTGAGAAGAAAAAATTAACTGAAATTGCGAAAGTAATTACAGAACTACCCAAGGATAAGAAATTTTTACGCAAGGTGGAAAAATTGGTCAATGATCGTAAGAACATGTTCTTCAAAACCAATAATTTAGATTGGGCTATGGGCGAATTATTAGCTTATGGTTCTTTGTTAGCCGAAGGTTTCGATGTTAGAATGTCAGGTCAAGACGTAGAAAGGGGTACCTTCTCTCACCGGCATGCTGTCATGAAAGTAGAAGAAAGTGAAGAGGAAGTAGTATTGCTAAATTCAGTGGCTAAAAAACAAGGGAATTTCACCATTTACAATTCTCTTTTGTCAGAATATGGTGTAGTTGGTTTTGATTACGGTTACGCTATGGCGAGCCCAAATACCTTAACCATCTGGGAGGCTCAATTTGGAGACTTTAGTAACGGAGCACAAATCATGATCGATCAATATATTTCTGCGGCTGAAGATAAGTGGAAATTACAAAATGGATTGGTAATGTTGCTGCCACATGGCTATGAAGGTCAAGGAGCAGAGCACTCTTCGGCCCGTATGGAACGTTATTTACAACTGTGTGCTAGAGATAATATGTATATTGCTGATGTGACTACACCAGCACAAATGTTTCATATTTTACGTCGACAAATGAAGGCGAATTTTAGAAAGCCTTTAATTATTTTTACACCAAAGAGCTTACTAAGACATCCAAAAGCAGTTTCAACAGTGGAGGAATTTGCCGAAGGAAGTTTTCAAGAGGTTATAGATGATGCCACTGCAAACGTTAAGAAAATAAAGAGTCTTGTTTTTTGTACAGGTAAGTTTTATTACGATTTGTTAGCGCAAAGAGAAGAATTAAAACGCGATGATGTAGCCTTGGTTCGTATTGAACAGCTGTTTCCATTACCTGCAGATACGATCAAAGAAATTACCAAAAAGTATACGAACGCCAAGGATATTGTTTGGGCACAAGAAGAACCCAGAAATATGGGTGCCTGGAGCCATTTAATGATGCATTACAGTGAGGCCAGTACATTTAGAGTGGCATCAAGACGCTTTTATGCATCACCTGCGGCTGGTAGCGCCGTGCGTTCAAAACGCAGACATCAACAAGTAATAGATTTTGTCTTTGACAAGACAAAAGATAACATGACAAAAACGATAACAAAACAAAATAATACAAAGTAGGATGATTTTAGAAATGAAAGTTCCTTCTCCGGGAGAATCGATAACAGAGGTAGAAATTGCATCTTGGTTAGTAAAAGATGGTGATTATGTAGAAAAAGATCAGGCAATTGCAGAAGTAGATTCTGATAAAGCTACACTGGAACTGCCTGCTGAAGAAAGTGGTATTATTACCTTAAAGGCAGAGGAAGGCGACGCCGTTGCTGTAGGTGAAGTAGTTTGTTTAATTGATACTAGTGCTGCTAAACCAAGTGCTAAGAAAGAAGATACTTCAACAAAGGAGGAGGTAAAAAAAGAAACTACTGAAAAACCTGCTTCGCCGGCAGCCAAAGAAGAAAATAAGGCTGCAAAACAAGCCCCAGCTAAAGAGTCATATGCTACAGGTACGGCCTCTCCCGCTGCAAAGAAAGTGCTGGCTGAAAAGAATATTTCAGCAGATGCAGTGAAAGGAACTGGCAGGGATGGAAGAATAACCAAAGAAGACGCTGTTAATGCAAAACCTTCTATGGGTTCTCCAACTGGCGGTACTCGTGGTGAAAGCCGCTCTAAATTATCTATGCTTCGCAGAAAAGTTGCGGAGCGCTTAGTGACTGTTAAAAATGAAACAGCCATGTTAACCACCTTTAACGAGGTTGATATGTCGCCTATATTTGAATTAAGAGAGCAGTACAAAGAAGATTTTAAAGACAAACATGGTGTAGGTTTAGGATTTATGTCCTTTTTTACCTTAGCAGTGGTAAGAGCACTGGAATTGTTTCCATCAGTGAATTCTATGATTGATGGCAAAGAAATGATTTCTTATGACTTCTGTGATATTAGTATTGCAGTTTCTGGTCCTAAAGGACTTATGGTGCCAGTAATTAGAAATGCGGAGAACTTAAGCTTTAGAGGAGTAGAAGCAGAGGTAAAACGTTTAGCGATACGTGCAAGAGAAGGAGAAATTACTGTGGATGAAATGACAGGAGGTACGTTTACCATCACCAATGGTGGTGTATTTGGCTCTATGTTATCTACGCCAATTATAAACCCTCCACAGAGTGCTATTTTGGGAATGCACAACATTGTTGAAAGACCGGTTGTAAAAGATGGAAACATTGTAGTGGCACCTATTATGTACGTTGCCCTATCCTATGATCATCGAATTATTGATGGCAAAGAGTCCGTAGGATTTTTAGTGGCCGTAAAAGAAGCTTTGGAAAATCCTATTGAGCTTTTAATGGAAAACGATGTAAATAAAGCATTAGAATTATAGTATTGTACTAATACTAAGAGCTAAAAAAATCCTGAAGATTGTTTCTTCAGGATTTTTTTCTTTTAAGACTATTTTAAATTAGTTACAGCCCATATCTTGTTTTGATTTGGCATCTGCATTTGGGAAACATAAGCCTGTGGGTAATGAGTTTGGGTTGTAGCGTTGCAAGTTGCGATCTAATAAACTTTTTTCAATAAATTCGGTGAGTAAATCAATTTCATGCTCGCTAAGGCCTAAGGGTGAAAATTCATTAGCTAATGCCACAAGTGGTACATCGTTATGCTCTTTAAGCGCATTATTTTTATAGGCAATAACCTCTTTGATACTGGTAAATGACGCCCCGTGTCCAAAAAATTCAACATCTGCTAAATTGTACAATTGAGGTACTTTAAATGTATAGTTGTCTGAAGGATTATTTGTAAAACCACCACGGCCTTTTTTGGTGGCCTCATCAACAGTTCCATGAACACCAGTACCCGATAAATCGTTCATACCCAAAGCGTAAAAGGCTTCAGAATTTAGTGCGGGACCTGAATGACACTGAAAACATTGTGCTTTCCCAAAAAACAATAATGCTCCTTTCTTTTCATTCGAAGTCATGGCATTGACATCTCCTTTTAGCCAATTTTGAAAATTAGTATCGTTCGCCAATAAGGTTCTTTCATAGGCTGCTATCGCTAGACCAGCAGTAATTAAGCTGTATCGTTCAGCTAGATCGACTTCTGGAAAAGCATCGTTAAATAATGCTTCATAGTTGTTGTCTGAACAAAAAGTTTTGTTGATATCCATTCTATGCACAGTTAAACCAGCTATAGCCTGAGTTTCTAAACCTTCAAATCCTAAATTGTTGGTCTCTTTTGGGGTTCCAGAAGTCCAGTTAGCCTCTGTTCCTATATTAGACCCAGTAGCGCCAAATTGTCCATTCCAAAGCATTAATTTTTGATAGGCTGAATTTAATACGGTAGGCGATTTTATAGGTTGAACATCAACGATATCCGCTGTAAAATCGGGCGCCATAACACGCGCTTCTCCATGCAGTCCAAAACCTATTCCACCATCACCAATACCTTGTTTAATGCCACTTTGAAAACCAGCTCCGCTGTGATGGCAGCTCGCACAAGAATAGGTTTTTTGGTGCGTTTCTTTTTTAGAATTCATACCGATTCCCGTTTCATGAAATAGTAATTTACCTAACAAAACTTTAGCGTCGGTTAAAGGGTTGTTAGGATCTGCGGGAATATTTGAGAAATCATCACTTTCGGGGAGCACAAAATAGTCCAAAGTACCGCCAAGAGCAACTAGGGTAGTCTTTAATTTTTGATCTTCAAGCTCACTCGAAATTTCAATATAATCGGTATCCTCAGCACAACTGCTAAAAAAAACCATGACGATACATAATGCAATGATGTTGTAGGTTACTTTGGAAAACATAAGATGTATTTATAAAATGTTAAAGCGAAGTTAAATAAAGCGTAAAAAAGAGCGCTATGATTTCGCTAATAAACCTATTTTATAGCTGAATAGGTGTTATTTTAAATAAATACATTTTTGATCATAGTCAATGATGGCTTTGCCTTTTTTGAGCACATCGGCACCGATAATACCATCTACGGGGAGTGCATTGTGGGCAACAAGGGCTTCATTGACATGGACGAGATCAAAAAGCACTATTTTTAATTTGGTGTAGTGCCAAGTGTCAATTTCTAAGCTGTTTTTTGTAGAAATAAGAGTTTCCATATTTGTAGCTCCAGCTCCGGCGGCTTTTATTTTCGACGCTTTCGAAGTAAGCTCGAAGTATTCGATTTTATCGAAACCCACACAGGTGTTTGATGCGCCGGTATCCACTATAAACCTGCCCAATATACCATTAATTTTTGCCTTAATTTCAAAATGATTAGTAGCGGTTAAATCAAGCTTGGTTTTAGAATATCCCTTAGCTTGTAAGAATTTTTTTAGTGTTTTCAATTTACTTTTTTTCAAAGATACTGCACTTTGTACAGCTAGAAAATGCCAGGTCTTATTATTTAAGAACTTAAATGGTAGTAAAGAAGTGTGATAATTCTATTTTTGTAGCATGATAATTACGGACACACATACGCATCTTTATAGCGAAGCTTTTGATTCGGATAGGGATGAGGTCATAAAACGCGCTATAAAAAACGGAATTCAACGTTTTTTTATTCCAGCCATAGATTCTACCTACACCGATGCCATGTTGCAATTACAAAAAGCGTATCCTGATCATGTTTTTTTAATGGCAGGACTACATCCAACCCATGTAAAGGAAGATTTTGAAAAGGAATTACAGCACATCGAGGAATTGTTGGCAAACCACACCTATTATGCCATAGGGGAAATAGGAATTGATTTATATTGGGATAAAAGCTATTTGAAACAACAACAAACCTCCTTTAAAAGACAAATTCAAATCGCTAAAAAACACAATTTACCGATTGTAATTCATTGTCGTGATGCCTTTGATGAAGTTTTTGAAGTATTAGAAGATGAAAAGTCTGATGATTTATTCGGAATCTTTCATTGTTTTACTGGAGATTATGAGCAAGCACAAAAGGCCATATCGTATGGGATGAAATTAGGAATTGGTGGTGTGGTCACTTTTAAAAATGGAAAAATCGATACTTTTTTAGCCCAGATCGACGTAAAGCACATTGTTTTAGAGACCGATTCGCCGTACCTAGCGCCTGTGCCTTATAGAGGTAAACGAAATGAAAGTGCTTATTTGATGGAAATAATAAATAAATTAGCCTTGATTTATGATTGTACAATTGCAGAAATTGCAGAAATTACTACCCAAAACTCCAAAGAAGTTTTTGGGATTTAATAGCGTTGTATGAAAAAAACAAAAATTTTACTAATCTATACAGGCGGAACCATTGGGATGATGAAGGATTATAAGTCTGGGGCATTAAAGGCATTTAATTTTGCAAAATTGCTTAAAAATATACCAGAATTAAATCAACTAGATTGTGAAATTCAAAGTCATTCTTTTGAAACACCTATAGATTCATCAAATATCAATACGGAGCATTGGGTCGCCATTGCAACTACTATCGAAGAAACATACCATGAGTATGACGGGTTTGTGGTGCTTCATGGCAGCGATACTATGAGTTATTCCGCTTCAGCATTGAGTTATATGCTTGAGAATTTGTCAAAACCCGTTATTTTTACAGGATCTCAATTGCCTATTGGTGATCTCAGAACCGATGCCAAAGAGAATTTAATTACCTCTATACAAATAGCAGCATTACGCGAGAAAGATAAAGCAGTAATTCAAGAAGTAGGCTTGTATTTTGAATATAAATTGTATCGAGGAAATAGAACTACGAAAATAAACGCAGAGCATTTTGAGGCTTTCGCTTCTTTAAATTATCCTGCACTTGCAGAGTCCGGAGTGCACTTAAAAGTTCATTATGAGTATTTATTAAAGCCTAATAAGCTAAAAAAGTTGGTGGTTCATAAAAATTTAGACACGAATGTTGCCATTTTAAAATTATTTCCTGGATTCAATGAAAACCTATTAAAAAGTGTTTTAAGTACCCCAAATTTAAAAGCCTTAATTATTGAAACCTATGGGGCAGGGAATGCTCCGACCGACCAATGGTTGATTGATCATCTAAAAAATGCAAAAAAAAATGGTGTACAAGTTATTAACGTAACACAGTGTTCAGGAGGAAGTGTTATCATGGGTCAGTATGAAACTAGCGAGCATCTTCAGCAAATGCAAGTAATTAACGGTAAGGATATTACCACAGAAGCCGCGATTACCAAGCTGATGTATTTATTAGGAATGGATGTTTCCCCAAAACTCTTTAAAACAATTTTTGAAACACCACTTCGTGGAGAAATGATTTAAAATTAACTTTTTTAATTTCGTATAGTACTTTTTTTTTTGTTAATTCGACCCCTTGAAAAAATTGTATTGAGAGAGGTGGCCGAGTGGTCGAAGGCGCACGCCTGGAAAGTGTGTATACTCCAAAAGGGTATCGAGGGTTCGAATCCCTTCCTCTCTGCTTTTAATTTTTTTAATTTTTTAATTGTAAAATTTTTTTATCTTTAACCCATTAACTAATCTAATTTAAGTTTGAAAGAAATGAAAAGATTATTCTCTATCCTAGCTGTAGCTGGGTTATTTGTTATCAACACAAATACTGTTAACGCTAATGTAACTGCAAACGCAATTACAGCAAACCTTTCTGCAACTATTGCTACTACGGCAACAATGATTCAAGATGCTGCCGCAGCAACAACTGAAGCTGAGAGAGGTTTTGTTCAAGTTTTAAAAGAAAAATTTATTGAAGGTGGCGCTGGCTTCATGGGTATCGTACTATTATGTTTGATACTAGGTTTAGCCGTTGCTATTGAAAGAATTATTTATTTAAACTTAGCAACAACCAACACTACAAAACTAAAACAAAGAGTAGAAGACGCATTAGCTTCAGGCGGTGTTGAAGCTGCGAAAGAAGTTTGTAGAAACACTAAAGGTCCTGTGGCTTCAATTTTTTACCAAGGCTTAGACAGAGCTGGTGATAGTGTTGAATCTGCCGAAAAAGCAGTTGTAGCTTATGGTGGTGTTCAAATGGGTCAACTAGAAAAGAACGTTTCTTGGTTGTCTTTATTTATCGCTATTGCACCGATGCTTGGTTTCATGGGTACGGTAATTGGTATGATTCAGGCCTTCGAGAAAATTGCTGCTGTTGGTAACTTAAGTGCTTCACTTATTGCAGGTGATATTCAAGTAGCCTTATTAACTACGGTATTTGGTCTTATTGTGGCGATTATACTTCAAATTTTTTATAATTATATCATCGCTAAGATTGATAGTATTGTAAATGATATGGAAGACTCATCAATCTCTTTGATTGATATGTTGGTAGATCACAAAAAATAAGTCGGACTTAAATACCAAGTAAAATGCATAAAATAATAAAAATAATATTAATAGTTCTCAGTATTGCAGGCTTCATATTATGGACACAGATGCCAAGTGGCGATATGATGCCCTCTGAAGCAATTGGGAGTAGTTCTATGAACTTTATGTTCATAATTACATTTATCCTATTAGCTTTTGCGGTAGTTGTGAGCTTGTTTTTCGGATTAAAGAATGTTTTTTCTTCACCAGAAGGTTTAAAAAGAACATTGATTGGCGTTGGAGGTTTAGTGGTAGTAGCCATCATTTCTTACTTCGCAGCTTCTGGAACTGATGTTGATTTAGACGCTATGAGAGCTAAGGGTTTAGAGGCTGATGAGAGCACGGTTAAAAATATCGGAACTTTCTTAAATATCTTCTTTATCTTAACTATCATCGCGGTAGGAGCAATGGTTGTTCCGGGAATTAAAAAAATGTTTAACAAATAAAAGTAAACTATTATGCCAAGAAGAGGAGCACCACCAGAGGTTAATGCCGGTTCTATGGCTGACATCGCTTTCTTATTACTTATCTTTTTCTTAGTAACTACGACTATCGAAACAGATGCTGGTTTGGATCGTATGTTACCGCCAATTGATGAAACGGATCAACCGGAGGTTATTATTAAGCAGAAGAATATTTTTACTGTTAATATCAATAGAGATGGACGGCTTTTAGTTGAGGATGAACTAACAGATATTAAAGAGTTAAGAGAAAAAGCAATTGCTTTTTTAGATAATGGAGGGGCTGCTAGTGGCACTGAAGAATATTGCAACTATTGTCAGGGTAAAAGAGATGAAACATCTTCCGATAATCCTGACAAGGCTATTATCTCTTTAAAGAATGATAGGGAAACCAAATACAATGTCTATATCACGGTTCAAAACGAGATTGTAGGTGCGTATAATGAATTGCGTAACAGAGAGGCACAGCGCTTGTATAAGCGTAATTTTACGGAAATGGAAGCAGAATATTCGAACCAAGAAACTCCAGACGAAAGAAAAGAGGTTCTTAAAGAGCGAATTAAAAGAATTCAAGAGTTATTTCCTCAAAAGTTTTCTGAAGCTGAAACCTCTACAGGTAATTAATCGAAAAAGTTAAAAAGAAAAAATATGTCAAAATTTAACAAAAAGAAAGATGCAGCGGTTCCGGCAGTGAATACAGCCTCGCTTCCAGATATTGTTTTTATGTTACTGTTTTTCTTTATGACCGTAACGGTTATGAAAGATACCTCTGTTAAAGTTCAAAATGAACTTCCAAAAGCAAGTGAAACTAAGAAATTAGAAAAAAAGGATCAAGTGATTACTATTTATGTAGGGGCACCTACTGATGAGTATCAAAAGGTTTTTGGGAAAGAGGCTAAAATTCAGTTGAATGATAAGTTCTCAAGTCCATCTGAAGTTGGTCCTTACATTTTAGCAGAAAGAGCAAAAAAATCAGAAGATTTGCAAAACGTTTTAACTACTTCATTGAAAGTTGATAAAAATGCCAACATGGGTATTATTTCGGATATAAAAGAAGAGTTAAGAAAAGTGAATGCGCTGAAAATTAATTATACAACCTTCGAAGGTGACGCATTTGATAATCTAAATAGATAATCAATATTTCTTTCAAAAAGTATAAACGCTTCAAATTTTTATTTGAAGCGTTTTTTTTTAGTACTATTCTATTTTAAAAAGTAAACTTAAGACCCCTGAAAATCTACTAAAATACATCCTTAAATTTAGTCTATTTTTCTGGCGAACCCTTGGGGGCGACCTACACATCTTTTAGGTTTATATGCCGTTTTGAATCTAGTTTATTTTAATATCTTTGGATGATGAAGAAATTAATATGTTTTTTTTTTCTAAGCATTCCCATGCTGTGTTTTGCACAAATCGAAGAAAACACATCGGTAGTAAGCTCTAATTACTTAGAAGACCAAATTTATTTGGGGCTTCATTATAATCTGCTAGGGGATAAACCTAATGCTGTTTTTCAGCGCAATTTTTCCTATGGTTTGCAGCTGGGGCTCATAAGAGATATTCCTTTAACGACGAATGGGAGGGTGGCTTTAGGTATTGGTTTGGGCTATGCGGTGAATTCGTATTATTCAAATATCATAAGCACCAAGGCTAATGGTATGATAAGCTATCAATTTGCCGAAGATGATTTTGATTATAACAGAAGTAAATTTCAAACCCATAGTTTAGAATTGCCATTAGAATTCCGTTGGCGTAATGCCACCCGAAATAGGTATAAATTTTTTCGGATGTATTCGGGCCTTAAGTTCAATTATAACTTTAGTAATTTATCAAAACTTGTAACAGATGCGGGTAAAACTAGTTTTTCAAACTCGGATATTGAAAAATTTCAATATGGTTTAATGCTTAATGTAGGTTACAATACCTTTAATTTGCATTTATACTATGCTTTAAGCGACTTTATGAAAGACAATACAGTACTTGATACTGGAGAAAGTTTATCGCTTAAACCGCTTAGAATTGGCTTAATTTTTTACTTGTTATAACCAATAAGGTATCGTAATAAATTGTGAAACGATCCCAATGATCAGACCGGTAACAAGTGTTATGGTAGTATGAGCTCTAAAGTATAACCTTGAAGAAGCTATGAGTCCTGCCATCAAAATGAGCAAACTAATAGAAAAGGTAAGATTAATTTCAAAATGAATACTTAAATTAATCAGGTACATGGTTAAGGTGCCGATGCCCAACATGTGAAGACTTCCTTTGAATTTTACAAACAGCAACATGAGGTAGGTGAACAAGGCAATAATAAGTCCAATAAAGAAATAATACAGTTCAGCGGTATAGTTGTATGGAATTACCTTATAAACGATCATTAAAAGCAACACCAAGCTAATAAAAAGGGGATACTTACGTGCCTTGGTACTGGGAAAAAAAACTGAATTTACAAAACCCATATTTCTAAGGATTAAGAAACAAATTATCGGTACCATAACGGTGAGAATAAAAATAGGAAGTAGGTTGCCAATTTTCATTGCAAACGTGGTGTATTTTTTACTGACTAAAAAATAGCTTAGCGTACCATAAATTGGAATGAATATAGGATGAAAGACATAGGAAATAATCTTATAAAAAACTTTCATTAAATTTCTTTACGCATTCGAGCTACAGGAATACTAAGTTGCTCTCTGTACTTAGCAACCGTTCTTCGTGCAATAGGATATCCTTTTTCTTTTAAAATATCGGCTAATTTGTCATCCGTAAGTGGTTTTCTTTTTGTTTCTTCTCCTATTACGGTTTCTAAAATTTTCTTTATTTCCTTAGTCGATACATCTTCACCCTGGTCATTTTTCATAGATTCTGAAAAATACTCTTTAATTAATTTGGTGCCATAGGGGGTGTCCACATATTTGCTATTAGCCACTCTAGAAACCGTAGAAACATCCATATCAATTTTATCGGCAATATCTTTCAAAATCATTGGGCGGAGCTTGCGCTCATCACCCGACAAAAAATATTCCTTTTGATAGTGCATGATGGTATTCATGGTAACAAAAAGTGTTTGCTGTCGCTGTTTTATAGCGTCAATAAACCATTTCGCAGCATCTAATTTTTGTTTGATAAATTGTACGGTATCTTTCTGGGCTTTAGATTTTTCTTTCGCATTCTTATAGCCCTCTAACATATTGTTATAATCTTTAGAGATATGAAGCTCAGGAGCATTTCTACCATTCAAGGTTAACTCTAGTTCGCCATCTACAATTTTAATAGAAAAATCAGGCACAATGTGTTCTACCATTCTTGTATTTCCTCCAGAATACGACCCACCAGGTTTAGGGTTTAACTTTTCTATTTCTGAAATTGAATTTTTAAGTTCTTCTTCGGTAATGTTGTGTTTTTGTAGTAGTTTTTGGTAATGTTTTTTGGTAAACTGTTCAAAAGATTTTTCTAAAATTTGAATGGCTAGCTCAACACTCGGATTTAGTTCTTTGCGTTTTAATTGAATAATTAAACACTCTTCTAAAGAAGTGGCTCCCACCCCAGGAGGATCTAATTCTTGAACTATTTTTAATATTTTTCGAATTGCACCTTCGTCAGTGTAGATGTTTTGTGTAAAAGCCAAATCATCTAAAATATCAGGAATAGCCCTTCTTATATAGCCGCTTTCATCGATACTACCTACAAGAAATTCGGCAATAAACCATTCCTCGTCACTCAAATAAAAGGTATTTAATTGATTGATTAAATATTGATTAAAAGAAATTCCTGCTGCGTAAGGTACCGTCTTTTCTTCATCATCGGCACTATAATTATTTACTTGGGTTCTATACTCTGGAATTTCATCATCGCTTAAATATTCATCTATATTGATATCTTCCGCATTAATACTATCGCTATCTGACTCGTCATTGTAAACATCATCCTCATAGTCATCATCAAAATTATCTAACTCTTCTTTTCCTGTTTCCAAAGCAGGATTTTCTTCCAATTCTTGTTTTAAACGTTGTTCAAAAGCCTGTGTAGGCAGTTGAATCAGTTTCATCAATTGAATCTGTTGTGGAGAGAGCTTTTGCGATAATTTAAATGATAAATATTGTTTAAGCATGTATAGGTTCTATTCTTACGTATAAATTTAAGATATTTTGATGAATATACTTTCTATTTTTAAAACTCGGCATTCTGTGGCGTTCTCGGGAAAGGAATAACGTCTCTAATATTGCCCATTCCTGTAGTAAAAAGCACTAAACGTTCAAAACCTAAGCCAAAACCACTATGTACTGCAGATCCAAATCTTCTTAAATCAAGATACCACCAAAGTTCTTTTTCGTCAATATCCAAGGCTTTCATCTTTTCTTGTAAAACGTCTAAACGTTCTTCACGTTGGGAGCCGCCCACTATTTCGCCAATTCCAGGAAAAAGAATATCCATAGCTCTAACTGTTTTTCCATCTTCATTTAAACGCATGTAAAATGCTTTTATTTTTGCAGGATAATCAAATAAGATGACCGGACATTTAAAGTGTTTTTCTACCAAATAGCGTTCGTGTTCACTTTGTAAATCTGTTCCCCAATCTTCAATCGGATATTGAAATTTTTTCTTTTTATTTGGAGTACTGTTCTTTAAAATATCAATGGCTTCGGTATAGGAGACTCTTTTAAAGTTATTTTCAGTTACAAATTTTAATTTTTCGATAAGCGCCATATCACTGCGTTCTATCTGAGGTTTTGTCTTTTCTTCCTCTAACAAGCGTTGCTCTAAAAATTGTAAATCTTCCTGACAATTGTCAAGCACATAAGTAATTACTTCTTTAATGAAATCTTCTGCTAAATCCATGTTGGCATCTAAATCATTAAAAGCAACCTCGGGTTCAATCATCCAAAATTCTGCTAAATGGCGCGATGTGTTAGAGTTTTCAGCCCTAAACGTAGGACCAAAAGTATACACTTTCCCCAAAGCCATGGCATAGGTTTCTGCTTCTAATTGCCCTGAAACCGTCAGGTTGGTTTCTTTTCCAAAAAAATCTTCTTTAAAATTAATGCTTCCATCTTCATTTAAGGGTGGTTTCTTTTGATCTAAGGTCGATACTCTAAACATTTCCCCAGCACCTTCGGCATCAGAACCAGTGATAATGGGTGTATGAACATTATAAAAACCATTCTTTTGAAAGTACTGGTGTACGGCAAAAGATAAGGCTGAGCGTAGGCGCATTACAGCGGCAAACGTATTGGTACGCACTCTTAAATGTGCTTTTTCCCTTAAAAATTCTAAAGAATGTTTTTTGGGTTGAATAGGGTAGGTATCAGGGTCAGAAGTTCCTAAAACTATGAGCTCATTTACTTGTATTTCTAAGCTTTGCCCTCTCCCTTGACTTTCTACCAAGGTACCTTTAATCTGTAGCGCAGCGCCTGTAGTAACTTTTCTTAACAAAGCTTCATCAAAATTCTCAAAAGCTACAACACATTGCATATTATTTAAGGTAGAACCGTCATTAAGTGCAATAAATCTATTGCTTCTGAATGTTTTTACCCAACCTTTGATTGTCACTTCTTGTAAAAGATGTTTTGTAGAAAGTAATTCTTTTATGCTATTCGATTTCATGTGTTTTATGGTGTTTTATAGGCGCAAAGATAGCCTTTTTGATAAAATTGATATTTTGGAGAGGTAGCTATTCTTTTGGTTTTTATTCTAATTCCTCATTTTTTGGTAAAATATCTATTTGTGGTTCTTTAAGCACCTTTTTATTGGCAATGTTGCGTTCTAATGAAAGTAATAAAGAGGGTAATAAAATTAAATTAGATAACATGGCAAAAAGTAAGGTTGCAGAAACTAAAGTACCTAATGCTACAGTACCACCAAAGCTAGAAATGGCAAAGACTGAGAATCCAAAGAACAATACAATTGAGGTATAAAACATACTGACGCCTGTTTCTCTTAGTGCTGCGTATACCGATTTCTTAATTCGCCATTGATTAGCGGTTAACTCTTGCCTATACTTGGCGAGAAAGTGAATGGTATCATCAACAGAAATACCAAAAGCAATACTGAATACCAAAATGGTCGAAGGTTTTATGGGGACCCCTACATAGCCCATCAAGCCTGCGGTAATGACTAAAGGCAATAGGTTCGGAATTAATGAAATGATGATCATCCTAAACGAGCGAAACAAATACGCCATAAATAAGGCAATAAGTCCTATGGCTAAGGCTAAAGATAAAATTAAGTTATTGACCAGATACTTGGTTCCCTTTAAAAAAATAAGGGCACTACCCGTCATATATACATTGAAACGATCTGAGGGAAATATCTTGCTAATGTTTTCTTGAAGTTTGGCTTCGATGGCTTCCATTCTATCGGTTTTTACGTCTTTCATGAAGGTAGTAATCCGTGCGGTTTGTCCTGTAGAATCGACAAAACTCTTCAATAAATTACCGTTATCTGCCGATTTTCTAGCCACATCCATGATAAACGTATTTTCTTGACTCGTAGGTAATTGGTAGTATTTAGGAATGCCGTTATAGAAGGCTTGTTTGGAATACTTTACCAAATCGACCACGGAAACAGGTCTTGATAATTCAGGAATTTCATGAACAACTTGACTTAGTTCATCAATTTTTTTTAAAGTGGGAGCCTTTAATACGCCATTTTTTCTTTTGGTATCTACTACAATTTCTACGGGCATAATGCCGTCAAACTCTTCTTCAAAAAAACGAATATCTTGAAAGAATTCTGCATTCTTGGGCATGTCTTCTATAGGACTTCCTGAAATATCAATTTGATAAATACCGATAATACTCACGACCAAAAGAACTATAGAAACCACATAAACCGATATTCTTTTTTCACGGACAATGTGCTCCATCCAATTTACAAAGCCATCAATCCATTTTTTGTTCAGGTGTTTTAAATGCTTGGTTTTTGGCAATGGCATAAAGCTATAGACAATGGGTATGACTAATAAAGAAAGTACAAATATCCCAATGATGTTTATAGAAGCTACAATTCCAAATTCCTTTAAAAGTTGACTGTCAGTGATAATAAATGTCGCAAAACCTGAGGCAGTCGTAATATTGGTCATCAAGGTTGCATTTCCAATTTTCGAGATAACCCGCTGTAAAGAAAGGGCCTGATTACCGTGTTTTTTAACCTCTTGCTGGTATTTGTTTATTAAAAAAATACAGTTCGGAATGCCAATAACAATAATCAAAGGAGGAATTAACGCAGTTAAAACTGTAATCTCGTATTGTAATAATCCTAAAATACCAAAGGCCCACATCACTCCAATAATCACAACGCACATGGATATAAATGTTGCTCTAAAGCTTCTAAAGAACAAGAAAAATATAAGCGAAGTGACGCCTAAAGCGGCAAGGATAAATTTACTTATTTCATTGATGATGCTTTGAGAATTCATTGTTCTGATATAGGGCATACCAGAAACGTATACATTCATTTCTGTTTCTTCTTCAAATACCTCAATTAAACTTTGTAAATCTTCTAAAATAAAATCTTTTCGAGCAGATGTATTGATGATATCTTTATCTAAATAAACAAGGGTTCGGATTGTTTTTGTTTGCTTGTTATACAGTAAATCTTCATAAAAGGGTAAATCATTGAACAAGTGTGATGCTAAACTATCAATTTGGGTCTTCGTCTTTGGCTCTTCTTGAATAAAGGGTTTTAGGACAAACTCTTGTTTCAGGCTGTCTTTTACTAATTCTTGTAAATTATCGGTTGACAACACAAAATCTACTTCTGGAAAAGCATCTAATTGCTTGCTTAATTTATTCCAGCGATTAAACTTTTCAGGGGTAAATAAGCTACTGTCTTTAATAGCTAAAACCACAATATTACCTTCTTCACCAAAGGTTTTTAGAAAGGATTGGTATTGTACATTTACTTCGTGATGATCTGGTAGTAGGTTAGCTTGGGAGCTAGAAAAACGCATTTTATCCCATTGTAAGGCTAAAAAAATGGTAATACCCGTAATGATTAAAAGAATTATTATTCTATTTCTAAGAATAATGTTTGCAGTTTTTGCCCAAAAACCCTTCGTTATTTTTGTAACCATGCTCTATTTTACTATTCTTGCAAAGGTAGAAAATGATTATGTGTATTTGTATAAAACACGCCTCTGAATACCTCATAAATAATAAAAAAGAGAGGTTAGGAATAAAAAAAGCAGCCCATAGCTGCTTTTTTACTTTAATTGTACTAAAAGTTTTTTAAACTTTCATTATTTCAGCTTCTTTAACGGCTAAAACCTCTTCAATTTTTCTTGTAAAATTATTTGTTAATTCTTGCACATCAGCTTCTGCATTCTTCTTTAAATCTTCTGAGGCATCATCAAGACCCCTAATTTCTTTATTGGCTTCTTGCCTCGCATTTCTAATTCCGATTTTAGCATCTTCGGCTTCTCCTTTGGCTTGTTTCGCTAAATCTTTTCTGCGCTCTTCGGTTAATGGTGGTACACTTATAATGATAAAGTCACCATTGTTCATAGGGTTAAAACCTAGGTTCGCTATTTGAATTGCCTTTTCAATTTCTTGAAGCATCTTTTTTTCCCAAGGCTGCACAGTTAGGGTTCTCGCATCTGGGGTTGCCACGTTTGCTACTTGGCTTAGCGGTGTTTGTGAGCCATAGTAATCGACCATGACACTTGACAGCATAATAGGGTTTGCTTTACCTGCTCTAATTTTTGTAAAGGCCTTTATTAAATGGTCAATGGACCCGTTCATGCTCTCTTTTGTGCTGTCTAAAATAAATGTAATTTCTTCGTTCATTGTATGCTAATTTTAAAAAATGCTAACTATAAATTAATGCCTAATTATCAACAACAGTACCAATATTTTCTCCTGAAACTAATCGCAATAAATTGCCTTTTTTATTC
Source organism: Cellulophaga sp. Hel_I_12 (assembly GCF_000799565.1). NCBI lineage: Bacteria > Pseudomonadati > Bacteroidota > Flavobacteriia > Flavobacteriales > Flavobacteriaceae > Cellulophaga > Cellulophaga sp. Hel_I_12. The sequence continues at coordinate 3,191,663 of NZ_JUHB01000001.1, forward strand.
ATATCGAAAACTACAATGGGTAATTCATTTTCTTGACTTAAGGTAAAGGCGGTAGTATCCATAACTTTTAAGCCTTTGCTAAGTACATCTTTAAAAGAAATGGTATCAAATTTTGTTGCTGTTTTATCTTTTTCTGGATCCGAAGTATAAATACCATCAACACGAGTTCCTTTTAAAATCACATCAGCTTCAATTTCTATGGCACGCAATACGGCGGCTGAATCTGTTGTAAAATATGGATTTCCTGTGCCTCCGCCAAAAATAACAACTCTTCCTTTTTCCAAGTGTCGCATGGCGCGCCTGCGGATAAAAGGCTCTGCGACCTCATTAATTTGTATAGCCGATTGTAATCTAGTTTGAATTCCTTTTTCTTCTAAGGCACTTTGTAGGGCAAGGCCATTGATAACAGTTGCTAGCATTCCCATATGATCACCCTGAACACGATCCATACCATTACTAGCTCCAGAGAGTCCTCTAAAAATGTTTCCACCTCCTATAACTATGGCTACCTCAATACCTTTGTCGACCACCTGTTTAATGTCCTCGGCGTATTCAGATAACCTAGCGGGATCAATGCCATATTGCTTTTCTCCCATTAAGGCTTCTCCACTCAATTTTAAAAGAATTCGTTTGTAATGCATAGTTTGTGTTTAATTTAAATAATTTTCCGCCGGCTTGGCCTTTGGCTATTCTCTTTACCCCCTTTTCAATAAAGTAAAGCTTTTTTATAATAGTTTCCGTAGCGGCATAATAAAAAATGAGTGGTCCCTACATTTCTTGACCACATCAATAAAACACGTATAAACTTTTAATGGTTCATTTTATGTTTGATTTAGTTAAGCTCTAGCAAAAATAATCAAAAATAATTATGACAATAGCCGATATACTAATAATTCTATTGCTAAATCTTTCTGAAAAGTAAAGCTCATCTAATTTATATTTTATAATCTTGCCAGAAAATAAGTTAAGCTTAATTAGATATTAATACAAAAAAGAATAGATCAATGAAAAAAGTTAGTTCATTTCTCTCCCTATTACTATTACTTGTTAGTTGTGGGATTACAAAGAATATTAAAACAGCAGATAAAGTAGCCATAAAAGTGAGTATGGATTTAGTGAATGTCAATGATGATAAAGTATTAGTGGCTTTAGATCCAGGGGCATTTACAAGCGATGAAGTTTCTTTTTATATCCCAAAAACTGTTCCTGGAACTTATAGCACAGATAATTACGGAAAGTATATCGAGAGTTTTAAAGCGTTTGATTATAAAGGTGCTGAATTAAGTGTTTCTAAAACGGATGAGAATACATGGAAAATCAGTAACGGTAAAAGTTTGGATCGAATATCGTACTATGTAAACGATACGTATGACAGTGAAGCAGAACAGGAAGAGGCTGTATTTTCTCCAGCAGGAACTAATATCTTGAAAGGAGAAAACTTTATGCTAAATCTTCATGGGTTTGTAGGCTATTTTGAAAACTTAGAAGAAGCAGCCTATGAAATTTTTATAAAAAAACCGACAAATTTAACAGCGACAACATCTTTAAAAGCATTAAATAATGCAACTGTAACGAGTGATGAAGATGCATTTTACGCCTCGCGTTATTTTGAAGTGACAGATAATCCTATCCTATATGCGAAATCCGATGTGGTTTCCTTTGAAGTAAGTGGTATCACTGTGAATTTGAGTGTATATTCTCCAACGGGTATTTATAAAGCTAGTGATTTAAAAGAGAGCATGTTAAATATGATGACGGCTCAAAAAGCATTTTTAGGAAATGTCAATAGCACCCAACAATACACTATTTTATTGTACTTGTCTAAAATAGAAAATGATGCCAATGGGTTTGGTGCTTTAGAACACCATACGTCTACAGTGGTTGTTTTACCAGAGCAAATGGATAAAGAACGATTAGAGCAAGCAATGGTAGATGTTGTTTCGCACGAGTTTTTTCATATCGTAACGCCTTTAAGTGTGCATTCTGAAGAAATTAAGTACTTTGATTTTAACGATCCTAAAATGTCGCAACACCTTTGGATGTATGAAGGTACCACAGAATATTTTGCTAATCTTTTTCAAATTCAACAAGGTTTAATTGAAGAGGCTGATTTTTATAATCGCATTATGGGTAAAATAAATAATGCCAAGAGCTATGATGATAGTATGTCTTTTACCATGATGAGTAAAAATGTCTTGGAAGAACCCTACAAAGCAAATTACGGGAACGTCTATGAAAAGGGGGCATTAATTAATATGGCACTTGATATTAGTTTACGAGATTTAAGTAATGGAGAAAAAAGCGTACTCTGGTTGTTAAAAGAATTATCCAGTAGGTATGGTGAAAACAAACCTTTTAAAGATGCTGACTTGTTTGCTGAAGTGGTAAGCATGACCTATCCAGAAATTGGCTTGTTTTTTAAAACTCATGTGCTGGGAGAAGAACCCATCGATTACACCAAGTATTTAGCAAAAGTTGGTTTAGAAATGGGGACTAAGGTAGAACAAAGTGGATACTTTTTGCAAGGACAAGTTCCTTTTATTGATGTTGATGCAGACAACAACGATGCTATATATGTTCGTGAGGGCATAGAATTGAATAGTTTTTTAGTTGATCTTGGGGTACAGGGCGGTGATGTAATTAAAAGTATAGATGGTGCGGCTATTACTTTAGAAAGCATTCGACCCATTATTGGTCAGAGTTTTGGTTGGACACCAGAAAAAGAAATTACCATGGTTGTAATGCGTGATGATACGGAGCTAAGCTTGAAGGGAAAGGTAGGATCACCCACGTTGAAAACTAAAACTATTGTTCCAGTCCAGAACGCTACACCAGCGCAATTAGCCCTGCGTGAAGCTTGGATGAAAGGATAAATTTTGTTACAAATGATTATAAGAAAGACTGTCTCATGATTTGGGATGGTCTTTTTTGTTTTAGGAAAGTAAGCGTAGCTAAATGACTTGCGAATTAATAAGCTCTGGTGGTTATTTATTTTTTTAGGCTTGTTCAGGATAGGCCAAGTAGGATGTTAAGTATCTACGTTTTTTCGGTTCTTGAGGTTGTATACAGTTGTTGTAAAATAAAAAAGCCGTTTTACTGAAAAGTAAAACGGCTTTTTAAATATGTATTTTGTTTGATATTATCCTAAGGTAACACGTTTAAACGAAGTTACTGCTAAACCATCTTGTGCAGAGGATACATACGTAGCTACATTTATTTTGTCATCTTTAATAAAATTCTGATCTAATAAACATTGTTCCTGATCTAAAGTAGTATTATCAGATATAAAACGTTCCATTTTCCCAGGTAAAATTTTATCCCAAATTTGCTCTGGTTTACCTTCAGCTTTTAATTCAGCTTTTGCAGCTTCTTCAGCTTTAGCCATAACCGCTGGGCTTAATTGACTCATAGAAATATAATGAGGAACATTTTTAAGTGTTTTACCTAATCTTCCTAGTTCTTCATTCTCTTTTTCAATGACTGCGATTCTAGCTTCAGTTTCTGAAGCAACAAAATCAGCGTCAAAATCCTTGTAAGATAAGGTAGTAGCGCCCATAGAAGCGATTTGCATAGCCACATCTTTACCTACTTCTTCGTTCTTTGAAGTTAAACCTACTAAAGCCGCAATTTTGTTGATATGCACATAACTACCAACATAAGGTGCTTCTAATTTTTCAAAAGCAGTAATGTCTAATTTTTCACCAATAACACCAGTTTGTTCTACTAATTTATCAGCAACCGTCATGCCACCAAAATCTGATGCTAAAAAGGCTTCCTTAGTATCAAAATGAAGTGCTTTTTCAGCAAGTTCGTTCGCTAAGGCTACGAAGTTTTCGTTTTTACCCACGAAATCAGTTTCACAACCTAAAACAATGGCAACGCCAGAAGTGTGGTCTGCATTTACTTTTGCAATAGCGGCACCTTCTGTGTTTTCTCTATCTGCTCTTTTTGCTGCAACTTTTTGTCCTTTTTTACGAAGCACATCAATAGCTTTGTCAAAATCTCCTTCAGCTTCAACTAAAGCATTTTTGCAATCCATCATTCCAGCTCCAGTGGCTTGTCTTAATTTATTTACTTCTGCGGCGGTAATTTTTACCATCTTTTATTTCTTTTTTATAATTCCCGCCTAAGCGGGAATCTTAAATTAGTATTATTTTTTAGCCCTCTTGTAGAAGAGGTTGTAATTGCTTTTTAGTCCATAGGGGGCCGAAGACTATTCTTCGATACCACCTTTGGCCTTATCTTGCCACTCTTTTAATTCGTCCCATTTTCCTTCAGCAGCCATTTTAGCTTGTTTTGGCCATGAAGCAGGATTTTTAGATACAAATTTTGGACCAGCTTCTTCTAAAATTTCTTTTAAATCATCTTCTGATTTTGCTGCTAATTTAGCAAAAGTGGTAATCCCTGAATCTTGAAATATTTGAGAAATTTTTGGACCAATACCTTCAACTTTTGTTAAGTCATCTGCTTGAACGTCAGCTTTTTTCTTAGCTGGAGCCTCTGTTTTGGTATCCTCATCTTTCTTAGCAACTTCTTTTACTTCAGCTTTTTTCTTTTTTGGAGCTTTTTCTTCGTCGCCACCTTCTTTTCCTGATTGCTTCTCTGATTTACGTTCAGATAAACCTTCAGCAATAGCGTCAGTAACGTGTGTTAAAATAGCCTCGATAGATTTTGAAGCATCATCGTTAGATGGAATAATATAGTCTAATAATCGCGGATCAGAGTTCGTATCTGCCATAGCGAAAATTGGAATTTTTAATTTGATAGCTTCTTTTACGGCAATGTGCTCACGCATGGTATCGACAATAAATAAAGCACCTGGTAAACGTGTCATTTCAGAAATAGAACCTAAGTTCTTTTCTAATTTTGCACGTAAACGATCAACTTGAAGACGTTCTTTCTTAGATAAGGTCAAGAATGTACCGTCTTTTTTCATTCTATCAATAGTAGCCATTTTTTTAACAGCCTTACGAATAGTTACAAAGTTGGTTAACATTCCACCTGGCCATCTTTCTGTGATGTACGGCATGTTTACTTTTGATACTTTTTCAGAAACGATATCTTTTGCTTGCTTTTTAGTCGCAACGAAAAGAATTTTTCTACCGGACGCCGCTATTTTTTTTAAAGCTTCATTAGCTTCTTCTAATTTTGCAGCTGTTTTGTAAAGATTGATAACGTGAATACCGTTACGCTCCATGTAGATGTAAGGAGCCATGTTCGGATTCCATTTTCTTGTAAGGTGACCAAAATGTACACCTGCCTCTAAAAGGTCTTTTACTTCAATTTTGTTTGCCATTTTTTTGTACTTAGTTTACGTTCTGTTGAATTAGCAATAAAGGAGTGGCACGTTTTTTTTTTGTGGCCTCCAATATTTAGATGCTAAACTAGTTTCCAAAAAGCTGTATGCCTTCTGGACAACAACAACTTGATTTTTAAATTTAATCTAGATTCCGAAGTCTTCGGATTAGATTTTCAATGAACTTATAAAAGGTGCTACTTGCATAGCACCTTTTAATTTTATAATGTACTGAATTAATTTCAGTAGTGTATTAACGTTTAGAGAACTGGAATTTCTTACGAGCTTTCTTCTGACCAAATTTCTTACGTTCAACCATTCTAGGGTCTCTTGTAAGTAAACCTTCTGGTTTCAAAATCAATCTGTTTTCTGCGTCTATTTCGCATAAAGCTCTAGATAAAGCTAAACGAATCGCTTCAGCTTGACCAGTAATACCCCCACCAAAAACATTTACATTTACATTGTACGTGTCATTCGTGTTAGTCAAAGTAAAAGCTTGCTTTACTTTATACTGTAATGTTGCTGTAGGAAAATATACAGCTAAGTCTTTTTTGTTGATAGTAATTTTACCATCACCATCTGAAAGATATACACGAGCAACAGCCGTTTTTCTTCTTCCTATTTTGTGAATTACGTCCATTATTTAAGGTCGTTTAAATTAATAACAGTTGGTTTCTGAGCTTCCTGACCGTGTTGAGCACCTTCGTAAACTTTTAAATTACGAAAAATCGCAGCACCTAATCTGTTTTTTGGAAGCATACCCTTTACAGATCGTTCAACGATGCTTATTGGGTTTTTAGCTAAAGCTTCAGAAGCAGTTTGAAATCTTTGTCCGCCTGGATAACCAGTATGGCGTACATAAGTTTTAGTTGCCCACTTATTGCCAGTTAAGTTTATTTTTTCTGCGTTGATAACTACTACATTATCTCCACAATCTACGTGCGGTGTAAAGCTTGGCTTGTATTTTCCTCTTAATATCTTTGCAACTTTCGAAGCAAAACGACCTAATGTTTGTCCTTCAGCATCAACCAACACCCATTGTTTATCAACAGTTGCTTTGTTCGCGGAAATTGTTTTGTAAGTTAATGTGTCCACAGTATTTTTTTATTTATTAAACACTTAAATCCCGTTTATTGGGGTGCAAATGTACATTAATAAACTTGAATTGCAAATACTTGTTTCTAAATTATTCTTTTTTTTTTAAAGTCTTTGTTTTTAGGTCTTTGAATTCACATGAAAATGCGCTAAACTTTTTTGATACTACTTATAATTTATAATTTCGCTTGTAATAATAAGGTGATTATTTCGTTTGTTATTCTGAATTGTAAATATACTTGTAATGAAACGAATTATTTTAGCCGCTATGGTATGTGCAACACTTAGCCTTTCATGTTCTGAAGATAAAAATGAGGATGCTATGATAGCATCAAATTTGGTAGGAGTTTGGGAGTTTTCTGAGTTAGATACTGCTAACGCTACCGGGAATGTGAATTTAATTAATGACATTTTAATGAATTTGGTGGCCTCTGGATGTGATATTCTGAGCTACGACTTTAAAAGCGACCAAACAGTAACGGCTTCTTATAGAGATTTTACCGAGACCGGAAGAGATGTCAATCTAGGTGGAACGGGCTTGTTGATTGAATGTCCGAGTAATGTTATCATGACTTCTGGTGTTTGGGAATTGAATGGAGATCAACTTTCTTTTATTGATACGAGTGGAAGCATTGAAACAGTGACTATTGAAATCGACGGTAATACCTTGACGATTCCTGGTGAAGTTCTCGATGAAGATAATTTAGCAGGTACCAAAGCAATCTTTATTAAACAATAAAGAAATACGACGATACCAATATATTAAGTTCCCAAAAAGCTCGGCCTACGGGCTAAGGTTTAGGGAAACATAGGAGTTAAGAACAAAAGTCAAGAGCCAAAAATCTTGACTTTTTTTAATGAGCCTCCAGCCAATTTTCTCCAACACCTATTTCTACATCCAAAGGAACACTAAGGATGTAGGCGTTTTCCATCTCTGCTTTGATAAGTGTTTTCATTTCTTCAAGCTCGGGTTTATATACGTCAAAAACCAATTCATCATGTACTTGTAAAAGCATTTTTGTTTTATACGAACCAGCCACTAATTTTTTGTGGATGTTAATCATCGCGATTTTTATAATATCAGCGGCGCTCCCTTGAATCGGAGCATTTACAGCGTTTCGCTCTGCTGCGCCACGAACTATAGCATTACTACCGTTAATATCCTTTAAATACCTGCGCCTGCCTAAAACCGTTTGCACATACCCGTTGTCACGCGCAAAATCAACAAGCTCACTCATGTAATTTCTCAATTTTGGGTAGGTTTTATAATAGGTATCTATCAAATCTTTTGATTCTGCTCTGGATAAGTCTGTCTGATTGCTTAGTCCGAATGCGGAAACTCCGTAGATGATCCCGAAATTTACTGTTTTAGCATTGCTTCTTTGTTCACGAGTAACCTGGTCAATAGGAACATTAAATACTTTTGAAGCTGTGGAAGCGTGAATATCTTCACCATTTTTAAAAGCTTCAATCATGGTCGTTTCTTCGCTTAATGCGGCAATAATTCGGAGTTCAATTTGAGAATAATCAGCAGCAAGTAAGGTGTAATTTTCATCTCTTGGAACAAAAGCTTTCCGAACTTGTCTTCCGCGTTCTGTTCGAATAGGGATGTTTTGAAGGTTTGGATTGTTACTACTTAAACGACCAGTTGCGGCGACAGTTTGCATGTAATCGGTGTGCACACGTCCAGTACTTGGCGCTACTTGATCAGGTAAAGCGTCTACGTAGGTGCTTTTGAGCTTGCTTAAACCTCTATATTCTAAAACATTTTTAATGATGTCATGATCTTTAGCCAAATACGAAAGCACATCTTCTGCTGTAGAATACTGGCCTGTTTTTGTTTTTTTAGGTTTGGCTATTAGTTTTAGTTTATCAAATAAAATATCACCTAATTGTTTTGGAGACGCTATATTAAATTCCTCACCCGCTTGCTCGTAAATGTTGGTTTCCAAGTTTTTGATGTCATTATTCAAATCTTCAGAAAGTGAGTTAAGAAATTTCTCATCCAAATTAATACCTTCTAATTCCATATCCGCTAAAACATGTAACAATGGAATTTCAATGTTATTAAATAGATCTTCGGTTTTAGCCTCGGTGAGTTCTGGCTTAAAATGTTGGGCTAATTGAAAGGTAACATCAGCATCTTCCACCGCATATTCCGTTTGCTTTTCCAAGGGAACTTCGCGCATGTTTAGTTGATTTTTTCCTTTTTTTCCGATTAATTCGGTGATGGAAACAGGCGTATAGTTTAAATAGGTTTCGGCTAGTACTTCCATATTATGGCGCATATCAGGATTTATCAGGTAATGTGCTAGCATGGTATCGAAGCATTTTCCTTTTACAGATACCTTGTATTTGTCTAAAACTTTAATATCATATTTTAAATTTTGACCTATTTTTTCTATGGCTTCGTTTTCAAAGAAAGGGCGTAATTCTTCTATGATTTTTTGAACTTCTGACTGATCTTCTGGAAAGGGAATGTAGTATCCTTTAAAAGCTTCCCAAGAAAATGCAATGCCTACTAATTCTGCGGTTAGCGGATCTAAACCTGTGGTTTCTGTATCAAAACAAACCGATGTTTGTTGTAGTAAGTTTTTTAAAAATAGTGTCATTCCCATACCGGGTGCTATACTTTGATACACATGCGATACGTCTTTAATCGTTTTTCTGCTGGAGTATTCTTGTATGGTCTCAGCAGCGGTATTTGGGTCTCCGCCAAATAATGAAAATTGTCCGCCACCGGCTTCTTTTACTTGAGCTCTTGCGGTAGGTGTACTGGTTACTTGTGTCGCTGTTTCGGTGTCTTCACCAGAGAATAGCTTTAAAAACTGATCTTTTAGTCGTCTAAACTCTAATTCTTCAAAAAGGATTTGTACTTTTTCAGCATCTGGTGTTGAAAGTTCATAATCTTTGGCATTAAAAGTTACATCACAATCAATACAAATCGTGGCTAACTTTTTTGAAAGTAAACCCAATTCGGCATTTTCGGCTACTTTTTCTTTCATTTTACCTTTTAGCTTATCGGTATTTGCTAAAAGATTCTCCATAGTGCCGAATTCTTCAAGGAATTTTTTGGCAGTTTTTTCACCCACACCAGGCAATCCAGGAATATTATCACTGGCATCGCCCATCATTCCTAAATAATCAATGACCTGTTCTGGGCGCTCTACACCAAAACGTTTTTGAATTTCTGGAATTCCCCAAATTTCTATTCCGTTACCCATTCTTGCAGGGCGATACATAAATATATTTTCAGAAACCAACTGCCCAAAATCTTTATCGGGAGTAACCATGAACACTTTATAATCTTCTTTTTCGGCCTGTTTTGCAAGTGTACCAATAATATCATCGGCTTCCCAACCTTCTAATACAACAACCGGTATATGCATGGCTTTTAGAATATCTTGGATATACGGAATAGCGATCCGGATAGCATCGGGTGTTTCAGAACGATTGGCTTTGTATTCAGGAAAAAGCTCAGTGCGTTCTGTGCTTCCGCCTTTGTCAAAACACACGGCGAGGTGATCTGGTTTTTCTCTTCGAATAACATCTAAAAGCGAATTCATAAACCCCATAATAGCAGAAGTATCCATGCCTTTAGAGTTTATTCTTGGATTTTTAATTAATGCGTAATAGCCGCGAAAAATTAATGCATACGCATCGAGTAAAAAAAGTCTTTTTTGTTCTGCCATTGTATTTCTTATTGAAGGAACTTATTCAAGAATTTCAAAACTACGAAGATTATATAAATTTTCTTCGTTGCAAGATAGTTTTGTCTTCCTTACTTTAGGGGCTAAAATATACCAAAATGTTAGTAGAAGTTTGCGCTAATTCGTTAGAATCTGCTTTGAATGCGGAGAAAGCTGGAGCAGACAGAATAGAATTGTGTGCAGAATTAGGTCTAGGCGGTATAACTCCTTCTTTTGGCTTTATCAAAACGGTAAAAGAACAAATTAATATTCCCATTCATGTGCTAATTCGGCCAAGAAGTGGCGATTTTACCTATGACCAGGCAGAATTTGAAAGTATGCTTCACGATATTCAGTTATGTATTGATTTAGGTTGTGACGGTATTGTTGCAGGAGTTTTAAATCAAAACCTAACTTTAGATCTAAAGCGAACAGCCATTTTGAAAAAGGCCTCGAAACATTTAAAATTTACTTTTCACAGAGCTTTTGATTGGATAATAGATCCTTTTGAAGCCTTATATCAATTAGAAGACCTTGGAGTAGATTGTATTTTAACTTCAGGCCAAGAGCAAAAAGCTATAGATGGTTTTAATTTACTTTGGCAATTGCAGCAAAAAGCTACCGATTGCACCATTATGGTTGGTAGTGGAATTAATAGTGCTAATGCTCTTGCATTTAAGGAGAAGGGATTTAAAGCCCTACATTTATCAGGCACCAAATTTTATCCTAAAAATGCAAATTTACCGCGATTACCCATGAGTTCTTTAAATTTTTTTCAGGAGGATAAAAAAATTATTTCAGACCTTAGTTTAATACAAGAAGTTGTACATAAGGTCAAATAAATAGCAAATGAAGTCTCTTTTTTCTGAAATACAAATACCTTTGTAAAAAAAAATGCTACGCTGGATCTTTTTTATTATTCTTTATTTCGCCTTAGGGGTCTATACCTTACAGGCTTTAAAAACGGCCTCGCGATTTCCTTGGGTACACTTTGTGTATCTAGCGCTATTCTTTTTAGTGTTGGGAAATTTTATATACCAATTTACTTTTGGCGCTAGTGATGGTAAAGTTTTAAGTGTTCCTAGAAGCTATGCTTTTGGTTTTATGTTGGCGATGATTACGTTTAACCTTATTACGGTAGTGTTTTTGTTCTCCGAGGATATTTTTAGGTTTTTGTCAGGCCTTTATCAGAAATTTTTCGGAATAGAAAAAACCTTCACATTTCCGGAACGCCGTAGTTTTCTAAGTTTAATTGCCTTAGGTATTGCAGCGGTGCCTTTTGGAGCTTTGATTTTCGGGATGTATAAAGGCAAGTATAATTTTAAAGTCTTAAAATATTCCTTAGAGTTTGAGGATCTGCCAGATGCTTTTGATGGCTACCAAATCACTCAGATTTCTGATGTGCATAGCGGTAGTTTCGATAATCGAGAGAAAATAGCCTATGCCATAGACTTGATCAATAAGCAACAGAGTGATGTGCTTTTTTTTACAGGAGATTTGGTCAATAATAAGACCGAAGAAATGCACCCTTGGAAAGATTTATTTGCTACCCTTGAGGCTAAAGATGGTAAATATTCTATTTTGGGGAATCATGATTATGGTGATTATGTGGACTGGGACTCGGAGGAAGAAAAAGAACAGAATCTAGAAGATTTAAAACAACTACAAAAAGAAATAGGTTTTGATTTGCTTTTAAATGACAGTAGATACTTGACAAGGGGAACGGATAAAATTGCGCTTCTAGGTGTTGAAAATTGGGGTAGGGGTGGCTTCAAAAAGGCAGGTGATTTAACGAAAGCGGCAAAGAATATTAAAAAAGACGATTTTAAAATATTATTGAGCCATGACCCAAGTCATTGGGAAGATATAGTACTAAAAGACGATTACCACTACCATTTAACCTTAAGCGGGCACACCCACGGCATGCAGTTTGGCATAGAAATACCTGGCTGGCTAAAGTGGAGCCCAGTCCAATGGCGCTATACCTATTGGGCGGGGGTGTACAAAGAATTGGGGCAATTTATTAATGTGAATAGGGGGTTTGGGTTTTTAGGATATCCAGGCCGTGTGGGGATATGGCCAGAAATAACCGTGATTACCTTAAAGAAAAAGGGCTTGATGTAGTTTTTTCTAGGTTTAAGAAGACAAAAGTCTCTTATCCATTTATTTTTTAACAATTTTTCTTATTTTTGAGTAACCAATACAATTTTTTCCTATGTCTAAATTTGGCGAACTTATAGAATCTAAAACTCCTGTGTTGTTAGATTTTTATGCGGAATGGAACGAACAGTCTACAGCAATGCATGCAGTGCTTCGTGACGTCGCAGCAGCATTAGGGGATAGAGGTAAAGTGATAAAAATTGATGTTGACAAGAATAAGGAACTGTCACAGGCATTACGAGTAAAAGGCTTACCGACCTTAATGATCTATAAAAACGGAGAAATGATTTGGCGTCAAAGTGGAGAGCAAGATGCCAATACGCTGATAGGTATCCTCAATGAATATATTTAAATAAAAGCATAAAAAAAACCGAGATGAACATCTCGGTTTTTTTTATGTTACTCTTGAAGTATTGGAACAGTATCTAATTCCGATTCGACGCTGTTGTCTATAGTGTTAGAGTCTATTACATCAGGATTCATGGGCTCTGAATCACGAATTAAAGAATCATCATTACCATCGACAAATCGGCTAAACTTATCGATATATTCATTAAATAGTAGTGTTTCTTTTTCCGTAATTTCACGGTCACCATTTCTGATGACAATATCAATATTTCTATTGTAGGCTTCCATGTCTGTGATAATATCATTCAGTTTTTCATACTGCTCATCGAGCGGCATACTTGCGTAAAAATTAAGTCGCTCTTGATAAATTGTTTTTAATTTCTCAAATAATTCACGTGCTTTTTTAGTTTCACCAACTTTGTAATAACCATCGACAAAAGGCTCCACAAAAGCGTGGTACTCAAAGTAATCAACAGGCATGTTGGTCATGGCAATATCAATCATTTCTTTTGCTTTGCTAATCTTGTCTTCATTGATTAATTGCTCTACCAAACGAGCAATATTACCCCTGTAAGATAAACCTTGAATTCTAGTCTGTGTGTCGTGGTAAATTTCAGAGCTCCCGGAGTTACCCCAATCCCATTTTTTAACAATGTCATACATCAATTCACTATCAATACGCCCCATTTCATAAGAACGTTTATCGAACTCGGTTTTAATAGGCACTAATTTGTACACTAAACCATCTAACTGTAAATAGTCTTTAAGCCAAATATATTCCCCATCATCGAAACTACCTCCCGAGAAATAAATTGGCCTCTTCCAATCGTTATTGGCGAGAATATCAAGCATGAGCAGACGATTTTTTGGTAGGGCACTTTTAGGAAGCTCAATGTCAATAAAATCGACAATTAAGGCAGAATCCTTTTCTTTTACCAAACCACTTTTTAATACATTTTCCTTGTTCACAGGAATGCGAATGTGGTTGGTGGGGTAAAAAACAATATCTAGGGTGTTCTCAGGATACTGACTAACATCTACATCTTGGGAAGCTGATAAAACACTACGTAATTTTGTTCTAGGCTCATCGCTAGCTACCCAGTCCATGAATGCTTTTATGTCCCAGCGAGATTCTGAAATATTTTTATTGTAAAGCTCGTCTACATTTTGGTAGTATACCACGTCTCTTGAGCCTAATCTGTATTTTTCATGCGTTAGTTGCGAAGGTATAGGTTCGCTTTCGTAGGCTTTTTTCTTCATTTGGTCAATGTACCAATCTGTTTGAAATAGACTCGTATTAATCACGCGAACATCGGTTCTATAGCCTTCTATTTCTTGCGCAAACCAAAGAGGAAAAGTATCGTTATCCCCAATGGTGAAAAGCATGGCGCCAACATTTTCTTGGGTAGATCCCAAATACGCTTTTGCAGTGCTTTCGGCCGTAAACCGGTTAGACCTATCGTGATCGTCCCAGTTTTGGTAGGCCATTAAAAATGGTACTGCGAAAAAGCAAATGACGGTAATGGCAGGTGCTAAAATTTTTGGGCTGAGTAATTTTTTAAAAGCATCAAACAACCCATAAACCCCTAGTCCTATCCAAATGGCAAAAATATAAAATGAACCTACTAAGGAATAATCGCGTTCTCTAGGTTGAAAAATGCCGGGGTTGGTGTAAAACTGTATCGCAAGTCCTGTAAACAAAAAGAATACCAAGAGCGCCCAAAACTGTTTTGGGTTTTTGCCGATTTGAAATAAAATACCAATAATTCCTAGTAATAGAGGTAAAAAGTAGTACAAATTTCGGCCTTTATTATCTAAAACTTCAGTGGGTAAGTTTTCTTGACTACCAATAGCTGGTCGCATAGCATCTATAAACGTAATACCGCTTAACCAATTTCCATTCTCATCATAACGACCTTGTTTGTCGTTTTGTTTTCCTGTGAAATTCCACATAAAATAACGCCAATACATATAGCCAAATTGAAATTCGAACATGTATTGAATGTTTTGCCAAACGGTTGGTGGTTGTACTTCTAAGTAATCACTAAATCTATTTAAAAAACCTATATATTCTTTTTCTCCAATTTCTCCTTGAGCAAAACCAGTTTTAAGTTGTGCGATAGCGGCTTTAAGTTCCTCATTATTCGTGGTGGGCTTGAAATCTAATGCGCCAAAATAACGCATGTAATTTTCTGTATTTTGTTCGCTCCACATTCTAGGTAAAAAGCCTACGTGTTTTTTATTAGGACCTTGAGTTGCATTCTTATATTTATTGACGATAATGTACTTCCCAGTTTTTTCATCTCGTTCATATTTGGGTTTTTCGTCTTTTTCTTCTCCTGCACCTGCAAAAGCATTCGAGTAATAGGCCCCGTAAATAGGACTATCAACGCTAGGGTATTGCTCTCTATTATAATAGGCCAATAAAGAACGAGCATCAGAAGGATCATTTTCATTAATCACCACATCGGCATTAGCCCTTATCGGAAGCATTAGCCATGAAGAAAACCCTAAAAATAAAAACAGTAAACATAAAACTAGGGTATTGGCTGTTTTGAAATCGTGTTTTCTAGTGTAATTTAATCCCAAATAAAAGACCGTAATAAAAATAAGTCCCATAATTACAGAACCAGAATTAAAAGGCAGTCCTATGGTGTTGATGAAAAAAACTTCACTCCACCCAAAAGCGACAAGAACATAGGTTAATGAAAATTTATAGACCAACATTAAAATAGCAACCACAATGACGTTTGCTAATAAGAAATTTTTTATGGTCGTAGTTTTGTATTTCTTAAAATAATATAATAAACCAATAGATGGAATAGCTAAAAAGCCCATAAACTGAATTCCAAAGGTTAAACCTACTACATACGAAATAAGTACAATCCATTTATCACCTCGAGGTGAATCTAAGTCATCAACCCACTTCAAGCCCATCCACAGTAATAGGGCCATAATAAAGCTGGCCATAGAATACACTTCAGTTTCACCGGCGTTAAACCAAAAACTATCGGAGAAGGTAAAAGCTAATGAACCTATAAGGGCACTGCCAAAAATGGCTATGGTTTTGCTGTTGGTCATCACCTCGTCTTGTGCCAATAACTTTTTAGCAAGATTGGTGATGGTCCAAAACATAAATAGGATTGTAAATGCACTAGAAACAACCGAAACATAATTGACCATTAAGGCTATCTTTGAGGCATCTCCAAAAGCAAACATGGCAAAAAAAGCACCTATCATTTGTAAAAGTGGTGCTCCTGGGGGGTGACCTACTTGAAGCTTAGCAGAAGTGGCAATATATTCACCAGCATCCCAAAAACTACCCGTTGGTTCTACCGTAATCGTGTAGGTTATTAATGCAATAAAAAAAACAAACCATCCTAAAATGGAGTCCCATTTTTTAAAATTCTTAGAAAACATCTATGTTCTAGTTTAACAATTACGGCGAATTTACTAATTAATATAGATATGGGATTCATTTTTTTATAAACCTTTAACATCCATTAATTTTATCAATATCGTTGCATCTGCCTGTTAGGGTATGGCTATTCAGCTTTTTAGCTTGGTGTCTTTCTAAAAATCGTAATTTGTAGTTTCTATTTGTTTTAAAAAATTTATCTGAAGTAAATCTTTAAAGCCTATTGAAAATAAGGGTTTTAGGGCTCAGGATTGATTTATTTTGCGAAAAGCGCATTAATTCTCTTTAAAATATTTGTGGATGTAAAACTTTGTTATAAATTTGCACCGCTTTTAGAGGTAATGGTCCATGGTGTAATTGGCAACACTCCGGTTTTTGGTACCGTCATTCAAGGTTCGAGTCCTTGTGGACCAACACAAATTTTAGAAAACCCTACTCTTATAAAGTAGGGTTTTTGTTTTTAAATTATTTTTTGTTTCCCTTAGTCTAGTCTTGCAGGTATAAATATAATAATATGTTGAAAAAAGTTGTATATTTGCACTGCTAAAATGATGAATAGAATATATGAGGGGACAAATTGTCCCCTCTTTTATTACTTAATTTTATGTTTAAAGAAAAAGTTACAGCCTTATTAGAAGCTGGTTTAAAAGAAAATGAATCTATTTTTTTAATAGATTTTACCTTAGGCGCTGGTAATAAAATAAACATCACTTTAGATGGTGATCATGGTGTTACTTTAAAAGATTGTATCGCCATAAGCAGGGCTATTGAACATAATTTAGACAGAGAAGAAGAGGATTTTTCGTTAGAAGTGGCTTCGGTAGGTGCTACAACGCCTATGGTAATGCCTCGTCAGTATAAAAAAAATATTGGCAGGGAATTAGAAGTCAAGACCCAAGATGCTAAATTTGAAGGTGTATTAACTGAGGCAGATGATCAGGGAATTACCTTAGAATGGAAATCAAGAGAGCCCAAGCCGGTAGGTAAGGGTAAAGTAACAGTGCAGAAAAAACAAGTTATTGGTTTTTCTGATATTCAAGAAGCAAAAGTTATTATAAAATTTTAATTGTAATTCAACATGGAAAATATTGCGCTGATCGAATCTTTTTCGGAATTTAAAGACGATAAGTTCATTGACAGGGTAACGCTTATGGCGATTCTAGAAGACGTTTTTAGAAATGCTCTAAAGAAAAAATTTGGGTCAGATGATAACTTTGATATCATTATAAACCCAGATAAAGGTGATTTAGAAATTTGGAGAAACCGTGTTGTGGTTGAGGATGGAGAGGTTGAGGAGCCTAACGAAGAAATATCGTTGAGTGAGGCACGCAAAATTGAGCCAGATTTTGAAGTTGGTGAAGATGTTTCCGAAGAAGTTAAGCTTATTCAACTAGGTAGAAGAGCCATCTTGGCCTTGCGTCAAAATTTAATATCTAAAATTCATGAGCATGATAATACCACGATCTACAAACAGTTTAAGGACTTAGAAGGTGAGATTTATACGGCTGAAGTACATCATATAAGACACAAGGTTGTGATCTTATTAGATGACGAGGGGAACGAAATTATAATGCCAAAAGAAAAACAAATCCCTTCTGATTTTTTTAGAAAAGGGGATAATGTACGTGGTATTATTGAAAGTGTTGAGTTGAAAGGGAATAAGCCTTTGATTATTATGTCAAGGACGGCGCCAGCATTTTTAGAGCAATTATTTTTTCAAGAAATACCAGAAGTTTTTGATGGTTTAATTACCGTTAAAAAAGTAGTGCGTATTCCTGGTGAAAAAGCGAAAGTGGCTGTAGATTCTTATGATGATCGTATAGATCCAGTAGGGGCATGTGTGGGAATGAAAGGTTCACGTATTCACGGTATTGTTCGTGAATTAGGAAATGAAAATATTGATGTTATCAATTGGACCAGCAATCCACAATTGTTGGTGACTAGAGCACTGAGTCCAGCGCGTGTATCTTCGGTCAAATTAGATGATGAAAAAATGACAGCTCAGGTGTATTTAAGACCTGAAGAGGTTTCAAAGGCCATTGGTCGTGGAGGTCATAATATTAGATTAGCAGGTCAGTTGACAGGTTATGAAATTGATGTATTCCGTGAAGGAGTAGAGGAAGATGTTGAATTAACAGAATTCTCTGATGAAATTGAAGCTTGGATTATTGACGAATTCAAGAAGATAGGAATGGATACTGCTCGTAGTGTTTTAGAGCAAGATATTGATGATTTAGTGAAGAGAACAGACTTAGAAGAGGAGACAATTATTGAAGTTGTTCGAATCTTAAAAGAAGAATTAGCAGATTAAGCTATATATTAGCAAGAAAATTCAAGTATAGTAACAAGTATTTATGGCAGATAATGCAACAATAAGGCTTAATAAGGTCCTAAGGGAACTGAACATTTCACTCGATAGGGCGGTAGATTTTCTGAGTTCCAAAGGTCATGATGTGGACGCAAGGCCTACCACTAAAATTTCTAATGAGGTGTATCAAGTGCTTGTGGACGGGTTTCAAACCGACATGAGCAAAAAAGTTGCGTCAAAAGAAGTTGGCGAGGAAAAAAGAAAAGAAAAGGAAGCTATTAGACAACAGCTAGAACAGGAGCAAGAAGAAAGGCGACTTGAGAGAGAAAAACGAAATGCTTCAGAGCAAATTGTTAGGGGTAAAGCCGAGATATCTGGTCCTAAAACTGTGGGTAAAATAGATTTAGATAAGAAAAAAACCGAGGCGGCGCCAGTAGTTCCTGAAAAGACGGAAAAGCCTGAAAAGCCAGCAGAAAAAATTGTAGCTGAAGAGCCTAAGAAAGAAACACCTAAAGTTGATGTGGTGAAAGCATCTTCTGAAAGGCCGAAGTTTAAGGTGGTTGATAAAATAGATTTATCTCCGGCAAAAAGTAAGGAAAAAGCAAAAGAGGACAAACCAGAGCCTCAAGCTGCCCCACCTGTTAAAGCTGAAAATAAAGACACTAAAACTCCCGATGCAGTTGCTCCTGTCGCCGAGGTTGAAAAACCAGCAGAGTCAGAGACGCTTACAACGCAATACAAGAAATTATCAGGGCCTAAAATAACGGGTGATAAAATAGATCTTTCCAAATTTGAAAAACCAAAGAAAAAGAAAGAAGTAGCAAGATCAGGTAGCGATGCCGCTGATAAAAAGAAGCGTAGAAGAAGAATAGTGAGCAGTGCTCCCGGCCAAGGTGCTAATACTGGAGGTCGACCAAATAGGCCTGGAGGAAATTCAGGACCAGGGAATAGAAGAGGACCAGTGGTGCGCGCTAATCCTGTGGCAAAAGTAGAGCCTACAGAAGAGGATGTTCAAAAGCAGGTTAGAGAAACTTTAGAAAAGCTTCAAGGAAAGTCTAAAAAAGGAAAAGGAGCTAAGTACAGAAGAGATAAGAGAGATCAGCACCGTCAACAGACAGAAAAAGATCTTGAACAGCAAGAGCTGGATAATAAAATTTTAAAAGTTACCGAATTTGTTACTGCTAACGAGGTAGCAACAATGATGGATGTGCCTACAACTAAGATTATTTCGGCGTGTATGTCTTTAGGGATCATGGTAACCATGAACCAGAGATTAGATGCAGAGACCTTGTCTATCGTTGCGGAAGAATTTGGCTTTGAAGTGGAGTTTGTTTCTGCTGAAATAGAAGAAGCTATCGAAGATCAATTAGATGCTCCTGAAGATTTAAAAGAGCGTGCTCCTATCGTTACAGTAATGGGTCACGTTGATCATGGTAAAACATCGTTGCTAGATTATATTCGTAAAGAAAATGTAATTGCAGGCGAAAGTGGTGGAATAACCCAGCATATTGGTGCGTATGGCGTTACCTTAGAAAACGATCAAAAAATTGCATTTTTAGATACACCAGGTCACGAAGCTTTTACCGCTATGCGTGCTCGTGGAGCGCAAGTAACGGATATTGCTATTATTGTAGTGGCAGCTGATGATGATATTATGCCCCAAACTAAGGAGGCTATTAGTCATGCGCAAGCCGCAGGAGTACCTATTGTATTTGCGATAAATAAAATTGATAAGCCTAATGCTAACGTTGAAAAAATCAAAGATGGTCTGGCTCAAATGAATCTATTAGTAGAAGATTGGGGTGGTAAAATTCAATCTCAAGATATTTCTGCGAAAACAGGTGAAGGTGTTAAAGAGCTCTTAGAAAAAGTGTTATTAGAGGCTGAATTACTGGAGCTTAAAGCAAATCCAGATAAATTAGCCACAGGTACCGTGGTTGAAGCATTTTTAGATAAAGGTAGAGGGTATGTTTCTACGGTATTGGTTCAGGCAGGATCTTTAAAAATTGGAGATTATGTGCTTGCGGGTACGTGTAGTGGTAAAATTAAAGCGATGCAGGATGAGCGCGGGAATAGCGTTAAGATTGCCCCACCTTCTACACCCATTTCAATCCTTGGATTGGATGGTGCGCCACAGGCTGGAGATAAATTTAATGTGCTAGAAGATGAGCGTGAGGCAAAACAGATAGCAGCAAAAAGAGGTCAATTATTGCGTGAGCAGTCTGTGAGAACGCAGCGTCATATTACGCTTGATGAAATAGGAAGACGAATTGCATTAGGAGACTTTAAAGAATTAAACATTATTCTTAAGGGAGATGTGGATGGTTCTGTGGAAGCATTAACAGATTCTTTCCAAAAACTATCAACCCCTGAAATTCAAGTAAATATTATACATAAAGCAGTTGGTCCTATTACAGAGTCTGATGTGTTATTGGCTTCAGCTTCTGATGCGGTTATTATTGGTTTCAATGTAAGACCTATGGGTAATGCAAGAACTATTGCCGACAACGAAGAAATTGATATTAGAATGTACTCTATTATCTATGATGCGATCAATGATCTAAAAGATGCGATGGAAGGTATGCTTTCTCCAGAGATTAAAGAGGAGATTACCGGTACGGCTGAAATTAGAGAAACCTTTAAGATTTCTAAAATTGGTACTATTGCGGGATGTATGGTAACTAGTGGTAAAATTCTTAGGAGCGCCGGTATTCGTTTAATTAGAGACGGAGTGGTGGTCTATACAGGGGAACTTTCTTCTTTAAAACGATTTAAGGATGATGTAAAGGAAGTTGCCAAAGGTTATGATTGTGGTATTCAAATTAAGAACTACAATGATATTAGAGAGCTCGATATTGTCGAAGCTTTCCAAGAAGTTGCCGTTAAGAAAAAGTTGAAATAAATACCAAAGAGGTATGTCGAAAAAAAAGGAAGCCAAATGGCTTCCTTTTTTTATTTTAAAATAATTTTACGCTAGGTATTATAAAAAGCGTTTTGATTTTATTTCGGATTAATAATAATAGCTGCTGGATATTTTTTTCTGACTTCATTATATTTTCTTTGGGCTTCTAAAGCTGTTTTTATACCCGTGATACGCACTCTGTAATCCACATCTACATGCACAATTTTACAAGTCCAACCGGGGAAATCAACTTCAAAATTTGATTTTTTTTGATTGGCTAAATTGTACATTCCATTATATATTTGAATTTGATATTCTTCGGTAGTAGCATCCGAAGACTTGTAGATAGCAAGTAGTTTAGATACTTTGTCGTCTTGTTGCAGTGTAATCACTCCTTCTTGGGCATTACTGTATAGCGTGAAAAAGGTGAATATCAAGATGTTGATAGTTGTTTTCATAATTTGTTATTTCAGTTTTAAAACTAGAGTGCAAAGATAATTTTTTAATTTTTAGAGAAAAGCAATCTATTTTTATTTAGAATTGGTATAAATTGCAAATTATAAATACCTTAGCATTTCGGAAATAAAGTCTATGTCGTATTTTTGCATTCGGTTTCTTGGGGTATTTTTAGTGCACTTATTAGGAAATGTAAAAACCATGCCAAGAAATGAATAGAAACAATTTTAATATGAAAAAGGTTACGTACCGCAATCAATTTTCTAAAGTTTTAGGTCTCAGTTTGTTAATCGGACTTTTGTTTTCAACAAGTCTTTTTTCTCAAGACGAAATCGCTTCTTCCGGTGATCCTGCAAAAGGTAAATCCTTGTTTAATCAAAATTGCGCTGCTTGTCATGCTTTAAATAGAAATATGACAGGTCCTGCTCTTGCCAATGTTGAAAGTCGGCTTGCAAGTGAAGAAGGTTTGGATAAGGAGTGGCTATATGCTTGGATCAAGAACAGTGCAGGTCTTATCGCTTCGGGCGATGCTTATGCTAATAAGATCTACAACGAGTACAACAAAGCAGCAATGACTGCTTTTCCAACATTGTCAAATGCGGATATCGATGATATTTTAGCCTATACGGCTGCACCGCCTCCGGCTCCTGTGGTTACTGCTGAAGCCCTTCCTGGAGAAGGAACTGCTGCATCAGGAGGTTTGTCAAACGAAGTGATACTAGGGGCTTTGGTTCTAGTTTTTGCGCTGCTTGTTATGATGTTGATTATGGTCAACATGACTTTGCGCAGAATTGCAGAAGCAAACGGTGTTTTTGTTGAGAAGGAAGCGTCTGAAAAAAGAACTCCGATTTGGAAAGCTTTTGTTCAAAATCAATTTTTGGTTTTGGTAACCGTTATTTTCTTACTTCTGGGAAGTGCATATTTTGCTTATGGCTGGATGATGCAAGTAGGTGTTGATCAAGGTTACGCCCCAATTCAACCCATACATTACTCGCATAAAATTCACGCTGGTGATAACAAGATTGATTGTCAATATTGCCATTCTTCAGCACGAGTATCTAAGCATTCTGGAATACCTTCTTTGAATGTTTGTATGAATTGTCATAAATCTATTTATGAATACAAGGGAAATCCAGAAGGTCCGTCTAAAGAAGATTTAGCCAATGGGTATACCAATGAGTTTTATACTGGAGAAATTAAAAAACTATACAAAGCAGTAGGCTGGGATGAAGAAAATCAAAAATACACAGGGGAGTCTAAGTCTGTGGAATGGGTGAGAATTCATAACCTTCCTGATTTTGCTTACTTTAACCACTCTCAACACGTAACTGTTGGTGGTATTGAATGTCAAACCTGTCATGGTCCAGTGGAAGAAATGGAGATTATGTATCAATTTTCACCGTTAACGATGGGTTGGTGTATTAACTGCCACAGAGAAACTAATGTGAAGGTAGAAGGCAATGAATATTATGAAAAAATTCATGCAGAACTTTCTAAAAAGTATGGTGTTGAAACCTTGACAGCTGCCCAAATGGGTGGATTGGAATGTGGTAAGTGTCACTATTAAAAAATTAATAAGAAGATAATTTCAGAGATATATTTATGGCATCAAACAAAAAATATTGGAAAAGTGAAGCGGAGTTAAATCCAAACGATTCCATTGTTGAGGCGCTAAGACATAATGAGTTTGTTCAAGATATTCCTGTGGATGAATTTTTAGGAGATAAGGATAACTTGGCTTCTTCATCAACGAACAGAAGAGATTTCTTGAAATATGTTGGTTTTAGTACTGCTGCTGCTACTTTAGCAGCCTGTGAAGGACCGGTAATTAAATCTATTCCTTATGTTGTGCAACCAGAGACGATAATTCCTGGAATAGCAAACTTTTACGCGACAACCATTGCAAATGGTTTTGATTTTTCAAGTGTACTAGTAAGAACTAGAGAAGGAAGACCTATTTCAATTCAGAACAACGTAGATGCTAAAGTAAATGGCGGTGCTAACGCAAGAGTCAATGCATCGGTTTTAGGTTTGTATGATAGCACTCGTTTGCAAGGGCCTATGCAAAATGGCGAAGCTATCGACTGGAGCGATTTAGATGCTGCGGTTAAGAATGGTTTAGCAGCTGCTCAAAATTCAGGCAAGCAAATTGTACTCTTAACCCAGACCTATGCTAGTCCTTCTACGGAAAGATTGGTAGGTGATTTTAAAGCGTCATACGCCAATGTGAAGCACATTTCTTATGATGCCATATCAGAAGATGCGGCATTAAATGCCTTTGAAGCTAAATACGGAGAAAGAGCCTTAGCAGATTATGATTTTTCTAAGGCAGAGGTAATCGTGTCTTTCGGTGCTGACATTTTAGGTGATTGGCAAGGTGGAGGTTTTGATAGTGGATATTCTAAAGGACGTATTCCTCAAAATGGTAAAATGTCGCGACACATTCAGTTCGAGGCAAATATGTCATTAACGGGAGCGAATGCTGATAAGAGAATTCCTTTAAAGCCAAGTGAGCAAAAAGTGGCATTGGCAAAGTTATATGCCAAATTAAATAATACATCAGTTGGCGGAAGCTTAAGTGATGCGGCTACTAAAGCAGTAGATGCTGCAGCAGCTCAAATTCGTAAAGCAGGTACTGCGGCAGTAGTGGTAACTGGTTTAGATGACCTTAATGCTCAGGCAGTTGTTTTAGCTATAAATGAACAAATAAAGAGCGCAGCTTTTGATGTTGCAGCTCCAAAATATACAAGACAGGGTAATGTAAAAGAAGTCAATACCTTAGTTGCTGATATGAAAGCTGGTAAGGTTGGTGTATTGCTTATGGATGGTGTAAACCCTGCATATTCACTACCTAATGCTTCTGACTTTTTAGAGGGACTTCAAACAGTTGGTTTATCTGTTAGTTTTTCTACCAATACAAACGAAACTACAATAGCTACGCAATATACAGGTGCTAGCTCCTATTTCTTAGAATCTTGGGGTGATGTTCAAATGAAAAAAGGACATTACGGCTTAATGCAACCAACGATTAAAGAATTATTTGATACACGTCAATTCCAATCGTCACTATTAGTTTGGATGGGAAATGACAAAACGTACTATGAATATATAAAAGAGACTTGGACTACTTCTATTTTGGGAGAGAGTGAATGGAACAAAGCACTGCATGATGGTGTGTTTTCCGCTTCAACTACTGTTTTAAGTGATCTTGATTCGGCTGTAAGTGCCATCGTTGCACCAATGTCAGAAGTTGCTGTTGATCAGGCTACAGTTGTACCTTTGGCTTCTGCTCTCCGTGACCTATCAAATGCCACGGTAGCTGATATGGAATTAAGCTTATATTCCAAAGTAGGTATGGGTGACGGTCAAATGGCGAATAACCCTTGGTTGCAAGAATTTCCAGATCCTATTTCTCGTGTTTCATGGGACAATTATGTTACCGTATCTAAAACAGATGCTGAAAAATTAGGGTTCGTTAACGAACATGTGGCGAATGGCGGTTTAGATGGTAGCTATGCAAAAGTCACTGTGGGTGGTGTTGCTGTTGAAAATGTTCCGGTTATTATTCAACCAGGACAAGCTGTTGGAACTATTGGTTTAGCCTTGGGCTATGGAAGGCTAGAAGGGATGAAAACCGAAATGCAGACAGGTGTTAACGCTTATCCGCTTTATCAGAATTTTTCAAGTAGCCAGACGGTTTCTATTGAGAAATCCGCAGGACTTCATGAGTTTGCTTGTGTGCAGTTGCAAAAAACCCTAATGGGTAGAGAAGATATTATAAAAGAAACAACCCTCGAAATATTTAATACCAAAGAAGCTCAGGATTGGAATAAAAAGCCAATGGTTTCTTTAGATCACCAAGAAGTCGCTGCTTCATCTGTAGATTTATGGGAAAGCTTTGATCGTTCTATTGGGCATCATTTTAATTTATCGATAGACTTGAATGCCTGTACTGGTTGTGGAGCTTGTGTTATTGCATGTCATGCAGAAAACAACGTACCTGTAGTAGGGAAAAAAGAGATAAGAGTGTCAAGAGATATGCACTGGCTGCGTATTGATAGGTACTATTCTTCTGAAGATACGTTTGCCGACGATATTGAAGCAAAAGATAGCACTGATGGCCTAGGTTTAGGAAACTATTTAGTGGGTGACGGAGAAGGAGATGGTTCTTTGTCTACATTCAGTAGATTAGAAGATCCTTCCTTGAATCCTCAAGTTGCTTTTCAGCCTGTAATGTGTCAGCATTGTAACCATGCACCTTGTGAAACGGTTTGTCCGGTTGCGGCAACTACACATAGTCGTCAAGGTCAAAATCATATGGCCTATAACCGTTGTGTAGGTACTAGATATTGTGCGAACAACTGTCCTTATAAAGTACGTAGATTTAACTGGTTCTTGTATAATAACAACGACGAGTTCGATTACCACATGAATAATGACTTAGGTAAAATGGTTATTAATCCAGATGTTACCGTACGTTCAAGAGGGGTTATGGAAAAATGTTCTATGTGTATTCAAAAAACGCAGAAAACTATTCTTGACGCTAAGCGCGATGGTCGCGTGATAGAAGACGGTGAGTTCCAAACGGCATGTTCTTCAGCGTGTAACAATGGGGCAATGGTATTTGGAGATATCAATGATAAAGACAGTAAAATAGCTGATCTTAAAGAGAGTAATCGTATGTATCACTTGTTAGAATATGTGGGTACAAAACCTAACGTGTTTTATCATGTGAAAGTGAGAAATACGGAAGAAGCATAAAATAAATTAAGATCAACGTAACTATACTATAAAATATGGCGTCGCATTACGAAGCACCTATTAGAAAACCTTTAGTACTTGGAAACAAGAGCTACCACGACATTTCTGTGGATATCGCTCGTCCAGTGGAAGGAAAAGCCAACAAACAATGGTGGATTGTTTTTTCTATAGCATTAGTAGCATTTCTTTGGGGTATTGGGTGTATCATCTATACCGTTTCTACAGGAATTGGTACTTGGGGATTAAATAAAACAGTTGGATGGGCATGGGATATTACTAACTTCGTTTGGTGGGTTGGTATTGGTCACGCTGGAACATTAATTTCTGCAGTACTTTTATTATTTCGTCAAAAATGGAGAATGGCAATTAACCGTTCTGCTGAGGCAATGACAATTTTTTCGGTAGTACAAGCGGGTTTATTTCCAATCATTCACATGGGACGTCCTTGGTTGGCATATTGGGTACTACCTATACCAAATCAATTTGGATCTTTATGGGTAAACTTTAACTCCCCTTTGCTTTGGGATGTATTTGCAATATCAACCTATTTATCTGTTTCCTTGGTATTTTGGTGGACAGGTTTATTACCAGATTTTGCAATGATTAGAGATAGAGCTGTAAGGCCGTTTCAGAAGAAAATATACGCCTTACTTAGTTTTGGTTGGTCGGGTAGAGCAAAAGATTGGCAGCGTTTTGAAGAAGTTTCTTTGGTTTTAGCTGGTTTAGCTACACCACTGGTACTTTCAGTACATACTATTGTATCTTTTGATTTTGCTACTTCGGTAATCCCAGGATGGCATACTACTATTTTTCCACCGTACTTCGTAGCAGGAGCTATCTTCTCAGGGTTTGCGATGGTAAATACCTTACTAATTATCATGCGTAAAGTATGTAGTTTAGAAGATTATATTACGATTCAGCATATAGAGTTAATGAACATTGTTATTATGTTAACGGGTTCTATTGTTGGTTGTGCGTATATCACAGAATTATTTATGGCTTGGTATTCTGGTGTAGAATACGAGCAGTACGCATTTTTAAATAGAGCTACTGGTCCTTATGCTTGGGCGTATTGGGCAATGATGACCTGTAATGTTTTCTCACCACAATTTATGTGGTCTAAAAAATTACGTACAAGTATTACGTTTTCATTCGCTATTTCAATAGTAGTAAATATTGGTATGTGGTTTGAGCGTTTTGTTATTATCGTAACATCCCTACACCGTGACTATTTACCGTCATCGTGGACTATGTTTTCCCCTACTTTTGTAGATATAGGTATATTTGTTGGTACTATAGGATTCTTTTTTGTATTATTCTTACTCTATGCTAGAACATTCCCTGTGATTGCGCAAGCTGAAGTAAAATCGATTATGAAATCATCGGGAGAAAAGTACAAATTATTACGTGATGCTGGAAAGCCACTTTACGAGATAAAAAATGAAGTAGTACTTAAGGAAAAAATTGTAGAGGAAAAATCACTACCACTAGATGCTGATAAAGAAAAGGTTTCCTCTTTACTTGCGGCTATAGGAGTATTTGATCCAAAATCAGATACGCCAGATGATCTTAAAATGATTAAAGGTGTTGGACCTCAAATGGAGAAAACATTAAACCAGTTAGGTATTTTTAAGTTTTCTCAGGTGTCTAAAATGACAGAAAAAGAATACGATTTGTTAGATTCTATTACGAGTTCTTTCCCTGGAAGAGCGCAGAGAGATGATTGGGCAGGTCAAGCTAAGATTTTAAATAACAATAAATAGATATGGCCTCTAAAGTTATACATGCATTTTATACAGATGACGACGTGCTAATGCACGCTGTGAAAAAGGTAAAAGAAGCGAAACATCATATTGAGGAAGTATATTGTCCTTTTCCAGTTCATGGGCTAGATAAGGCGATGGGACTGAGTTCAACCAGGTTGGCCATTACGTCGTTCATGTATGGATGTGTTGGTTTGGCTGTTGCTATTACTATGATGAATTATATGATGATTCAAGACTGGCCAATGGATATTGGTGGAAAACCAAGTTTTAGTTACATAGAAAACATGCCTGCTTTTGTACCGATTATGTTTGAGCTTACCATTTTCTTTGCAGCGCATTTAATGGTAATTACCTTCTACATGAGAAGTAGATTATGGCCTTTTAAAGAAGCTGAAAACCCAGATAAAAGAACAACTGACGATCATTTTTTAATGGAAATTGAGATTCATAATAACGAGGATGAATTAATGCAATTACTAGCGGAAACAGGAGCAGTTGAAATAAATATTTCAGAAAAGTAGTTCAAAAGAGATATGAAAAGTTTTATAAAATTAGCAATATTACTTATGGTAGGGGTGACATGTACTTCTTGTTTCGATAAGAATAGTCCAAACTACCAATACATGCCAAACATGGCTAAATCCGTGGGATACGAATCGTATCAGGAGGTAGATTTCTTACCTAACGGTATGGAAGCTAAAAAACCTGTAGATAATACTATTCCTAGGGGCAAGTTGCCGTATAAATTTGCTGACGGGCTAGAGGGTAAAGAGTTGGCGAGGCTTCAAGAAAGTCCACTCGATTCTTTGGCTTCTTTAGAAAATTTGGCAGTGGGTTCAGAATTATACGCTGTTAACTGTGCCATATGTCATGGTAGCAAGGGAGCGGGTAATGGTTATTTGGTAGAAAGAGAAAAAATATTAGGGGTTCCTAGTTACGCGGATGTCGGAAGAAATATTACCGTTGGAAGCACATACCACACTATTTACTATGGCTTAAATTCCATGGGTTCTTATGCAAACCAACTGAATGAAGAAGAACGTTGGCAGGTGTCAGAATTTGTAATGAAATTAAAAGAAGAGTTAACAAAATAATACATAGATTTTAGATATGTACACTATTTCAAATAGATTAAAGATTGCTTCGATTGTATTAATGGTTATTGGTGCTCTTGGAATTGGAGTTGGCTTTGTTTCAGCTCCAGGCTCTGTAGCTGAGGCCAAAGAAATGGTCAGCAGTCATGCAGACGATCACAGTGGTGACGCACATGCAGAAAATGCAGCGCACGAAGTACATGACGCTGAACATGATGAACATGTAATGCATCAATTACAAAATAGACCCTGGGCTGCTGTTTATGTAGCGGCATTCTTTTTCTTTATGATTGCTTTAGGGGTATTGGCTTTTTATGCTATTCAACGTGCAGCGCAAGCTGGTTGGTCTCCGCTGCTGTTTAGAGTAATGGAGGGTATTACGGCCTATTTGGTACCGGGCGGAATCATAGTGTTTATCTTATTAGCGCTCTCAGTAGCACACTTGAACCATTTATTCGTTTGGATGGATCCCGAAGTTGTGGCGCACGATGAAATCATACGCAATAAATCAGGCTATTTAAATGGACCATTTTTTCTAATTAGAGCAGCTTTCTTTTTAGGAGGTTGGATTTTTTACCGTGAATACTCTAGAAAATTGTCTCTAGCTCAAGATGAGGCTACTGATAATTCAAATTTTGTTAAAAATTTCAAGGCTTCTGCTGCCTTTTTGGTATTCTATTTGATCACCGAGTCCATGATGTCTTGGGATTGGATCATGAGCGTTGATCCGCACTGGTTTAGCACCTTATTCGGTTGGTATATTTTTGCGAGTATGTTCGTTTCGGGAATCACCGTTATAGCGTTAATTACGATCTATTTAAAATCTAAAGGTTTATTGGCTGATGTTAATAATAGCCACATTCACGATTTGGCGAAGTTTATGTTTGGGATAAGTATTTTTTGGACGTATTTATGGTTCTCACAGTATATGCTTATATGGTATTCTAATATTCCAGAAGAGGTTACCTATTATGTCACTAGAATAGCAGATTTTAAATTGCCATTCTTTGGAATGGTTGCCATAAACTTCTTGTTTCCATTACTCATTTTAATGAATAGTGATTTCAAGAGAATGAACTGGTTCGTAGTAATGGCGGGTATCGTAATTTTAATCGGGCACTATTTAGACATTTTTAACGCGATTATGCCAGCAACCGTAGGAGATCAATGGTTCATCGGTATACCTGAGATTGGTGCTGTCTTGTTTTTTGCTGGACTGTTCATCTTATGGGTGTTCAGAGCTATTTCAAAACAAGCATTGCAACCAAAACGTAATCCTTTTATTGAGGAAAGTAAGCATTTTCATTACTAGTATAAAGAAATAACATTAAATCATACAATGACTGCATTTTTAATTATAGCTGTTTTAGTATTAGTCGCAATTGCCGTTTGGCAAATGACTAAAATATTTGAATTATCACAAATACGTGCAAATAATTCTCAAATTGCCACGGATAAGGACAATAAATATAACGGATATTTAATGTTCGCTTTTTTGATCTTTATTTATGGAATTACCATTTTCAGTTTCTGGAAATATACAAAGGTATTACTCCCAGAAGCAGCTTCGGAGCATGGGCAAGATGTAGACAATCTAATGCTTTGGTCGATGGTTATTATTTTCATCGCTCAAACAATTACGCAATTTTTACTGCATTATTTCGCTTATAAATACCGTGGCGAAAAAGGTAAAAAAGCACTTTTCTTTGCAGACAATGACCGTTTAGAGTTCGTATGGACTATTATCCCTGTGATTGTTTTGGCTGGTTTGATCCTTTGGGGATTATACACTTGGACGAATATTATGGATGTCAATGACGAAGATGACCCATTAATAGTTGAGTTGTATGCGCAGCAATTTAATTGGACCGCTAGATATGGTGGTACTGATAACGTTTTAGGAGAGGCAAATGTGCGTATGATTGATATTGATCGTGCCAACATCCTAGGTTTGGATGAAGCGGACCCGAATGCGACAGATGATATTATTGTCAAAGAATTGTATCTTCCTGTAGGCAGAAAGGTAAACTTTAAAATGCGTTCTCAAGATGTTTTGCACTCTGCATATATGCCCCATTTTAGAGCGCAAATGAACTGTGTACCCGGTATGATCACGGAGTTTTCATACACCCCTATTTTCACCACAGAAGAGATGCGTTTGAAACCGGAGATTATTGATAAAGTGAAAAGAAC
Organism: Cellulophaga sp. Hel_I_12; assembly: GCF_000799565.1. NCBI lineage: Bacteria > Pseudomonadati > Bacteroidota > Flavobacteriia > Flavobacteriales > Flavobacteriaceae > Cellulophaga > Cellulophaga sp. Hel_I_12. The sequence continues at coordinate 3,223,149 of NZ_JUHB01000001.1, forward strand.
AAATTCTATCCGAGCGGAGAAAGCTGCAAGGGGAGAAGATAATTCTGATCCTTGGGAGTTTGATTATATATTGCTATGTAATAAAATTTGTGGAAAATCGCATTATAACATGCAAATGAAAATTATAGTGGTGACTGAAGAGGAGTATAACGACTGGATTTCGGAACAACAAACTTTCGGAAAAATGATGTTGGCTTCAGCCGCACAATAAGAAAAGAGCTAAAAAAGAAAATTAATAAAAAAAATTTAGAATTCGATTATGTCAGCAACAGCACATGCACACGTAGATGATCATGCACATGACGATCATGGACATCATCATAAAGAGACTTTTGTAACAAAGTACATATTTAGTCAAGATCATAAAATGATTGCGAAACAGTATTTAATTACTGGTTTGATTATGGGCGCGATAGGTATAGGAATGTCCATTTTATTTAGAATGCAATTGGCTTGGCCAGGGGAATCTTTTCCTGTCTTTGAAGCATTATTAGGGAAATGGGCTCCTGATGGGGTTATGGATGCAGATATTTATTTGGCCTTAGTGACGATACATGGTACCATCATGGTATTTTTTGTATTAACTGCAGGTTTGAGTGGTACTTTTAGTAATTTATTGATTCCACTTCAAATTGGTGCTAGAGATATGGCATCAGGTTTTCTAAACATGATATCGTATTGGTTATTTTTTATATCCTCCGTAATCATGCTTGGTTCTTTATTTGTAGAAGCGGGGCCAGCTGCCGCAGGTTGGACGGTATATCCTCCATTAAGTGCTTTGCCAATGGCACAGCCAGGTTCTGGTTTAGGGATGACCTTATGGTTAACATCCATGGCTATTTTTATTGCATCGTCATTGATGGGGTCGTTGAATTATATAGTGACTGTAATTAACCTCAGAACTAAAGGGATGTCTATGACGAGACTACCGCTAAGTATTTGGGCATTTTTTATTACAGCGATTATTGGGGTGATTTCTTTCCCTGTGTTATTATCTGCAGCCTTATTATTGATTATGGATAGGAGTTTTGGTACTTCATTCTTTTTATCAGACATATTTATTCAAGGTGAAGTTTTACATTACCAAGGAGGTTCGCCCGTATTGTACGAGCATCTATTTTGGTTTTTAGGTCACCCAGAAGTATATATTGTATTATTACCAGCCTTAGGGATAACATCAGAAGTAATGTCAACCAATGCACGTAAACCAATTTTTGGATACCGAGCTATGGTGGCATCAATCATGGCCATTGCCTTTTTATCGACAATTGTTTGGGGGCACCATATGTTTATTTCAGGTATGAATCCTTTCTTAGGGTCTGTATTTACATTTACAACATTATTAATTGCCATCCCATCAGCGGTAAAAGCATTTAACTATATCACTACATTGTGGAAAGGTAATCTACAGTTTAATCCTGGAATGCTCTTCTCCATTGGTTTAGTATCTACCTTTATTAGTGGTGGTTTGACAGGGATTATTTTGGGGGATAGTACCTTAGATATCAATGTTCACGATACTTACTTTGTAGTAGCTCACTTTCACTTAGTAATGGGGATATCAGCTTTATATGGTTTGTTTGCTGGGGTGTATCATTGGTTCCCTAAATTGTTTTTTGGAAGAATGATGAATAAAAACTTGGGCTATGTTCATTTTTGGATAACCGCAATTTGTGCCTATGGTGTTTTCTTCCCAATGCACTTTGTGGGGATGGCCGGGGTTCCTCGACGTTATTATCAAAATACGGCATTCCCTATGTTTGACGATTTAACAGATGTTCAAGTATTAATTACGATGTTCGCTATTGTAGCAGCGTTTGCGCAATTAATTTTTGTTTATAATTTTATACATAGTATTTTTTATGGTAAAAAAGAGGGTCCAAATCCTTGGAAATCGAATACCTTAGAATGGACAACGCCTATGGAACACATTCATGGGAACTGGCCTGGTGCCATTCCAGAAGTTCATCGCTGGGCTTACGATTACAGTAAAACTGGTGAAGACGGTGAATATGTAATTCCAGGACAAGATTTTGTACCTCAAATTATTCCTCTTCAAGATGGTGAGGAAGAAATGAACCATTAGATTCGTAACAATTTATATAACCCTTTGTTTTTCAAGCAAAGGGTTTTTTTATGGTACCTATTAAAAGCACCTATTTTTTAAGTAAAATTTAGTACCTTCATTTTGCTTAAATGTATAAAGTACAAGGGTAGTATCTTCCTTTAGTAGGCTATACTTAGTGTTTTGACCGGTGTACAAATTAATAAACGCAGCCCAATGAAAATTAAATTTCAGCTTCTTTTTTTAAGTTTTTTGATAGCTTCAATAGCCTATGGCCAACGCAAACCGAAAATAAAAGGAAGCAGGGTCGTCGTAGAAGTACGTGAAGATCTAGCACCATTTACAGCCATAGAATTGAATGACAATGTAGATATTGTTCTTCAAAAATCTTCAGATTCAGGCTATAGTTTAGAGATTGACGATAATTTAGTAGACGTCTTAAAATTTAGAGTAGTAGAGGGTACGCTTTCTATAAGTTCATTTTATGACATACGATCAAAAAAGAAAATGAAAATTATCGTGTTCTATGACCAACTGAACAGCATTACACTGCGTGACGGTAAAATAGATATGGAGGATGTGATTACTACAGATGAATTATCAATCAGTACTTATGGATCTTCTAAGCTTAAACTGAATGCAGATGCCTCTTTTATTGATGTTCTAATGTTAGAAAATAGTTTTGCTGACCTTACCATAAACGCAGATACTTTAAATATAGCCTTAAAAGATAGGATTGATGCTAAAATATATGCGACTAGTAAAACCCATCGGTTAGAAATGTTTAAAAATGCACAGGTTAAAATGGAGGGTAATACCGAGGTTTTTGAAATTCAGCTTTTTGAAAGCGCTAGCCTAAAAGCTGAAAATTTAACCGCTCAAGAGGTATCGCTAAAAATTGAAGCCTCAACGAGTGCTTATGTAAATGCCTCAAACCTGATGAGTCTTGATTCTAAAGGAGCTGCTAAAACATACCTATATGGTTCAGGTAAAATTACCATCCTTAATTTTTTAGATAGTTCTCAATTATCCAAAAAGTAAAAATTGCTAGGGGCTGATACTGTTTTTTATCTTGATGTGGTCTTTTTTTAAACCTTAGAATTCCCATAAGCGAAACCTCGGATGCAGCACGTTGGTGATCACTTTAGTATAAAATAAATAAGCAATAACACGATCAAAAAAGTCTAGCTTTTTGATTCTTTTAGCGCAGCGGTCTTGATCTTGGTAGCCTTATCACGATACCTCTAAATTATTCCTTCTTGATTTGGCAATAGGTGCGGTGATCAAATGTTCAGGAATCCCAAACCCATCCACAAGCACTTCAATATGAGGCCTTAGTTCTGTACACAGGCGTTCTACACGTTGTCGTATGGCTTTAGATTTTGAACTTCCAATATACCCTTGCTCTAAGTACCAGGCAGCATCACTTCTAATTTCGTGCAGTGCGTAAAGTGTGCTTATTTTTTTAAATAGTTCTTGGTGTTTTTTATCCTTCATATTTTCAGTAAAAGAAATAAACGTATCAAAAGCTAATTCGCAACTGTAGGCTTTTCCTAAAGCTAGTAAATGCGTTTGTACTTTTAAAAAGGCGTGATAGGAAGGCACTCCTTTTTTAATATAATCTCTAATTCGCATGGCTAAGCTATACGTAAGCCTTCTGGTTCTATAGCTGAAAGCGTGTTTATGAAATTTTGGATTGTATAAATGATCAGCATCCACTTTGTTTGCGTATAATGGATTTATAGTGCTTAGTTTATCGCTCAGCTGCGTACTGAGGAGTTTTAAAACAGAAACAAAGCCATTGCTATTAAATTCAGCTTTAAAGTCAGACAGAACTCCTTTGGCAGCTAATTGCAATAAAACCGTATTGTCTCCTTCAAATGTGGTAAAAATATCTACATCGCCTTTTAAATCTGGAATTCTATTTTCAATTAAGTATCCCTTTCCACCGCAAGCTTCTCGGCATTCTTGAATAGTAGCGTTGGCATACCAAGTAATGATTGATTTTAACCCGGCAACTTGGGTTTCCACTTCACGCTTATCTATAATCGTTTCGTCGCTGTATACCTTCATAATATGCTGCAAGGCGATATCATACACATAAGCTTTTGCAACCGCTGGTGTTAAGCGTAACTGATGCGTCGGGTAATCCATCAATAAATCTTCTTGAATCTTGATACTGTCATTAAATTGTCTTCTTTCTAAGGCATGCTTTATAGCAATAGTAAGCGCCATTTTAGCACCCCCCAAGCCTGCGCGCGCCACACAAATTCTGCCTCCAACAAGAGTCCCTAACATGGTAAAAAATCGTTTATTCGGATTTTTTATATCTGAATGATAATGGCCATCTTCAGTGATGCTGCCGTATTTGTTTAAAAGGTTTTCTCTCGGAACACGAACTTGATGAAACCATATTTTACCGTTATCGACACCGTTTAGTCCTAATTTATACCCATTGTCTTCTATGGTAATACCTTTATATAAAGTATGGTTTTCATCACGAATGGGCACTAGAATAGCATGCACACCTTCATTTTTACCATTTACGATGAGCTGCGCAAAGACCGATGCCATTTTAGCGTCTAAAGCGTTGCCTATATATTCTTTATTGTCGTTTTTACCTGGTGTGTGAATAACGATGCAATCCTCTTTTGCATCATAAGTAGCCGTGGTTTTTATGCCCCGAACGTTAGATCCATGCCCAGTTTCTGTCATGGCAAAGCAGCCTAGAAGTTTAGCCGCTCCGGCATCAGATAAATACCTGTCATGATGATATGTAGTGCCTAATTTTTGAATACTTCCACCAAATAATCCAAATTGAACACCAAACTTTATCGCTAAACTGCCATCTACATACATGAGATGTTCAAAGATAAAAGCATACGATTCCATATCATTAACACCGCCATATGCTTTAGGATATGCAATGGCTCCGTATTTTTCTTGGGCTAAATAGTGCACTTGATCCAAAACTTTTGCTCTGAAATCTTCTTTTGTTCTTTGAATGTCCCAATTAAAAATAGGGTTTTTCAGTGTTTCATGAAATTTGGAAACTCCAACTGCAAACTCACCTTTTAAAATAGCATCAATTGCTGAACTATCGTAATAGTCTGAGGTGATTTCTTCAATCACTTCTACATCGAACAAATGATGGTAATGATTGGGCTGTATACCTAAATTAACTTCAATATGTTTTAATTGCTCGTTTTCTTTTTCGTCTGAATAATAGTAACCCAGCAATCGTTTTGAAAAGCTAGTTAAAGGATAAATATCGCTTTCAATTAATTTTACTTGTGCATGGTTAATGGTGCTTTTCCATGATTTAATCTCGGAATTAACGGGAGGCGTATCCGGATGTAACCAACTTATAAGTGTTTTTTTTGCGGTATGGTCTAAAGTTTCGTCGTTTTCAATAGCTTTTTTTACAACATTTATTTCTGAGGCAGATACCAAATCATCAGACCAAATCACATAAAAAAAGGGAATATAGGGGAGTATATTCGCCGTGTAGCTGGTGTTATTTTTATTCTTCATAAAAGCTGCAATTTTTTTAAGTTATGAAAATACGCTTTTATTGGTATTTAATATAAAAAATGCATGTTTTACAAGTGCATAGTTTCTACTATCTTTGTCATCTATGAATGAGAATTTAGATCCTACTAATCAGCATTTTTCTCCGGAGGAAGTTGATATCGACAGAGCTTTAAGACCGGTGAGTTTTGGCGATTTTGCTGGTCAAGATCAAATTTTAGAGAATTTAAAGGTTTTTGTTGAAGCTGCAAATCTACGCGGCGAAGCCTTAGATCACACCCTTTTTCATGGACCTCCGGGTTTAGGAAAAACTACCTTAGCGCATATTCTTGCCAATGAATTAGGCGTCGGGATAAAAATAACTTCTGGACCAGTTTTAGATAAACCAGGCGATTTGGCGGGCTTGTTGACCAATCTTGAGGACCGTGATGTATTGTTTATAGACGAAATACATCGCTTGAGCCCTATTGTCGAAGAGTATTTGTACTCTGCCATGGAAGATTATAAAATTGATATTATGATTGAGTCAGGACCCAATGCGCGTTCTGTTCAAATAAACTTAAATCCCTTTACATTAATTGGGGCTACCACACGTTCTGGATTATTAACCGCTCCTATGCGTGCTCGTTTTGGAATTCAAAGTAGGCTGCAATATTACTCTACAGAATTGCTATCGACGATTGTAACGCGAAGTGCCGAAATTTTAAAAATGCCGATAACCAACGAAGCAGCTATTGAAATCGCTGGTCGAAGTAGAGGTACGCCTCGTATTTGTAATGCTCTGTTGCGTAGAGTTCGTGATTTTGCACAAATAAAGGGGAACGGAAAAATAGATATCGAAATATCAAAATTTGCCCTAAAAGCCTTAAATGTTGATGCACATGGCTTAGACGAAATGGACAATAAAATATTACTCACCTTAATTGATAAGTTTAAAGGGGGTCCTGTTGGGATTACCACTTTGGCAACGGCTGTTTCTGAAAGTGCCGAAACCATAGAAGAAGTGTACGAGCCATTTTTAATTCAAGAAGGCTTTATCATGCGTACGCCTAGAGGTCGCGAGGTAACAGAGCTAGCCTACAAGCATTTAGGAAGAATTAAAGGGAATATTCAAGGAGGTTTATTTTAGAGAAAGCCTTTAATCTGCCTGCCAGACATTTAGTTGGGCATGTAATAAACTAAGAGTAGCGCCAACGCTCCCAGCATTAGGTAGGCGATACAATTATAGCGATAATAGATTCAGTGATTTTTATTTAAATGAAAAACCTACACACAGTGAACCGTTTAGAGGTCCTTAAGAATAGCAAGCGAATTCTTAAAAACCCTTTGCCTTTTCACAATGAAAAATTTAAGGAATTTGGACACACTTTTAAAGTTCAAACCGGTTGGAATCAAGATATTGTGTTTACGAAAAACCCCGGTTTTATAAAGCATATTCTTCAAAAGCAACACAAAGCATATCAAAAATCTACCTTACAAACTAAAGACTTAGCGAAGTATATTGGCAATGGTATATTAACCTCAAACGGGGAACATTGGCGAACGCATCGCCGTATGGTACAACCCGCATTTCATAAGAAAAAGTTAGCCAATTTAATGACGACAGTACGTGAGGCTATTTTGTCTGAAATTAAGGGCATCCCATCTCATAAAACGGTTGATGTTTATGGCTTAATGAGTAACCTTGCCTTTCAGGTAGTAGCACAATCGCTCTTCAGTAATGACAATATTCGGGAAGAAATGAACCGCTTGCAGTTTGTAACCGAGACCAATCAGCGTATGTTGATTAAAGAAATGCGTCAACCATACTTAAATTGGTGGTTTAAACTAAGTGGAAAAATAGATAAACATTTAAAATTATCTGAAGAAGCAAAACAACTTTTAGGAACTTTAATCAATAACCGACGCGATGCTACCCTTGAAAAAGACGATCTTCTAGATATGCTTTTGCAGGCAAGGTATGAGGATGGTACGCCCATGCCTCAAAAGCAATTGATCGACGAGGTATTAATTTTATTTACTGCGGGTCATGAAACTACGGCAAATGTGCTTAGTTTTTTACTGTATTTACTCGCCAAGCATCCCCAAGCGCAAGAGAAAGCATACCAAGAAGCTACAAAGGTAAATTTAGAATCAGATGCTATTTTACCTAACTTGGCGCAGCTGCCTTATATTCAAAACTGTATTGAAGAGGCTATGCGTTTGTTTCCACCTGCTTACGTAATTGATAGAGTAGCCATTCAAGATGATACTTTTGAAGACATGCACATCCCAAAAGGTACCATGATTTTGATGAGTATTTATGAGTTGCACAGGCATGAAGATTTTTGGGAAAAGCCAGATAGCTTTTACCCAGATCGTTTTAATGAAATCGATAAGAAAGTATATCAAGAGTATTACTATCCTTTTGGTGCAGGACCAAGAATGTGTGTCGGAAATAATTTTGCGATGTATGAAATGATTATTACCGTTGCCGAAATTCTAAAAAAATATACAATTACCACTGATAGTAACAAGGTAGAGATCAACCCGCTAATTTCTTTAAAACCTAAGGAAGTGCCTTTACAATTTATCCCCAGAATTTGAATAAAATAGATCGAACCAAAACAAAAAAGCCTGACTAAAATACTAATAGTCAGGCTTTTCTATGAATTCTTAATACTTACTTCAAAATTGCATTCTCGTCTGAAAATTTCTTGTAACTGAAATACACAGCACCAACAGCAAAGGCTAATAGGGATAGAAGAATCACCGCATATTGTACCATATCAATGGTACCCGCCATAATTTCTTTAACGCCAAGACCAATATTTAAAACAGGAATTAAAACCGTGCTCCATGTTAATTCTATTCCTGGCATCAGTGCCAACACTAAGGGAATAATGATTAACATAATTATAGGGGATGCCTTACTTTGTGCTTCCTTAAAAGAGGTTGCACCCGCTACTAAAGCAATAATAAACCCAGATAAAAATAGGGAAAACGGGATCAGTAATAATAAAATCATAGTGATCGACTGAATACTCAACATTTCGCCAATAGCTTCATTAAAAGCAGGCGGAATACCATCAATAAGTTTAAGTCCCACAATTAAGCCTACTAAATTCAATAAAGCAGGAATAAAACCTAATAAGGAAGCCACAATAGTTTTTCCTAGAAGTACCTTAAATTTTGAAATGGGCAACGATAAGGTAGTTTCAATTGTTTTGCGTTCTTTTTCTCCTGTTACCAGATCAACAGCCGCTAATAAACAGCCACCCCACATGGTGAGTATAAATAAATAAGGAATAAAACCACCAATTCTTTTTCCGATGACTTCTTTTTGTTCTCCGACTTCAACATAGTTTTCGGTAAACGGTGTTAATTTTTCGGTAGGAATTTCAAGAGTAGTAATACGTTGTTCCTTTAATTTGGCATTATAGCCTTCAATTAACCTAGTAACACGATTATTTACATTGTCTTTAGAGCCATTTCTAAAAATTTGTACTTCACTAGTACTAAGGCTATTCATTTTAGTATCCCAATCGGCAGGGAAAACAATAGCAGTTTGAATGGTTTCGTCATCAATTAATTGTTTAAAATCTTTTGCCTCTTCATAGACCGTAATTTTATTTAGGGTATCGCTAGAAACAATATCGTAGAAGGAAGAAGGCGCATTTACAAGTCCAATTTTTACAGATTTTTCTTGATTGCTTTTTTCAATCATTTCAGTCACCTTCATGGCGCCAAAAATTAAAATAGGCACCAATACAGTGGGTAAAACAATAGAGTTAATAATCGTTTTTTTATCTCTTAGAAGCTCGGTAAGCTCTTTTTTTATAATTATAAGTAAATCGTTCATCTTATTACGCTTCTTTTACACGGTTAATAAATTCTTGAGTTAAATTTTTTGCTTTCATTTCTCCCTTAAAGTTTTCAAAGGTATCGTTGTAAATAATACTTCCATTATTGATAATGGCAAGATCATCACACAACAAATCTACCTCACTCATGATATGAGAAGAAAAAATTACCGTTTTGTTATTTTCTTTAGATTCCCGAATAAGTTCAATGATGCTTTCGGCTGTTATTACATCAAGCCCTGAAGTTGGTTCGTCAAAAATCAGTACTTCTGGGTCATGAACAAGGGTCCGAGCAATCGACACTTTTTGTTTCATCCCGGTACTCATTTGTCCCATTCTTTTTTTTCTAAACTCGTTAATACCCAATTTTTCAAACAGATATTCTTTCCTTTCTTTTAACTGAGCTTCAGGAATTTTATATAATTTTCCAAAAAAATCAATTGTTTCATCAGGATTTAAACGCTCGTATAAACCGGTAGAACCCGTTAAAAATCCGATGTGTTTCTTAACTTCATCACTGTTTTTTAAAATATCAACACCATCGACAATAGCAGTACCCGAAGTTGGCTTAATGATGCCTGCAATCATCCTTAATGTTGTAGTCTTTCCTGCACCATTGGGGCCTAGCAATGAAAAAATTCGGCCAGGCTTACAATCAAAGGATATTTCATTGACTGCATTTACAGTAGTGGTTTCTTTTTTGAATCCTTTTTTGGTGGTTGCCGTAAAAGATTTGGTTAGTTTTTCAATATGTATCATCTAAGTTGTTTAAATTGGTACGCTTTGTTAGTAGTCAAAAATAAAAATTGTTACATTGATACTGTTTTTTTATTTTATGATGCGAATTAAAAATTAATAGTTATACTGGGTTCAAATTTATGTTTTCAAAGGAGAAATATACGCAATTAATAAAAGATGAAGCAAAAAGACTTGGTTTTTTGTCTTGTGGTATTTCTAAAGCTGATTATTTAGAGCAAGAAGCTCCACGCCTAGAAAAATGGCTGCGAAATAATAGTCACGGCGAGATGCAATACATGGAAAACCATTTTGACAAACGCTTAGATCCAAGGTTGTTGGTCGATGGTGCAAAATCGGTGGTTTCGCTACTACTGAACTATTATCCTGAGGAAACGCAAGTTGATGCTACTTTTAAAATATCAAAATATGCGTATGGCAACGATTATCATCACGTGATAAAAAGTAAACTAAAAGCGTTACAAGAATTTATTAGTGAAGAAATAGGGGAAGTTAGCGGTCGGGCTTTTGTAGATTCAGCACCTGTATTAGATAAAGCTTGGGCAGCCAAAAGCGGTTTAGGTTGGATTGGAAAACACAGTAATTTACTCACCCAAAAAGTAGGTTCATTTTATTTTATTGCTGAATTGATCATCGATTTAGAGTTGATCTACGACACTCCGGTGACCGACCATTGCGGTACCTGTACAGCTTGTATTGATGCCTGCCCAACGCAAGCCATTACCGAACCTTATGTGGTCGACGGCAGTAAATGTATCTCCTATTTTACCATCGAATTAAAAAATGAATTGCCCAATGAATTTAAAGGTAAGTTCGATGATTGGGCTTTTGGTTGTGATGTGTGTCAAGATGTTTGCCCCTGGAATAAGTTTTCAAAACCACATAATGAACCTCTTTTTAATCCGCATCCTGAACTATTGGCACTCACAAAAAAAGATTGGCAAGAACTGACAGAAGATGTTTTTAAAAAAGTATTTCAAAAATCCGCTGTAAAGCGAACTAAGTTTTCTGGTTTGAAGCGAAATATTGATTTTTTAGATTAAAAAATCAAATGGAAGAAAGGATTTAAAAGTGCAGCGCTATAGTTTTCATGACTACTTTGCACATTTTATTTAGTGTGATTTTTTAAAGTACTATTTTAAAATGCTATCTTCCATGACTATAAGGAGTAAAGGGTCAAATTTCTCCCATATATTTTGTAATTCAGAAATTAGAAGTCAATTTAAAAACCAACCAATTAAAAATGAAAATTAAAAAACCTAGTTTAAGCTTTTGGCAAATTTTTAATATGAATGTTGGATTTCTAGGAATTCAATACAGTTTTGGACTCCAACAAACAGCCATCAATCCTATTTTTTTATACTTAGGGGCATCGGAAGAAATGCTACCTATTTTAAACATTGCTGGGCCAGTTACTGGATTAATTGTACAGCCAATAATTGGAGCTATATCTGACAAAACTTGGTCTCCAAAATGGGGTAGAAGAAAACCATTTTTTTTACTAGGCGCTATTTTAGGGAGTCTTTGTTTATTTGCCTTTCCATTAAGTCCAACACTATGGTTTGCTGTTGGTTTGTTGTGGATTTTAGATGCCGGGAACAATATGGCTATGGAGCCTTACCGTGCTTTTGTCGGTGATAAATTACCAGAAAAACAGTTGAGTTTTGGGTATCAAATGCAAAGTTTGTTTGTGGGTGGGGGGATTGCACTAGCTATGATGTCTATTATTTGGTTTCAAGACTGGTTCGGTGGCGCTACAGAAATCGCTGGTGAAATTCCTAAATGGTTGTATTATTCCTTTTTTATTGGCGCTTTTTTATCGGTGGCAACTATTCTTTGGTCCGTCTTAAAAACACCAGAAATTGCTCCTTCGGATGAAGAAATGATAGAAATAAACAGCTACAGAGGAATGTCTTTCGCGGATCGTTTTAAAATGCCTTTTAGAGAAATTTCAAAAGCGGTAAAAGAAATGCCCAAATTTATGTGGAAGCTTTCTGCGGTGTATCTTTTTCAATGGTATGCCTTATTTGTGTATTGGCAGTACATAACACCTTTGTTTATGTCGACTATGAATTTTGATATTTCAACGGCGGCAGCCCAATCGGCTAAAATGAGTTTAACCTATAATATTGTGACTGCAGTAGTAGCACTGGCCCTAGTTCCACTAACCCTCAAGTTTGGTGGAAAGAAAATTTATGCATTAAGCCTTTTAGGAACTGCTTTGGCCTTATTCTCAATTCCATATATCGCAGACCCAGATCTTGTTTTAGTGCCTATGGTTTTATTTGGAATAGGTTGGGCGGCAATGATGGGAATTCCGTACACCATGGTTTCGAAAATTGTTCCTCAAAACCAACGAGGCGTTTATATGGGGATTCTAAATATGATGATTGTTATTCCTATGGGAATAGAGACATTAACTTTTGGTCCTATATTTAAATATGTATTAGGAGATAGTGCCGTCAATGCTATTTTATTTGGCGGGGTGTTTTTTGTAATAGCTGCTGTCTTGGCTTTACGATTAAACGTGGCAGTTGCTAAACAAGAATTAAATTAAAAAGGGTATAATTTTAAAAATACAGTTAGGCATTAAATACTATTTAATGCCTTTTTTCTGCATCAATCATAGCATTCTTCCGAAGATTCCATGTAAATTTGTTTTTCAATAAGCTGTATTATGAGTAAAGAATCTAAACGACGTGAGGCATTAGTGTATCATGCAAAGCCTCAACCAGGCAAAATAAAAATTGTACCCACAAAACCTTATGCAACCCAGCGCGATTTAGCCTTAGCCTATTCTCCTGGGGTTGCAGAGCCTTGCTTAGAAATAGCTAAAGACAAGGAAAATGTCTACAAATATACCTCCAAAGGAAACTTAGTTGCTGTAATATCAAACGGTACAGCCGTATTAGGATTAGGTAATATTGGTCCTGAAGCTTCAAAGCCCGTCATGGAAGGTAAAGGCTTGTTGTTTAAAATATTTGCTGATATCGATGGTATGGATATTGAAATTGATACCGAAGATGTAGAGAAATTTATCGAAACGGTAAAAATGATTGCTCCTACTTTTGGAGGAATTAATTTAGAAGACATAAAAGCACCTGAAGCTTTTGAAATAGAACGCCGATTAAAAGAAGAGCTTGATATTCCGGTAATGCATGACGATCAGCATGGAACAGCGATCATCTCAGCCGCCGCGCTTTTAAATGCACTAGAACTGACTCATAAAGGCATCGACGAAGTACGCATCGTTATTAGTGGGGCAGGGGCAGCCGCAGTTTCTTGTACACGATTGTATAAGGCTTTTGGCGCAAAAGACGAGAATATTGTGATGCTCGATAGTAAAGGGGTTATTAGGTCAGATAGAGAAACTTTATCTGTAGAGAAATTAGAATTTGCCTCGGATAGAAAAATAGATACCCTTGAAGAAGCAATGGTCGATGCCGATGTTTTTGTGGGGCTGTCAATAGCCGATATTGTAACGCCAGAGATGTTGTTGTCTATGGCTGCAAATCCTATTGTTTTTGCCATGGCTAATCCTGATCCTGAAATAGAGTATGATTTAGCCGTAAAAACTAGAAAAGATATTATTATGGCTACGGGTCGCTCTGACCATCCAAACCAAGTAAATAATGTGCTGGGTTTTCCTTTTATTTTTAGGGGTGCTTTAGATGTCAGAGCAACAAAGATAAACGAAGCTATGAAAATGGCAGCGGTTAAGGCCTTAGCAGATTTAGCGAAACAGCCAGTCCCCGAGCAAGTAAATATTGCTTATGGAGAAACTAGACTCACTTTTGGTAAGGAGTATATTATTCCAAAGCCTTTTGACCCAAGACTTATTGCCGAAATACCGCCTGCAGTAGCTAGAGCTGCTATGGAAAGTGGAGTAGCTAAAAACCCCATAGAAGATTGGGATAAGTATAAAGAAGAATTGTTGCTGCGTTTGGGCAACGACAATAAAATTGTTCGTCTACTGCATAACAGGGCTAAGATGAGTCCCAAGAAAATTGTTTTTGCAGAAGCTGAACATTTAGATGTTCTGAAAGCAGCACAAATTGCTTTTGAAGAAGGCATTGCGATTCCTATTTTATTGGGTAATAAAGAGCTCATTACCGAGCTTAAAAACGAGTTAGAGTTTGATGCTGATTTGATTATTCTTGATCCAAAAGATAAAGAATCCCTGACACAACGAGATCAGTACGCCACTAAATTTTGGGAGAATAGAAAAAGGAGTGGGGTTTCTCTGTATGGCGCAAAATCTAAAATGCGGGAGCGCAACTATTTTGCGGCCATGATGGTTTTAGAAGGGGATGCTGATGGCATGATTTCGGGCTACTCAAGAGCTTACCCAACGGTTGTGAAACCCATTTTTGAAGTGATAGGTAGGGCTTCAAATGTTAAAAAAGTAGCTACGGTAAATATTATGATTACGGAGCGTGGCCCTTTGTTTTTGGCAGACACCTCCATAAATATAGATCCAACAGCTTCCGAGCTTGCTGAAATAGCTAAAATGACGGCCAATGTGGCAACCACATTTGGTTTTGATCCGGTTATGGCGATGTTGTCTTATGCTAATTTTGGTTCTTCAAGTCATCCAGATGCAACCAAAGTGCGCGACGCCGTTAAAATTTTACATGAAACAGCTCCTGATTTAGTGGTTGATGGTGAAGTTCAGATGGATTTTGCCCTAAACAAAGACTTACATCAAAGTAAGTTCCCCTTTTCTAAGTTAGCAGGAAAAAAAGTAAATACCTTAATTTTCCCTAATCTGGAGTCTGCCAACATTACCTATAAATTATTGAAAGAATTAAATAAAGCCGATAGTATCGGCCCCATCATGTTAGGGCTCAGAAGATCGGTTCATATTCTTCAATTAGGGGCAGGGGTTGATGAAATGGTAAATATGGTGGCCATTGCCGTTATTGATGCCCAAGAAAGAGAAAAACGTAAAAAAGCGAAAGAGTAATTTTTCAGGAAGTTAAATTTTTAAGGAGTAAAAATTTTGAAGCTTTAGTGACCATAGAAGATTTTTAATTTAGCTAAGAGCCAGAACCAACAACGAGAATAGCAGTTATGATTCATCATTTAAAAGGAAAGTTAGTAGAGAAAAATCCTACACATGTAGTAGTAGAGTGTGGGGGTGTGGGTTATTTTGTCAACATCTCTTTACATACGTTTTCTAAAATTTTAGATGCTGAAAATATTAGCCTTTTTACACATCTTCAAGTAAAGGAAGATTCTCATACCTTATTTGGTTTTTATGAGAAATCTGAAAGGGAAATTTTTAGACTTTTACTGTCGGTCTCAGGAATAGGATCAAGCACGGCCCGAACGATGCTTTCTTCCATGGAGCCCATGCAAATTAGAGATGCTATAGCGACTAGTAACGTTGCCTCTATACAGTCTGTAAAGGGTATAGGAGCAAAAACTGCACAACGTGTAATTCTAGATTTGAAGGACAAAGTTTTAAAAATCTACGATATTGACGAAGTTTCAGCCACTTTAAACAATACAAATAAAGATGAAGCGTTATCTGCTTTAGAAGTTCTTGGTTTTGTGCGTAAGCAATCTGAAAGGGTTGTGGACAAAATCGTAAGTCAAGATGCTTCCTTAAGCGTGGAAGATATCATAAAGCTTTCACTCAAAAATTTGTAAGAAGTTTGAAAAAAAGGGCAAAATTAATCCTTAAATCTTCTAGATTTAGGCTACTACTGGTATCTGTAATTTTCTTTGGTGTCTCGCACATGACCTATGCGCAAGAGACAACTGAACAAGAAAATGACTCTGTACAAACAGGAATAGCACTAGGGAAACTTCAATTAAAAAATCCTAAAAGTATCCTTTCAAGGTACACCTACGATCCAAAATTAGATCGTTATTTTTATTCAGAATCTGTTGGAAATTTTGATATTAGCTATCCTATTATTTTAACGCCGCAGGAGTATCAAGCACTAGCCCGAAAAGAAAATATGAGATCTTATTTTAAAGATAAGATTGATGCCTACTCCGGAAAAAAAGAAGGAAGTGAAGAAGCAAGAAAAAATTTACTACCCAATTTCTACGTAAACAATAATTTTTTTGAGTCTGTTTTTGGAGGTAATACCATTGAAGTAATTCCTCAAGGATCTATTGCTATGGATTTAGGAGTGCTTTGGCAAAAGAACGACAATCCATCACTTTCGCCGCGCCAAAGGACAAATTTAGCCTTTGATTTTGATCAACAAATTCGGTTGAGCATGTTAGGTAAAATAGGGGAGCGGTTACAAGTAAACGCCAACTATGATACCGAAGCAACTTTTGATTTTCAAAATATAGTTAAGTTAGATTACACACCGACAGAAGATGATATTTTACAGAAAATTGAAGTTGGTAATGTAAATATGCCCTTAAACAGTTCTTTAATACAAGGAGCTCAGAGTCTTTTTGGGATTAAAACCCAACTACAATTTGGAAAAACTACAGTAACTACCGTATTTTCGGACCAACAATCTCAGAACAGTACCGTAGTAGCTCAAGGGGGAGGTACCCTAAATGACTTTTCAATTACAGCCCTTGATTACGAAGAAGACAAACACTTTTTCTTATCACAATTTTTTAGAGATACGTACGATAATGCCTTGATTAATTATCCGTATAAAAATACACCCGTACAAATTACACGTATTGAGGTTTGGGTCACCAATAGAAGCCAACAAACGCTAAATGTTCGAAATGTAGTGGCTATTCAGGATTTAGGAGAAGCACAAGCAGAAAAAACAAGAATAGGTAGGTTAAATGGTAATCCTCCTGGGTTTTTTAATAGCAGTACTGCAGGTGATTTACCTAGAAATGGAGCCAACGATTTTGACCCTAAATTAATAGATAACGGAGGAGTTTTAACAGCTCAAATTAGAGATATTGCAACCGTTGAGGCAGGTTTTAATGTGCCAGGTTATCAAATAAATCAAGGCTTTGATTATGCTATTCTAGAAAACGCAAGAAAACTAGAAGAAGTACGTGACTTTCAATTCGATCAGCAATTAGGGTATATTTCTTTAAATCAACGCTTGAGTAACGATGAGGTTTTAGCAGTGGCCTATCAATACACCTACAAAGGTCAAGTGTATCAAGTAGGTGAGTTTGCTAACGGTGGCATTGATGCCACTACCGTTTCGGGCGGTGCAAGTCCTATCATCAATAACAACACCCTAATTCTTAAATTATTAAAAAGTAACGTTACGAATGTTTCTGATCCCATATGGGATTTAATGATGAAGAACATCTATACCACAGGTGCATTTAGGCTAAGTCAAGAAGATTTTAAGTTAAATATTTTATATTCAGATCCCACCCCAAGGAACTATATTACGAAAGTAAATGACAATGGATGGCCTGCTAATTTAGAGGAACGTATTTTATTAAACCTCTTTAACTTAGACCGCTTAAATATTTACAATGATGCACAGCCTGGTGGTGATGGTTTTTTTGATTTCGTACCAGGAGTAACCGTCGATACCCAAAGTGGTAGAATTATATTTACAAAAGTCGAGCCTTTTGGAGCGTTTTTATTTGAGACCTTAGGGGGTGGAGTATACGATGTAACTAATGAGCAGGGCTATAACGAAAATCAAAAGAAATACGTTTTTAGGAGCATGTACTCCCTTACCAAGGCTGCTGCTTTAGAAGACGCCGATAAAAACAAATTTTTATTAAAAGGACGCTATAAATCCGAAGGAAATAATGGTATTCCTATTGGGGCTTTTAATGTTCCTCGTGGATCAGTTCGCGTTACTGCGGGTGGTCGCCAGTTACAAGAAGGGATAGATTACACTGTAAATTATATTGCAGGAACGGTTCAAATAACAGACCCTTCTTTACAAGCTTCAAATACACCTATTAACATATCGGTCGAAAATACAGCGGTTTTTGGACAACAAGCTAGAAGGTATACGGGTATTAATATAGAACATCAAATTAATAATAATTTTGTGCTAGGTGGTACGCTTATAAATTTAAATGAAAGACCTCAAACCCAAAAAGCAAATTATGGCTTAGAGCCTGTAAACAATACTATTTTTGGATTGAATGGCAATTTTTCAACTGAAGTTCCTTTTTTAACTAGGTTAGTCAATAAATTACCAAACATAGATACCGATGTTCCATCTAACGTATCGGTACGGGGAGAAGTCGCTTTTTTAAGTCCTGGAACGCCAAAAAATGATGATTTTAATGGAGAATCAACCACGTATTTAGATGATTTTGAAGGCGCACAATCCTTAATCGATATCCGCTCTTCTCTAGGATGGTCGTTAGCAAGTACCCCATTAGAATTTTTACCAGGGGGACAATTAGCAGGCAGTTCGCCGACTGATGATGCCAATTTAGAAAATGGATATGGGCGTTCAAAAATGGCTTGGTATTCCGTGGATCCCATATTTTATTCTATTAGAGATAGACCTTCAGGCATTTCTGATTCAGATGTTTCCTTGAATCAGACCAGACGTGTTTTTATCGATGAGGTATTTCCTGAAACCGACCAAGCGCAAGGCCAGTCCAGAGTTCAAACTACCTTAGATTTGGTGTATTACCCAAATACAAAAGGCCCCTATAATAACAATCCTAATTTTGCGACAGAACAGCCCAATCAAAAATGGGGCGGGATGATGCGTCCTTTAAGTAGTACCAATTTTGAGCAATCGAATGTTGAATTCGTGCAGTTTTGGGTCTTAGATCCTTATGTAGACGGAGTTGCAACGAGCGCAGGAGAATTAGTGTTTAACTTAGGAAATATTTCAGAAGACATTTTAAAAGACGGTCGTAAGCAATACGAAAACGGCTTGCCAGGCGTACAAAGTAATGACTTGGTGGCGCCAACATCTTGGGGTCAAGTACCCGCAACACAGTCTTTAGTGTATGCCTTTGATGTGAATGAAAATAATAGAGGTTTGCAAGATGTGGGCTTTGATGGTTTAAATGATGCTGATGAAGCATCGGTTTACTCGAACAATACAGGCGCTGACCCTGCTTTAGATAACTACCAATATTACTTAAATAGAGAAGGTGGAATATTAGAACGCTATTTAGATTTTAACAACCCAGAGGGGAACTCTCCGGTACAAGTAACCAATACCAATAGGGGTTCAACCACCTTACCTGATGTTGAAGATATTGATCGCGATTTAACTATGAATACCATTAATAGTTATTACGAGTATCGGGTTGCGATTAAACCCAACACCACTATTAATGATCAGTATGTTACTGATATTAGAGAGAATGTACTTTCGGGAAATAATATTCCTGATGGTTCTGAGGTTCGAAGCCGTTGGATTCAATATAAAATTCCATTAAGTAACTTTTCGAATGCTATAGGAGGAATATCAGATTTTAGATCCATCAGTTTTTTAAGGATGTACTTAACAGGTTTTTCAAGTGATGTATCACTGCGTTTTGCAACTCTAGATTTGGTGCGAGGTGATTGGAGAACGTATGCTAAAACATTACAACCAGGGGTTGACGATAACGTTGCTGACGATATGACCTTAGTTGATGTAAATACCGTGAACATCACAGAAAATGAGCGAAGAGAACCTATCCCTTATAAATTACCGCCAGGGGTTATCCGAGAACAATTGAACAACAACAATACCTTAATTCGTCAAAATGAGCAATCCTTATCTTTTGCGGTTGAAAATCTAGAGCCACAAGATTCAAGAGGGGTATTTAAAAATATAAATATAGATGTTCGTCAGTATAAAAAATTGAGAATGTTTATGCATGCGGAAGAGATTTCAGATTCAGATTACTTAGATGGTGAAATACCTTTAGTTGGTTTTTTAAGAATCGGAACAGATTTCTCTCAAAATTTTTATCAAATAGAAATTCCTTTATCGTTTACTGATTTTGGCGCTACGCAAGCTGAAGATATATGGCCAGAAATGAACGAATTGGCTATAGATTTAGCTGATTTGAGTAAAGTAAAATCTTTTGGCATTGCCAATCAAACCTTAAATCAGATTAGTTATTACGATATTATTGATGGCGATGCTATTCCTGTAACAGAATTTGCTCCTAGAACGCTTGGCGTTACCAGAATTGGTATCAAAGGAAACCCATCTTTAGGCAGTTTACGAAGTATGATGGTGGGTGTAAAAAACCAAAGTTCTCAATTTGCAAGGGGAGAAGTTTGGTTTAATGAGTTGCGCTTGGCAGGTTTAGATAATAACGGCGGATGGGCAAGTATTGCAGCCGTAGATTTAAATATTGCAGATTTTGCTGATGTTTCTGCCACAGGTAGCAAAAGTACTTCAGGCTTTGGAGCCGTAGATCAAATGCCAAATGAAAGAGCTCGTGAAGATGCGATATCCTATGATGTGGTGACCAACTTAAACATGGGACAATTACTTCCTAAAAAATGGGGAATTCAATTACCATTTAATTATGGGGTATCCGAACAAATGATTACTCCAGAGTTCGATCCTGTTTATGATGATTTAAAGTTAAACGATCGTATTGCAGCTGAAACAACACAGGAAGGGAAAGATCAAGTTTTACAACAAGCCGAAGATTACACCAAAAGAACAAGTATTAACCTCATTGGAGTTCGAAAAAATAGAGGGGAAGAGGCCGAGGAAAACTTTTACGATATCGAAAACTTTACCTTTAATTACTCCTACAATGAAACAAATCATCGTGATTTCGAAATAGCCAATTTACAAGAGCAAAATGTAACTACTGGCTTTGTATATAACCATAGTTTTAAACCCTTGACTGTTGCACCTTTTGTAAAAAAGGACTCACTGTTTACTGGTGCGTATTGGAAATGGTTAAAGGAATTAAATTTGAGTTTACTACCTTCTACGGTGACTGTAAATTCTAACATCAATCGAAATTTTAACCAACAACAGTTTAGAGATGTTTTGGAGCCAGGTGTTGATGCCTTAGATTTGCCACTACTGCAACAACGGAATTATTTGTTTAATTGGCAGTATGCCTTAAATTATACCTTAACAAAATCATTGCGCCTAAATATTCAGGCCTCAAATAGTAATATTGTTCGGAATTACTTTAACCAAGATAATAACTCAGCCTCTTTAATTAATCAAGAATTAGATATCTGGGATGGTTTTTGGGATATTGGAGAACCCAATAGGCATGCACAACAATTGCAATTAAATTACGATTTGCCGTTTAAATTGGTACCCGTATTAGACTTTATTACTGGGCAATACAGCTACACGAGTAATTTTGACTGGCAACGTGGTGGCGATGCATTAATTGAAGTTGCAGGAGAAACTATAAATACGGTTCAAAACTCGCACAGACATGAGTTTTCTTCGAATATGAATTTGCAGAAGTTGTATGATTTAGTAGGTCTTAAAAAGGTAAAAGGCAATGCAAAAGCCTTGGCGGTTAGCTCAAAGACAAGCGATAAAAATGAAAACACGAATAAAACAAGTCCTTTATTTAATACGTTTATAGATGTTGTCACAATGGTAAAGCGTTTAAATGTGGCTTACGAGCAAACAAGTGGAACAGCCTTACCAGGATACACCCAGTCTATTGGGTTTTTAGGAACAACAAGACCTTCATTAGGCTTTGTTTTTGGTAGCCAACAAGCCGATGTGCGTTTTGAAGCCGCAAGAAATGGATGGCTTACCACCTTTTCAGACTTTAACCAGCAATTTGTTCAAAATATTAATACGCGTTTAAATATCACAGCGACAGCCCAGCCTGTAAAGGATTTAACCATCGACTTAAGTGCAGATAGACAGTATCAAAAAAGGTATGAAGAAAGCTTTAGAATCGATGAAATTGGCCCCAATGATTATTTGTATAATAATTTGTTAGGAAACGATTTTGGCAACTTTAGTGTTTCAACAGTCATGTTAGGAACAGTTTTTAGTCAAAGCGATGAATTTACTTCAGAAACTTTTGAAACATTTAAGCAGAACCGAATTACAATAGCAAATAGACTCCTATCTGATAGAGGTCAAGCCCCAGGAGCACTAGATGCTGACGGTTTTCCAGAACAGTATGGGAAAACAAGTCAAGAAGTATTGTTACCTGCTTTTTTTGCCGCTTATACCGGACAAGGTGTAGATCGCGTAAATTTAGATGCCTTTAGAGATATTCCTATTCCAAACTGGACTTTGAAGTATACGGGTTTAATGAATATTAAATGGTTTAAGAGTAAGTTTAAGCGTTTCTCCATTAATCATGGCTACAGAGCGGCTTACAGTATCAACTCTTTTCAGACAAATTTAGAGAAAGTACAATTACTTTCTGAAGGTCTGCCAGCTGTAAATGCAGAAAATTTAGATTTATTACCAGATAACATTATAAGCAATGTAGTGCTCACCGATGAATTTAACCCTTTAGTAAAAGTAGATTTTGAAATGAAAAATTCTATGAGTGTTTTGGCAGAAGTGCGCACCAATAGAACTTTATCCTTAAGCTTTGATAATAGTTTACTTACTGAAATTAATGGGAAAGACTATACCGTTGGACTTGGTTATCGCTTTAAAGATGTACAAATGGTCACCAATATTGGAGGACAAAAAACACGGTTAAAAGGCGATTTAAACATTAAATTAGATGCCACCTTACGGGATAACATAACCTATATTAGAAATTTAGATTTAGACAATAATCAAATTACCTCAGGGCAAAATTTATTTAATGTAAAGTTTAATGTAGATTATGCACTGACTAAAAATGTGAATGCTTTATTTTTCTACGATCATTCGTTTTCTCAGTTTGCCGTTTCTACAGCATTTCCACAAACCACGATAAATACCGGCTTTACTATTCGCTATAATTTTGGTAATTAATGGCGTGCTGACCATTTCTGAATGCACCAGTACTTGTTTGTTGTAGGTTTCAGTATTGAAATTTACTAATACCAATTTACAAATTCATTTATTATAAAAAGGCCATTTTACAACAAGGCTTCTGAATGTATCAAGTTTACGAGTTTATTTTTTTAGAATTCAACATCTAAAATAGGCTTGCGATACCAAATAAGGGTAGGGCTAGGTTTTTTAATAAGGATTGAAATCGCACTTTTTTTTGAATACCTAATATTAATATTTTACATTTGTTTTCTAAACAGATAGAAATACGACATTATGAATATTCCCTCAGAATTAAAATATACAAAAGATCACGAATGGGTTAAAATAGAAGGAGATACCGCTACAGTGGGTATAACTGATTTTGCGCAAAGTGAACTTGGTGATATTGTTTATGTAGAAGTTGAGACTTTAGATGAAACCTTAGGTAAAGATGAAGTTTTCGGAACCGTTGAAGCCGTTAAAACAGTTTCAGATTTGTTTTTACCTCTTTCAGGTGAAATTATTGCCTTTAATGAAGGTTTAGAAGATAACCCAGAAGATGTAAATTCTGATCCTTACGGAAAAGGGTGGATGATAAAAATTAAAATTAGCGATAGCTCCGAAATTGATTCACTGTTAAGTGAGGCTGATTATAAGGAACTAGTGGGTGCTTAAAAAATATAGGTTTACAATTTTGTTTATAAGCTGGATGGTGTTCATTACATTACTCAGCTTATTTACGTTTAAAGGCGTCGGCAAAATAGCATCCAACCTCCAGATACCACATTTTGATAAAATAGTACACTTTATGTTTTATTTTTTAGCGACTATTTTAGGGAGCTTTGCCTTAAGGGAACTAAAAACTAAAATAAAGTTAAAAACTGCTTTGATGTACGTGCTTGGATTTTCTATCATTTATGGTACGATTATTGAGCTATTTCAGTACAGCTTTACGGAGCACAGACAGGGTGATTTTTTTGATATGGCGGCAAATTCATTGGGAGCATTCATGGGTTGGTTAGTCTCAAAACGGTTAATTAAAAAACGAATTACCTAAAAAATAAAAAAAAATTCTCGTATTTATAAATAAATAATTAAATTAGCTCACATTAAATCTTTGAACTATGGAATTAAAAAAGAATCCTAAAGCAGATATCTCAAGAAATAGCGGTCTATTTTTTGTTGGAGGTTTGGCTTTGGTAATGTTTCTTACTTGGCAAGCCTTGGAGTACAAAAAATATGACGATGTAGTAAACTACGACATTTCTCAAAATATCGATGATTTACTAGATGAAGAAGTTCCAATGACTGAACAAATAAAAACACCGCCGCCACCGCCGCCACCACCAGCTCCTGAAATAATTGAAGTTGTGGAAGATGAGGCTGATGTTCCTGAAACAGTTATTAAAGATACAGAATCGAATGAAGATGAAGTAGTTGCTGAAGTAGCTGATATTGAAGTGGCTGAAGTAGTAGAAGATTTAGACATTCCCTTCTCTGTTATTGAAGATGTGCCTATTTTTCCAGGCTGTGAAAGTGAAAAAAGTAAAGGAGCTAAAGCGTTAAGAGATTGTTTTCAAGAACAAATGTTCAAGCATATCAGTAAAAACTTTAGATATCCTGAAATTTCTCAAGAA
The DNA here is from genome assembly GCF_000799565.1 of Cellulophaga sp. Hel_I_12. Classification (NCBI taxonomy): domain Bacteria; kingdom Pseudomonadati; phylum Bacteroidota; class Flavobacteriia; order Flavobacteriales; family Flavobacteriaceae; genus Cellulophaga; species Cellulophaga sp. Hel_I_12. The sequence continues at coordinate 3,247,795 of NZ_JUHB01000001.1, forward strand.
ATGGGGGTACAAGGTAAAGTTTATGTAAACTTTGTAATTCAGAAAGATGGGAGTATTGGTAGCGTTAGAATGCGTGGACCAGATAAAAACCTAGAAGCTGAAGCTGCTCGTATTATTAGTAAGCTTCCAAAAATGACACCTGGTAAGCAAAGAGGTAGAGCAGTTAGAGTACCATTTAGTATTCCAATTACCTTCAAATTACAGTAATCTATTTTTGACACTATAGAATAAACCCGAAGACATTGTCTCGGGTTTTTTGTTTAATAGCTTTAAGGGCAGGATAATTTTTATCATTGTTTCCACTAGCTTTTTTAACCCAAAACTTTTTTTACAACTAAAAATCCCGAACCTAGGCTCGGGATTTTTTTTTGGTACGTTTCTTGTATTTAACAAAATAGTAACACTTTAAACATTCCTATTATGAAAAAAAGTACAAAAAGTACTGCAACAGTCCACGGCAATGGGTTGTGCAGCGAAACGCCCCATGTTGTAAGCTCCAAAGGGAGCAAACAAGACGCAAATTTACGAAAAAACGGATTTGTTCACTTCCAGATCGGTTTAATTTTGGCGATGTTGCTCGTCTATTTTGGTTTAGAGTATGCTTTTAATAAAAAACAACCAAAGCTGATGACGCAACAAGTAGAAATTCCAGAGCTTGTTGAATTCCCTCCTACAGATTTTGTTATCGAAAAAGAAGAAGTCACTAAAAAAGTTTTTCAAAAAGCAACTAGTCTTGATGAATTTATAGTGGTTGATGACCCCGTTGAGGTTCCAAATAGTTTAGAATACAAGAACGAACCTACTAAAAATTCAGCTCCTTTAGATGTTGATGCAATTATTGTAGCGCCAAAGGATGAAGATCCTAACATCGTAATCCCGATCGCAGCTTTAGAAGATGCACCTATTTTTCCTGGCTGTGAAAATGTTCCGAAAGTGGAACGTCAAACGTGTTTTCAAGCTCAAATGCAGAAGCACATCAAAAAAAACTTCAAATACCCAGAAGCAGCAATAGCCACTGGAACAAAGGGTAAAGTTTATGTGATGTTTACCATCGGGAAACAAGGGTTTATAGAAGATGTTCAATTAAAAGGACCTGCAGAAATTCTTGAAAGGGAAGCTGCTCGAATTATTGATAAATTACCACAAATGACCCCGGGAAAGCAACATTTGAAACCCGTAAAAGTGTCGTTTAGTATCCCTATTAATTTTCAATTACACTAAAAAACTTGGTTTTTAAGAATTTAACTCGTTAGGCCTTACACCTAACGAGTTTTTTTTAGGGATACAGATCATTGCTAACACCTTGTTAAAAATACACAAACCTTTTAATTTCGTTGGAGAAATAGCAATCTGGATGTATCTTTGCACTCCAATAAACGAACCGAATGAAAACGGCAGTTAGTGCAGCAAAAGAAGCTTCTTTGTCTTTGATTTTTGCTGATTTTAAGGAAATTACCAAAGCAAGACTTTCTATAAGTGTTGTGTTTTCTGCTATTGCTGGTTACCTACTTGGGGCACCTGAGGTACACTGGTTGCCAATACTTCTCTTAGCTTTTGGTGGTTATTGTATGGTTGGGGCATCCAATGCCTATAATCAAGTGATTGAAAAAGACTTAGACGCCTTGATGAATAGAACTAAGAATAGACCTATTCCAGCGGGTAGAATGTCTGTTAATCAGGCCTTAGTGATAGCGGTAGTTTTAACCATCATCGGATTGGTTTGCTTATATATCCTGAATCCAAAAACAGCCATGTTTGGAGCCATCTCCATATTCTTATATACGAGCGCTTATACCCCTTTAAAAACAATGACACCACTTTCTGTTTTTGTCGGGGCCATCCCTGGTGCTATCCCTTTTATGCTGGGCTGGGTAGCAGCTACCAATGATTTCGGTATTGAACCAGGAACACTTTTTATGATTCAGTTTTTTTGGCAATTTCCTCACTTTTGGGCCTTAGGTTGGATGCTCGATGATGATTATAAAAAAGGTGGCTTTAAAATGTTGCCCACCGGTAAAAAAGACAAAGGAACTGCACTACAGATTATTATGTATACCATTTGGATGATCCTAATTTCTATAGTGCCTGTATTTGGGTTTACTGGAAAATTAGAATTATCTATTCCAGCTGCACTAATCGTTTTTATATTAGGGCTTGTGATGTTGTTTTTTGCTTTTAAATTATATGAAAAACGTGATAACCCCGCTGCAAAAAAATTAATGTTAGCAAGTGTAAGTTATATTACACTCATGCCCCTTGTTTATGTGATTGATAAATTTTTATAAAAAATAAATGGATTTAACAGAAAGTACATTAGAAGTAAAACAAGGCAGAGCAAAACAAATGATGCTTTGGTTTGGTATAGCAAGTCTATTAATGACCTTTGCAGGCTGGACGAGTGCTTACATAGTGAGTAGTACGAGAGAGGATTGGTTGAAAGATTTTAATTTGCCATCATCATTTTATATCAGTACGGTATTGTTAATTATAAGCAGTTTTACTTATATTTTAGCAAAAAAAGCGATGAAAGAAGGTAAATCTTCACGTTGCACTACATTTTTATACAGTACACTTGGCTTGGGTATAGCCTTTATTAGCTTTCAATTTATTGGTTTTTCAGAAATTGTATCTCAAGGGTATTATTTTACAGGACCCTCCAGCAGTGTTACTACTTCTTATATATTTTTGATAGCTATGGTGCATATTTTGCATGTAGTCGCCGGATTGATATCATTAATAGTGGTGATTTATAATCAATCTAAAGGGAAATATACCCCTACAAATTTATTGGGATTACAATTAGGAGCTACTTTTTGGCATTTCTTAGATTTACTTTGGTTATATTTAATTCTGTTTTTTTACTTTTATTAAGGTATAAAAATGGCTTAAAAAGCTTAGCTCATTAGAAATATTCGGTTTACAATTAAGAAACATTATTTTTTATACATTTTTTAAAAGCAAAAATTTTGTTTAGTTAAAAAAAATGTAAATTTGTGAAAAATTTATTAACGCTATAATATAAGTATGGATACTACGGTTACAACGGGTGAAGAAGAAAATGTATGGGGTGGTGGCAACAGGCCACTTGGAGCGAGTTATGGAAAATTGATGATGTGGTTTTTCATTGTTTCTGATGCTTTAACATTTTCGGGTTTTCTTGCAGCTTATGGTTTTACAAGATTTAAGTTTATAGAAACATGGCCTATTGCGGATGAAGTATTTACCCACGTACCTTTTGTTCATGGAAATTACCCCATGATTTATGTGGCCTTGATGACCTTTATTTTAATTATGTCATCAGTGACTATGGTTTTAGCCGTAGATGCTGGTCACAAGTTGCAAAAAAATAAGGTGATTTGGTATATGTTTTTAACCGTTATCGGTGGGGCTATTTTCGTAGGCTCGCAAGCTTGGGAATGGGCTACTTTTATCAAGGGAGATTATGGTGCTATCGAAACAAAAGGGGGTAGAATATTACAATTTGTAGATGCCAACACAGGGGATAGAGTTGCTATAGCAGATTTTGCTAAAATAATTGAAGATGAGCGAGAACAACTCACTAGAAGTGAAGGTTTTTGGTTTATGGATGAAGGGTCTTTACCAACCTATACCGTAAATGAAGTTGTACAAGGGTTTCAAGCGAGTCCAAACATCCTAGTTCGTACAGAAATGAAAGATGAAAACGGACATAAAACGATACTGTCACGAGAAGACTCTTTGCTAAAATTAAATAAAGAAGCAACCATTGTTGTAGAAGGAGCAAATCTTGTTCGCAATGAATATGGTAGTAGATTATTTGCTGATTTTTTCTTTTTCATTACGGGGTTTCATGGTTTCCACGTTTTCTCGGGAGTTATAATTAATATCATTATATTCTTTAATGTTATTTTAGGCACATACGAAAGAAGAAAGAGTTATGAAATGGTTGAAAAAGTAGCGCTATACTGGCACTTTGTAGATTTAGTATGGGTATTTGTATTTACATTCTTCTACTTGGTATAATAGATTAAAAAATAGATAAAATGGCACACGATCATAAATTAGAAATTTTTAGAGGTTTAGTTAAATTTAAGTCCAATGTTAGTAAAATATGGGGAGTACTTATATTTTTAACCCTGGTGACTACTGTAGAAGTAGTATTGGGGATTATAAAACCTGCATATTTAGTTCAATCATCCTTTTTAGGAATGCATTTACTAAACTGGATTTTTATTATTTTAACCCTAGTAAAAGCCTATTATATAGCCTGGGACTTTATGCACTTAAGAGATGAACGTAGTGCATTAAGAAGAACTATTGTTTGGACGCCTATATTCTTAGTGTCTTATTTAATATTCATTTTGCTTTTTGAAGCAGACTACATTCACGAAGTGTATTCTAACGGTTTTGTAAAGTGGAATTTTTAAATTAAAAGAACTATAATTAAGAGTTAAAAGAGACGGTTTTACGACCGTCTTTTTTTATTTTTGTACTTTAAATTTAGATGTTTAAAATTTTTCGTTTTCATCTCATTGTTATATTTAAGTTTTAAAGCAACACAGGGCTTTACTTATGTCGAATATGAGCTTTGAAACAGATAAAAAATTAGAGCGCTAAATAATAGATTAGCTTATGAAAAAGACATTTGTTTTAGTTGTTTTATTTGTGTTTCCAATAGTAGTTTATTTGTTTTTTGCTTCCGGAGTAAATAATTTTGGAAAACTTCCAGTGCTTACTGAAAATATCCAAGACGTTAGTGCGTATAACGCACAGGTAACTTTTGAAGATAAAATAACAATACTTGGTTTTTTGGGAGCTGATGTAGATCTAAAAAAGGGAAACGCCTTCAACTTAAATCAAAAAGTTTATAAGCGTTTTTATGAATTTAAGGATTTTCAGTTCATCATGATCGTACCCAAAGGAACTGAAAGTAAAGTGGAGGAATTGCAAAAAGAACTGAATGAATTAGCTGATGTAAGTAAATGGAAATTTATCTTTATTGAACCTTCCGAGATTGTTTCGGTATTTTCTAGCTTAAAAACCAATTTAGAGTTAGACGCTAGCTACAGTACCCCCTATGTTTTTATTATTGATAAAGATAAATCTTTAAGAGGGAGGGATAAAGAAGAAGATAACGCTATTTTATATGGTTTTGATGCAACTTCAGTAGCAGAAATAAACAATAAAATGATCGATGATGTTAAAATTATTTTGGCAGAATATCGCCTTGCACTAAAGAAAAATAATGCGAATCGCGATATTTAAGAACCTCAAAACTAGTTGATGTTAAACGAAAATAGCGCTGAGCATTAAGAGCTTTAAAAATATTACATGAAAAATAATTACACCTACGTTTGGGTTTCTGCCATCATTTTAATTTTTGGGATTATTTTTATTCCAAAAATTATTACTAGGCTCAAAACAGGCAGCGTAGTCGAAGCAGATCGTTTAAATCGAGCGAATAACAGCGGTGATTTGGCCTATATAGTTTTGAATGGTGAAAAAAGAAAAGTTCCTAATTTCGCTTTTACGAACCAAGATAGCTTGCTGATCACTAATGACGATTTTAAAAACAAAGTATATTTAGTGGAATTTTTCTTTACGACTTGCCCTACTATATGTCCTATCATGAATGAGAACTTAGTAGAAATTCAAAATCAATTTAAGGACTTTGATAATTTAGGAGTAGCCTCTTTTACTATTAATCCGGAGTACGATACCCCTTCGGTTTTAAAGCAATATGCAGAAAAATATGGGATCACCAATATGAATTGGCATCTGATGACAGGAGATACCAAAGCTATATACGATTTAGCCAATAGTGGGTTCAATATTTTTGCAAAACAGATGCCTGATGCACCAGGTGGATTTGAACATGCAGGAATGTTCGCTTTGGTCGATAAACAGGGATTCTTACGATCTCGTGTTGATGATTTTGGAAATCCAATTATATACTACCGAGGCACCATAGCTGAAAGGGAGGGCGAAAATGACCATGGCGAAAAGGAACAAATAGGTATTTTAAAAGAGGATATTAAAAAATTATTGGAAGAATAGTCATGGACGCACTAGAAAAAAGAGAAAAAGAATTTAATAAACTGATAACCATAGTTTCTATTATCGTTCCAGTAGTTGTGGCGATTTTATTTACGGTAAAATTACCGAATGTAAATTCATTAAGCTTTTTGCCCCCAATTTATGCAAGTATTAACGGCATAACTGCTGTTTTACTGGTTTTGGCAGTTTTCGCTATTAAAAATGGAAATCGAAAAGTACATCAAAACTTAATGACGACCTGTATTGGCTTATCATTAGTATTTTTAATCATGTACATAGGGTACCATATGACTTCAGACTCTACGAAATTCGGTGGTGAGGGCCTCATAAAATACCTTTATTATTTTATTCTAATCACACATATCATTCTTTCTATAGTGATTATCCCTTTAGTGCTTAGAACCTATGCCAAGGCCTATTTAAAAAAATTTGAGGAACATAGAAAATTAGCGAAAATAACATTTCCTATTTGGTTGTATGTGGCTATAACAGGTGTGATTGTATATATCATGATATCTCCTTATTACGTTCACGCTTAAATCTAGTATGCCATGAAGTTAAAAATTATTGTTTTACTCTTTGTAATCTTGTTCATCCCGACGCTAACAGAAGCGCAGTGTGCCATGTGCCGTGCTGTTTTAGAAAGCGAAGAAGGGCAAAGTACGGCAGAAGGTATTAATGATGGTATTGTATACTTAATGGCTATTCCATACATCTTAGTTGGAGCATTATTTTATTTTGTGTATCGTAAAATGAGGCATCAAGCCTAATTTTTTCAATCAACTACGAATCTCTAGCCTTCCATGAAACATAGGTTTACGCTACTGTTTCCTTCACTTCAGTCTGAGGTTAGCCCAATCTTTTAGGCTGTTTATAGCTCAAATTATTTTTTTAACATTTATTTAAGTCTATTGCTGTAACAGAATCTACTTTTCTATAGTCTCTTGTATAATGACTGGTTTAGAATCTTTTATCCAACTAAAGAAACAGCATGTTTGATATAGAAAGATGGCAAGAAATTTTTGATACCATACGTAAAAATAAATTACGAACTTTTCTCACGGGACTTTCCGTGGCTTCAGGGATCTTTATTTTAGTTATTTTATTAGGGTTTGGTCAGGGCATGCAAAATGGTATTGCCCAAGAATTTGAGGGCGATGCGGCTACTAGTATTTGGGTTTGGACACAAACCACCCAAAAGGAATATAAGGGCCTAAACCCAGGTAGACAAATTCAATTTAGGAATGAAGATTACAATACCATTGTGAATAAAATGGATTTGAATATTGAAAATAAATCAAAATTTTACCGTCCAAGAAGCATAACAACTACCTATGGGAATGATGCTTTAATTTATCAAGTTTTAGGGACAACTCCTGAGGTTCAGTTTATAGAAAATGAAAGCTTACTAGCGGGTAGGTTTTTGAATGAAGAGGATGAAAAGCAAGTTCGTAAAGTGGCCATCATAAGTGCCAAAATTAAAAGAGAAGCTTTTAAAAAGGTTGAAAATCCTGTTGGAGAAATCATCAAAATATCAAACATACCTTTCACCATAGTTGGTATTTATAAGGAGAAAGGTGGCGATCAAGAAGAAGATCGTATCTTCATTCCTGTGACTACAGCGCAAAGAGTTTTCAATGGTGCTGATAAGTTAGATAACTTAAGTTTTTCATTACCTCCTGTCGCCAACTTTGATGATGCAGTGGCCCAATCCATACAATTTAAAAATAAAGTAGAAACATTTTTAAAACAAAAGCATTCCGTTGCGCCTGATGATCAAGGTGGAGTAGGTATTTACAATCCTATGGAAGAAGCAAAGCGGTTTTATAGTCTCACAGGAAACATAAAATTATTTTTTTGGTTTGTTGGTGTCTGTACCATTATCGCTGGGGTTGTTGGGGTAAGTAATATTATGCTCATAGTCGTAAAAGAACGTACAAAAGAAATTGGGATTAGAAAAGCATTAGGCGCCAAGCCTTGGGCTATCATTGGGATGATTCTTCATGAATCGATCTTTGTGACCGCTATTTCAGGATTTACAGGATTAATTTTAAGTATGGGGCTCCTAGAAATTATAGGGCCGAATATAGAGGTCGATTATATCGTAAATCCATCTGTAAATTTCAACGTAGCATTAGCCACCGTATTTTTATTGGTTCTTTCAGGAGCCATTGCAGGTTTTTTTCCTGCTTGGCGTGCTGCTACTATACACACTATTGATGCCCTACGAGATGATTAACAAACAAACCAACTATGTTTAATAGAGATCGCTGGAGAGAAATCATTGAGGTATTAACGAGTAATTTGTTTAGGACTATTTTAACCGCTTTTGGTGTTTTTTGGGGGATCTTAATTTTGATTATTCTTTTAGCAGCAGGCAAAGGCTTAGAAAACGGGATTAAAACCGATTTTGGAGATATAGCTACCAACACTATGTTTATGTGGTCTCAAGCTACTTCAAAGGAGTATCAAGGACTTCCTAAAGGACGACGTTTTTCTTTTAAAATAGAGGATGTTACCGCCTTAAAAGAGAACATTTCAGAGCTACGTTTTATTTCACCACGAAACCAATTGGGTGGGTTCAGAGGAGAAAACAACGTTGTCAAAGGAATAAAAGTTGGTGCATTTAATGTATATGGTGACTATCCTGAGATTATTAAGCAAGATCCAATGAAAATAACATTGGGTCGCTTCATCAACCAGACTGATATTGATGAAAAGCGTAAAATAGCTATCATTGGCGAAGGAGTAAGGACGGCATTATATGAAAAAGAAGAAGAGATTTTAGGATCATACATAAAAATTCAAGGGGTAAATTTTATGGTGGTGGGCACTTACAAAAAAAATAGTAATAATGGTGATGGCGAAGAAGGGCAAAAAGAAATTTTTGTACCCTTTACAGCTTTTTCACAAGCTTTCAATAGAGGTAATGATGTAGGTTGGATGGCCATCACGGCGAATGATGGCTCTTCTATTACAAGTCTCAAAGAAGGCATCATTAATTTGATGAAAAAAAATAGGAAAATTCATCCTGAAGATGATCGTGCTATTGGTAATTTTGATTTGTACGAGCAGTTTAATAGGGTAGAAAGCTTGTTTACGGCTATGCGTTTAATCGCCTATTTTGTAGGTATTTTAGTTTTAATTTCGGGTGTTATTGGGGTAAGTAATATTATGCTCATAGTCGTAAAAGAGCGTACCAAAGAAATCGGTATTCGCAGAGCCCTTGGGGAAGATCCATGGTCGATTAAGCTACAAATTTTAATGGAATCTATTTTTTTGACAATTATTTCAGGTATGGGAGGAATTATATTTGGAGCCTTGTTTATTTATGGAGTAAATGCACTTTTAGATGCCGTTGGTCCTGTAGATATGTTTTTAAATCCAAGTGTAAGTTTGGGTGTGGTGCTCATTGCACTGATGATCTTAATAGTTTCTGGCTTATTTGCTGGTTTTATCCCTGCTCAAAGTGCTATTAAAGTAAAACCAATAGATGCTTTGAGGGCAGAATAACAAATAGAAATCAATCAAATGATCCGTGGTTAACGGAGATAAATCAATTTACAATGAAAAAAAGAATCACCATCATCATTTTACTTTTAATCGTGGCTTCATTTGGAGGAGCCATGTATTATTTATATCAAAAAAATGCAGAAGATCCAATTACCTATGAAACTGAGGGAGCTTCTATCCAAACCATCGTAAAAAAAACAATGGCTACCGGTAGTATTTTACCATTAGAAGAAGTGCTTATAAAACCAAATATTTCTGGAGTTATCGAAGAAATTTATGTGGAGGGTGGCGATTATGTAAAATCTGGAGATTTATTAGCCAAAATCAAAATAGTGCCCAATCTTAACGCTTTAAATGATGCTAGTAATGGTATTCAAGATGCAAAAATTAATTTAAATGATCAGAATCGGAATTATGAACGTCAAAAAACTTTATTTGATAAAGGGGTAATTTCTCAAGTAGATTTAGAACGTGCGCAAGTAACACGTGATCAGGCCAAACAAAGTTATAGTGCAGCAAACAAGAGGTATGATATTGTAAAAACTGGAACCACTAGTGGATATGGAAATTCAGCAAATACCTTGATAAGAGCAACGGTTAATGGGATGGTGTTAGAAGTGCCTGTGGAAGTCGGGAATCAAGTAATCGAAAGTAATAATTTTAATGAAGGGACCACTATTGCGGCGATTGCAGATATTGATAAAATGATTTTTGAGGGTAAAATTGATGAGTCTGAAGTAGGTAAAGTAAAAGAAAATTTACCTTTAGAAATTACTGTAGGAGCCATAGAAAATAAGGTGTTTCCTGCGGTCTTAGATTATATAGCCCCAAAAGGAAAAGCTGAAAATGGAGCCATACAATTTGAAATAAAAGGGACACTAAAAAAGCAAGATGCTGTTTTTATAAGAGCTGGTTTAAGTGCGAACGCCTCTATTATATTGGCGAGGGCAGATAGTGTCCTATCAATAAAAGAAGCTTTGGTACAATACGATGATAAAACTAAAAAACCTTTTGTTGAAAAAGCGATCGGAGAACAAAAATTTGAACGCACAGCTATTGAATTAGGTATTAGCGATGGGATTAATGTGGAGGTGAAGTCAGGAATTAATTTAAAAGACAAAATTAAAGTTTGGAATATCCTTATAAAAGAAGAAGAAAGTAATTAGATTTGAATATAAAATAAATGTTTCATTTTCATAGCGTTATATCCTTCTAAGGGTTATTTGCAAGCTTAATTTTTATTTTAACAGATATTATTTACATTATGGTGTAACAATTACAACATTTGTAAGTCTAACAGTCAATAAATAAACAAAACCTAATATGATTGAAATTAAAAACCTTCATAAATCGTATAAAATGGGAAGCAATTCCCTTCATGTATTAAAAGGAATCAACTTTTCTGTAGAAGAAGGCGAGTTGGTGGCAATCATGGGTTCATCAGGTTCGGGTAAATCAACCTTATTGAACATTTTAGGGATGTTAGATGAGTTAGACGAAGGTTCCTATACTTTAGACGGTGTTCCTATTAAGAATTTAAACGAAACCAAAGCGGCACAGTATCGCAATAAGTTTTTAGGCTTTATTTTTCAATCTTTTAATTTAATAAACTACAAAAGTGCATTAGAAAATGTAGCATTGCCGCTGTATTATCAAAAGGTTGGGCGTAAAGAACGTCAAGAAAAAGCCTTGAAGTATCTAGAACAAGTAGGTCTAAAAGAATGGGCTACTCACTTGCCTAGCGAACTATCAGGAGGTCAAAAGCAACGTGTAGCTATCGCTCGAGCTATGGCTGCAGAACCCAAGGTATTGTTAGCAGATGAGCCAACGGGGGCTTTGGATAGCACAACTTCATATGAGGTAATGGACTTAATTCAAAAAATTAACGATGCGGGTAATACCATTTTAGTGGTCACCCATGAACCCGATATTGCCGATATGTGCAAACGCATTGTTCATTTAAAGGATGGAGTCATTGTGGAGGATAAAAAAGTTAAGCAAGTAAGGGCATCACAATATGTTTAGTAGAGATAATTGGCAAGAAATTTTTGAGACGATTCAAAAAAACAAACTACGTACCTTTTTGTCTGGCTTCACTGTGGCCATAGGAATATTTATTTTTGTGGTACTTTTTGGCTTTGGCAATGGCTTGACCAATACCTTTAATAAGTTTTTTGGCGACGATGCTACGAATGTTATTTTTGTTTTTCCTGGTCGAACGACCGTTCCTTATATGGGCTATAAAGCCAATAGGATTATAGAGTTTGATAATAGTGATTTAAAAGATATTGAGAAAAATTTCGGAATGTTCATTGAATACACAACGCCCCGAATTAATAGAAGCAGTTTAGTAAAATACAATAACGAATCCAATAATTATCCAAATCGTGGGGTAGGGCCTGCACATCAATATAACGAGAAAACAATTATGATGTTTGGTCGCTATCTCAATCAAAATGATATTGAAGAGAAAGCCAAGGTCGCTGTTATCGGTAGGTTAGTTTCTCAAGATTTGTTCAAAGATAAAAATCCAATGGGAGAGTTTATCGATATCGGCGGAAGTTCTTTTAAGGTAGTTGGTGTTTTTCAAGATGACGGCGGAGACAATGAAGAGCGTGTTATTTATATTCCCTTTACAACACGACAATTAATTGAAAAGAATACGGATAAGCTCAACCAAATCATTATTGGGTTTAAACCAGAAATTGGCTATGCAGGCTCTATGGCTTTTCAAAATAGTTTAAAGAAATTCTTCCAATCTAAAAAATACATCAATCCCAAAGATGAGAATGGGATTAATTTAAGAAATGTAGCCGATCAATTACAGCAAAATCAGCAATTGGCAGTTGTTTTACAATTAATAGTTTCTTTTGTTGCTTTTGGTACTATCATCGCGGGAATAATAGGTATCAGCAATATCATGGTTTTTGTGGTAAAAGAACGTACCAAAGAATTGGGTATACGAAAGGCATTAGGGGCAACGCCAAAATCGGTTATTGGTACCATTTTATTAGAATCTATTTTCATCACAACTATTTCTGGTTTTGTAGGGATGATTATTGGGATCGCTGTCCTGAGTTCTTTAGGAGGAGCTTTAGATGACTATTTTATTACAAATCCATATATAGATATAGGGGTGGCTATTTTTGCAACTTTTATTCTCATTATTTGTGGAGGAATCGCTGGTTATATTCCAGCGAAAAGGGCTTCAAAAATCAAACCTATTGTAGCATTAAGAGACGAATAATATGAAATTTATATTTGATAGCAACACCTGGCAGGAGATTTTTGGTTCTATTGGAAAGAATAAGACTAGAACGGCAATTACCATTATTGGAGTGCTTTGGGGGATTTTTATTTATATTGCCTTGGCCGGAGCGGCCAAAGGTTTAGATAATGGTTTTGAACGAGCTTTTGAAAGTACAGCAATGAATAGCATGTTCGTTTGGGCGCAGAGCGCAAGTATGCCCTTTGAAGGTTTTAAAACAGATCGTCAATTACAATTAAAATTAGGCGATGTAACAACCTTGCAAAATAGGTTGCCTGAAATACAATATATAGCGCCAAGAAACGCCAATGGAGTTTTTGACGGTAGTCCGGCAAGTGTTATTAGAGGAACTAAATCAAGTACTTCGCCTGTTTATGGGGATTATCCTATTTATACGAAAATAGCAACCAAGAAAATATATGATGGTGGGCGTTTTATTAATGATGAAGATATCGCCCAATCCAGAAAAATTGCGGTAATCGGAGAAAGAACACAAAAAGAGCTTTATGAAGAAGGTGAAGAACCAATTGGATCTTTTTTAAAGGTGGATAATATTTATTTTCAGGTTGTTGGCGTTCATAAATTTGTTCCAGGAGGCGGTTTTGAAGGGGATACGGATATTTTTATACCTTATACAACGTTTAAAAAACTGTACAATACTGGAGATAACGTAGATTGGTTAACCATCGCAGCCTATAATGACGCCGATGTTATTCAAGTGGAAAAGGATGTAAAAGCAGTTCTAAAAAGTATCCATAGTGTTAATCCAAAAGACGAAAGGGCTTTTGGTGCTTTTAATTTAGGAGAAATTTTTAATAGAATAAGTGGTTTTGCTAAAGGATTAACGTTTTTATCGCTCATTGTAGGTGTTGCTACTATTTTAGCAGGTGTCATCAGTATCGGAAACATACTGTTGATTTCTGTCAAAGAACGCACAAAAGAATTAGGAGTTCGAAGAGCCTTAGGTGCAACTCCAGCTGAGGTCAGAAATCAAATTATATTAGAATCAGTTTTTCTAACCATTGTTGCCGGTATTTTAGGTATTATTTTAGGTGCTGGTGTACTTAGACTTATAGACTTTTTTACGCAAGACACTGATTTTCCATATACAAATCCAACATTGCCCATCCCTTATGTTTTAGGTGCTTTGGCAATCATGATAATTTTAGGTACGTTAATAGGTTTAATTCCAGCACAAAGAGCTGTAAGTATAAAACCTATAGATGCGCTTAGAGAAGAGTAACAAACGAAACCAATAAAAAGTAAATATTTTTAAAATGAAAAAAGTAGTAAAATACGTAGTAATTGTTCTTTTAGTAATAGCAGCACTTTGGGCGGCCATGTTTTTTATAAGAACCAATAGTAAATCGGCAATTACTTATGAAACTAAGCAGCCTTTTATTTCCAATATTGAAAAGAAAACTGTCGCTACTGGAAAAGTAGTTCCTGTAGATGAAATTTTGATAAAGCCGCAAATCTCTGGTATTATTGAAGAAGTTTATTTAGAAGAAGGTGTAAAAGTAAAAGCGGGAGACCTTATTGCTAAAATTAAAGTGGTTCCTAACGAACAATCCTTAAATCAGGCAAGTGGTAGAGTTCAAAATGCACAATTGAACTTAAACAATGCAAAAATTGAATATGATCGTAATAAGGCCATATTTGATAAAGGTGTTATTTCTAGCCAAGACTTCAATACTTTCCAGTTAAGATATAACCAAGCGCAACAGGAATTAAGTAACGCAAGAGCGGATTACCAAATTATTAATAAAGGTTCTGCTGCGGGTTCTTCTATGGCAAATACCATTATTAGAGCCACAGTATCTGGCACCATTTTAGAGATTCCCGTAAAAGAAGGAGATCAAGTAATTCAAAGTAACAACTTTAATGATGGTACTACTATCGCAACCATTGCGGATTTATCGAAAATGATTTTTGAAGGTAAAGTAGACGAAGGCGAGGTAGGTAAATTAAAAGTAGGCGCACCCTTAGAGATTAGCTTAGGTGCCATAAACGATAAAAAATTCAGTGCTAAATTACGTTTTATTGCTCCTAAGGGGGTAGAAGAATCGGGAGCGGTACAATTTAAGATTGAAGGTGACGTAAATGTAGACGATGATGTTTTAATTCGAGCTGGGTACAGTGCCAATGCCTCTTTGGTTTTAGAAACAAAGGAGAATATATTGGTTATTCCTGAGGCTTTATTGCAATTTGATAAATCTACTGATAAGCCTTACGTTGAAGTATCTGTTGGTGATCAGGTATTTGAAAGAAGAGAAGTAGAGATAGGTATTTCTGACGGAATTAATGTGGAAATTATTTCAGGATTAACAGAAGCCGATAAGGTAAAAGTTTGGAATAAAACAGAACCCATCAAAAAAAATACTGAAGAAGAGTCATCAAAAGCATAAGATTTCATCAATCCTAAGAAAACAATCAAAAAACAAATCACATGAAATTTAAAATAGTACTCATAGCTTTTCTTTTTTCTGTTGCCTTTATAAGTGCGCAGACAAAAAAATGGACACTTCAAGAATGTGTAGCATACGCGGTAGATAACAATTTAACCATAGAACAATTTGAGCTCGATTTAGAAACTGTAAAGATTGAAAAATCAGATGCTATTGGTGACTTTTTGCCTGGCTTAAATGCATCTAGTTCAGTGGCGGGGCAAACCGGACTTTCTTTTGATCCGACAACAAACCAAGCGGTAACGACCACTATTTTTACAGCCACAGGAGGTTTAAGTTCTAACGTTACATTATTTGATGGCTTACGTAATGTACATCGCTTAAATAGAGCTAAAATGAATGCGATATCAAGTCAATATCGTTTAGATGATTTAAAAGATGATATCCGTTTAAATGTAGCGGTTGCTTATTTGAATGTTTTATCGAACAAAGAATCTTTGCGTGTTTTCCAAGCACAATATTCATTTACAAAACAAGATTTAATTCGTACTGAAGAATTGGTAGATGCTGGTGTGGTTCCTCGAGGCGATTTGCTAGAATTAGAAGCAACGGCAGCAAATCAAGAACAGCAAATTGTAAATTCTGAAAATGCTATTTTGATTGCTAGAATTAATTTAGCCCAATTATTACAAATTACCGATTACGAAAATTTTGACATTGTCGATGAATCTTTTGATATACCGCCTTCAGAGGTTTTAACAAATTCTCCAAAAACGATATATGAAAAAGCATTAACCTTTAGAAACGATATTAAGTTTTCTGAATTAAATGTTGAACTAGCTAAAAAAGACTTGCAAATTAGCAAAGGAGCTTTATTACCTACCATTGGTGCTTTTTTCAATTATAACACTAGATACTCAAGTCAGGAACGTTTTGATGTTACCACACAAGAATTTTTTAGAGAAAGTTTTAAAGACCAATTGTGGATTAATGATGGTATTTCTTATGGAGCTCAACTAAGTATTCCTATTTTCAACGGTTTTGGTGTAAAAAACAATATAAAGCGCTCTAAGATAAATATCGATAGAGCAAATATTCAATTAGAACAAGAGAAATTAGCCTTAGAAACTACGGTAAACCAAGCCTATGTTGACGTTAAAAATCTTTCAAAAGCTTATGAAGCAGCGGGAAAAACGGTTGCAGCGCGCAGATTAGCATACGAATATTCAAAAGAACGATTTGATGTTGGCTTAATGAACTCTTTCGATTTTAGCCAAGCACAAGCTAGAGTAGATGATGCAGAAGCACAATTAATCCGTACTAAATACGATTATATTTTTAGATTAAAAGTATTAGAATTCTATTTTGGAATGCCTATTTCTTTAGATTAGTACCAAACTCTTTTTAGGTATAGCATAGTGAAACCCATAAGCAATTATTGGTTTTTTTGTTTTGCCTGATGCATGTATCTTTGCCTTATGGCAATAATTTTAAACCTAGAAACAGCAACGACTAATTGTTCTGTAAGCATAGCGGAAAACGGCAAACTCATCGCATTAAAAGAGTACAACAGCGCTGACTATTCTCATGCAGAGCAATTGCACCTTTTTATTGAATCTGCACTTAGAGATGCGAATTTAAGCCTAGCAAATATAGAGGCGATTGCTGTGAGTAAAGGCCCAGGGTCTTATACGGGTTTACGAATTGGCGTTTCGGCGGCAAAAGGGCTTTGCTATGCCTTAGATATTCCATTAATTGCAATCTCGACCTTAAAAAGCATGGCCTACCAAGCAAAAGGGGAACCCATAGATTTTATCATACCTGTTTTAGATGCGAGAAGAATGGAAGTTTATTCTTGTGTTTTTGATACCCACCTAAATGAACTTAGACCCACCAAGGCTGAGCTTATTGACGCATATTCTTTTGAGGCGTATAGTAGCCAAGGTACGGTTTTGTTGCTAGGAAGCGGTGCTGAAAAGTGTAAGGAGCCTTTAAAAAGCAAACCCAACATCAAGTATAGAACAGCGCTTATTCCTTCTGCAAAAGATATGGTAAGCCTCTCATTTAAAAAGTTCAAAGAAAACAACTTTGAAAATGTTGCTTACTTTGAACCTTATTATTTAAAAGATTTTATGCTGCAGAAAAAGCTATAGAACAATATTTTTTTTAAAGGGCAAAAAGTTTAAAAACTAATAGCATATAAAACCATTTTTTCTATTATCTCGCTTCTCGCTTCTCGCAACGAAACGATAACTATAGTTATATTTAAAACTTAACACCTAAAATTCAAAACTTTTTAAGCTTGTTTGTTGTATTGCACGACTTGTGGGAATGGAATTTCAATACCTTCTTTATCAAAGGCCAATTTGGTTTCCTCTAATACGTGAAAGTGTGCATCCCAAAAATCTTCATTTTTGGCCCAGAAGCGCAAGGTTAAATTTACGGAACTATCTGCTAAAGCATCTACGTAAACTACAGGTTCAGGATCTTTTAGGATGCTCTCTTTCGAGGCACAAATGTCTAATAATATATCTTTTGCTTTTTTAAGATTAGATCCATATCCAATACCAATGATAATTTTATCCCTGCGAGTATCTTTAGCATTGTAATTAATAATGTTATTATTCGAAAGTTGACCGTTAGGCACTATTGCTAGTTGATTCCCAAAGGTGGTCAATTTTGTGGTGAAAATTGATATTTCTTGTACGGTACCATCTACGCCTTGAGCTGAAATAAAATCCCCCACTTTAAAAGGCTTGAAAAGTAAAATGAGTACACCGCCTGCAAAGTTAGCTAATGAACCTTGTAGGGCTAAACCAATAGCCAAACCAGCTGCACCAATAATGGCGACAAGAGATGAAGATTGTACCCCAAGTTGAGTGATGACTAAAACAAAAAGTATTATTTTAAGCACAATACTGATTAAACTTTGTAAAAAAGTTTCTAGAGAAGGATCATACTCGTGCTTTTTAAAAAAGCTTTTCACCATCCTGTTGATAAACCTAATCGACCACAGACCCACAATAAATAGGATGATGGCTAAAATTAAATGTGGCAAGGAGTCCCACAGCCACTTGATGGCATTATCTATATGTATTTGATAATTTGCTAAGTCTTTCATATTTAGTTCTATTTTTAATACTATACTTCTTGAAGTACAAAGAACGTAAAATGAATAGCATATTACAACCTCATTCATGGATAGCGGTAAAACTATTGTCTTTAGAATTATTTTAAGGTACGTATGAGCTTTTCGACATTAATGGGCATAAAAAAAAGCGCAATTTGCGCTTTTTTTCTAGAATAAATCTTCCAACAGTTTTCTTTTGGGTTTTCTATGTTAATTCACCTCAAAGGTAATTTTTACATTAACCCGATAATCTACAATTTTTCCGTCTTGAACTGTTGCACTTTGTTCGTTAATATACACAGATCGTATATTTTTAACACTTTTTGAGGCCTGAGATACCGCGTTTTTTGCTGCATCTTCCCATCCCTTTTCAGAATTTGCCAAAACTTCAATTACTTTTAAAATGGCCATAATAGTTGTTTTATATGTTTCTCTGAAGATAAGAAATTTAGCATGAAATCGAAAAAATTCTTAGCCTTAAATTAGCCATTCAGAGCAACCACGTGCTGCACTTGATCTCCCATCATATTTTTTAACATATTTTCAATGCCATTTTTTAAAGTAAATGTTGACGAGGGGCATCCACTACAAGCACCTTGCAAAATTACATTGACTGTTTTACTGGGTTCATCATAAGATTTAAAAAGAATATTACCACCATCACTAGCTACAGCAGGCTTTACATATTCTTCTAATATATCGATAATTTTTTTTGAGGTATCGTCTAAATTAGCATCTTGCAATTGCGTTTTAGGAGCTTCGGCCTTTTTTTGTACAACACTTTCAGCTGTTACTACTTCATGTCCATCGGCAATGAAATTGCGAATCAATTCTCTAATATCAAAAGTTACTTCATTCCAGTCTGCAACATCATATTTAGTAACTGAAACATAATTCTCATCAAAAAAAACTTCTTTTACAAAGGGTAAGTGAAATAATTTTTTAGCTAGTGAAGAATCTTTCGCTTCATCGATATTCTTAAATTCAAAAGCGGTGGGTACAATAGCTTTATTCGCAACAAATTTCATTACCGCTGGGTTCGGTGTGCTTTCGGCATACACTGTGGCAGGTACTTTTTTAGGATCTTTATTTTCATAAACAATAGGTTCACCACTATTCAGGTATTCTACCAACTGTTGGGCAACCTCGTCTTTTACATCATCCCATGCTACAATACTAAAACGCTCCAAGGCTATAAAGTTCGATGCGATATATACGGTTTTTACAAAGGGTAGATAAAATAATTGTTGTGCTAAAGGAGAATTTTTAGCCTCGTCGATATCCTTGTATTCGTAATTAGTGCTATTCGTTATAAAATGATTGGTATCAAATTTAAGGATGGCCGGGTTATTAGTTTCGACTATCGTAATAGAAAATTCTTTCATCTCTTTCAATTTTTTACAAAAGTACGAAATGAATTAGCGTGTTTTTTTTAATCAGCACGAAATTATTTTTTTCATTTAAAAGAAGTGGATAGCCTAGATCACCAATTTTTGGTAAAAACAGTTTTTAAGAAGCCTATAACAGCTAAACCTTGACATATGTTTTTCAAGCATAAGCATATCTCTGCATAATATTGTTATATTTAACTCGTTATATTTTATATTTGAAGCTTTACAACATTTGCACTCCAAAAACATGACCCTAAAAAAACGCTATTCGTTTTTAATGACCTTCGCTTTTAGCCTTTTTACCTGGGCACAGGAAGGAATTCCAGTATATTTTGATTACCTGTCTGATAATTATTACCTGGTTCATCCTTCTATGGCAGGGATCGGTGAAGGTGGAAAAGTACGACTTACCGCCAGAAAACAGTGGTTTGATATTGATGATGCCCCTAACTTACAAACTTTAAATGCCCATTATAGGGTAGGTGATAGAAGTGGCATCGGGGCTATTTTATTTAATGATGCCAATGGGTATCATTCTCAATCAGGTTTAAAACTTACCTACGCCCATCATTTAAGATTGGGTGGGGAGATACGGAGTTTAAATCAACTATCTTTTGGTTTAAGTACTACGATTTTACAAAGTAGCTTGGATGAAAGCGAGTTCAGGTCGGTCACTCCGGACCCGGCATTAGTGGGTTCTAAAATAAGTGATGCTTATTTTAATATAGATTTAGGAATGTCTTATAATTTTCTGGAATTTTATGCACATGCCACTGTACTAAATGCCCTGAGTAGTAAAAGAAACATTTATTACAAGGATAGAACCGATAACCCTAATATTGGAATATTTGATAATTTAAGAAGGTATTTATTTTCCGTGGGCTATGTGTTTGGAAGGGATGATTGGCAATTTGAGCCATCTACCTTGTTCCAGATGACAGATTTTACCCAAGAAAAAACAATAGATATAAATGCAAAAGTCTATCGAAATATGGATTTTGGAACCGTATGGGGTGGTGTATCTTATCGAAGAAGTTTTGATGGCGCTCAGTATGCTACAGGGACAACTTTTGGTCAACAAAGGTTACAATTAATAACACCGATTGTTGGTCTAAATTATAAAAACTTTATGGTTTCTTATAATTACTCGTATCAAATGGGTGATATTCGATTTGATAATGGTGGTTTTCATCAAATTACCTTAGGGTTCGACTTTTTACAATCAGAAAAACGCTACGATTGTAAATGTCCGGCCGTGAATTATTAATAGGCATTCAGCGAATTTTTTAATCCACTAGGTCGGAATAAATAAAAATAGCAATACCAGATAAAAATAAAAAATCCTGTGGCTTTAGCACAGGATTTTTTTGCTTTCTAAGCATTATTCATCCCACTTGTAATTCTTTTTTTCTGCTTGCCTTTTAATGGCAAGCAACATCGCGTTTTCAAGTTCCCCTGTCGCTTTTTCTTGATTTTTTAATAGGTAGCTTTCGCGTTGTTTATTCAGATTTTGAATTTCAGTTTGGATGCTTGTTCTTGAGGCTTTTTTATCCGCAATGTAGGCTTCAATTTCTTTATTCGATTTTTGTTTTAATGCTGTAGGAAGTAGGTTTTTATCAATTTTTGAAACATCAAACGCTGAGTCATCAGCGGCGTCTACTAAATCCCAAGACGAATTATTGTAAAGTCTAGAGCTTTTGCTCACTGCTCTTTTAACAGCAACTGCCTCTTCAACTTCCATGGCATTCGCATCTTGTAAGGATTGTTTTTTTAGCTTAGCACTCCCTAAGGAACCGTAAGAAATATAGGTACTGTTCAATTTTGTATTTAACTGAACAATATCGGCATCATAGGGCGTGTTGATGTACGCTATTCTTTTGTTATGGTCGATGGCCATATAGTCGCCTCCGGTTAAAATTGCAGCGTCTTTCCACTGGCTAGAAATCCCTTGTTGGTAATTGCCACAGAATAGGGTGTTTACGACCACATTTTTTTCTTTGGCGTTAGCTACCGCATCTTTATAATTTAGCTTTCCTTGTGTAAAAGGCTCGTTTCCGGCAATGAAAATTAATTTAAGATGATCAGCATTTTTGCCCCAATCTAATTGGCTAAGTGATGTTTGTATAACCTTACCGCAGTATTCTTCACCACCATTAGTGCTTAAGGAGAATAACTTTTCTGATATTTCGTCTAAATCACTTGTAAAACCCAAAACTTGTTGAATATACCCTTCGTGTGAAGAAAGATCATCATTGCCATATTGATACAAAGCAATTTCTAAATTAGGACGAATATAATCGGTATATGGTGCATTTCCACAAGGTGCTTTTACGTAAGCAAATTTATTTACAATATCCCACAATTGAGATTTTGCTTGAGCTATAAGTCCGTCCATGCTGTTGCTAGTATCTAATAAAAGAGCAACTTTTACGGTATTTGTAGTATGCTTATGGGAAATAACCTGGCATTGAGCCATTAAAGTTTCTGGTATCTTATCCTTAAGGTTTAATTCGGAACCATACGTTGTACTCATCGTTAAGGCCATAATTCCAAAGCTTACTATTTTTATACTATTTTTCATAGGTCTATATTTTAAAGAATTAAATGTTATGGGATAAATCTATGCCTAAAGTTTTTTGGAAAAAATAGCCAATGAGGGAACCTGCCTTTTCAATGCGTCTAGGTGCATGATGAGTTTGTTAAAGGGCTAAAACCATGTAATATGTAGGTTAAACTCTTGTTTTTCCATTTTTTAGTATCATTTAAAACAACTAAGTTTATCCTCATATTGCATAGTGATGTATAAAGTAGTAATTGTACTAAGTATTTTCTTTTTAGGCTGTTTTACGAGTTTTTCGCAAAACAGTCCGGCAAACTATAGCTTTGAAATTAAGGGGTCTGTTACAGGAAAAGAAAATAGAGCACCAATTTCTGGGGTTCGAGTAACCACGAGTAGTGGCGGCTATACCGTAACGAATGGTTTAGGCGAGTTTAAAATTAAAGCATTTATAGGGGATCAACTGCGTTTTGAGAGTACCGAGTTTCAAACCGTTTATCACCGAATACAAGGCGATGATGATGTCGATGTATTGGTGCAAGATTACGTACAAGAGGTTAAAAGTAATACTGACATAGAGGCTCAAAGTACTATTCGATCTATATCTTTTACAGATTCTGCTAGCTATTATAAAAAAATAAATATTGATAAAAGTATCGACTTTGTCACTAAGGCAATTAGTGAAATTGGGCCAAGAGGAGACAAAAAAGCACTAGCCAAAGCCTATACCACCTTGGGAGAAATATATCAATATTACAAACAATACGATTTGGCTATTGACGCCCTTACAGCTGCATTAGCGGCTGAAAAATCAACAAAAACTGAACTCTTGTTGGCCACTAATTATTTGTTACAACAAGAGTTTTTAAACGCAGAAAATAGCTATACCAAGGTTTTAAAGAAAAAAGGAATTTCAAATGTTGAAAAAATTCAAGCATACGAAGGTCTAGGGGATGCTTTTCAGGGTTTAAAAAGAAATAAAAGTGCTATTGAGAATTACACTAAAGGCTTGGATCTCGCTAAAACGAGTGGCATTTCATCTAAAATTACAGATTTAAATTCAAAAATAGGCGATGCACTTGTGGCTGATGATAATATAGAAAAAGCTCAAGTCTACTATGGGAACTCCTTGCAACTTTCTAAGCAACAAACACCTCAAAGAGCAGTCCAAGAAAAGGAAAAGGTAGCTGATTTTTACAACCAACAAAATCAGTTTGACAAAGAGGTGGTGCTGCGAAAAAAAAGTTTAGAAGATTTAAAAGCGCTACAGCAACCAACGGCGAGAGTAGTGAAAAATGGTCCTGTTGGGATCAATTCAGATTCTATTTCTTCACAACGCATCAAATACAAAATTGGGAACGCCTATTTGCTGCAACAAAAGTATGATGAAGCGATTCCATTTTTAGAAGAAAGTATTAAAGAAGCAAATGATGATGATGATTTAATTGTTCAAAAAGATGCCACGCGTAAATTATCAGAAGTCTTTGAGTACAAGGGCGATTTTTCAAAGGCATACGAAACCTACCAAAAATATGTAGCGCTAGTTGATACGCTATATATTAGAAAGGAACAAGAAATTTCGAGAGCTGCTCGTTTCAATCGAGAAATTACAACAAAACAAAACCGAATTTCAGGCTTAGAAAAGGAGCGAGAACTGTACCAAAGTAAGTTCGATTTAGCCTTGACGAGTGAGCAACTCGTAGAACGTCAAAAGTGGTTTATCTATTCTTTAGTCTTCGGTATAGTACTTTTGGGTTTAACGACTTACTTTTTTTATCGAAGTAACAGGCAACAAAAGCTAGCCAATAACTTATTGGCTTTAAAATCGCTCCGTTCACAAATGAATCCACATTTTATTTTTAATGCTCTAAATTCTGTAAATAATTACATTGCTAAAAGTGATGAACGAAGTGCAAACAGGTATTTAAGTGAATTTTCTACGCTCATGCGCGCCGTTTTAGAAAATTCAGAAGAAGATTTTATTCCCTTAAGTAAAGAAATAGAATTGATAGAACTCTACACGAAACTAGAACATTCTCGATTTGCAGATAAGTTTGAGTATACCATAAGCGTAGAAGAACATATAGATGTTGAGGCTTATGACATTCCGCCCATGCTACTTCAACCTTATATTGAAAATGCCATTTGGCATGGTTTGAGGTATAAAGACGAAAAAGGCTTTTTGAAAATAGACTTAAAAGCAAAAGCAAAAGATGTCATTGAAATTAGCATCATTGATAATGGTGTCGGCAGAAAAAAATCTGCAGCCCTAAAAACTACCCATCAAAAAATGCAAAAGTCAAAGGGGATGGGTAATATCAAAAAAAGAATCGATATTTTAAACGACATGTATAAAGACACTGTAGATGTTTTTATAACCGACTTATATGAGGACGGGACAGGAACAAAGGTGATTTTTATTTTAAAAAAAAGATAGGTAAATGTTAAACGCAATCCTTGTAGAAGACGAAGCAAATAGCAGAGAAATTCTACGTAATTATATCTTAAAATACTGCCCAGAAGTTACTTTAGTCGGGGAGGCTTCCACCATAAAAGAGGGTTTAGCTTTGATAAAAGAAAACGATTTAGATTTGGTTTTTTTAGATGTTGAAATGCCCTTCGGCAATGCTTTTGATTTATTAGATCAAGTTGCAGACCGTACGTTTGAAACGGTTTTTGTGACGGCCTATAATCATTATGCGCTTGATGCACTGAACAACCACGCAGCCTATTATTTGATGAAACCTATCAGTATCGATGAATTAATAAAGGCGGTAGCTTATGTGAAAGAAATTAGGCAGAAAGAAAATGCGCTGGATGATAAAATTTTAAAGACGAACCTAAAAAGTGTAGAAGGAAAAATAACCTTGCCTCAGCAAGATGGTTTTCAAGTATTAAACGTTGCCGATATCATCTATTGCAAGGCCGATGACAATTACACAGAAATTTATCTAGAAAACAAAAAAATTGTGGTGAGTAAAACACTCAAATATTTTGAAGAAGCTTTATCAGAATTTCCGTTTGCTAGAATCCACAAATCGTATTTAGTGAACGTAAACGAAGTGATTAAATATGTAAAAGGTAAGGGAGGAAGTGTTATCGTATCAAATGGAAAAGAACTATTAGTATCATCCTCAAAGAAAAAAGATTTATTGGCTTATTTTGAGTAAGAAAAAGGGTATGAAAAGTTTCAGGTTTCATGTTTAAAGTTGAGCAGGAAAACAAGTTCAAGATTCAAATTCAAAAATTGTCTAAAGTCTAATGAATTTTCTTTATCAGCCTTGTTTATTTTCAATTATTAGTAATCAAAACAACAGCCAATTTAAACCTGAAAGAAATTTAAACTGAATTTTTTGAACCTTAAACTTTAAACCCTTTAAACTTGAAACAAACTTTTTTATTATGATTATAAAAACTATCAACGGAAAAACGCCTGAAATTGGGGAAGATTGCTTTATAGCTGAAAATGCTGTTATCGTGGGCGAAGTGAGTATGGGAAAACAATGTAGTATTTGGTATAATGCTGTGCTTCGCGGTGATGTTCATTTTATAAAAATGGGTGATAAAGTGAATGTGCAAGATGGCGCAGTTATCCATGCTACGTATAAAAAATCACCAACGACTATTGGGAATAACGTATCTATTGGTCATAACGCTATAGTTCACGGCTGTACCATAAAAAACAATGTTTTAATTGGGATGGGAAGTATTATTATGGATGACTGTGTGATAGAGAGCAATAGCATTATTGCTGCAGGGGCCGTAGTTACCAAGGGAACCCATGTAGCATCAGGAAGTATTTATGCAGGAATGCCAGCCAAGAAAATAAAAGATATAAGCCCAGAGCTTAGTAAAGGTGAAATAGATAGAATAGCAGAAAGCTATGTAATGTATTCGGGATGGTTTAAATAATAGATCTATTTGTGCGTAGACATAAAAAAGTTCGGTAGCTTTCTAGCTGTTTCTAAAAATTGAGGTACCTAGGGTAGGGCAGCTTTTCTTCTGCACAATAGTGTTAGAATGAAATTATGCTGTACACATCAGTTTTTTTAATTTGTAATCGACTTCTAATTCCTATTTTCTAATTTATTACTTTTGCTCTTATTAAAAATAGACAAACATGAACGCATATATATTTCCGGGTCAAGGGGCACAATTTGTAGGGATGGGTTTAGAACTTTACGAGAAATACCCCATAGCACAACAGCTTTTTGAACAAGCAAATAGTATTCTAGGCTTTAGTATCACTGATGTGATGTTTGAAGGTACGGCTGAGACTTTAAAGGAAACAAAGGTAACCCAACCAGCAATTTTCCTACATTCTGTAATCATGAGTAAGGTAATGGGGGAGTCGTTTAAACCCAATATGGTTGCTGGACATTCTTTAGGTGAATTCTCTGCGCTAGTTGCTAATGGAACCTTAAATTTTGAAGATGCTCTGACATTAGTCTCTAAAAGAGCTTTAGCCATGCAAAAAGCATGTGAATTAAAGCCAAGTACCATGGCAGCGGTATTAGCTTTAGCTGATGATGTTGTGGAAAATATATGTGCACAAGTACCTGGCATTGTCGTAGCTGCAAATTATAACTGCCCAGGTCAATTGGTAATTTCTGGAGAAGTAGATGCCGTAAATATAGCCTGCGAGCGGTTAAAAGAAGCTGGTGCTCGCCGTGCTTTAGTGTTACCTGTAGGCGGTGCTTTTCACTCACCATTAATGGAGCCAGCACGAGAAGAATTAGCGGCGGCCATAGAGAGCACTAAATTTAATACGCCTGTATGCCCTATTTATCAGAATGTGAGTACTACTGCGGTGAATACCGCTGATGCCATTAAAAAAAATCTAATTTCACAATTGACCGCGCCAGTAAAATGGACACAAAGTGTACAAAATATGATTAAAGATGGTGCCACCCTTTTTACCGAAGTAGGACCCGGTAAAGTATTACAGGGACTGGTAAAAAAAATTGACCCGAATGCAAACGCTGTCTCAGCAGAATTGGGCTAGGTATTTGATTGTCAATTTATTTACATCGATTAAGGCAGCATTTTATCTTCTAAGTTAATATCTTGATTATATTTTGACTAATATTGATATGTCTGTCACATATCGATAAATATTTTTCATTTCTTTTTAAATACTAAAATATGGAAATCAAAAAACTAAATAAACTATTTTTTAGTTACGCAGCGGCTCTTAAATTTAAAAAGAGTGTGTTGCTATTGGGTTTTTTTATGCTTCCCTTTTTAGGGTTTAACCAAGCGACGGTCGTGGTTTCTGCGATTGATAACGTGGCTACTGAGGGCACTTCAGCTGGTGATACCGGAATATTTCAAATAGATTTAGGTACTTTAAATACTACAGGAGCCAGTGTTACGGTAGAATTTGTTTTAGGCGGCACTGCAACAACAGGTGTCGATTATGAAAATTTTGGGAATAATGTGGTGATAGCCAATGGAGCAAGGACAGCACAAATAGTAGTAACGACAATAGACGATCTAGATTTTGAAGGTAATGAAAGCATAGCTCTTCGATTAACCGGTACCAGTAATGCTGCTTTCACAGTGGCAGGTAATGCCAGTAGCAATGCAAGTATTATACTGGTCGATGATGATGGGTGTTCCTCTGGAAACCTCGCACCAACGCTTAATAACCCTATAGAAACACGCTATTGTTCTGATTTTGAGGTAGATTTATCAGGTTTTATTTCAAGTGCAACACCACCAGGCACTACCTTAAGGTGGAGTACAAATCCAAGTCCAAATCCAAATAATGAAGCTTCCTTTTTACAAAGTTCCATCATTACTACGGGAGGTGATTACTACGGTTTTTATTACGGTACCTTTAACGGTGCGCCTTGTATTAGTCCTGTCGTGGCGATACCGACGATTACTTTCGACGTAAAGCCGCTTTTGGGAACCCCAAACAATAACAATCAGGCCTGTAATAGACTTCTTTCTGGTAATTTTTCATTGGATTTAGATGATACATTAGATGGTGAAACTGCGGGTGGTTTTTGGAATTTAATTGATGCGCCCAACGGCGAATCGACTAGTATAGACGGGAATAATAGAGTGAGCTATTTAAATCAGCCTGCAGGCGAGTATGTATATACCTATACACCAAATTATGCGAGTGCACCGAGTTGTACTCCTGAAAGTATAGAAGTAGTTGTTTTTGTGACAGATTGTGCCCTAAATTGTGATGCGGGAAATAGACCGCCAGAACTAAATACAGGAATACCAACAACCGTTTGTGTTGATGAAAATAACAATACTGTCGATTTAAGTGACTATACCAATACTCCCGCACCAGCTGGCACGAACCTTATTTGGAGTAGAAATAGTGATTTTAATAGAGCAGATGCCTATTTAAACAGCACAATAATCGGACAAACAGGAACCTATTATGCCTTTTTTCTTGATGAAGTAAATAATTGTGCAAGCCCTTACTTGGCGGTATCCATAATTTTTATTACCAAACCGGAAATTCTAGAATTTACCGAAAATGCACTTTGTAATGAAGGGATTATGACCTTAAGTGCAACAGCAACTTCTGGAAGTGTTATAAATTGGTATGACAGCCTCACGAGTACAACAGCATTAGAACAAAATTCAGCAAATTTCACAACACCAAATTTAACAACATCCACGACGTATTATGTTGAAGCTGTTTTAAATGGGTGTTCTTCCGATAGGCAAGCTGTAATTGCGACTATTAACAACGACCCTATTGTTCAGGCTACCGGTACTGCAATAGAAGCTTGCAATATTGTAGGTGCTGATGTATCTAATCTCATTGATCTCTTTTCTGGGCTTACACAAGAGGTTTCTGGTAGTTGGGTACTTAGCTCAGGTCCTTCAACATCCGTAGTCATTTCAACCGATGGTTTTGTAGATTTTGAAGGTTTGCCCTTGGGCACTTACACCTTTACATTTACTACAAATACTGCTGTAGCTCCTTGTTCTGAAACTTCAGCTTTGGTAACTGTACGTGTCATAGCATGTATCATAGATAGTGATGGTGACGGTTTAAGTGATGAGGATGAAATTGCAATAGGTACAAATCCAAATAATCAAGATTCAGATAATGATGGTATTTTAGACGCTGTTGAGGTAGGGGATGATATTGCTAACCCCTTAGATGGTGATGGCGATGGTATCATTGATGCCTTAGATTCTAATACTTTAGATACAGATATGGATGGTGTTGTAGATCAATTAGATCCTGCAAACACCAACCCATGTATTCCAGATAATACCGTAGGAATGTGTGATACCGATGGTGATGGTATTAGTGACGGTATTGAGATTGCGAACGGCTCTGACCCTTTAGATCCCTGTGATCCTAATTTAACGCCTAATTGTGCCCCAGACCCCATAGATTTACAAATCATAAAAACGGTAGATAATTTAAGACCTGTTGTTGATGATGAAATACTATTTACAATCACCTTGACGAATTTAAGTGCAAACAGAGTAATCAGTATTATGATCAATGAATTATTAACTACTGCTAGGGGCTTTGAATACGTTTCTCACACAGTAACCAATGGACAATATAACAGCGGTTTGGGTACTTGGAACATTGAAGAAATGCAAGCTAACGAAGAATACATACTTAGCATTACGGCCAAAGTTTTAGAGTTTGGAGATTATACGAATACAGCTGAAATTACCTCATCTTTTCCGATCGATGCCGTAGAAGAAAATAACGTATCATCCATTACCCTGGATGTCATTAGTAGAAATATTCAAGATTGTGGATTCATGTATAATCAATTTTCTCCTAATGGCGACGGTATTAATGATTTTTTAGTAGTGAACTGTATTGAAAACTACCCAAATAATACTTTAGAAATATTTGATCGCTATGGCAATCAAGTGTATAAAGCCGCCAATTATGATAATTTATGGGATGGAACAGGCAAAAATGGAGCGGTACCTAAAGGCACTTATTATTATGTTTTAAATTTAGGGTTGCGCTCAGATCTTCCAGATTCAGAAGCAGCACCCATACAAAGAGGATGGATTCAAATTATACGATAATAGCTTAAGCATTTGTAAATGAACTTTTTAAATAAAACATTTTTCTGGGTATTGCTACTCTTTATAGGAACATTAAGCTTTAGCTATGGGCAACGTGAACCTCAATATACACAGTACATGTATAATATTGGGAGTTTTAATCCAGCTTATGTAGGTTCTGTTGAAAATACTGAAATTACAGCAGCCTATAGGTCGCAGTGGGAAGGAGTACCAGGAGCGCCTAAAACCATTCGTATAGGAATTAATTTACCTTTTTCAAACGAAAAAAACGGATTAGGTTTTAATGTGGTCAATGATGAATTAGGCCCCTCAACACAGACCTATTTTGATGTTTCATATTCTTTTCAAGTGAATATTTCTGATGCAACAAAACTTTCATTCGGTGTGGATGCGGGTGGTGCTTTGTTAAATGTAGATTATTCTAAAGGCGATTTTGAAATCATTAATGAGCCACTCTTAAGTGCTAATTCGTTCAATAATTTTTATCCTACTATTGGAGCAGGGATGTTTGTTTATGGGGAAAATTGGTATACCGGTATTTCCGTTCCTAATTTTTTAACTGATATTATTTACAATGATGAGGTTTCTGTATTTATTGAAGATAAGCCCCAATTTAATTTAATAGGAGGTTATGTGTTTGACCTATCCGATGGCTTAAAATTTAAACCGGCATTTCTATTAAATTATTTAGAAGGACTTCCGCTCAACGCAAATATATCAACAAACTTTTTAATAAGTGACGTTGTAACTTTAGGGGCTTCGTATAGGTTCGATAATGCGGTTAGTGGTTTGGCTGGTATTCAGCTTTCGAATAGCACCTTTGTGGGCTATTCTTATGATTATAGCGTTAATGGTTTTTCGACCTTTAATGATGGTTCTCACGAAATAGTTCTTAAATTTTACCTAGGAAAAGATAGCGGAAACAAGCGTAAAGATGCTAAAAACGCGAAAGGGAAACCAAAACAAATTGATACGCCGAGATTCTTTTAATACTTTAGAAAATGAAATTTAAAAATATCTTATTGTTTTTTTTAATGACTAGTACAGTAACTTTTGGACAAAAGATATCAAAAGGGGATTACTACTTTTACGAATATGCGTATAAAGATGCCATTAGAGAATATAACAAGGAACAAAGTAAAAAAAAATTAAGCCATCAGCAGTACTTAAATTTAGCGGATGCCTATCTAAAAATCGGCAATTTTGAAAAGGCTTCAACACTTTATATCAGTAGCTATGAACGGGATAGCACCTTGGCAAATACCTATTTAAATAAATTATTATTGTCTGTAGCTAAAAGTGGTACTCCTGAAAAGCTGAAGAACTATGTCACAGAATTCAAATCATTTTTTAGCAAAGAATTATTAGAAAATGCAGCCTTTAATTTTGAAATATTAGCAAATAGTAAAAATGAAAGTTTAGACTTTTATATCTTCAATTGTAATCTAAATAGTGCTCAAGCAGATTTTTCACCGGCATTTTACAAAGATGAAGTGTTGTTTACAAGCGGTAGAAACAGTAGAAGCAAGTCTAAAAAGAAAATTTACGAACCTACAGGGGAAGCTTATTTAGATATTTATTCGGGTAAAATTCAGCCCGATGGTGATCTTACCGTTCCTAAGACCTTTGCTAAAATTCCATATTCGAACTACCATAAAGCAACACCATTTTATGTAGATGAGTTAGATCTACTCATTTATATGCTATCAAATGCTGACGGCGGTGAGTTGTTATTTGACAAAAACATGAAAAATACCTTAGCGATAGGTTCTGTTACTAAGAATGGAAATTTTCAATATTTATTAAGAGACTTAAGCACATCCTTTTATTATCCATTTTATGAGGCAAGTACTGAGAAACTATACTTTGCTGCCGATTTTGAGGGGGGTTACGGTGGTACGGATATATATTATGTATTTACCAATAAAGGGCAGATTATGTCTGCTCCCGTAAATTTAGGGCCTAGAATCAATTCTCCAGGCAATGAGGTAGCCCCTTATATTTTTGAAGGTAATTTATATTTTTCTTCAGATATTTTTTTCGGTCTTGGCGATATGGATATTTATACAGCTAAAATGCAGGAAGATGATATCTACAGCATTCCCGTAAACTTAGGACCAGGAATAAACAGCCCTGGTCACGACTTTGGTTTTATTATTAAAAGAAATACAGCAGGTTTTTTAGGTTATTTTTCGTCGAATAGAGAGGGAGGAAAAGGTCAAGATGATATTTACGGTTTTAAAGTAAATGAAAAGCCAGGACTTAAAACTTTGGTTGTAAAAGGACTCGTTGAAAACCCAAGCACAACTCGGGGCATAAAAAATACCATAGTTCAACTTTTAGACGAAGAAGGTAATTTTTTAAAGGAAACTGCTACCAATGATGATGGCGAATTTCAATTTGAAATACCGTTTAGAAGCGCTTACGCCATAAAGGCCATGAAAACTGGATACGGAAGTTTTTCATCATCGTTCTCATTAATTTCAGAAGAAGAACAACAGTTTTTGAATATCAGTTTGCCTTTTATAGAAGATATCGTTGAAGAAAAAGAAAACCAGACCGTTTTAAAACTTAAGAAGTTTAAATTCAATGGTAGGTCAAGTACTATTACAGAGGCAATAGCCCTAGAATTAGATAAAGTGGTGAAAATAGCACAAAGTTTTCCAACGATTAAACTAAGTATAGAATCACACACGAACAGTCGGGGGAGCGGTGCCAGTAACATTGCCCTATCAGAGGCTAGATCCAAGGCTATTAAAAGCTATTTAATTTCAAAAGGTCTTCCTGAGAATACCATAAATACTGTCGTTGGTTATGGAGAAACTAAATTAACAAATCAATGTAAGGACGGTGTTTTTTGTCTTGAGTTTTTACATGAACAAAACGTACGGTCTTATATAAGGGTCTTAAATTACGAGGAGATAAAAAAATAAAGGAGCAATCCTAGCAAACAAATGTAGCAATGCCTATTTTATTTCTATTTTTTCTCCATAAAATTTGGGTTGTTTATTGGTGAGTAAATCTATAAAGACCTTCACTCTAGCAAAATACTCTCTTACATTAACCTTTAAACCACTAGGGCTAGAAACATCTTTCGCATTAAAGCCAATGGCATTAAGCCCTTTTTTTTGAGCGATATAAATGGCTCTATCGTTGTGAAATTTTTGTGAAATTATAGTCGCATTATCTAAGCCAAAAATATGCTTAGCTCTAACCATGGAGTCTAAGGTTCTAAAACCAGCATAATCTAGAAAAATCTTTTCCGCAGGAATTCCCGCTGCGATTAAATCTTTTTTAATGGTGTTGGGTTCGTTATAATAAATGCTTCCATTATCACCACTTACCAGAATAAATTCAATTTTTTTCGCATTAAATAAAGCAACAGCAGCGGCTATTCTATTTGAATAATAGGTGTTAGGCAAGCCATTTGTTAGTTTCTTTGCTGTCCCTAAAATAATACCAACGGTGTTTTTAGGTATCTTTTGGGTAGAGGTGTAGGTTTTGCTTTTCGTTGCGCTATCAATAACATAATTAGATAAGAATAACATCATTCCGAATAAAAATAGTATACTTAGAAAAGTTAAGAGAATTTTTTTTATCATGGAACAATTCTTGTAGGATAAAGATAATTAAAAGCATTGAAGTTTAACAAGCTATACCAAAGACTATTTTGGTTTAAAAAAGTCGCCTAGAAATGAATATTATCCCTAACCAAACCTCATTAATGATAAAGAATCCTATGATGGTTCTTTTTATTCTATTCTTTTTTGCCTCATGTGTAAGTATCCCTAAATACAATGAGCAAATAGCGGGGCTTCATAGCCCAGAAGACCTAAAATCGGATGTGGACAAATCGTACAAAAAGCTTAAAAAGTTGCATCCTAAGCTCTATCAATTTGTATCCAAAGAAAGGCTAGATTTTAAATTTGATAGCTTAAAACAAAGCATCACTGCCCCCATGAGCAGTACAGATTTTTATAAGAAATTAGCTCCAGTAGTATTCGAAATTCGTCAAGGGCACATTGGTATCAGTCCGCCTTCAAAACGATATACCAAAAATGAGCGAAAAGAATTGCGCAAAAATGAATTTGAATTCTACAATTTAGATTTTGAACAAGTGGAGGATGCTTTTTTAGTGAAAGATAATTTCGGTATCGACAGTACCATTATAGGTGCTGAAGTTTTAAAAATACGTGAAGAACCTATTGAAGACTTGGTGCGTGAGTATAAAAAATATGTCTCTTCAGATGGCTACAATACTACTTTTGAGGATCGTTTTGTGGCCCTGCGCTTTTCAGGTTTATATTATAAAGACAAAGGATATTTAGACAGTCTCCCCATTACCTTAAGCAAGAACGACAGCATATTCATAAAAACATTGAGGCGAATTCCTAAAGATTCGATCAAGAATATTTTAAAAATCAGGGATTCACTCGCTGCCAAAGACTCCACGACAATAGATAAAAAAGAAGTAAAACTTAGCAAACAGGAAAAAAAAGCAAGAAAGCAAAAATTAAAGCAGAACTATAAAAATGATTTGAAATACGGCTATATTAGGCGTAAGAGTCTGCCAAAAGAAACTAAATTTTACACACGTAATTTTGATTTTATCGGTGAAGATAGCAGCATCGCCTATATGAAAATTAGTAATTTTAAAAATGGCAATTATAAGGCGTTTTATAAGGAGGTTTTTACTAAAATTGATTCTGCTGATACCAAGAATTTAATTATCGATTTAAGAGATAATACCGGTGGTCGATTGGCTGAAATAGCTAAGTTATATACTTATTTGACAGATGATGTACATCAATTTGTTGAAAAGGGACAAACATTAACACGCTTTCCTTTTCTAAAATCGAGGTTCTCAAGTGAAAACACTTTTTTAGGAAAAACCTTGGGGGTGTTAATGACACCCATAGCAGCACCTATTGAATTACTCAAGGGAAGTAAAAAAAATGGAATACGATATTATAGATTTCCTAGTTCTAAAAGGAATCTTGACCCTGACCCCTTAAATTATAAAGGAAAACTTTATGTTTTAATTAATGGAAATTCTTTTTCGGCGTCTTCTATTTTATCGACAAAATTACAAGCTACAAAACGCGCAATATTTGTGGGTGAAGAAACGGGAGGGCATTACAATGGCACTGTTGCAGGCATGTCTAAATTTGTAGCATTGCCAAATTCTAAAGTAAGTTTATCTTTTGGAATGTTGCAAATTCAAGCGCCACACCAAACTGAAATAAATGGGTATGGTATTATTCCGGATATAGAAATAATTCCCACTAAAAAGGAGCGAATCGACAATATTGACCCTGAATTAAATTGGATTTTGCAGGACATAAAGAAGTAAGGACGTATTACTAGGGAATCATTAGAGTAAGACTTGCAGTAGCCTCTAAGTTTTCACCTTTAAGTCGATGAAAATCGTACACATCACTTGGCAACTCTTAAAACATTGTTATAATGTTTAACTTTTCGTAATATTTGTTAAACATTTTGTATTTTCGTAATGAAATTATGAATTTCTTATTTACAAAATAGAAGCTATGTTTGGATTATTTAAAAAAAAATCAGAGAAAGAAGTACTGCAAAAACAATATAAGGACTTATTGAATGAAGCCTATAAACTGTCTACCGTAAATCGCAAGGCAAGCGATGATAAAACCTATGAAGCAGAGCAAGTCATGAAAAAAATTGATGCCCTCAACGAAGATTAAAAAATAGCGAATGAATTTTTTGGAAAATTTAAAATTTACGACATCAAAAGGTAAAGATACAATAGCACCTAAAGAATCTATCTATACCATTAGCATAAACGATATACACGGTACACCGCTAGTATTAGAAAAATTTAAAGGAAAGTACATTTTATTTGTAAACGTGGCATCAGAATGTGGTTTTACAAGCCAGTATTCTGACCTTCAAAAGTTGTATAAAGCTTACCAAGAGAAGTTAGTTATAATTGGTGCTCCATGCAATCAGTTTGGAGGGCAAGAGCCTGGAGATGAAAACCAAATCACATCGTTTTGCGAGCTTAATTTTGGGGTCAGTTTTCCCTTAACCGAAAAGTTGGCTGTAAAAGGCCCAAGTCAACATCCTTTATACCAATGGCTTACCGATAAAAATAAAAATGGAAAAAAGAGTAGTACGGTAAAGTGGAACTTTCAGAAATATCTTGTGGATGATACAGGGCATCTAGTGGATGTATTTTATTCGATTACAAAACCATTAAGTACTAAAATAACCAAATACTTCAAATAAGAAATTTATTTAAAATAATGGCTTCAGTTAAAAAACCAGACTATGTAGTTTTTGATGCAGATAAAGAAAAATATGATGCAGCCTTAAAACCCTATGCCACAAGTGTAGGAGCTCCGGTGATTACTACGCAAGATACCGTTTCTTGGAAAAATCGAAATATTCACCAAGTAAATAAACAAATTGGTGCAAAGTACCAGGAGCTAAAAGCGGAGTTCGATGGCTTAATGGAGCAGTTTGAGTACAATAACTTGGTGTACAGTGCTTCATTTAATTTTGAGCCTATTGTTGGTTTTACCTATTATTTATACAGAAATGCTGCGGAAGAAGCCTTCTTATCCGTAATTGCGCCTGATGAATGTAACTTTGATTATATAGGTACTTTTAAATTAAATGCGGATAAAATTTGGCAAAAAATTAAACATACAGACGAAAAATAAGCATGGATAATAATTTTACAGAACGACAAGCGGATAGAATTATAGAAATGGCTTGGGAAGATAGAACCCCTTTTGAAGCCATCGAATTTCAATTTGGATTGCCCGAAAAGGAAGTTATTAAGTTTATGCGTGCTAACTTAAAAGAATCAAGTTTTAAACGCTGGCGTAAAAGAGTAAACAGTGGTGTAAGTCAAAAACATCTAAAAAAGCGTAATCCGGAAATAAGCAGGTTTAAATGTTCAAGACAAAAAGCGATTTCAGGAAATAAAATTAGCAAGCGTTAATGGCAAAGCACATTCCAAACTTTCCTACAGACTATGACGCAATTTTACAGCGAATAGCTAATGTAAGCCCCAAGGAGTACGCAAAATCTCGAAACTATATTGATGGAGCTGTTAGCTATTTATCACCTTATATTTCAAGAGGAGTTGTTTCGACAAAGCAGGTTTTTCAATTGGTGTTAGCAAAGGGCTATGCTCCAAACTCTATTGAAAAATTTATTCAAGAGTTGGCCTGGAGAGATTATTGGCAGCAAGTTTGGAGGGTAAAAAGCAACGAAATAAACACCGATTTAAAACATGAGCAACAATCGGTTATCAATCACGAAATGCCTTCAGCTATTCTTGAAGCGACTACCGAAATTGAAGCTATAGACGAAGCTATTGCCGCATTTTATGAAACTGGATACCTGCATAACCATGTACGCATGTACTTGGCCTCCATCAGTTGTAATGTGGCCCAGAGTCATTGGAAACATCCTGCACAATGGATGTATTACCATTTATTAGATGGCGATTGGGCAAGCAATGCGCTTAGTTGGCAATGGGTGGTTGGGGCAAACAGCAATAAAAAGTACTATGCAAATCAGGAAAATATAAATAGGTATTGCCATACCCATCAAAACAATACCTTTTTAGATGTGGATTATGAGGCACTTCCTGAAATGGCGATTCCTACTGTTTTAAAAGCAACCGTACAGGCCAAATTAGTGACTCCATTACCTCTTAAAACCCCTATACAAGTAGATCAAACGAAACCTAGTTGTATTTATAACTACTATAATTTAGACCCCATTTGGCGAAAAGAAGAAGCTGTGAATCGCATTCTTTTGTTAGAACCATCAGTTTTTGAACAGTATCCAATAGGACAAAAAGCGGTCGATTTTATGTTGGCCTTGGCTAAAAACATACCTAATATTCAAGTATACGTTGGTGAGTTCACTGAATTATTGAAAGAATACCAACTTTCGAAATTATATTACAAGGAACACCCTTTAAATACAAAGTATACAGGAACAGAAGACA
Organism: Cellulophaga sp. Hel_I_12; assembly: GCF_000799565.1. Taxonomy (NCBI): domain Bacteria; kingdom Pseudomonadati; phylum Bacteroidota; class Flavobacteriia; order Flavobacteriales; family Flavobacteriaceae; genus Cellulophaga; species Cellulophaga sp. Hel_I_12. Next base: position 3,286,149 of record NZ_JUHB01000001.1, read on the forward strand.
CTAGAGATTGGATGTTTGGTGTGAAAGGGTATTATCCTTCATTTTTTGCTTTTTGGAAGAAATGTAAAAAGGAATTACGATTTTAAAAGAAAGCTTATGCATTACACAAAGCAAGAAATAGAACAATTAGATCGTGTGCAACGCATCAAGTTTATCAATGCGGTTTCAGGAGTAAAAGCAGCTAATTTAATTGGAACAATTTCTGAAAAGGGAATCACAAATGTTGCTATTTTCAATTCGGTGATGCATTTGGGTAGCGATCCTGCATTAATGGGTTTTATTTTACGTCCGGTGGGTGATGTGCCGCGCCATACCTACGAAAATATGCTAAAAAATGGTAGCTACACGATTAATCATGTCAACACTTCCATCATAAAAAAAGCACATTATACCTCTGCTAAATTTGATGATGGCGAATCGGAGTTTCGGCATTGTGCACTTACGGAAGAGTTTGTGGATGGGATAGTAGCTCCCTTCGTAAAAGAAAGTCACTTAAAAATAGGTTTAAAATATATCGAATCGATTCCCATAGAACGTAATGGCACCATCTTGGTTATCGGTGAAATAGAACATTTAATAATCCCTCAAAATGCCATTAGAGAGGCCGACGATATTGATTTATCGGAAATCAATTCTGTGGGAATCTCGGGTTTAAATACCTATTATGACCTAAAGAAGCTGGAGCGATTCCCTTATGTGAGAAGAAATGAAGTTCCAGATTTCAAGTAAAAAAAATGAAAAAACAATACCTACCAGAAAAAATATGCGTGGTTTGCGACCGACCCTTTTCATGGCGAAAAAAATGGGAGAAAAACTGGGATGAGGTAAAGTACTGTAGCGATAAATGTAGAATGCATAAAAAGACCCATGTCAAAAACTAAGCATAAAAAAGTTCATCTTATATTTCCCCATCAACTGTTTAAAGAAAATCCACTTTTTAAACACCAATATCCTATTTATTTAGTGGAAGAGTTTCTTTTTTTTAAGCAATATCCCTTTCACAAACAAAAAATAGCGTTCCATAGAGCTACTATGAAATTCTACGAAGCTTATTTAAAAGAGAATGGCTTTGAGGTGCATTATATAGCGGCACAAGATAAAATTGCAGATATTCGTGAATTAATACCCTATTTAAAAAATGATGGAGTTCAAGAAATAAATTATATCAATCCGGTTGATAATTGGTTAGAAAAACGCCTAGCCACTAGCGCCTCATCCCTAGGTATAAAACAAAATAGTTTTGAATCGCCTTTGTTCTTAAGTTCAAATGATGCTTTAAAAGATTTTTTTAAGCCTGATAAAAAAAAGTTTCACCAAACTACTTTTTACACCAATGAACGTAAAAAGCGTAATATTCTAATCGTTGGAGATGAGCAGCCAGAAGGCGGTAAATGGACTTACGATACCGAAAACCGAAAAAAATATCCAACTAAAAAGCAAGCCCCTAATATTCAATTTCCCGATACGGACGATTTTTATAAAGAAGCTAAAACCTACGTGGAAACTAATTTTTCTAAGAATTACGGAGAACTTTCAGACAGCTTTCGCTACCCAAATACCTTTGCAAAAACTGAAAAATGGTTTGCTGATTTTTTAAGCCAACGATTTTTAGAGTTCGGAACCTTTGAAGATGCCATTGTGAAGCACAATTCAATTTTGCATCACAGTGTAGTAAGCCCAATGTTAAATATAGGCTTAATTACACCAGAAGAAATAATTGATAAGGCAGTATTATTTGCAACAGAAAATGATATTCCCATAAATTCTACCGAAGGCTTCGTACGGCAAATTGTAGGATGGAGAGAGTTTATACGTGGAATTTATGTAAGTAAAGGAAGTTATGAACGCACCAAGAATTTCTGGGGTTTTAAACGCAAAATACCAAAGTCATTTTACGAGGGAACAACAGGTATTGAACCCTTAGACGATACTATTAAAAGTGTTCTTAAAACCGGCTATTGCCATCATATAGAACGCTTAATGATAGTAGGTAACTTTATGCTGTTGTGTGAATTTGATCCCGATGAAGTGTACCAATGGTTTATGGAGCTCTTTATCGATGCCTATGATTGGGTTATGGTACCTAATGTATATGGTATGAGTCAATTTTCAGATGGGGGTCTAATGGCAACCAAACCCTATATTAGCGGAAGTAATTATCTAATGAAAATGAGTAATTATCAAAAAGGAGCGTGGCAAGAAACTTGGGATGGACTTTTTTGGCGTTTTATGCACGTGCATCGAGAATTTTTCCTTTCAAATCCGCGATTAAGCATGTTGGTTAGGATGTATGACAAAATGCCTGAGGATAAGAAGAATAGTCACCAACAAAATGCAAATTTGTTTTTAAATCAGCTGTGATTTTACCTTTTGGTGATTACGATAACCTATAAAATTAGGAATATTAAAACCTATTTGGTTAAAATAGTGTTATAATGTTTAAACATTGCTTAAAATAAATAAACATTTTGTATTATTGTTAATAAAATTTAATGCTTAGTTGTCATTTTATTTGGTAAACAATGCTAGCTAAAATATGTTTGCTAACTGCTATAGTATAAAAGCGCTAGAATAGTTAGGTTATCGTATTTTTAAATTATTTGTTTTGATTTAAATCATTCTAAATAATAGGGAAAACGGTACCAAATAGAGCCTAAAACATAGCATTAAATCAATAATAATAAATTAACTATAAACGATTTAGATTTATGGATGCAATGGATAGAGCCTTAGAGTTCGAAAGCCGTAAAATGTCCGGTATGACCACAAGTGATAGAGTAGAATCATCTAGAGAGGTAAAGGCATTAATATTAGAGCTTAATGAAATATATAAGAAAGATAAAAACGAAGAGATTATGGATGTCATGAAAAGACTTACCGTGATAAAACGTAAAATTGAAAAACGTTTGTTGGGAAGACCAACAGCTTAAGCTATAATTTTTTACTCAGAAGCAAAGCGCAAAAAAAATTAATTTTTTTTGCGCTTTTTTATACTTTTTAAGCAGAAGACTTGGAGTAGGTCTTAGGGTAGTTCTGTTTCGTTTTTAGTGATATGTATAATGGCATCTCCTTGATTTACGATAGGCGATTGGTTTACACAAATCACATGACCAGAGAAGTTTGATTTTTGTATTTTATCAAAATTTCCGAAGGGATCCGACACACTTCCTAAGCTATCACCGACCTTTACATATTGCCCAAGTTGAACCGTAGGATGGAAAAGTCCAGAAAATTTGGCTCTTATCCATGTGGAATCTTCTACAAGAAACAAGGTGTCGGGTTTAGGAATTAATGAAGAGAGCTCTTTTTGAAAACTCCTAATCCCTAATTCTTGCATGACCCTTAGTGCACCGGATATACCGGTTCTGGTGATGACAGGATTAATATTTAACGATTTACCTCCCTCAAATAGCAATACTTTTTTGTCTAGCTTATAAAGGGTCTCTCTAAAAGATTTTTCTCTTTTAGCACTCTTAATAATAAAGCTAGTCCCAAAGGTTTTAGCTAATTGAAGACTTTCATGATCGTTTTTTCCAATTCGTATTTGAGGGCTATTAAAGCGGCTATCGCCTCCCGTATGAAAATCGATACAATAGCTTATGTGAGGTACAATCTCTTTCACAATATGATAGGCAAATCTGCTGGCTAATGATCCTGTACGCGTACCCGGAAAAACACGATTTAAGTCTCTTCCATCGGGGAATTCTCTAGTTTGACTTAAAAATCCGAAAACATTTACAACAGGAATACATATAACCATTCCTGCATTTGGAATATGGTATTTTTTAGCAATTATTTTCCGAACAATCTCAACACCATTTACCTCGTTGCCATGAATGCCTCCCGTAAATAAAATTGAAGGCCCTTTTAGTTTGGCTCTAGATATAATAATAGGAACTTCAATGCTGGTACCGGTATGTAATTTCGCAATATTTAAAGAAAGCTGATAGGTTTTACCAGGTAAAATAGTTTCTCCTAGTATTTTAACTTTATTACTCGGCATTTCGTTCAAGATATTTTATGATTTGTCCTGCAATATCTTTTCCAGTCGCATGCTCTATACCTTCTAAGCCTGGTGATGAGTTTACCTCTAAAATTAAAGGACCTCTAGCAGATTGCAGCATATCAACACCAGCAATACCTAATCCTAGAGATTTTGCGGCACGTATGGCAGCGTTTTCTTCCTCATCCGACAGTTCTATAATATTGGCAGATCCACCACGGTGTAAATTAGATCTAAATTCACCCTCCTTGGCTTGTCGTTTCATGGCACCAACAACCACACCATCTACAACAAAAGCTCTGATATCTGCCCCTTTTGCTTCTTTAATAAATTCTTGTACGATCACCCTGGCCTGTAATCCGTTAAATGCTTCTAAAATAGATTCAGCAGAATTTCTATTATCTGCCAACATAACGCCTAAACCTTGAGTTCCTTCTAATAATTTAATCACTAATGGGGCGCCACCCACTTTATCAATAATACCACTCACTTCTTTCGAATAGTTACTAAAAACTGTTTTGGGTAGGCCCAAACCTGCTCGAGACAGTATTTGTAAACTTCTTAGTTTATCTCGAGACCGTACCAAAGCCTGAGATTCTGTCGCCGAAAAAACTTTCATCATTTCAAATTGGCGAACTACAGCGGTTCCGTAAAAGGTAAATGAAGCTCCAATCCTTGGGATAATAGCATTAATATCAGTTATTTCTTCCCCTTTATAAATAATGCCAGGTTTCTTTTTTTCGATAACTAAATCGCATTTCGTATGGTTAATCACAACAACCTCATGGCCTTTTTTCTCACCAGCTTCTACAAGCCTTTTGGTAGAATACAAGTTTTGATTGGCAGATAATATAGCAATTTTCATGTTTTTCATGTTTTTCTAAGAAATAAGTAAAGGATATTTGGTGGTTAAAACGCGTGCACTAATCATAAATACTAAACTAAAGAATAATGCCAAGGTTCAAATTGATTTTTGGGTATAAAAATTTAAAGTACTAAAAAACTCTCATTTACCTGTGTCAAAGATACTTTTTTAAATCTAAGTTTTTTATTTGATTAGGATAAGGTAGTATTTTGTTGGGCTGATTGACCTTTAAAGGATCATCAACATTCACAAGTTCCTTATAAGTAAAAGTGGGACCATTGGCTAATTTAGAAACCATGGTAGTGCTAGATTCACAATCGCACTCAATAGCGGCTAGTGTAATAGCTACTTCACCAACTTGGATAGCATCATTACAATAGATTATTTAAATTTAAGTCGAGAAATTGACGACAAAGGTCTTCCTATTTATTTGTGAAAATCGTCAACATGCTAATGATTGTAAATTTCAAAGGGTTACTAGGAAAAACGGACCACCAATAATATTTTCAAAGATTATTTGGAAAAATAATTCCTAAATTCGTTTATCTTCAAAGATGTTGCCAAAGCCCATTGAAATGGAAATATTAAAATGGAATGTATTTTACCTGAAAACCACCTAAATTTGGAAAAGAAAGGTTTTGAAGAAAAAGGAGACAGAATAACTACTAACGAGAAATACTATGCAAAGTAAATTCTTATATATATCAATAATTCTTATTACAGTTCTAAGTCATTCAGTAATTTTGGCGCAGGACAGTTCTACTCCGAAATTAGTGGTTGGTGTTGTTATAGACCAAATGAGAGCAGATTATCTTTATAAGTATCAAAAAAGATACGGGGAAGATGGTTTTAAAAGATTATTACGGGATGGTTTCAATTTTAAGAATGCGAATGTCAACTATATTCCTTCTGAAACCGCACCAGGCCATGCATCTATTTATACAGGAACAACACCTTCCTATCATGGTATTATCGGGAATTCTTGGTTTGACAGAGAGAGCAATGCAGTTGTAGGTACTATTTCGGATGAGCAAGAAAAGATAGTAGGTTCTATCTTGGAAAATCCGTATGGAGCATCGCCCAAAAAGTTATTGGCCTCTACGATAACGGATGAGTTGAAAAAAGTAAGCAATTTTAAATCTAAGGTAATCAGCATCTCTATTAAGGATAGAGGAGCCATTTTACCAGGAGGAAAATCTGCTGATGGCGTGTATTGGCATGATTGGGAATCTAGCCCAGGTTATTTTGTGAGCAGTAGTTATTATACAGAAGAGGTTCCCAAATGGGTAACCAAATTTAATACCCAGGAAAAATCAGATGCCTATTTAAATGAAACTTGGAATACCCTTTACCCAATTGAAACCTATACCATAAGTGCCCCGGATGACAACCGGCATGAAACAACAATGGGAGGAAAGCCAAGTCCTACCTTTCCTTATGATTTCAAAGCCATGAGGGAAGAATATAGAGCAAGAGGAACTGAGTTTCAATTGTTGTGGATTTCCCCTAAAGGAAACACCTTATTGACAGAATTCGCCATTAAAGCTTTACAGGAAGAAAGGTTAGGAATGGATGAGTATACGGATTTTCTAAGTATTAGTTATTCTTTGCCAGATGTTATTGGGCATACTTTTGGTCCACAATCTGTAGAAATGGAAGATATTTATCTTAGATTAGATAGGGATCTAGCGATACTTTTTAAAGCCTTAGACGCCCAGATGGGAAAAAACAACTACACTTTATTCCTAACTGCTGACCATGGAGCCATACAAAACGTATCCTTTTTAAAAGAGCACAATCAGGATGCCGCCATCGCTAATACTATAGGCGATGGAAGAAGCTTAGAGGCTTTTCTGGATTCGAAATATGGAAATGCTTCTTGGATAACAACTGTTAACGGAAATGACATCTATTTAAATAAATCAACCATTGACGAACAAAAGTTATCCTTGCCAATGGTACAAAAGGAGGCCGCAAATTTTTTGATGACCCTCCCAGGGGTATCGTTGGCGCTTACCGCAGATGATCTTCAAACACAAGTATACGAGGAAGGAATTCGAAAAACCATGCAAAACGGATATCACGTTAAAAGGTCAGGGGATGTTTTAATATCTTATACTTCTGGAACCATAATACATCCTAATCCAAAAATTAGCGTTGAGAATGTGATGGGAACAGTACATGGATCTGGTTATTCGTATGATACGCATATACCCTTAATTTGGATGGGAAAAGGTATTAGTTATGGAGCATCAGTTAGAGAGGTTAATATTATAGATATCGCGCCTAGTCTCTCCATGCTTCTTAATATTCCTTTGCCCAGTTCCTCACAGGGCAAGCCATTGATGGAACTTTTTGAAAAGTAATAGAAAATAATTTATTTAAGCCTTCCTTTATCCAAGATTTCTGATTTAAATTTAGCCGAGTCCGCTATAATATGAAAAAAACTTTGGATATATTTTTTACATTTCTCAAATTCATCTGGGTTTTCAAAATAGACCTTATGATCTTCTAGTATGGCCAACATATTTTGCTGATTTTGCAAGAATTCATCTCGGATGGTCAACATAGTAGCATCAGATCTCTTAAAACCTCTATATAAGCGTTCTGTAACCGACGCTAATGGTAATACCATACCATTGATTTGAGACACTACAGCATAGCTGACATCGCACAATCCTGACATGTCAAAATCATAAGGGATGGGGATAGAATAGCCGTTTAGGAATAAGAGTTTTTGATTGTGCTGATAACCTGTAGAGAAATCAGTATTGCCAATCATATATTGAAAAAAGGCATTGCGAACAGAGTTTAAGGAGTCTTGTTGCAGCGGATGAACATTTCTTTTCATGGTCTTACCACCAAAACGGTCTTCTAGCTCATCCATATCCTCTATCAAAAAGGCCTTTATTCTATGTTCTTCTGTTTTTTTCGATTTCTCTTCGGTCAGTGTCAGGTCCAAAAGCCTCGTTTTAAAGTGAAAAGGAGAAACCACCTCAAACAACTTATAGGCCAATAATTCTTTTATGACATTGTCATTAGCATTTCTTTCTTTTAAACAGGGGAGCACTAATTTCAATTCTTTATTTCCCTTGAACAAGGTTTTTTTGGCATCGTCCTTTTTGATTCTAATTTTAACAGGTGTAAAATAGCATTTCTTTTGCCTAAAATTACCTCTAGCTCTTATCCTTAGTGGCAAAGTACCAAGTGTATCAGCATCGGTGTAAGTGAAGTCTAAATGTATATATGTGCTATCGTTCGTCAGTTTTTTAAGGTCACGATTACTATATGCCATTTGTAGGGGTAGTATGGTTGACGTTCTGAAAAGTTTTGAAACCTTACCCAATTTTTTATTCGTATCTTCAACCTGACCATTACAGTATAGGGATATCAAAAAACAGATTGTAAGGAGTCTAAAATTTGTTTGTATATTTCCCATATTGAATTAAACTTACACGTAAAGTAATAAAAATAAGGTGATTAAACTCTATTTGTCTTCCTTAAATCACAGAACGTTATTAGTTACGGTAATCTCTTTTGCCTCCGTGTTTCTGTCTTATCGCTTTAAGATTTTTTTTAATGTAGACCTAACCTTACTTAGTATTGCCATTATTTTTCCTTTGGTTTTTACCATAAGAGGTTCTTTTAGAAGAAGAGAAAAAGCATTGGAACATTTAAGCCAATACCGCAGTGCCATGAAAACATTACACTATTTTATTACGACTAGTATGTTGTTGGAAAACGAAGTGGCTAGTTTAAAACTATTGTTGGAAAATATTGAAAATAAAACCTTATTACATCTAAAAAGCAATGAAGGTAGCATCACAAATTTGGATAAAGAAGTTGATAAAATTTATGAATTTATTCACTCCAGAAGGAAAACTATACCTAAAAGTTTAAAGGAAAAATTGTTCAAATATATGTGTGATCTTCACGAGGCGATTGACAATTTGAATGGGATTCTTGTGCATAGAACCCCCCTGAGTCTAAAGGCTTATTGTAAAGTTTTTATATATATATTTCCCCTTATTTACGCACCTACCATCATTTTTAATATTGGGCCGACCTATAATCCATTAGCAGTTTATTTTGTTGTGCTTATCACTGAATTTATACTTATTTCACTTTATAATATCCAGGATCATTTAGAATATCCTTTTGATGAGAAAGGGTTGGATGATATTCAATTAGATCATTTTAAGGTATTGCGATAACCCAAAAATAATCTAATAATTCACAAAGAAGTGGGCGATTTTAAGCTAAGCAACCTAAAAACGAACTTACAGGTCTGCATGCAACTAGCTACTCCCTTTATTTTTTATTCGCTTTTGCACTTATTTGTACTCCAGGCGCAAATTGCCTTGTAGTGAGTCCCGTCCAAACATTTTGGTAAGAAAATAAAGGTGCTTATAGGAGTGTTATTTTTGTTTTGCCCGCTCTAGCTCAAATAAATTTGGCTCAGCACTTAAAACAAAAAGACCAAAGCTTTCACTTTGGTCTTTTCTTCATCTGTACTCGAGGCGGGACTTGAACCCGCACGGACTAATGTCCATTGGATTTTAAGTCCAACGTGTCTACCAATTCCACCACTCGAGCGTGGATTGAAGTTGAGCGAAAAAAGGGATTCGAACCCTCGACCCTCACCTTGGCAAGGTGATGCTCTACCCCTGAGCTACTTTCGCGAGTATTGTTTAATGAGCGTAGCATTCAATATAAATGCGGTTGCAAATTTAGTATAATTCTATAAAAACCAAAGAAAAATTATAGAAAAGAATTAAAAAATATTTCACGGTTTTAATTCCTAGGTTTTTTTAAATCGGAAAGCCTCATAAACAGCTATTTAGTGGCTATTCCTAAATTCTTAGGTATTTTTCTTTTTGGTTAATAGCCGCTTTATTTCGTTTAATTTCATCAAAGCTTCAACGGGTGTCAAGGTATTTATATCTAAATGCGTTATTTCTTCTTTTATTTGAAGCAAAAGCGGGTCATCTAAATTAAAAAAGCTCAACTGCATTTCGTTTTGAGTATCCTGTAGTTTCTCCGTTAGTTCTTCACTGGAATGTGATTTTTCAAGCTTCTTTAAAATTTTATTGGCTTTGTGAATTACTTGCTGCGGCATTCCAGCCATTTTTGCTACGTGAATACCAAAACTATGTTCGCTTCCACCCGGCATTAATTTTCGTAAAAACAATACATTATCTTTTAATTCTTTTACCGAAACATTGTAATTTTTAATACGTTCAAACGTAGTGGTCATTTCGTTTAATTCGTGATAATGTGTCGCGAACAATGTTTTTGCTCTTGTTGGGTGCTCGTGTAAATACTCCGATATGGCCCAGGCGATAGAAATACCATCGTAGGTACTCGTACCTCTGCCAATTTCATCTAAAAGCACCAAACTGCGTTCCGATAAATTATTTAAAATAGAAGCCGTTTCATTCATTTCAACCATAAAAGTAGACTCTCCCATCGATATATTATCACTGGCACCCACACGTGTAAATATTTTGTCTACGCAACCAATTTTAGCCGATTCAGCGGGTACAAAACTTCCCATTTGAGCGAGCAGAACAATGAGTGCAGTTTGTCGCAAAATAGCAGACTTACCACTCATGTTTGGTCCGGTGATCATAATGATTTGTTGCTCATCTCTGTTTAAGAGTACGTCGTTTGCAATATAGGCTTCCCCTAACGGCAATTGTTTTTCAATAACAGGGTGTCGACCATTTTTAATCTCCAGATCTGTGGTATCTGTTATAGTGGGTTCGTGATAATGATTTTCTTTCGCCAATTGAGCGAACCCAGAAAGGCAATCGAGCTGTGCAATTTGATAAGCGTTATTTTGAACAGGTGCAATATATTCTTGCATCCATACCACCAATTGTGAAAATAGTTGTTGCTCCAAAGCAGCAATTCGCTCTTCGGCACCCAGTATTTTACTTTCATATTCTTTTAATTCTTCGGTAATATAGCGTTCTGCATTCACCAAAGTTTGTTTGCGAATCCATTCCTCGGGAACTTTATCTTTATGGGTATTGCGTACTTCTATGTAGTAGCCAAATACATTGTTCGATGCTATTTTTAAAGACGAAATACCTGTGCGCTCCGTTTCGCGTTCTAGCATTTTGTTTAAGTAATCTTTGCCCGAAAAAGCCAAACCACGCAATTCATCCAGCTCTTCAGAATAACCTTTGGCAATGGTTGTTCCTTTTAAAATATTAACCGGTGCTTCCTCAAAAATCATTTCTTTAATTTTTGATCTTAGCATATCACAGGCTTGCAATTGATCGCTTATAAATTTTACCGAGTCATTGTCGCTATTTGCTGTTACTTGTTTGATAGGAACAATCGCTTCTAAAGAATTTTTTAATTGAACAACTTCTTTGGGACTTATTTTTCCAGTGGCTACTTTAGAAATTAAACGCTCTAGATCACCTATTTGCTTGGTATGATGTTGTAGTTTGTGTAGAATGGTTTCATTTAGGTTGAGGTATGAAACCACTTGATGCCTTCGTCTTATTTTTTCGATATTTTTCAAGGGTAGCGCTAACCATCTTTTGAGCATTCTACCGCCCATGGGCGAAATGGTTTTGTCAATAATATCTAACAGTGTAACAGCATTGTTATTATTGGCTTGATATAATTCTAAATTTCGGATGGTAAACCTGTCCATCCAAATATGTTCTTCTTCAGCGACACGTTCTAGCTTACTAATATGCTGTAATTGTCGGTGTTGTGTTTCTGAAAGATAATGCAAAGCGACTCCAGCGGCTACAACACCGTGATGTAAGTGGTCTACACCAAAACCTTTTAAACTTGTTGTCTTAAAATGATCCGTTAAGGTTTGTAAGGCGTAATCTTCTTGATACACCCAATCCTCCACAAAAAAGGTGTGAAACTGTTTGCCGAACTGTTCTATAAATTCTTTCTTATGCACTTTTGAGACTAAAACTTCATTTGGTGCAAAGTTTTGTAATAGTTTGTCTATTTGGTCTTCATTGCCCTCCGAAGTTAAAAATTCTCCGGTTGAAATATCTAGGAATGCGATGCCTATAAGCTTTCTGCCAAAATGTACCGCACAAAGAAAATTGTTGGTCTTAGCGTTTAAGATATCATCATTAAAAGCAACTCCAGGAGTAACGAGTTCAGTAACACCTCTTTTTACAATGGTTTTGGTGAGTTTTGGATCTTCTAGTTGGTCACAAATAGCTACACGCTGGCCTGCTTTCACTAGCTTTGGTAAATAGGTATTTACCGAATGATGTGGAAAACCAGCAAGCTCCGTTCGGTCGCCACCATTATTGCGGTGTGTTAAAATAATGCCTAATATCTTTGATGCTTTTACGGCATCTTCGCCAAAAGTTTCGTAAAAATCTCCGACACGGAACAGCAATAGGGCATCAGGATACTTTTTCTTGATGGTATTGTATTGGTGCATTAAAGGTGTTACCTTCTTTTTTTCTTTCTTTGCCAAAAGCGAATGAATTAGACTGTTTTTATAGCGTGTTGATTTGACCTTCAACCTTAAAACGAAAGTACTATTTTATCTAAAGGTTAAAGATTTTTGTTGATATTTTTAGATAAGTTGATAGAAATCGCCAAGGTCCTGTGATAAGTTTGTAATTTTGAAAATTGAATCCATGAAAAGAAACCTAATATGAGTAAGGATATATGCGGAAGTTAAAAAATAGCGAGTTAGATCGTTTAGATGTTGAAACATTTAAAGGCGCTAAAAAAACACCAATAATTGTAGTTTTAGACAATATTAGGAGTCTAAATAATATCGGTTCTGTTTTTAGAACAGCAGATGCTTTTTTAATCGAAAAAATTTACCTCTGTGGAATTACAGCGACACCACCACACAAAGATATTCATAAAACAGCTTTAGGGGCCACGGATAGTGTGGCCTGGGAATATGCTGAAAGTACGCTTGAGGTTTTAAAAGAATTAAAGGAAAATAATATTGAAACCATTGCCATTGAACAGGCTGAAAATGCTACTTTTTTAAATGACTATGCCATAGAGGCCACAAAAAAATATGCTCTTGTTTTTGGCAATGAAGTAAAGGGAGTAGCGCAGGAGGTGGTGACGCATTGTGATACCATTATCGAAATTCCACAATATGGAACGAAACACTCTTTAAATATTTCGGTAAGTGCCGGTGTGGTGATATGGGATTTTTGGTCTAAATTACAGCTAAAAAAAATACCCTAACTGTTGAAGTAAGGGTACTTTATATAGTTTGAGTTAGTTAGTTTTAAACCTAGTTTTTAGTGTATTTAAGAACACGAACTATGTTTAACGAGCGCAATTAAAGAAAACCTTTTTTAATGTGCAAATAAAATGTGAATATTATCTTAAATTTTAATTCCACAGGTATAGGCTACTAATTTGTCGATAATAAAATTATAATCATTTGGTGACGATACAAAGTCTAATTCGCTAATGTCAATAATTAAAATATTACGATCTTGAGCGTCTTTAATAAAGTCTAGATAGCCGCGATTAATTTTTTCTAGATAGTCTGGTGGTATATTTTGCTCGTAGTCTCGGTCTCTCTTTTTTATATTTTCAAGTAGTCGTTCTGTATTTTGATATAAATAAACGTACAAACCGGGCTTCTTTATTTCTTTATGCATAAAGTTAAACACCTTTCGATATAATTTAAACTCTTCTTCTTGTAAGGTAACTTTAGCAAAAATTAAAGATTTAAAAATATCGTAATCACTGACCATAAAACTTTTGAAGAGATCAAACTGTGAGGTGTCGTCTGTAAATTGTTGATAGCGTTCTGCTAAAAACGACATTTCAAGCGGAAAGGCGTATCGCGCCTGATCTTCGTAAAATTTTGGTAAGAAGGGGTTGTCAGCAAAACGTTCTAATATCAATTTTGCATTAAAATCTTCTGCGATTTTTGAAGCTAAGCTGGTTTTGCCTGCACCAATATTTCCTTCAATAGCAATAAAATTAAGCTTGGAAAAAAGGGCTTCTTTGGTTTTGTACAATTTTAAGGGAGTTTTTGTGATACTGCCTTTATCTTTACACATTTGAATTAAATTACGGGTATCTTTATTTAAAACAGGATGGTAAAATTGCGGAGCAATATCACTTAATGGCTTTAAAACAAATTGCCTTAATTGCAAAGAAGGGTGGGGTATGGTGATATGGTCTTGCTGGATAATTTCATGTCCATAGTAAAGCACATCAATATCAATATTTCTAGAACTATAAACCTTTGATACATGAGGTGCTCTTCCTAAATCTTTTTCGATTTTTTGAAGTGTAACTAAAAGTTCCTGAGCAGCTAGATGAGTTTCAATGGCAACGCAACAATTTAAAAAGTCTTCAGCTTCAAAACCCCAAGACGTACTTTGGTATACATTTGAAATCGCAGTTACCGGGGCTACTTTTGTCGCTATGGTAAAGATAGCAGTTTGTAGGTAAAAAAGTTTGTCGCCGAGGTTACTCCCTAAGGATAAGTAAATAGTTTTGGGTTTGTTCATAATCGCATCACAAAATAAATAAAACTATTTTACAATCATTATCTTTGCAGCGAATTTATAACAAAATTTTAATGAGATTTTTAGGAAACTTACTGGCAGCCATTTTTGGAAGCCTTATTGCCTTTGGTGTATTGTTTGGAATGTTTGTCATTTTTATTGCCCTTGTTGGCAGTGCAGATGATGTAAAGACGGTAAAAGACAATTCGGTTTTAGAAATACAAATTCAGAACCCGGTCGCTGATTATGTGGGTAGGGATGCATCAGATCCGTTTGCGGGTTTATTTCAACAATCTCAAGGCCTTGATGAAATTTTACATGCCATTGATGTAGCTAAAAATGATATTAAAATTAAAGGAATAAGCATCAATAACAACTTTGTGATTGCTGGTTATTCACAAACACAAGCCATTCGGAGTGCCTTAGAAAATTTTAAAGCAAGTGGTAAGTTTGTGTACGGTTACGCAGATGTATTAACTCAAAAAGATTATTATTTAGCCTCAGTATCTGACAGTTTATTTTTGAACAAGGTGGGTACGATGGATTTTAGAGGACTATCTTCCGAAGTTTTATTTTATAAAGATTTGCAGGAAAAAACGGGACTAAAAATGGAGGTAATTCGCCATGGTAAATATAAAAGTGCGGTAGAGCCTTATTTGGCTAACGAAATGAGTGACGCGAACAGAACTCAAATCAAAGAGTTATTACATTCTTTATGGACTTCTATGGTCAGTGAAATTGCAGTAAATAGAAAGATATCTTCAGAAAATTTAAACATCATTGCGGATACCTTAGGAGGAAGAACGCCACTTTTAGCCAAAGAATCGGGCCTAATTGATGATGTAGTATTTTTTGACGAATATGAAACTAAACTAAGAAATGCCACCAAAACGGTACAAAGTGATGCTCTGAATTATATTTCTTTAGAAGATTATATCCAGACAGCGAATAAAAAAACACTTCTAAAAGGAGATGGCAAAATAGCTATTATTTATGCCCAAGGCGAAATTCTTTATGGTGATGGTGGGCCTAATTTTATAGGTCAAGGTATTATGAATGAATCTCTTAAGAGGGCAAGAGAAGATGATGCTGTAAAAGCCATTGTTTTACGCGTAAATTCTCCTGGAGGTAGTGCTTTAACTTCAGATCTTATTTGGCGTGAGGTAGCCTTGACTAAAAAAATAAAACCTGTCATTGTTTCTATGGGAGACGTAGCTGCTTCGGGAGGCTATTATATTGCAGCAGGTGCCGATAAAATATTTGCAGAAACCACAACCATTACGGGTTCAATAGGTGTTTTTGGTACCATCCCAAACGGCACTGAACTCGCAAAAATTATAGGAATAAATGCAGAACAAGTCGGAACCAATAAAAATTCGGTTGAGTATTCTTTTTTTGAACCAATGACAGATGATTTTAGAAGCATAGTTCAAGAAGGGGTAGAACAAACGTATCAAACTTTTTTGGCTAGGGTAGCAGAAGGCAGAAATATCACTATAGCTCAGGCCGATAGTTTAGCGCAAGGCAGAGTTTGGAGTGGCACAGATGCTAAAAATAATGGTTTAATCGATGAATTAGGTGGTTTGGATGATGCCGTAAAAGCTGCGGCTCAAATGGTAAATTTGGAGACCTATGGAACCCAAAGTTATCCAAAGTATAAATCGGGCCTTGAGCGATTTATGGAAGATTTTGGTGGTGCGACTTCTACATTAAAGCAGAATTTTATCAAAAAGGAATTAGGTGATGATGCTTACCGAATTTTATTGGAATTTAAAACGGGTATCACGCGAAAAGGAGTGCAAGCAAGAATGCCGTATGTTTTGTCTATTAAGTAAGTAGCGAGATAGCCTATGGTAGCGAACGACAAAAAACTTGCTTTTAGAATATTTCTTTTTTTGGCAGGGTTATTTATAACCTCGCTGGTGGTTTCTAATTTAATATTTCAAAAGTTTTTCTTCTGGAAGCCTTTTGGTGAATTTACCATTTTTGGAGCTAGCCTTTTTGAGATCTCCGTGGGTATATTACCTTACCCGATTACGTTTTTAATTACCGATTTAATTTCTGAAATCTACGGAAAGAGAAAAGCAAATGAAGTTGTCACCGTTGGTATTTTTGCTTCTTTATTTTCTATGGGAATTATTTTAATAGCGAATTATGTACCGGCCATTTCTTCATCGCCCATCAATGATGAAACGTTTACTAAGGTATTCGCCCTTTCTCCAATTGCGGTTTTAGCCTCTATGATTGCTTATCTTTTTGCCCAATATATCGATGTGGCTATTTACCATTTTTGGAAAAAAATAACCAAAGGAAAACATTTGTGGTTGCGCAATAATTTTTCGACATTTTTATCACAATTCATTGATACTTTTACTGTGGTTGGGCTATTATGTGTATTTCAAATATTGCCTTGGAGCATGTTTAGCGGTTTGGTAATTAGTGGTTTTATTTTTAAGATAATTATAGCATTTATCGACACCCCTTTCCTGTATTTCTTCGTATATCTGTTTAGGAAAAGGTTTAAACTACAAGTAGGCGAGGAAATAGAATTAGAATATTGAATATTCAAGTGCGCTATGTTTTTTGATTGCGCCACAAATAGTTGTTATAGTATCAGTACATCAAGAAAATCAAAAGTATTTTTGTAAAACATTAAACGGTATCGTTTTAATATAAATTTATATGAAAAATAAAATTTTAAAAATAGTCGGAATAGTTTTTTTGCTAATTATCATGGTATTAGTCGCCGCTCCTTTCTTTCTAAAAGGTAAAATTGCCGATATTATCAAAAATAAAGTGAATAATAACATAACAGCTACCTTCGATTTTGAAGAGGCAGATCTATCACTTTTTTCCTCGTTTCCGAATGCTACGGTTAGGTTAAAGAATATTTCTTTAATCAATAAAGCTCCTTTTGAGGGCGACACTTTATTTTCTTCAAAAGAAGTAGCACTGAATATGTCAATCAAAGAATTATTCAAGGGAGCTGATGAATCTATTGTGATTAAAAGCCTAACCGTAGATAATGCATTTTTAAATATCTTGGCAGATGCAGAAGGAAATGTAAATTATGATATAGCCATAGAAGATGATAATACTAGTACTGCCGATGCTGATAAAAGCGAGACAAGTGATTTTACCCTTTCGATGGAATCTTACGCCATCAGCAATTCAAAAATTTTATATTTAGATAGAGAATCTGGAATACGTTTTGAAATCTTTGAAATGAATCATTCAGGAACGGGTGATTTATCTTTGGAGAAATCAGAATTAGACACAAAAACAAGTGGATTAGTATCTTTTGAAATGGATAGCACCAATTATTTGAATAGAAATCCTGTAAAGTTAGACGCTCTGATAGGGATAGATTTAAATACAAACACCTATTCATTCTTAAAAAATGAAGCTATGGTAAACCAGTTGGCTTTAGTTTTTGACGGTTTTGTAAAATTAAATGATGACAACCAAGAGGTGGATATAAGTTTTAAGACAGCTTCTTCAGATTTTAAAAACTTTTTGGCGGTTATCCCAGCTGAATATTCCAAAAATTTAGAATCGGTAACTACCACAGGTAATTTTATTGTGCAAGGTAAATTCAATGGAATTGTTGATGAGGTATATATTCCAAAATTTAAAATTGATATACAATCAGATAATGCATCTTTTAAATATGCAGATTTACCCAAGTCGGTGCGTAATGTTTATATCGATACAGAAATTACCAACGAAACAGGAATCACAGAAGAAACTTTTGTTGACATTCGTAAACTGTCTTTTATGATTGATGAAGATAGGTTTAATATGACTGCTAAAATTCAAGACTTAATGGGGAATACTAAGGTAAATTCTCATATTGATGGAAAAATGAACTTAGCAAATATTGCAAAAGCCTACCCGGTTCCGGCAGATTTAAATTTAGAAGGCTTGTTAGCACTCGATATTAATGCCGCTTTTGATATGGCATCCATCGAAAATAAACAATATGAAAAAACCAATATCAATGGAAATTTAAATTTAAAGAATTTTGTTTACAAATCGGAGGAGCTTAAAAGCCCGGTTAAAATCAATGCTACATCAGTGACATTTAACCCTAAAACAGTTACTTTAAATGAACTCAACGGGGTTACGGGTCAAACAGATTTTAAAGCCTCTGGTACTATAAATAATCTTTTGGGTTTTATGTTCAATGACGAAAATGTAGAAGGAATTTTTAATTTAAGTTCAACTACGTTTGCCGTAAATGATTTTATGGTAGAAGAGTCAACAGTTCCTACAGCTGAATCGACTGGTAAACCCACAATGGCTGCAGCTCAAGTGAAAATCCCTTCATTTTTAGATGCGACCATCAATGCCACGGCATCTAATGTTATTTACGACAATTTAAGTCTAAAAAATGTGTCAGGAACGCTGATTATAAAAGATGAGAAAGCAACTTTACAAAATATGACTTCATCAATTTTTGGTGGGAACTTAGCCTTTAATGGAGAGGTTTCTACGAAAGGAGTAACACCTAGCTTTGCGATGAAATTAGGCATGAATAACTTTAAAATTGGAGAGACCTTCAAAGCTTTAGAATTGTTTAAAATATTAACTCCAATCGCTAACGCCTTACAAGGACAATTAAATTCTGATGTGGTGATATCAGGTAATTTAAATGATGATTTTACCCCAAACTTATCTACTATTTCAGGTAATCTATTGGCGGAGCTTTTAGGAACAGAAGTGAATCCAAATCAGGCTGAAGTGTTATCGGCTTTAAGTTCTAAACTCGATTTTTTGAATTTTGATAAACTAAATCTTAATGGGTTAAAAACGGCACTTTCTTTTGAAAATGGCAGCGTAAAGGTAAAACCCTTTACTGTTAACTATCAAGATATTGCACTGGATATCGCTGGAAGTCACACTTTCGATAAAAAGCTTAATTATTCTGCAGTTATTAATGTTCCTGCCAAATATTTAGGAAAAGATATTACGAGTTTAATCGCAAAAATTGATGATTCGTCCCTTGATAATTTAACTATACCGGTCGTCGCTACTATTGGAGGCGATTATTTGAGTCCAAATGTGACTACTGATTTAACCTCTGGGGTTAAAAGTTTGACTACAAAATTAATTGAAATAGAAAAACAAAAATTAATAAGTAAAGGAAAGGACAAAGCGACAGACTTAATTGGCGGCTTACTTTCAGGAAACAAAAAAACCAAAGACTCCCTTTCAGATGCCAATACCAATACTGCTGTAAAAGGTGTTCTTGGAGGTTTGCTAGGAGGTAAAAAAGATTCAACCGCGGTTAAAATAGATTCAGCTGCAACAAATAATGGGGCGGTGAAAGATGCTGCAAAAAGTATTCTTGGTGGTCTGTTGAATAAAAAAAAGAAGCCTGAAGTAAAAAAAGATACGGTGAATTAATAGTAAGGGGCCTTAACGTTCTGATAGCACCAAAAAAAATTAATAAAGCACTATTAAACAGCATCTAGCGCCAAGCACGGAGAGCCAATAGGCCTTGATCATGGCTCTAGATGCTGTTTTTTACCCCACCTGGACCGACACATAATACCCTTCATTGCTACGTACATTAAAGACCGTATCATCTTCAAAGATTAAATATTGACCCTTAATCCCAACTAGAGTACCTTGGTACTTAGGCGTTTTATCCAAGTTTAGACTTTTAACTTTGGTAGGATACTTTAGAACCGGAAATTCTAATTGAGTTTCAATACTTTCGGTTAAATAATAAGGGAGAACCTCTTTAGGAATATGACTTTTCAGTTTCGTTCGCCATTCCGAGAGGTTTTCGTCTAAAACGTCATTTTTTAGCATTTTCCTCCAATTGGTCTTATCACTGACATATTCTTTTAAAGCAACCTCGGTTATACCTGCCAAATAACGGTTGGGAACTTCAACAATTTCAATAGCTTCATGTGCGCCCTGATCTATCCAACGAGTGGGAACTTGTGATTTTCGAGTTACACCAACCTTGACGCTGCTTGAATTTGCTAAATAAACGATGTGGGGTTGTAATTGCACCTTTTTTTCATAGTCTAAATTTCTATCTTCCTGATCTAAATGAGCGGTGCTTAATTCGGGTCGCATGATCCAATCACCAGCCGAGGGTATATCAAAAAAACAATTTTTACAAAACCCTTGTCGGTAAATAGGTTTATCTTCTCCGCAATGTAAACACTGGTACTTTAAAAAATGTATTCTAAGCTCCTTGTTTATAACCTGATTTACATTTAAGAAGTCATTGGCAAATAGCATATAGTATTGAATGGGGCTTCCTATTTCTGTTTGCATTTTTTTTAAAACACCTTCGTACAACATAAAAAACTTTAAAAATTAAACTGATAAATTTCAAAACGATTTCTTAAATTGTTCATCGAAAAACAATTTATAAAAAACGCTTAAAGATACCCAAAAATGCCCATACCCTTATTTAATTCTATTGCTTCTTGGCTGCTTAAAAAGCGTTATCATCAAATTGAACTTTTTTTAAAGTATCCTGCTGAGGTTCAGGAAGAGGTGTTGATGCAACTACTTTCCTTTGCTCGGGATACTGAATTTGGTAAAAAGCACGGTTTTAGTGGTATTTTGAGTTATCAAACCTTTAAAAATCGAGTTCCCATAATTTCCTATGAAGAACTCGAGCCCGATATTGAGCGTTCACGAAGAGGAGAACAGAATATTTTTTGGCCTACACATATAAAATGGTTTGCAAAAAGTAGTGGAACCACCAATGCAAAAAGTAAATTCATTCCAGTAAGTACAGAGGCTTTAGAGGATTGTCATTATAAATCAGGAAAAGATTTGCTCTGTTTGTACCTGAATAACAATGAAAACTCTCAGCTTTTTACAGGAAAAAGCCTGCGGCTTGGAGGGAGTAAAGAGTTATATAAAGACAACGATACTTTTTTTGGGGATTTATCTGCAATATTAATTGATAATATGCCTTTTTGGGCTGAATTGAGCAGTACGCCCAGTAATAGAGTGTCATTAATGAGTGAGTGGGAAAGTAAGCTGGCAGCCATTATAAAAGAAAGCACACAGGAAAATGTAACAAGTTTAGCCGGTGTTCCTTCTTGGATGTTGGTTTTACTTACTAATGTCATTGAGAAAACTGGAAAAGATCATTTGTTTCAAATTTGGGAAAACCTAGAGGTTTATTTTCACGGTGGGGTAAATTTTAATCCGTATCATGAACAGTATAAAAAACTACTTCCCAGAAAAAGTTTTAATTATTACGAGGTATATAATGCTTCAGAAGGGTTTTTTGCCATTCAAGACCGCAATAACTCGGATGAACTATTATTGATGCTTGATTACGGTATTTTTTATGAATTTATACCTATGGATACCTATGGAACGGAAGAACAAAAAGTACTGCCGCTTTGGGAGGTAGAAAAGGATAAAAATTATGCGATTATAATTACTACAAATGCTGGTTTGTGGCGTTATAAAATAGGGGATACCTTGAGGTTTACTTCAATAGACCCTTTTAGGATTAAAATTACAGGCAGAACAAAACATCATATTAATGTATTTGGTGAAGAATTGATTATTGAAAACGCCGAAGAGGCGCTCCGAAGCATATGCTTAAAAACAGAAGCTGAAATCAAAGATTATACAGCTGGTCCTATATTCATGGAAGGCAAAGAAAAAGGGGGTCACGAATGGATTATAGAGTTTAGAAAGCAACCTGAAAATATAGCCTATTTTACAGAACTTCTTGACAATGCGCTTAAATCCTTAAATTCTGACTATGAAGCCAAACGTTATAACAATAGCACTTTAAAGATGCCTAAAGTACATATTGCAAGAGAAAATTTGTTTTATGATTGGTTAAAGTCGAAAGATAAGTTGGGTGGACAGCATAAAATACCCAGGTTGTCTAATAAAAGGGACTATATCGATGAATTGCTTCTGGTAAACAAATAAAATAGTTTTTTTGTCATTAAAGTCTCAAGTTTACTGTAGAATTTAACCTAATTAGTTTTAAAGACTATATGTATGGCAGAGAGATTAGTAATTGTTTCAGACATGTGGGGCACCAAAAAAGGACTTTGGATAACGGCTTACCTTGGCTATCTACAACAGCATTATGATATTGTTTTTTACGATTGTCAAGAACTGGCCAATATAAATTTGGCGGTTGAAAATCAAGAGAATTTACATGAAGCGTTTGTAAATGGCGGTATCACTACGGCGGTACACCATCTTTTAAAGAGAGAAAAAGAACCAAGTCACTACTTGGCTTTTAGTACAGGCGGAACTGTTGTTTATAAAGCCGGCCTTTCTGGTTTGCCCATAAAATCGTTGTATGCCATATCGAGTACGCGTATACGACTAGAAAAAGCAAAAGCAAACTTCACTAGAAAGTTGTTATTTGGCTCAAATGATGCGAACAGGCCAAATGCTACTTGGGAAAAGGATACGGAAACGCAAATAAGTTTAGCACATAATTTTGGCCACGAAATGTATTCTGATGAGAAAATAATCAAAGAAGTATGTCAAGAATTACTGGCAAACGTGACTAAAAAGCAGTTTCAAGTTTAGGAAACTGCTTTTAATTTTTTAATCGTATCGAAAGAGAGCATTTTCTCAGCATAAGATTTGGTTACCTTTAACTCTTTTTCATCACTACTTGGAAGTGAAAACATCGCATCTGTAAAGATAGCTTCGCATAAAGAGCGTAATCCACGTGCACCGAGTTTGTATTCAATTGCTTTTTCAACGATATAATCTAAGGCTTGATCAGTAATGGTGAAGGCCACATCATCCATTTTAAAAAGCTTTTCATACTGCTTTATTATGGCGTTTTTAGGCTCAGTTAAGATGGCCCTAAGCGCTTCAGCATCTAAAGGATTCATATGTGTTAATACGGGTAAGCGACCAATAATTTCTGGAATTAAACCAAAATCCTTTAAATCTTTTGGAATAATGTATTGTAAAATATTGGTTTCATCTAATTGATCTTCTGCCTTTTTAGCACTATACCCAATAGACTTCATGTTTAAGCGCTTGTTGATAGCTCTTTCAATACCATCAAAAGCACCACCTGCAATAAAAAGGATGTTTTCTGTATTGACCTCTATAAATTTTTGATCAGGATGTTTTCTGCCACCTTTTGGTGGAACATTAACTACGGTACCTTCTAAAAGTTTTAATAAACCTTGTTGTACGCCTTCGCCAGAAACATCTCTAGTTATAGATGGATTATCACTTTTGCGGGCAATTTTATCAATTTCATCAATAAAAACAATACCGCGCTCTGCTTTTTCTAAGTTGTAATCTGCGGCTTGTAGAAGCCTAGTTAATATACTTTCAACATCTTCCCCAACATAACCTGCTTCTGTTAAAACCGTAGCATCAACAATGGCAAGAGGCACATTGAGCATTTTGGCAATGGTCTTAGCAATAAGTGTTTTTCCTGTTCCAGTTTGTCCTACCATGATGATATTACTCTTCTGAATTTCTACATCGTCTTCTTTAGAGGTAGGCTGTAACAATCTTTTGTAATGATTATAAACGGCCACAGACATTACCTTTTTGGTGCGTTCTTGGCCGATAATATAGGTATCTAAAAACTCCTTAATTTCTAAGGGTTTTTTTAATATGAGTTCAGAAGAGAGGTCTTCGTTTTTACTTTGTTTTGATTCTTCTGCTACAATGCCATGAGCTTGCTCAATGCAACGGTCACAGATATGTGCATCTAAACCTGCAATTAATAAATTCGTTTCTGGCTTTTTACGACCACAAAAAGAACATTCTAAACTTTCTTTTGCCATAATTTTGTACTATCACTGCACTATATAAACGAAAATAAATTCGTTTTAGTTTTAATTGTTGTTACTTAAGTAACTTTGCTAAATTTAGTCGTAATTATTTTTTTTCTCTTACAAGAATCTCATCAATCATTCCGTAATTTTTAGCTTCTTCTGCTTTCATCCAATAATCACGGTCACTATCATCGCGTACTTTTTCAATATCTTGATTAGAATGTAAGGCAATGACTTCGTACAATTCGTCTTTCAACTTTAAAATTTCTCTTGCAGTTATCTCAATATCACTCGCTTGCCCTTGAGCACCACCCATAGGTTGATGAATCATAACACGTGAATGAGTAAGTCCGCTGCGCTTTCCTTTTTCTCCAGCACATAATAAAACTGCACCCATGGACGCTGCCATACCGGTACAAATAGTGGCCACATCTGGCTTTATGTACTGCATGGTATCATAAATGCCTAAACCTGCGTATACGCTACCACCTGGAGAGTTTATGTAAATTTGAATATCTTTAGCTGCATCAGCACTTTCTAAAAATAGCAACTGTGCTTGTACGATATTGGCAACTTGATCATTAATTCCTGTTCCTAGAAATATAATTCTGTCCATCATTAACCTTGAAAAAACATCCATGGCAATTGCATTCATTTGGCGTTCTTCAATGATATTTGGAGTCATTCCTACGGGATACATGCTACTCATGATTTTATCATAATACATGCTGCTAATACCTTGATCTTTTATAGCGTAATTCTTGAATTCTTTTCCGTAATCCATATATTTTTTAAACTATTATTATAATAAAAAAGGTGTTGAAATAAAGCTTTCAACACCGTAAAGATACTTATTTTATCCTTGCAAAACTACCCATAAACTTCCTTAACAAAGTTTTCATAAGTAACTTCTTTTGTCTTAAGATTGGCCTTTTCCTTATAAAGGCTTATTAATTTCTGACTCATTAATTGTTCAGAAAGTCTTTTTACTTCGTCTTGGTTCGACAATACTCTAGCCGCTATATTGTCTAATTCTTCCTCAGCAGGATTTAATTGACCAAATTGTGCCATTTGAGATTTGATAAATCCTTTAGCGAATTCTTTCAATTCATCAAATTGCACCTGAAGATTATTTTCTTGGATAATTTTACCTTCGATAAGTTGGTAACGCAATCCTTTTTCTGATTTTTCGTACTCGGCAGTGGCTTCATCATCAGAAAGTACTTTCTCGCCAGTAAGTTGAATCCATTTTTTCAAAAAGTTAGCGGGTAAATTAAACTTTGTATTGTCTATGAAGTCTTCAGTAACATCATTTAAAAGCTTTTGATCGGTTTGCTGTACAAATTGTTGTTCAGAATCTTCTTTAATCTTAGCTTTTAATTCTTCTTTAGATTTGATAACATCAGGACCAAATAGTTTGTCAAATAATTCCTGGTCTAATGCAGCGGGCTCTCTTTCATTAATTTCCTCAATACTAAATGAAACATCAACATTCAAATCTTTTGCAACTTCGATTTCTATGCCCATAGATCGTGCTAAATCTTGATCTTCTTTGAATAATTTTTTGGTGTTTACACTAAGGGTATCGCCTACTTTTTTGCCCATGAAGGCCGTAATCGCTTTTTTGTCTTTTAGTTCACTAAGGGTGATGGTTGCTTTATTTTCAATTTCAGCGGCTTCATTGGTAAAGGTTCCGACAACTTCATCTTTGGCGCCCACTTCATTTTTATTGATCAATTTTCCGTATTGTTTTTGAATACGTTCAATTTGTTCATTAATCATTTTATCATCAGCCACTATTGTATAATGTATGATGGGTTTTTTTGCTTTTAAATTAATTTCAAAAGACGGTGCTAAACCTAGTTCAAATTCAAAATCGAAATCATCTGAATCCCAGTTAAAATTATCACGTTGTTTTGGTAAGGGATTTCCAAGAACATCTAATTTCTCTTCTGTAAGGTATTTGTTAAGGTTGTCTTGAATTAACTTATTTACCTCGTCAACCAATACGGCTTTACCATATTGCTTTTTGATAAGGCCCATAGGTACTTGTCCCTTTCTAAAACCAGGGATGTTGGCTTGTTTTCTATAATCTTTTAGAATAGTTTCAACCTTGTCTTGGTAATCGTCTTTTGTAACGGCTACTTTTACAACAGCATTTAATTCGTCAATCTGTTCTTTAGTGATATTCATTTATATAACTTGTTTTACATCAATAAAATGGGATGCAAAAGTACTATAAATTGTGAATTGCAACAAATTTTTAAACTACTGAATTTCAAATAGGATCCTATTTTTTGATCATTCTTTCAAAAAAGAGTAAAAAATAGATTGTAAAAATGACAAACAAAGGCTAAATAATAAGGCCCACCAAAGGCCATCCACCATAAATCCGTCAATTAAACGATCGGCCAGAAGAATCATTAGGGCATTGATGATCAAAAGAAAAAGCCCTAGGGTGAGTATGGTTATGGGTAAGGTTAAAATGGTTAGTATGGGTTTAACAATAAAGTTTAATAAACCTAAAACTATAGCCACAATAATTGCCGTGTAGTAACTATCTACAGACACGTGAGGTAAAATCTTTGATAGAATTACGACAGAAATGGCGGTTAATAAAATTCGTAATATAAGTTTCATAGGCTATTTTTTAGGATTACAAAAAAAGGTGCCCCAAAAGGCACCTTAAATATAGTTATAAATGTAATACCTAGTTAATATAAAGCCCTTTAAAATCTAGTGGATTTACTCCAGGTAAATTTGAACCGTACTTCGCATTGATCTGTTCAATAAATAAGTTCGACAATAGTGAATATCCTCTTGGCGAAGGGTGTACACCATCTAATGAAAAGGCACCGCCTGTTCCATAGGTAGCGGTAACTCGACTACCATCTTGCAGCGTAATGCCACTCGCGGCAACAGTGGTTAAGTAGGCATTTGCATCTACAAGCGCCAAATTATACTGACTAGCTAATGTTGCTATAGTTTGGTTGTATCCCGTAATAGCCGCTGCTACGGAAGCTTGCTCTTGAGGCGTTAAAACCCATTTGTCAGCTAATGGTACGGCAACACCATTAATACTTGTTGGGTTAGTAGGATCTGCTAAAGTTCCTATGAATGTTCTTGAAGGCAATACCAATAGATCATTTGCTGTTGCTTGTCTGTAGTTAGGCAGTCCTGGTAATGCTGTTAAATCTTCATCGATAATGACTACTGCATTGGTGGCACTAGCAGTAAAAGAAATAGTTCTAAGGGCGGCTTCCTCGGGGGTAATAGCGGAACCAGCCAAATATTGTTGTATTCCACCGTTGTATTGCGCATAGGCGCCATTTACTAGGGCAGCTGTTGCAGCATCTAAAGGAACCGGATTGTGTGGTACGGTCTTAAAATAGGGTATGGTAGTAACGTCTGGAATATTTGCGACTACCCCGCCAGAAACTGTTGGGCTAGCGGTCATGGCTTGTAGTATACCATTGTAAACACCAAAAAAGGTTGTGTTGTGCGTAATATCATTACTGCCATAGGTTGCAGGATTTAAATTTCCTGTTTCATTGTGGTCTTCACCGGCGCCACCAGAAGTGGCATAGCCTAAAACATCATTATTGCCAATCCATAGGGTAAAGAAGGTTGGGTTTTGACTGAGTACATCTGCTAAAACGGTTGTTGTTGGCGATGAGGCCATTCTAATAAAATAAGGATTTGCATTCGGTAATGCTTGAACATCACCATAATTTGGTGCGCCAAGGTGATAACTTTTTGCTCCAGGGACACCCATATTATTGAATGGACCTGTTAGTGGAGTAGAGATCTCAGTAGTTCCAGCGCCAGATACTGCTGTGGGGGTGGGTGACCCTGTAGTGAACGAAAGAAATAGTCGATTTCCAAAACCAGGTAATGGGGCGCCTCCTAAGGTTAATCCACCTAAGTTATCTGCCATAAAGGGAACTTTAAAGTCACCACCACCGGCTAGACTAAAGTTGCTAGCCAACATAACAGGCATACTATTTTCTTGTCCTTCTCTAAAGAGGGCGTTGTCAGAATAACCTGCCGTTAGCGAGTTACCAACAGAAACATAGGTTGTAAAATCAGCAGTACCACTTGTATATACTACGGGTGCTATACTTGTCTCTTCGATAATATCATCATCAGAGCAGGAGATAAATAACAAGCTAAAGGCAATTAATGCGAAAAATTTTTTCATGAAAATATGAGTTATAGATTAGTTGAGGTGCAAATAAATGCAGGTTATCCAAATTTAATTAAAATTATAATACTAGCAACTGTAATACCAAAAAAATTATGCATGCATAATAAATCGCCCAATTTTTTTAGGAGTTCATAAAATTATAAGAAAAGTCAAAAAATTGTTCAGGATTTTCAGCATGTAACCAATGACCTGCCTTTTCAATGGTTTTAATAGTGGCTTTCGGAAAATGTCTTTTGATTAGTGCCTGGTCTTCTGATGTAATATATTCTGATCGATCACCTCTTAAAAATAAGCAAGGACCTTCATAAGTGGCATTTGAACTTATGTTTTCCCCGACTTCTTCCATTTTTGTACTTAGCACTTTCAAGTTGAATCTGAAATCAAGAACACCTTTTTCAACCCAATATAAGTTTTTCAATAAAAATTGACGAATTCCAAAATCTTTAATGTGTTTTTTTAAAGCATCATCAGCGTCAGATCTGGAATCTAAACTTTTTACATCAATGGCATTTAAGGCATTAAGAATAGATTGATGATGTGGTGGATAGTATTTTGGCGCAATATCCGCTATGAGCAACTTAGCTATTTTTTCAGGATAGCTACAGGCGAATTGCATCGCGGTTTTACCACCCATAGAATGGCCTAAGAGTATAGTGTTTTCTAAATTATAATGCGCCATGTAGTTTTTTACATCTTCAACTAGAACATCATAATTAAAAATGTCAGATTGAAAACTTTTTCCGTGGTTTCGTTGATCTAGTAAGTGTACTTCAAAACCATTTTCTGCATAGGAGTTTCCCAGTGTTTTCCAGTTGTCAGACATGCCTAAAAAGCCATGTAGAATGAGCAAAGGTTTTCCTGTTCCTAGTATTTGAGAATGTAAAAGTTGCATTATTTTAATTTATTTAGGTACATGTTAACGACATTTTCTAGTCCAAAATATAAGGATTCGCAGATTAAAGCATGGCCAATGGACACTTCTAATAAATTTGGAATATTTTTTTTAAAGTATTGAATGTTGTCTAAACTTAAATCATGTCCGGCATTGATGCCTAAGCCAACAGTAGTTGCCATTTTTGCTGCCGTGATAAAGGCGCTCACGGCATTATGTTTTTCTGTTTCATTGGTTGCTTTACTAAAGTTTTCGGCATAACTTTCAGTATATAATTCAATCCTGTCAGCACCAATCTTAGCCGCATTTTTAATTATTGCAACCTTAGGAGCTACAAAAATAGAGGTTCTAATACCTTTTGCTTTAAAGGTAGCAATCACATCTTTTAGAAAGTCATGGTGTTTTATCGTATCCCAACCTGCACTAGACGTAATGGCATCTTCGGCATCTGGAACGAGAGTTACTTGAGTTGGGTTTATGTCTAAAACTAAATCAATAAATTTTTGATTTGGATTCCCTTCTATATTAAATTCAGTAGTGACAATACTTTTTAGGGCACGAGCATCGTTATACTTGATATGCCTTTCATCAGGTCTTGGGTGTATAGTAATGCCTTGTGCACCAAAACGTTCAATATCACTAGAAACTTGTAAGAGATTTGGCATGTTCCCACCTCTTGCATTTCGAAGTGTGGCAATTTTATTTACGTTAACGCTTAATTTTGTCATTCTCAATAGTCTTTTTATTTGGCAAAAATACAAATTAGGTATGCTTTTTGAATTATTTAATTAGTAATTTGCATGATATATACCAATATGAATTTACAATCACACATCATACGTAGCATTCCAATTTTTAAATTGACGACTTCAATGGAAGAAATTGTGCGCTTTTTTAAAGACACAACGTATTCCCATGTGGCCGTCACTGAAAATGGTAAATTTTTAGGGGTTATTTGCGAGAACGACCTTAAAGAGCTTGATGTAGCCACTAACTTAGAGGATTTTCGTCATTCATTAGAAGCTGTTTTTGTACATACAGAAACCTCTTGGCTCGATGTTTTAGAAGCTTTTTCTAGAAATGAGGCTAATCTACTTCCTGTTTTAAATGAAGATGCAGTCGTACAGGGTTATTATGAATTAAATACTATTGTTAGTGTCTTTATTGACACCCCATTTTTCTCTGAACCAGGGGGTATTTTGGTGGTGGCTAAAGGAGTGAAAGATTATTCGTTTAGTGAAATAGCTCAAATAGTAGAGACTAACAATACTAAAATTATAGGTGCCTTTATAACAGATAACAAAAATGATTTGATTCAAGTTACTTTAAAAATAGGAGCTGAGAATTTAAACGATGTTATCCAAACATTCAGACGGTACAACTATAGTATTCTTTTTGGAAATAATGATGATCAGTTTTTAGAGGATTTAAAAGAAAGATCAGATTATTTAGATAAATATTTAAACGTTTAGTGGTATGAAAGTCGCTGTTTACGGACAAGCATATTCTGATAACGCCCTTGATTATGTACTGGAATTACTCGATGAATTAAGTAGCTTAGCTGCCGAAGTTTATTTTGAAAAAGAGTTTTATCAGGTACTGCAAGTATCAGAGAAATTAAAGGTCTACCCACTTTTTACGGAAGCCAAAGGTTTAGATGATACTTTTGATATGTTGGTTAGTTTTGGTGGTGACGGTACTATTCTAAGGGCTGTTACTTATGTAAAAAACTTAAACATTCCAATTGTAGGGGTAAATACAGGCAGGTTAGGTTTTTTATCAACATTTAAAAAAGAAGATGTACGTAAAGTAGTTAAAGAATTTATTGCTGGAGCTTATACTATCGTTGAGCGTAGCTTAGTTGAGGTACACACCCATCCGCCAACACCAGAATTCAACAGTTTAAATTTTGCGTTGAACGAAGTGACCGTAAGCAGAAAGGATACAACGTCTATGATTACAGTAGAAACCTATTTGAATGATGATTTTTTGACTTCATACTGGGCAGATGGTCTTATAATTGCAACACCAACCGGATCCACCGGATATTCTTTAAGTTGTGGAGGACCCGTCATTGCACCCACCGTAAAATCGTTAATATTAACACCTATAGCACCCCATAATTTAAACGCAAGACCTTTAGTGATTTCAGATGATACTGAAATTCGGTTGAGGGTTTCGGGTAGAGAGGAGTTTCATTTAGTTTCCTTAGATTCTAGGATAGCCACCTTAGAAAATGGAACAGAAATTTTAGTAAAAAAAGCAAGCTTTACCATTAAAATGATTGAATATACTTCGGAGAGTTTTTTAAAGACATTGCGTAATAAATTACTTTGGGGTGAAGATAAGCGCAATTAGCCCGCCACAAAAACAATAAAATCTACTAAAAGTTGTTTATCAAAGGGAGAACAAGAATATAGGGATACACTTCAAATTTTTATATTTGCAAACTTTTAAAATAGATGAGAACATTTTTTTTATTACTCTTTGTGTTAACATTTTTTCAAATGTTTGGGC
The DNA here is from genome assembly GCF_000799565.1 of Cellulophaga sp. Hel_I_12. Taxonomy (NCBI): domain Bacteria; kingdom Pseudomonadati; phylum Bacteroidota; class Flavobacteriia; order Flavobacteriales; family Flavobacteriaceae; genus Cellulophaga; species Cellulophaga sp. Hel_I_12. The sequence goes on from NZ_JUHB01000001.1 coordinate 3,317,909, forward strand.
AGACCTATGAAATTGGCATCATGGCTGGTGGCGTAAATAATATTGGAGATGTTGGTAGATCAAATTATATTGCTCCTTCAGGAATAGGTGTCGGTGGTATTTTTAAATGGAATATAAGTAAGCGCTACGCATGGCGTGCAAGTGTCTTGTATGGAGAATTTACCGCCGATGACACAAAATCTAATATGAGTTCAAGGCAACAACGGGCTTATCTTGTAAATAATAATATTCTGGAAGCCTCTGCAGGGTTAGAATTAAATTTTGTAGACTACAACCTGCATAGATTAGGACCTGCCTTTACACCTTATTTATATACTGGAATTACTTATTTTAGATATGATTACAATTATATTGACGCCAATCAAGTCATAAATTTTGATAATCAGAGGGACGGATCATTCGCCATACCTATGATTATAGGCTTTAAATATAGACTCACAAGATCATTAATACTGGGGGGTGAAATTGGTGCTAGGTACACCTTTACGGATAATCTCGACTTTAGTAATCCAACAGATGCAAACTTAGAACCGTTAAATGTAGAATTTGGCAATATTTTTAGCAATGATTGGTACGTTTTTTCTGGGATTACCTTAACTTACGCCTTCAAAAGAAAGCCTTGTTCTGATTGTTTTGAGTAACACATATGATGACCACTATAGATACGATTGATAAAAATAAAGTGCCAAATCACCTTGCTATAATTATGGATGGTAACGGTAGATGGGCTAAAAAGCATGGAAAAATAAGAGTCTTTGGTCATGAAAATGGTGTAAAAACCGTTAAAAAAACCGTAGAGTCTTGTGCTGCAGCAGGAATCTCCTACCTTACCCTTTATACCTTCTCTACCGAAAACTGGAACAGACCCAAATTTGAAATCGATACTTTAATGCGTTTATTGGTTTCTTCTTTAAAGAAAGAATTGGCTACGTTTATGGAAAATAACATCGCTTTAAACGCTATAGGAGATCTGGATTCTTTACCCCAAAAAGCACGTAAGGAATTACAAGAGGTTATTCAGAAAACTAGTAAAAACACAGGTTTAACTTTAACATTAGCTTTAAGTTATGGTGCAAGAGAAGAAATTAAAAATGCGATACAAGCTATAAGTACCAAAGTTAAAAATAATATAATTTCTGTTGAAAATATTGATGAAACCATTATTAATAACCATCTTTACACTCACAATTTACCAGACGTAGATTTGCTTATACGTACTAGTGGAGAACATAGAATCAGTAACTTTTTACTCTGGCAAATTGCATATGCTGAGTTGTATTTTACGGATGTTTTATGGCCTGACTTTACAGAGCAACATTTGGTTGAAGCAATTTTAAATTACCAAAATAGAGAACGAAGATTTGGAAAAACTAGCGAACAACTTATCTAGAGCTGCAAAAAAGTGCAACTCTCTTCAAAAAATCACCATATTTTTATTGTTATTTAGTGTAGCGAGTTTTTCGCAAGAAACCTCTTATGACGAGGGGAAACAATATATTCTAGCAGGCTTAGAAGTAACTGGTGTTCAAAGCTATAACGAACAAACTGTTAAAACCTATACGGGTCTTCGAGAAGGGCAAGTAATTACCGTTCCAGGTGAAGAAATTAGTGCCGTTATTAATAAACTATGGAGTTTGGAGCTTTTTAGTGATATAAGCTTTTATATTACTAAAATAGAAGATGATAAAATTTATTTAGAATTAAATATATTAGAGCGGCCTACCTTAACCGATGTAACCGTATTTGGCGTTAAAAAGGGTCAGGTTGATGATATTTTAAAAGATACCGATTTAAAAAAGGGTAAAAAAATCACTGAAAATCTAATATCTAACTCTAAAAACTACCTACAAAATAAGTACAAAAAGAAAGGTTTCTTAAATACCAAGGTCAATATTGTGACCGCTATAGATACATCAGAGACCAACGCTCAAAGTATGGTGGTTACTGTAAAAAAGGGTGCTAAAGTAAAAATCAGTAGTATCAGTTTTGAAGGGAACGAAAAATTATCGGACAAGAGATTAAAAAAATCGCTTAAAAAAACAAAAGAAAAATCTTTAAAAAATATTTTAAAATTAAAAAGATCTAAATATATCCCCGAAGAATATGAGGCTGATTTGGTAAAATTAGTCGAGACTTATGCAGAAAAAGGCTATAGAGATGCGCGTATATTATCAGATACAATTATAAAAAATGGTGAGGATTTAATCGATATTAAAATTAAAGTTGAAGAAGGTAATAAATATTACTTCGGTGAAATAGATTTTGTTGGGAACTCCGTTTATACTGACCGACAATTAGCCACGGTGCTAGGGATTCGCAAAGGCGACACCTATAACGGCGTATTGTTAAAAGAGCGTATTGCCGACGATTCGAAGCCTGATCCTAACGATATCACTAGTCTATATCAAAATTTTGGTTATATGTTTTCTAGTATAAACCCAGTTGAGGTTTCTGCTGTTAATGATACCATTAATTTTGAAATCAGAATTATTGAAGGTAAAGAAACGTTTTTAAATCACGTGACTGTAGATGGTAATGATAGAACAAATGATCACGTTATCTTCAGAGAGTTAAGAACGCAACCAGGTCAAAAATACAGTAAGGCCGATATTATCAGAAGTATTCGAGAATTGGGTGCTTTAGGATTTTTTGATGCTGAAAATGTAAAACCCGATGTAATCAACCCAAATCCAAATGACGGTACTGTAGATTTAAATTATAGTGTTGTCGAAGCAGGATCTAGCCAGATAGAGCTACAAGGTGGCTATGGTGGAGGTGGTTTTATTGGAACTTTGGGCTTATCTTTTAGTAACTTCTCGATCCAAAATTTATTCAATAAAAAAGAGTATAAGCCAGTGCCTATGGGTGATGGTCAAAGTTTTGCCTTGCGTTTACAGGCGAGCCAAACCTTTAGAGTATATAGTTTAAGTTTTACAGAACCTTGGTTAGGTGGTAAAAAACCGGTTAGTTTCAGCGCTTCACTATCAAGAACGAGAAATTTTGACTTTGATAGAACGCAACAATTTAGAGGTAGGTTTGAAGTAGATAAAAGTAGAAGTTTCGCCATTACAGGGATTACCTTAGGCTTAGCAAAACGAGTACAATGGCCTGATGATTTCTTTACGATATCACATTCTTTAGGGTATCAACTCTACCAATTTAATGATTTTAATGTCACCAACTTAAATTTTGGTAACGGTAATGCCAATTCTTTGGCCTATACTTTAGGTATCTCCAGACGATCGGCGGGGTCTAATCCCATTTTCCCAACCTATGGTTCTAATTTCGAAATTCGCGCTAAATTTACACCGCCTTGGTCTTTGTTAAATGACACGGATTATAATCAGCTTAACGAAGACTTGGCCAACGCTACTACAGAGCAACAATTACAGGAAAATAATCAAGAGCGCTTTAAATGGTTAGAGTTTTATAAAGTAAACTTTAAAGGGGATTGGTATACAACCTTAGTGGGTAGAGCGAGTAACAAGTCCCTAGTACTTCGCACCAATGCAGAATTTGGATTTTTAGGAAATTATAACAATAGAAAGGGGAACGTACCTTTTGAACGTTTTTTCCTAGGAGGAGATGGTATGGGTAACTTTACGCTTGATGGTCGTGAAAACATTGGTTTAAGAGGCTATGAAAACAACTCAGTAACGCCATTCAATCCTGTGACTGGGCGCCAAGACGGTGCGGTTATTTACAACAAGTTTACCATGGAGCTTAGGTATCCATTAACCCTTAAACCATCTGCGTCTATCTATGGATTAGCTTTTATGGAAGGTGGTAACGCTTTCAACAATTTTAATGATTTTAATCCGTTTGAAATAAAAAGATCAGTTGGTGCTGGTTTGCGTATTTTTATGCCGGCTTTTGGATTATTAGGAATCGATTTTGGTTACGGGTTTGATAATGATTATAGCAATCCGGTTGGAACACCAAGCGGTTTCCAAACTCATTTCATTATTGGGCAACAATTTTAGAGCTTTAAATACGTAGCAACACCATCAAATAAAAACAATTTAATTTAATTTTGATAGTGGTACGTGTTTTAGAAGAGGTATCGTAAAATCTGGGTTTTTTATATTAAACTTTACTATTTTACCTACATTCTTAAAATATTTATTTATTTTGGCACGATATTTTCTATACCAGTAAATAGAAACGAAATGAAAACAAAAGTTCTTTTATGTATTAGTGCGATGCTTTTATCGTTAAGCTTATTTTCACAGCAGCGAGGTGTAAGAATCGCGTATGTGGATATGGAGTATATTCTTGAAAATGTAGAAGAATATCGAGAGGCAAACGAACAACTTGACGCGAAGGTCCAAAAATGGAAGTTAGAGTTGGAGCAAGAACAGAGTGCAATTGATCAAATGAAAAAAGATTTGATGGCAGAGAAAGTACTGCTAACGAACGAGTTAATTGCCGAGCGAGAAGAAGAGATTAAAATTTTAGAGAAAGAAATGTTCGATTATCAACAAGACCGTTTTGGTCCCAACGGTGATTTAATTCTTTCGAAACAACGATTAATACAGCCGATTCAAGATCAGGTTTTTAATGAAGTTCAAAAAATAGGACAGAGTAGAAATTATGACATGATTGTCGACAGATCAGCTGATTTTGTGATGTTATATGCTGATAAGAGATTAGACCTTAGTGAATTAGTATTAAATGCTATTTCAAGAACACGAAAGGTGAGTGCCGCTAAAGAAAGAGTCAATAAACGAAACGCTTTAGACGATTTTGAAGGCGAGCCAGAAGAAAGAGAAATGACAGATGCTTTAAAAGAGCGTTTATCGCAAGCAGAAGAAGCTCAAAAGGCAAGAGATAAATCGGCTGCAGAGAAGAGAGAAGAACAATTAAAACTTAGAGAAGAACGTAAAAATGCCTACGAAGCTAGGCGTAAAAAATTGTTAGAAGAGCGCGAAGCCAAGAAAAAAGAAGCAGAAGCAGAAGAAAAAGAGAAAAAAGGAAATCAATAATTTAAACTCAAAATCCTCCGAAAGGAGTACTAAACCATTTATTTAACACTCAAAAGTAATTTAAGAAAACATGAAACATTTAAGAAAAATAGTAGTAGCAGTAGTTTTATTTGTAGCAGCGTCGAGCTTTGTGAATGCGCAAAATAAAGTTGCACACATTAATGTAACTGATTTAATGTCTGCAATGCCCGAAATGAAAGCCGCAGAAGCTGAGCTTAAAAAGTTGCAAGAAACCTATGGTGCTGATATTCAAAGCTCTGTAACTGAAATGCAAAACAAATACAAGCAATATCAAAATGAAGCGGCCACAAAGTCTGATGAAGAAAATCAGAAAAGAATGGCTGAATTAGAAGGTTTTGATAGAACTATTAAAGAAGCACAACAAAAGGCGCAACAAGAACTTCAAAATAAGCAAGTGGCATTATTAGGTCCTATCTCAGATAAGGCTAAGTTAGCCATAGAAAAAGTTGCAGCAGCACAAGGTGTAAATTATGTATTAGATTCATCACAAGGTAGTGGAGTAATCGTAGCAAAAGGAACAGATTTATTGCCTTTAGTAAAAAAAGAATTAGGTTTTTAATAGCGACCTAATAACAAATTTAAAAAAATCCACTTTGTACAAAGTGGATTTTTTTTTGCTCTAGGGCATTGGTGTTTTTCTAATTTTATAACCTTTGCGAATTCGGTACTATCATTTTCGTAAACCAATAAAATTAATGTAACTTTCGATTTCATTAGGTATGTTAGGTATGAATATACAACCCATAGGTATTTTTGATTCTGGTGTAGGCGGTACCTCTATATGGAAGGAAATTAACAGGGTACTTCCTGATGAACATACCATTTATTTAGCAGATAGTAAAAATGCGCCTTATGGTGAAAAAAGTGCAGAAGAAATACTTGCCTTAAGCGAAAAGAATACCCAATTTTTAATAGCTCGGGGGTGTAAGCTAATTGTGGTAGCGTGTAATACGGCAACCACCAATGCCATTGCTTATTTGAGAGCTAAATACCCCATTCCATTTATTGGGATAGAACCAGCTATTAAACCTGCCGCATTACAAACTGTTTCCAAGAAAATTGGGATTTTAGCGACACAGGGCACCCTGTCAAGTGCGCTTTTTCACCAAACCTCAAAAGTGGTTGCGAACGGCATTGAGCTTATAGAGCAAAATGGCGAGGGTTTAGTGCCACTTATAGAACAAGGCAGGGTAGACAACCCCGAAACAAAAGAATTGCTTGAGCGGTACTTAAATCCTATGGTAGCACAAGGTGTAGATTGCATTGTTTTAGGCTGCACTCATTACCCCTATTTAATACCTGTCATCAAGTCTATTCTACCTGCGCACATACACATTATCGATTCAGGCGAAGCTGTTGCTAGGCAGACTAAGAATATTTTAGAAAGCCATTTATTACTAGCCCCAAAAAATAAGGCAACGCATCAATTTTATAGCAATGCTAAGCTGTCTATTTTAAAAGAATTTTTAACGGGCTATGAGGTTGAAATTGCGGCCCTAGATTTTTAGAAATAAAACAAATTTATTTCAATGTATAGCTTAAATAGGTAAAATCGTAGTTGTGATTTTCATCTTTAGGATGGTATTCTTCCTGACTAATTTTCCACCTGTTAAGATCAATTTCAGGAAAAAAAGCATCTGCTTCAAAGCTTTCGTGTACTCTAGTTAATTCTATTTTGGTTGCGATAGGTAACCCTAATGCGTAAATTTCTCCACCTCCAATAATATATACGATGGATTCTTTTTCAGTTAAAACTATAGCTTCCTCAAGACTATGCACCACAAAACAATCTTGATAGTTTGTCTTGTAATTTTTATCTCTTGTAATAATAATATGTTTTCTGTTGGGAAGGGGTTTTGGAAAACTTTCAAAGGTTTTTCGTCCCATAATGATAGCATGTCCTGTAGTGATTTTTTTAAAGCGTTTAAAATCGTCAGGTAAGTGCCAAAGCAGATCATTATTTTTACCTAGTGCGTTATTTTCAGCTGCCGCTGCAATTAGAGTAATAGTTTTCAATCTTCTTTTTTTTTATTTATTTGAGAAATAGGAAAGTCAGTTTCTATTTCTTTCTGTAAGGATGCAATTTTTTGCTTTTGCTTTAACACTAATTTTTCACGTTGTTGTCGTTCCCAAACTTTCCCCATGAATTTTTGAGTAAAGAACACATTAATGACATGGATGACAAATAAAAAAGCCCAAAAGGTTATAGCCCAAATAAACCAATTATAATCTGCACCGTATTTTAGTATTTTATTGATCAGGATCAAAAAAATACTTCCTACAAGGAAGATCACAAAGTGTGTATACAAACGTTTTTTTTGTTTTACACGCAACTGTGCATGTTCTAAAAGTTCGTGTTGTTCTAGATCTATTTCAGGTTTATTTTTCGCTTTAGAAAACATGTATATTAAGTATCTTTACCTTACAAAGATACTACAATTAGTATTTTAACGATTTATACGATGCAAAATATTAGTAAAGAATTCCCCATTTTAGACCAGTATATTTATGCCAATACTGCTGCTCACGGTATTTTATATGATGGTCTTTTAGACTGGCGCCAAGAACATGATCTAGATTATTTAATAGGTGGTAGTACTTTTAAAACCAAGGCCTTACAAACAATTACTGATACCCGAGTGGCTGTTGGTCAGTTTTTTAATTGTAAAAAAGAGCATGTAGCCTTGATTCCAAATTTTTCAATTGGTTTAAATATACTTCTTGAAGGCTTGGATAAAAAGCATAAGGTATTACTCTTAAATGACGATTATCCTTCTTTAACTTGGCCATTTGAAAGCAGAGGTTTTGAGTGTACGTACCTCGATATTACGGAACATTTAGAAACGAATATTTTATCAGCTATTTCAAAAGAAAATATAACGGTTTTAGCCATAAGTCTGGTGCAATGGCTCAATGGAATTAAAATTGATCTTGAATTTTTAAAGAAGTTAAAAGAAGCGCATCCTGAACTTTTAGTTATTGCGGATGGTACTCAATTCTGTGGAACCGAGTCTTTCGATTTTGATAATTCAGGGATTGATATTCTAGGTGCCAGTGCTTATAAATGGCTGCTGGCTGGCAGTGGTAATGGATTTATGCTTTTTAAAGATACAGCTAGCACTTTTTTTTCGTTAAAAACCATTGGGTTTAATAGTGTAAATGCAGACCTTACTCAAAAAGGTAATGCGCGATTCACCAAGCATTTTGAACCAGGGCATTTAGATAGTTTAGCCTTTGGAAGCTTAAAAAAGTCATTAGAATTTTTGACGGATATTGGTATGGATACCATAAGTGCAAAAAATAGCGAATTAAGTGCTTTTGCCTTACAAGAATTTTCTAAACTGGGCGTATTAGAAGATAGTGTGGTTAAGCGAAAAACGCATAGTACCATTTTTACGATTGCTGGTGATCAAAAGCTTTTCGACCAGCTTGCCTATCATAATATTATTTGTTCTCAACGAGGAAAGGGAATTCGGCTTAGTTTTCACTTCTATAATACGACAAAAAACATCAGTAAAGTTGTTGATGTCATAAAAAAATCAAGGTAAAGGTTTTGAAAATGTAAAAAAATGGAGTATTCTTTTGATAATTTCAATTTTTTGTAATTCTTATTTTGCTGAAATCGCAAATCTGAGCTAACTAGTTGGTAATCAATATTTTTATAGCGTGCTTTGCAGCTCATATAAAACACTATATTATGGCCATCACAAAACAGTATTTAAAAAGTAAACCGGTTTGTAAAGTAACCTTTACAGTTCCGGCGGAAGAAGCAGCAAAAGTATTTGTTGTTGGTGATTTTAATGATTGGAATCCAAAAAAAGGAGCTTTAAGAAAATTAAAAAATGGAACCTTTAAAGGAACTATGGATTTGCCAAAAGAAACGTCTTACGAGTTTAGGTATCTTGTTGATGATAGTTTTGTCAATGATACAGAAGCAGATCGTTACCAATGGAACGACTATGCTGGTGCAGAAAATGCAGTTTTAGAGCTATAGATTTCTAAGAAATTTTATAAAAAAGCGGAAATAAATTCTAGTTTGTTTCCGCTTTTCTATTGTTTTTTTAAATAGCTACAGCTCCTTTAATATGCGGATGCGGATTGTAATCTACAAGCGTAAAATCTTCAAAAGTAAAGTCAAAAATATTTTTCACCTCAGGGTTTAAAATCATTTTAGGTAAGGGTCTAGGTTCTCTACTTAACTGTAGTTCTACCTGCTCCATATGATTGTCGTAAATATGGGCATCTCCAAAGGTGTGAATAAAATCTCCGGGTTGGTAACCACAAGCTTGTGCCATCATCATTGTAAATAAAGCATACGAGGCTATATTAAAGGGAACTCCTAAAAATATATCTGCACTACGTTGGTATAATTGACAAGATAATTTTCCATCCGCAACATAAAATTGAAAAAAGGCATGACAGGGTGGTAAAGCAGCTTTACCATTAGCAACGTTTTCTGAAAACGATTTTGATGTATCGGGTAACACACTAGGATTCCAAGCAGAAATTAACATTCTTCTACTATTGGGATTGTTTTTTAGGGTAGCTACAACTTCTTTAATCTGATCAATTTCTTCGCTGTTCCAATTGCGCCATTGGTGACCGTAAACCGGGCCCAAATTTCCGTTTTCATCAGCCCATTCGTTCCAAATTCTTACCCCGTTTTCTTTCAAATAATCAATATTTGTATCCCCTTTTAAAAACCAAAGTAATTCATAAACAATCGACTTTAAATGTAATTTTTTGGTGGTGACCATAGGAAAACCTTCACTGAGGTCAAAACGCATTTGATAGCCAAAAACACTTTTAGTTCCCGTACCTGTTCTGTCTCCTTTTTGGTTGCCATTTTCCAAAACATGTTGTAATAAATCGTGATATTGTTTCATCCGCCCCCATGCCCCCAAAGGGGGATTTTTATATTAGTATATCACAAAAATATAGAATCGTTTCAAATTATTGCGCTTAATTAAAAGCTACTTATCAATAATTATTAACGAAATTAAAATTTATAAACTTGTTTATTTAGTTAGCGGTATTTAGCCTTATTATAGGAGTTCGCCCTTCGGGGACTAGTGAGCTTTTTTTTTTAATAGGAGTTTACGACCTAATTAAATTGTCAATTTTAAACCGTAATATTTAGAGTTCCCCCTTTGGGGGCTAGGGGGATTATCCCAAGATCATCCCAGCAATAGTCGCCGAAAGTAAGGATGCTAAAGAGCCGCCTAGAACCGCTTTTAAACCAAATTCTGACAATGTTTTTCGTTGTCCGGGTGCTAGTGATCCTATTCCCCCAATTTGAATACCAATGGAGGCAAAATTTGCAAAACCACAAAGCATATAGGTAGCCATGATAACCGATTTATTATAGGTAAAATGTGTGCCGTTAGCCACATCCTTAAGGTCTGCTAATTGAATGTATCCGATAAATTCACTTGCTGCTAATTTAATACCCAACAACTGCCCCATAAGCATCACATCTTCTTTTGCAACACCAATTAACCACATTAAAGGTGCGAAAATAGTGCCGAGTATAGACTCTAAGGATAGTTTTTGGTACGAACTGTTTGCGGCAATCCAATCGTTAACAGAAGTTACATCGCCAATGGCACCAAAAACCCAATTTATCATAGCAATAAAGGCCACAAAAACAAGAAGCATAGCACCAACATTGACAGCAAGTTTTAGTCCTTCTGTGGTTCCGTTGGCTATAGCATCTAAAAAATTATTACCTATTTTTTCATTAGAGACTTCAACATCGGTATTGATAGATTCGGTTTGTGGGTATAATATTTTTGAAATTACAATGGCTCCTGGGGCAGCCATGACCGATGCTGCTAATAAATGCTTGGCAAATTGCAACCTTAATAGTTCATCATCACCTCCTAAAAAACCAATATAGGCCGCTAATACAGCCCCGGCCACCGTGGCCATACCGCCAATCATGACCAAGAGTATTTCGGACTTGTTCATTTTCTCTAAATAGGCTTTAATCAGTAAAGGTGCTTCGGTTTGTCCGAGAAATATATTACCGGCAACACTCAAGCTTTCAGCCCCTGATATGCCTAAGCTTTTGGTTAAAAGCCATGCCAGCACTTTGACCACTTTTTGAATTATGCCTAAATAGAATAATACAGATGTTAAGGCTGAAAAGAAAATAATGGTGGGGAGTACCTGAAACGCAAAAATAAATCCGAAGGTGTCCATGTCGACCACCAAACCTTCAAATAAAAATTTACTTCCAGCCGTCGTAAATTCAAGTATTTTTACAAATACTTTTCCAATTTTATCAAAAACATATTGAATAAAAGGTACTCGGAGAACACCTATGGCTATAATTAATTGAAGTCCTAAACCAATACCTACCGTTTTCCAATTTATGGCTTTTCTGTTGGCGCTAAAAAGAAAGGAAACAAAAATGAGTACCACCATGCCCAGCATACCTCGCCACAAACTATTTAAAGAAAACCCATCGTTTGGTTTTATGACGCTTAAAGTTTCTTGGTTGATATCAGTCAGCGTTATTATTTCGGCTGATTTTGTGATACTATCAATAGGGATTGCTTCTTGGGCAAAGGATGGAAATACAATACAAAAGGCGATGATTAGAAACCAAAAGCTGTTTTTCATACGTTAAATCATTTTTATTTATTAAAAAAATAGGAACTCACGTAATTGATACGCTCTTGTAGTATTGAATATTATTCTCTTTTAGAAATTTCGTCTCGTAATTTAGCGGCTTTTTCATAATTTTCATTGGCAACTGCGCTATCGAGCTCCTTATACAGCTCTTCTGTAGAAAGTTCTGAATATCCGTCACTTGCAGAACCTGTGATCTCTACAGTTTCTCCTTCTTGAAGAATTTCGTTCACCATAATACTATCATCTGATTTTTCATCCTCCTTGTCTTTAGAAGAAAACTTAAGGAAGATACCCGCTTTGTCTAAGATTGTTTTGTAGGTGAAAATAGGGGCATTAAAGCGCAGTGCCAAGGCGATAGCATCGCTTGTTCTGGCATCAATAATCTCTTCAATTTTATCTCTTTCACAAATAATACTCGAATAAAAAACACCGTCTACTAGTTTATGAATGATGACTTGCTTTACCGTAATATCAAAACGATCTGCAAAATTTTTAAAAAGATCATGAGTTAATGGGCGAGGAGGTTTTATTTCTTTTTCTAAAGCAATAGCAATAGATTGTGCTTCAAAAGCGCCAATAATAATAGGTAATTTTCGATCACCTTCAACTTCATTTAAAATAAGGGCATACGCACCATTCTGTGTTTGGCTGTATGATATTCCTTTTATTTTTAATCGGACTAAGCTCATAAGTATTTGTAAACTGTAAAAGGCTGTTTAAATAAAGGGCATGACCAATTATCTAAACAGCCCTTTAAAGAGGCACAATTTATAAAAAATTAAGCGTTTTGTGCTTTAAATTCTTTTAATTTTTCAATCAATGAAGGAACTACTTCAAATGCATCACCAACAATACCATAATCAGCGGCCTTAAAAAAGGGTGCTTCCGGGTCGTTATTGATGACTACTTTAACTTTTGAAGAACTTACGCCGGCTAAGTGTTGAATGGCTCCTGAAATTCCGATAGCAATATACAGGTTGCTGGCAACAGGTTTCCCTGTTTGGCCTACGTGTTCCCCATGAGGTCTCCAGCCCAAATCAGAAACTGGTTTTGAACATGCCGTTGCAGCGCCAAGAACTTCAGCAAGTTCCTCAATCATTCCCCAGTTTTCAGGACCTTTTAAACCACGTCCTCCTGATACCACAACATCTGCATCGGCAATGGTCGCTTTGCCTACGACTTTATCAATTTCAACAGATTTTGTAGAGAAATGACTAGCATTTAATGTGGGACTAAAGTCTTCGATAGTAGTGGCTACTTTGTTTTCAATACTACCAAAAGCATTGTTTGAAACACCAACAATTTTTACATCCGTGGTAATTTCAGATAAAGCAAAGCCTTTGTTGCTGAAAGTGGTTCTTTTTACTGTAAACGGATTTATACTTTCCGGAGCGGCAATCACATTAGGAATATAGCCTGCTTTTAAATGACCTGCTAAAAGAGGAGCTACATATTTGGTATCTGCGCTAGAACTTAAAATTAAAACTTTTGCCCCTTCTTTTGCTGCAGCTTCTTGAATAGCAGCTGCAAATGCTTTGGCGTTAAACGTTTTTAATTCATCGTTTTTAATGTTTAAAACTTTAGAAATACCGTAGTTTCCTAAACTTTCATTCTCTGATGCATTAAAGGAAACGGCCGTTGCTGTCGTACCCATTTTCTGGGCTACTTCATGGGCATAGGAAGCTACTTCAAATGCATTTTTTTTAAATTTTCCGTTTTCTGATTCTGTATATACTAAAACTGACATATTTTCAATTTTTTTAATTTTTGTACAAAACACTTTCCGAGAAAGGTGTTTTAGATATTTGTTTCTATTTTTCTGTAAGACCTATTTTGACGACCAAATTCATTAATTCTTAAGAACCAGGGAAGCGTTTAAATAGCTTTTGCCTCGTTATGAAGTAAATCTATAAGTTCATCTACAGAAGTGACTAGTTTTACACTTCCTTTGGCAGCAGGTTTTTCAAATTTAGTGTCTTTTGTAGCATGTATAGCCGCTATAGGTTCTATAACACTTAGCTTTTTTTGACGCGCCATCATAATGCCACGCATGTTTGGAATCCTTAAATCACTTTCTTCAACCAATCCTTTTTGGCCACCAATAATTAAAGGTAAGGTGGTTGCAATTTTTTCTTTTCCACCATCAATTTCTCGCACGGCTGTAGCTTCTGTACCTTCTACCTCTAATTTAATGCAAGTGTTCACGAAATTCATGTCTAAAATACTAGCTATAATCCCAGGTACCATCCCGCCATTATAATCGATAGATTCTCTACCGGCAATCACCAAATCATAGGCACCATCTTTAATGATGGCTGCTAATTGTTCTGCAACAAAAAAACCATCGGTCGGATCTGCATTTACTCGGATAGCTTCATCAGCACCTATCGCTAACGCTTTCCGCATGGTGGGCTCAACGTTGGCACCACCAACCGTGGCGATATGTACTACGGCATTTTGCTTTTCTTTAAACCACATGGCTCTAGTAAGTCCAAATTCATCATTAGGATTTATAATAAATTGAACCCCGTTAGTGTCAAATTTAGTATCACCTTCCGTGAAATTTATTTTTGACGTCGTATCGGGTACATTGCTTATGCATACTAATATTTTCATTCTTAAAGCTTTTAAATTTTTTAAAACAGGGCTAAGATAACCAATATTTTTCAAATTTACTATGCATGCATAGTAAATTTTATAACTTTTTTTGAGTCTTTCAGGCTTTAATATGACGGATTATTTCCTATTTTTGTTCACCTTTTAAAATAATGATTTTAAGCGAGCGCGTTTTACTACTTTAAATAGTATGGAAGCGTCATTGTTTTACTTGTTTAGGGTACTTGTGATCATTAAAAAAGAATTAAAAAAAGCACATGAAAACAATACAATTTAGAGAAGCTATTTGTGAGGCGATGTCCGAGGAAATGAGAAGAGATGAATCTATTTACTTAATGGGCGAAGAAGTGGCGGAATACAATGGAGCCTACAAAGCCTCGAAAGGAATGTTAGATGAATTTGGTGCCGATAGAGTGATCGATACGCCTATCTCTGAATTGGGGTTTGCTGGAATCGGTGTTGGTTCTGCCATGAATGGCAATCGTCCAATCATAGAGTTTATGACCTTCAACTTTGCTTTAGTAGGCATTGATCAAATTATAAATAATGCTGCTAAGATTCGTCAAATGTCTGGTGGTCAATTTAATTGTCCTATTGTGTTTAGAGGGCCTACAGGCTCTGCGGGTCAATTAGGGGCAACGCATTCACAGGCTTTTGAAAGCTGGTTTGCTAATTGCCCAGGTCTAAAAGTAATAGTGCCATCGAATCCTGCAGACGCAAAAGGATTGTTGAAGGCAGCGATTAGAGATAATGATCCTGTTATTTTCATGGAGTCTGAACAGATGTATGGAGATAAAGGCGAAGTCCCTGAAGGCGATTATATTATTCCGATTGGAGTGGCAGATGTTAAAAGAGAAGGAACAGACGTCACGATTATATCCTTTGGAAAAATCATAAAAGAGGCATACAAAGCTGCTGATGAATTGGCTAAAGAAGGTATCAGCTGCGAAATTATAGATTTAAGAACCGTAAAACCCTTAGATTACGAAGCGATTCTAAAGTCGGTTAAAAAAACAAACAGAATGGTTATTTTAGAGGAAGCTTGGCCTTATGGCAATGTGGCTTCCGAAATTATATACCATGTACAATCTAATGCTTTTGATTATTTAGATGCACCTATTGAGAAAATAAACACAGCAGATACACCAGCGCCGTATTCTCCTGTTTTGTTGGCAGAATGGTTGCCAAATTACGAGGATGTTATTAAATCAGTTAAAAAAGTAATGTATAAATAAGTGTTATACGCTGTAAGTATAGACAAGCTTTACTGACAAATGCGTTGGTAGAGCTTTTTTAGTTTTTACCCCTGTTTGATACTTTATACTCCTAAGTTTCCATGAAGAATTTTTTACAATTATTGGTTTTATTAACCTCAACTTTGGTGTTTTCGCAAACCAAAATAAGTGGTATTGTGGTAGACGAAAAAGATGTGCCGGTGGCTTTTGCAAATATTATATTTAAAGGCTCTACAGAGGGGACGATAACCAATGAAGATGGTATTTTTTATTTAGAGTCTGACGCTAATTATACCACCATAACGGCTTCTTTTATTGGCTATGAAACTAGAGAAATAAGCTTAGAGAAAAAGGTGAATTACCAAATGAAAATTATTCTTTTGGAAGGTGGTGAACAGTTAAAAGAAGTAATTGTTTACTCAGGGAAACAATCCAAAAAAAATAATCCAGCTATTGATATTCTCAGAAAAATTTGGGAAAAAAGACGAAAAAATGGTGTAAAACAATACAATCAGTACAGCTTTAATAAGTACGAAAAAGTGGAGTTCGACTTAAATACCATAGATAGTGCGCTGATAAAGAATAGAATATTTAAAGGTTTAGAGTTTATTTTTCAAGATTTAGATACCTCTAGAATTACAGGAAAAACCTACCTCCCTATTTTTATAAATGAAACTTTTTCAAAGATATACGGAGATAATACTCTAAGCCAAGAAGAAGAAGATATTTTAGGGACAAAAAATTCGGGTTTTAGCAATAATCAAGCGCTAACCGCCTTTGTTGAAGATTTATATGCGGATTATGATATTTACAACAATTACCTAAAGTTTTTTGATAAAAGTTTTACGAGTCCCCTTTCAAAAACAGGTATTGATGTTTATAATTATGTGTTAACAGACAGTGCTTTTATTGATAAAAAATGGTGCTATAATATTATTTATTATCCTAGAAGAAAAAACGAATTGACTTTTAAAGGTAATTTTTGGGTGAATGATTCTACGTATGCCATTAAAAAAATAAACCTGGAGGTGACCAAAAGTGCCAATATCAATTGGGTAAAAGAGATTTATATTGAGCAAGATTTTGAGGTTCTGAATGACTCCGTGTTTTTATTGAAGCGCGATTATATGTTGAGTGATTTTAGCTTAAGCAAAAAAGAAGAATCGAAAGGTATTTATGGTAAAAGAACAACAGTCTATGATAATTATGCTTTTAATGAAGTAAAAAATGAGGGTTTTTATAAAAATTTAAAAAATAAATTTAGCACTTCGATTGTGGAGCGCGATAATTCTTTCTGGGAAGAAAACCGACTCGAAGCTTTAAATAAAGATGAAAAGGGTATTTATAAACTTTTAGATACCCTAAAAACGGTGCCAAAATTTAAAAGTTACTATAATATCGTAAGTATTTTAGGTTCGGGCTATGTTGAAATAGATAAATGGAATTTAGATATAGGTGATGTTTACAGTACATTTGGTTTTAATGATGCAGAAGGCATTCGCGTTCGTGCTGGAGCAAGAACCTATTTTGGGCAGAATGATCCTTGGCGTATTGAAGCCTATACGGCTTATGGCTTTGGCGATCAAAAATTTAAACATGGTATTTCTGCTAAATGGTTGCTAGATAAAAAAACGAGACTAATAATTTCAGGAGGTAATAGGCGCGATATTGAACAATTGGGATTAAGCCTTACGGCTACCAACGATGTTTTAGGCAGAAGCGCTGCTTCATCTTCCTTATTTTCGGTAGGTGCCAATGACCGCCTAACGAATATTGATTTATCTACCTTTGCCGTTGAGGCAGAACCCTTAACGAATTTTATGGTCAAGATAGGTGGCTCTTTACGGACCTTAAGCTCTGCACTGCCTGACGCTTTTAGTCTTGATTATGTCGATGCGACTAGTCCTACAGGTATAAATTCAGAAATAAAACAGTTTGATATCAACACCACTTTGATTTATACCCCAGGAAGGAGAACCATAGGCTATGGGGTAGAGCGTCGGAATATCAACGATACCTATAGCACGCTATTTTTGAATTATACTAAAGGTATTGAAGGGTTCTTAGAAAGTGATTTCGATTATGAAAAAATACAATTTTCCTACACACAACCATGGCAAATAGGAGGTTTTGGAAGGCTCAATAGTACTATAGAGCTTGGGAAAACCTTTGGAGAAGTACCGCTGGGTTTGCTAAATGTTGTGCCCGGAAACCAAACCTTATTTTCTATTTACGGCACTTTTCCTAACTTGAATTTTTATGAATTTGTAACAGACACCTATGCATCGGTACATTTGGAACATAATTTTAATGGGCGTTTTTTTTCTAAAATTCCTGTCATAAAAAAATGGAATCTAAGGGAAATAGTGGGTTTAAGAGGAGCTTGGGGTTCATTATCCGATGAGAATATCCTATTAAATAGTCCAACAAATATTCCGCTAATAGCACCAAACGATAAAGTATATTGGGAATATTCTTTGGGTGTCGGTAATATTTTTAAAATTTTTAGAATCGATTTTAATTTTCGAGGAAATTATTTAGATAATCCAGAAGCAAGACCATTTAGTGTTACTGGGTCGTTCGGATTTAGCTTTTAAGCTTCTTAAATCAGTTGTTTAACGATACCGATTTCGTAAATATTTTTTTAAAAAAATGGATGGAAATCGTATATCTTTCTTGAGTTTACTAGACTTGAACAAATTTAATCAAGTATCTTTGGAGCAAAATTACAGTGAAAATTATGAGTAGTACTACAGAAATAACATTTGATGTTTTAATAGAAATTCCAAAAGGGAGTAGAAATAAATACGAATACGATTTTACTTTACATAAAATTAGATTTGACAGAATGCTTTTTTCGTCCATGATGTACCCTGGTGATTACGGTTTTATACCTGAAACTTTAGCACTTGATAAAGATCCATTAGATGTTTTAGTGATGGGGTCGGAGCCAACGTATCCTATGGTGGTTATGGAGGTTAGGCCTATTGGTGTTTTTCATATGACCGATGAAAAAGGACCTGATGAAAAAATTATTTGTGTGCCTGTTTCAGACCCTATTTGGAGCAATAACCATGATATAAGTGACTTAAACCCGCACCGATTAAAAGAAATTGAACACTTTTTTCAGGTGTATAAAGATTTAGAAAAAAAGAAAGTTGATGTTGGTGGTTGGGGTGATGCTCAAGAGGCAATTGATATTTACCATCAATGCGTAAAGCGCTATGATGAAAGCGAACACAAGAAAAAGCGAACGTTTACCATTTAAGGCTACAAGAAACAAACTACAAAAAGCCACTTTTATCTTTAAAGGTGGCTTTTTTTATTTGCATCGATTTCATACATTTACCGCCAACTAATTAACAAATATTTAAAATAATTATGGAAATACTAGTAAAATTTCTGCCAGCCTTTGGTGTTTTGGCGTTGTTGTTTATCATTTGGAAAAACATGTGGGTATCTAAACAAGATGCCGGAAATGAAAAAATGACACGGATTGCAAAGAGTATATCAGATGGTGCCATGTCATTCTTAAAAGCTGAGTATAAGATTCTTTCGATATTCGTTATTGCTGTTGCCATTTTATTGTATGTAAAAGGAAGCAACGAAGTAGGATCAAACGGAATGGTAGCAGTTTCATTTATAGTGGGTGCTATTTGTTCTGCATTGGCAGGTTTTATAGGGATGAAAGTAGCTACGAAAGCCAATGTTAGAACCACTCAGGCGGCAAGAACGTCATTAGGAAAAGCTTTAGAAGTAGCTTTCGCTGGTGGTGCTGTAATGGGTCTAGGCGTTGTAGGCTTAGGTGTTTTAGGACTAAGTGGCCTTTTCGCTATTTACCAAGGAATATGGGAAGGACCAGAAAATTTAGGAATGGTATTAAACGTACTTTCAGGATTTTCCTTAGGAGCATCTTCAATTGCACTATTTGCGCGTGTTGGTGGTGGTATTTATACCAAAGCAGCCGATGTAGGTGCCGATTTAGTAGGAAAGGTTGAGGCTGGTATTCCAGAAGATCACCCGCTAAACCCAGCAACTATTGCCGATAACGTCGGTGATAACGTAGGGGATGTAGCAGGTATGGGTGCTGATTTATTCGAATCGTATGTAGGTTCTATTATTGGTACCATGGTTTTGGGAGCATTTATTATTACGCCAGATTTTGGTGGTTTAGGTGCGGTTTATTTACCATTGGTATTGGCAGCGGTAGGTATTATAATGTCTATCATCGGAACTTTCTTTGTAAAAGTAAAAGATGGTGGTAATCCACAGACAGCTTTAAATATCGGTGAATTTGGTTCTGCGTTTTTAATGGTTATAGCTTCTTATTTTATAATCAATTCATTAATTCCTGCAACTTGGATGTATGACGGAGTTGAATATACTGCAAACGGAGTTTTCTTTGCTACTATAGCTGGTTTGGTTGCTGGTTTAGCCGTGGGTAAAATCACAGAATATTATACAGGTACGGGTACAAAACCAGTAAATTCTATTGTAAAACAATCAGAAACTGGCGCTGCAACCAATATTATATCAGGTTTAGGAGTAGGGATGATGTCTACCATGTTCCCTATTTTATTTATAGCTGCAGCAATTTTAGTATCACACCATTTTGCAGGTTTATACGGTATCGCTATTGCCGCAGTGGGTATGTTAGCCAATACAGGTATTCAGTTGGCTGTAGATGCTTATGGTCCTATTTCTGATAATGCGGGTGGTATTGCCGAAATGGCTGAGTTACCACATGAAGTTCGTGAACGTACCGATAAATTAGATGCAGTTGGGAATACTACAGCCGCTATTGGTAAAGGTTTTGCCATTGCTTCAGCAGCTTTAACGGCACTAGCCTTATTTTCAGCTTTTATGAAAGTCGCTAATGTAACATCAATCGATGTTTCTAAACCAACCGTAATGGCTGGACTTTTGGTAGGTGCGATGCTTCCTTTTGTATTCTCGGCATTATCTATGAATGCTGTAGGTAGAGCAGCGATGGCCATGATTGAAGAAGTACGTCGCCAGTTCAGAGATATTCCTCAATTAAAAGCAGCGCTTGCTGTAATGCGTAAGTACGATTCTGATATGTCTAAAGCGACCCCAGAAGACAGAGCAATTTTTGATGCTGCGGATGGCTATGCAGAATACGATAAATGTGTTGATATATCTACAAAAGCATCGATTAAAGAAATGGTATTACCAGGTTTATTAGCGATTGCAGTTCCAGTAGCTGTAGGTTTCATTGGTGGTGCTGAAATGTTAGGAGGTTTATTGGCAGGGGTAACTTCTGCAGGAGTTCTTATGGCAATTTTCCAGTCGAACGCTGGTGGTGCTTGGGATAATGCTAAAAAAATGATTGAAGCCGATGGTCGTAAAGGTTCTGACGCACATAAGGCAGCTGTTGTAGGTGATACTGTGGGTGATCCGTTTAAAGATACTTCAGGACCTTCTTTAAACATTTTATTAAAATTAATGTCAGTAGTAGCTTTAGTAATTGCACCAAGTATTGCAATTACTGCTGAAGGAATGGCAGCATATACCAATGAGAAGCAAACCATAGAAACTTCTATTCAAATGAATGTTGATACTAACGATTTAGCAGAGGCTACTGTTGTTTTTACAACTACAACGAATGGAAAATCAATTACGGAAGAGAAAATTTTCAAAGGAACACAAGAAGAGGTAAAAGCACAATTAGTGGCTTTTGAAAATACAACGGTTAAAGGCCATGATGCTGATGTTGAGGTTAAAATTGAAAAAGTAGATATTAGAAAATAATCTTACTGAAATCATTTTAAAACTTTATTTTTAAACCTGCTAATAATATTATTAGCAGGTTTTATTTTTGATACGCAAAAATGTGTAGTACAGCTAATGTTTAAAAGGAACTGAGTTTATTCCGAATGCTTAGCTATAAATTTTCTTATTTTTATACCTTACTGAATCTATAATCACAAATCCATTAGCTATTTTTTCCTATCGATTTCATCTCATTTCAAGAAAAACCTATTCATAATGTCATTTTTTCAAAAAGATCCTTTACAAATTATATGTTTTGACGCCTATGGAACGGCATCACATTTTTATTTGAGAGGTCGTGCTTTGGAGGATGAAACTATAGATTTAGATAAAAAAGGATGGTTTCATTTGGTATTGAACACTTGGAAACGTTTTGAATCTGATGAAATTAAGAACATCGCATTAAACATCAGCTTACCCAATGGTACTGTTTTGAAAACCAAAACAGATCATCATGGGTATTTTAAAGTAAAGGCCGCAGTAGACGATTTAGGTGCTTTTGCAAATGAAGAGGGGTGGCTATCTTTTGAAGTGGCTTATGACGACATCCCTTTAAGGCGAATCATACATCAAAAAAATAGCTTTAAAGGTAAAATTTTGATTCCGTCAGTAAAGGCAAACTACGGTGTTATTACTGATATTGATGATACCATATTACATACAGGTGTAGTCTCAAGACTTAAATGGAAAGTACTCTACAATACCGTGTTTAAAACCGCTAAAAACCGCTTGCCACTCATAGGAGCCTCGGAGTTTTACAACCAATTACACCTTGGAAAAACCTTAGAACATGCGAACCCTATTTTTTATGTGAGTCATAGCCCTTGGAATTTATACCGCTATTTGGATTTGTTTTTAAGACAGAATAATTTTCCAAAAGGCCCTATTTTATTGCGTAGTTTTCAGTCTATTTTTAAAAGAAAATCAGAAGGAGACAAACCCCAAAAACAGCTTGAGATCTTAAATATATTAGATGCCTATCCAGATTTAGGTTTTATTTTAATTGGTGACAGTGGTGAACGTGATGCCGATATTTATAAAGAAATAGCAGCACTTTTTCCAGATCGTATTTTGGCTATTTACCTAAGAAGTGTAAATCACAAACGAAAAATGACTCGTGTAAAAGGACTTTTTGAAAATTATAAAACGACACCTGTTTTATTTGTAGAAAACAGCAATCAGGCTGTAGCACATGCAAAAGCGTTAGGGTTTATTTAAAATGACCTTTAAAAAATAGCCTAGAATCTATTGGCATAGCCGTCTTAATTCTTAATTCCCTAATCTTGATTCTTGATTCTTGATTCCTGATTTTTTTTTAAAACAATCCATTAATCTCCGCATCAATTTTATGAATAATAGCCCCTAAATCTTCAGGATTGGCTACAAAATCAAGTTGGTCTACATCGATAATTAATAATTTTCCTTTCTCGTACTTCTGACTCCAAGCTTCGTAACGTTCGTTAAGGCGACTTAAATAATCAATAGAAATGGTGTTTTCGTATTCGCGACCGCGTTTGTGAATTTGGTTCACTAGATTAGGAATAGAGCTGCGTAGGTAAATTAGCACATCAGGGGGCTGCACTAAACGCTCCATCAGCTCAAATAAACTAGAATAATTTGTAAAATCTCTATTGGTCATTAAGCCCATGGCATGCAAATTAGGCGCAAAAATATAGGCATCCTCATAAATGGTGCGATCTTGAATTATATTTTTACCAGTTTCTCGAATTTCTAGAATCTGACGGTACCGACTATTTAAAAAATAAATTTGAAGATTAAAACTCCAACGCTCCATCTGGTTGTAAAAATCATCTAAATAAGGGTTGTCAACCACATCTTCAAAATGAGGTTCCCATTTATAATGTTTGGCCAATAAGGTTGTTAATGTAGTTTTACCAGCGCCAATATTTCCTGCAACAGCAACATGCATAATGTATTCTCTTAATAGTTAATTAATGCTGTAAGCAATGGGCTTTTTGCTTTATGCTTATCGCATTTGTTGAATTTTTAAAAACCTAAAGGCTTTTCAGTATAATTTTGTAATCTCATTTCATACTTTCGACTTTCTGAAACGGGGACACAATATACAACGAATCTTGGCTTGTTAAAAATATACTTGCTGAAATGCGTGAATGTTTTAGGGACAAATTAATTTATATCCATAACCCCTAATATTTAGGATTTTAATGGTGGCATCTTTCTTCAATTTTTTGCGAAGTTTGGAAATAAAAACATCCATACTTCTGGCATTAAAAAAATCATCATCACCCCAAATTTTATTGAGGATATAAGATCGGTCTAAAATTTCATTGCGTTTATCAGCCAAGTGAAAAAGTAATTCGGATTCTCTGTGCGTTAAGGCGTATTCTTCCTTCTCGAAAGTTAAGGTCTGCTTTATATGATTAAAGCTAAAGGCGCCTAAAGATATATTTTCAACCCTTGTTTTTGCTTTTCTTGTTTTTAAAAGCGCATGTATTCGTACAATAAGTTCCTCCATACTAAAGGGTTTTTTTAAATAATCGTTTCCGCCCAGTTCAAAGCCTTCAACCACATCTTTTGTTTGCGTTTTAGCAGTTAAAAATAAAATTGGGATATGGGGATTCTCTCTTCGTATTTCTTTGGCGAGGGTAAAGCCATCTTTTTTAGGCATCATCACATCAAGTACCAATAACTGAGGATTTTCATTTTTATACAATTCGTAAGCACTAAGACCATCAGAACAATAAAGCACTTCAAAATCTCGCGTTTCCAGACTTTCTTTTACAATTAAGCCTAACGCAGTTTCATCTTCCGCATACAGTATTTTTATTTTCATCTGTTTGTAATATTTGTTTTCTAAAGGTCAAATGTAATTCGCCAATAAACATTTTGGTGGGTATCAACTTTTGTTATGGCTTATTTCATAATAGTATTTTAAAGCTAGTTGCATTGAGTTCAGAGGTTAAGGATAAGTGACCACCATGTTTTTCAATGATTTTTTTAGAATAGTATAAGCCAATACCAAAGCCTTTTACGTCGTGCTGATTTCCCTTGGGAATTCGATAAAATTTTTCAAATATTTTTTCTAAATGTTTTTTAGGAATACCATTTCCATTATCAATAATATGTATTTCTGTAGTGTTCGTAATTTGGTTTACAAGTACCTCAATAGTATCACCCCCATATTTTACAGCATTATCTATAATGTTGTTCAGCGCATTTTCAAAATGAAAAGGATCAATAATAAGCTCAAGATTTTCTGTATTCGTACTGAACTTAAATTGCTTATGAGAAGCTATAAGTTGGTGTTTTGCAACTAAGGATTTTAATAGTAAAATAATATGTACAGGTTCTTTATCTAACTTTAATTTATCGCTATCTAAGGTAGCTGTTTCGAGTAATTTTTCAACCATGATATTGAGTTTTACCAATTGTTGCTGAGATATATTTAAGTAGTTTTCTGTTTTTTCTTTATCATTTTTTTGATTGAAATTTTTTATGGCTTCAATAGCCGTAGAAACTGTAGTGATAGGTGTTTTAAATTCGTGGGTTATATTATTGATTAAATCATTTTTTACTTCAGCCAATTGTTTTTGGTTTTTAATAATCCAGATCAGATAAAATAAAGTACTTATTATCGCTATAGATAGTAATAAAGACAAGGTAATACCCGCTAAACCTCTTTTAAAAATCAGATGGCTTGCATTTTCAAAGTTTAATTGTATTTTTTGATTGGGCTTAAATAAGGTAGATTTTGAGTTCGTGGTTAGGTCTAAATCATCTATTTTTAAGGGAAACAGTTGTAATACGCTGTCATTTTTTAGTTCAACCAGTTGGTAGTTGATGACCATTTTTTTTCTAAGAAATTCATCCTTTAGTAAGGAATCTAATAGCACCAGATCAAGTGAATCTCTTGTTATAGAAAGTGTCATTTTATTCAAAAACGAGTTAAGGTCTCCCATACTATCCAAGGCTTTCTGCCCATAGATAACTTTGGTTTTAGGAAAAATTTGCGCATTTTTTATTTCTGAAATGGCATCTTGTTTTGATTTGTTATCGGAATTGGATATATCAATTTGATCAATTTTGATGCTTGTAATATTTATATTGTTATCTATAAAATTAGATGCCCTGTCCGAAGTATAGGTAGTGTCTTTATCTACATCTAAAAAAGTGACCAAATCAGTTTTACTAATTTCGGAAAAGTAGGCCTCTACACTATTATCTAATGCAATTTGTGTATCGTTAAGGTATCGCCGCTTATTAGACTTGTATTGGTCTAAGTTCCAAAATATTTGAATCCCTATAGTTATGGCAATCGTTATTGCGATGATATAGGGTAGCAATTTTGAACTGAATTTTTTCATTAAACAAAGGTAAAGATTATTACATTTTAATATTTCATCCGTTAACACACGTTAACGTTGGTTAACTATAGATACAATTTTCTAAACATACATTTGAAGTATAATTTTAACTAAAATATATTTATTATGAAAAAAATCACCTTGATTGTCTTAGTATTCAGTCTTTTGTTAACTACAGGAATAACGGCACAGCGTTCCACAGATTCAAAAACCAATATCAATTTTACAGAAATAGGGATCACAGTTCATTCTTTGGAAGAATTAGATGCTCTAGATTGGGAAAAGAATTTTTCTGTTTTTGATGGATATGATGATGATTATGAGATTCGAGCCTTCTTAAAAATTGACCATGCAGTGGTAGTTAAGGACGCTAAAACAGAACAAAATGAAGAAAAAATAGCAAGTATTAAGCATTTACAAGAAGCGATACAAAAGGTAAAAAAGGCTTTTGAAGAGAAAGGAATTTTTAATGCTAAAGCTGATGTTGCTACATTAAATAGCGATACAATTTTACAACTTCAACACTTAATAGCATCCTCTGAACATGTTCAAAAAGCCTTTTCAAAGAATACCATTGAAATTAAAAATATGAAATATGCAGTTAAGGGTTTAAAAAGTGAAAAAGAGGCCCTTATTAAAACAATGATGAGGTCAACCGAGAGTGCAAAGAAAATACTGAGTAACATCTAGAAGCGCTTTGCTGCTCTTTTTAAGTTTATGGCTAGAATATCTTTAGAGTTTAAAAGTATAGCTATTTGCTTTACCCTAGACCTAAAAAACCTGCACTTTACTAAAAGCCTACACACCTAGTTTAGAGTTTTAGTAGTTATCTAAAAAAACAACCTAAAAGCACAACAGATGAAAAAAACACTTTTAATTCAAAACACAGTTAACCTAAGAATACTTATGTGTACTACATTCTTATGGGCTTTAAACAGCTTTGGGCAAATCGAATATTACTCTACCAACGGAAAAAATAGATTAACTAAAGTAGAACTCGAAAACCAAAAGCAAGAACTGAAACAAAAATTTGGCAAAATAAGCAAGCAAGAAATTTTTGTAGACATTAAAATTAAAAATACAGAAACAAAGAAAGACTCCATCATTCAAACAATTAGTTTTGATATCCATGATGGAAAAAGTCGAGGCGGTGGCAATAAAGGGTACCTAGCTAAATTAATAGGAGAAAAATTCCCAGACTTTGAATTAAAAACGCTCTTAGGGGAGAAATTTAGTGCTTCCCAATTGAATGGTAAACCCACTATGATTAATTTCTGGTTTACAAAATGCGCTCCTTGTATTGACGAAATGCCCGTTTTAAATACCATATACGACCAATATAAAAACGATATTAATTTCGTAGCAATTACTTACGAGTCCAAAGAAACAGTATCAGCTTTTTTAAAAAAATACCCTTTTAAGTTTAAGCATTTGGTCGATGCACAATCGTTTACAGATTCATTAGAACTAAAAGCCTATCCTTTAAATTTGTTTTTAGATGCCAATGGTGTTTTGCAATATATTGAAAACGGTATTGCTTATGTGATGAAAGAAGGAGAAGAAGGTATGAAAATGGGTGATGGAAAAGATATACTGGCTATTTTAGAAAAATTGAAGCAGTAATTAAACCAAATCAAAAAATTACAGTCTTACCCTAAATATACATCAATAATGAGAAATCAATTTTTAGTGCTAGTAGCCTTTTTTGCTTTTATAGTGCCGAGTTTAGCACAAGACTTTCAGGGTAAAGCCATTTATCAATCCAAAACTTCTATGGGTGATTTTAATTTTGGAAATCGACAAATATCAGAAGACCAAAAAAAGCGAATGATGGAACGAATGAAAGATATGTTTGAAAAGACCTTTGTGCTTCATTTTGATAAATCGGTCGCAATGTATTCCGAAGAAGAAAAATTAGAGGCTATGAGTTCTGGAAGAGGCGGAGGAATGCGCTTTGGTGGTTTTGGTGGGAGTGGTAAGTTGTATAAAAACCTAAAAGATCAAAGTTTTACAAACGAAACTGAAATGTTTGGAAAAGTTTTTCTCATTAAAGATAAGCTAGAAAAACTAGAATGGAAAATGGGTACAGAGAGTAAAAAAATTGGGAATTATACCGCCTATAAAGCGACCGCGATTAAACCCGTTGATACCACAAGTTTTGAAGCCATGCGCCAAAGACGTCAAAGAGAAAATGATAAAGAAATAGCCGATAAAGAAGCAAAAAAAGATTCGACCAAAAGTAATTCTTTTTTTACAGCGGTAGAAGAACCTAAAGAAATAGAAATAACGGCATGGTTTACTCCAGAAATCCCTATTAGTCAAGGACCAGGAGAATATTGGGGTTTACCTGGTTTAATTTTAGAGGTGAGCGCGGGAAATACAGTGATACTATGCACCAAAATAGTGATGAATTCAGAGGAGAAAGTTACCCTTGAAGCACCAAAAAAAGGAAAAATAGTCTCGCAAATAGAATACAATAAGATTATGATGGACAAAATGGAAGAAATGACAGAGCAATTCAGAGGTCGTGGTGGTAGTAACAGTATTCGTATTGGAAATTAATTTTTTTTAAATAGATTTTGAATGTTGTCAGAACTGAGGTCATCCTTTTGCTAAAAAAGGTTGACCTTTTTTTATTATAGGCCTGGAGCCGTTGGTACGCCTTTATTTTGTGTTTAAAATTAGAATGCGCTACAATTTGCTGTTAAACCATTTTTCAAATAGCATTTTTTCTTCTACTTTTGCAGTCTATTAATTGAGGATGGATTTGACTGATTGCAACCTCATATACTAAACAAGATTTAGTACAAGAAAAATGCTAAAGCAGTTGTGACTAACTTTTTGTTAGTGCACTTCTTCTTTGCAACTTTTCTGCCAGCTGTCAATTCCGTTCTAGAAAGTAAAACAATATGGCTTATTTATTTACCTCAGAATCTGTTAGTGAAGGACATCCAGATAAGGTAGCAGACCAAATTAGTGATGCATTATTAGATAATTTTTTAGCATTTGATCCCGAAAGCAAAGTTGCTTGTGAAACTTTAGTCACTACAGGTCAAGTAGTGCTAGCGGGTGAGGTTAAAAGCGATACCTATTTAGACGTACAACAAATTGCAAGGGATGTTATTAATAAAATAGGATATACCAAAGGGGAATATCAATTTAGCGGCGATTCTTGTGGGGTAATTTCATTAATACACGAGCAATCAAAGGATATTAATCAAGGAGTTGACCGCGGGTCAAAAGAGGAGCAAGGGGCAGGAGATCAAGGAATGATGTTTGGTTACGCGACCAAGGAAACAGAGAATTATATGCCTTTGGCCTTAGATATTTCGCACAAATTACTACAAACACTAGCGGAATTACGAAGAGAAAATAAAGAAATCACTTATTTACGTCCTGATGCCAAAGCACAGGTCACTATTGAATATGACGACAATAATAAGCCACAACGCATTGATACTATTGTAGTTTCTACCCAACATGATGCTTTTGATGCAGATGATGAAAAAATGTTGGCTAAAATAAAATCAGATATTATTAGCCTATTAATTCCAAGAGTAAAGGCACAGTTACCAAAACATACACAAGCTTTGTTTAATGATGCCATTCACTATCATATTAATCCAACAGGTAAATTCGTGATAGGTGGCCCACATGGGGATACAGGTTTAACGGGGCGTAAAATTATTGTAGATACCTACGGCGGTAAAGGCGCTCATGGCGGTGGGGCCTTTAGTGGTAAAGACCCGAGTAAAGTAGATCGTAGTGCCGCCTACGCTGCACGGCATGCCGCTAAGAATTTAGTAGCTGCAGGAGTGGCTACTGAAATTTTGGTGCAAGTTAGTTATGCCATTGGTGTCGTAAAACCTACGTCTATTTTTGTAGAAACCTATGGTACCTCAAAAACCGGACTGAGCGACGGGCAGATTGCCACAAAAGTAGCGCAGTTGTTTGATATGCGACCTTTTGCGATCGAAGAGCGTTTAAAATTGCGAAATCCTATTTATTTAGAAACAGCTGCTTATGGTCATATGGGGAAAGAACCTGTAATTATTACGAAAACTTTTGAATCGCCATACAACGGTAAGGTTGAAAAAGAAGTGGAATTGTTTACCTGGGAAAAATTAGACATGCAAGAGCAAGTAAAAGCGGCTTTTGGATTATAAAATTATCTCTCTGTATACCTCTTTTTTCTTGGTGTAGCTGTGAAATAATTTAGGGCTAATTTTTTCACAGAGTTGCGCTGAGTGCACACAGAGCGACGCAGAGAACAATGAATGTTTATCGATAAAATCAATCGGAGTATTGAAATAGTAATAGCTATTCATTGTTTTAACAAAAACAGAAGAAATTAATAAATTTCTTCAATAATTAGGAATTTAAAAAGTTCCGTACTTATATTTGCAGTTCGTAAGTTCAAACACGTATTGAATAGTTATCAAGAAAGGTGGAGGGAATAGACCCTTTGAAACCTTAGCAACCCTTTGTTCTCCAAAAGAGACAATGAAGGTGCTACATTCTACCAAATGTGCTCAATAGCATTGGCGGCAGATAACGAAAATAATAATTACTTTTCTAGTAATTACATATTTCTTTCTTATAACTTTTTGATTTTTTGCTACTAGCATTTTCTATGCTTATGGGCATTGGACTTTTTAACTATTAGGCTCCAAGGATAGTCCTGGAGTTAACATTTAAAAATAAAAAATCATGAGTACCCAACAATTTAACACTAAGGCTTTACATGCTGGTCATGACACCACGCAAACAGGAGGAACAAGAGCAGTGCCTATCTATCAAACTTCTTCGTACGTTTTTAAAAATACCGATCATGCGGCCAATTTATTTGCCCTTAAGGAAATAGGCTTTATCTATACCCGCTTAAATAACCCTACGAACCAAATTTTACAAGATCGCTTAGCGGCTTTAGAAGGTGGAATAGGGGCGGTAGTATTTGCATCAGGAACTTCGGCCATTGCAACAGGATTATTAACGCTGTTAAAGGCTGGCGATCATCTAGTTGCTTCCAGTAGTTTGTATGGAGGAACTTTTAATTTATTGAACGTTACCTTACCGAGATTAGGCATCACCACCACTTTTGTTGATGCTTCTAACCCGGAAAGTTTTAAAGCAGCAGTACAAAAAAACACCAAAGCCTTTTTTGTAGAATCTTTAGGAAATCCAAAATTAGATGTATTAGATTTAAAAGCAATTTCAAAACAAGCAAAACTGGCTCAAGTGCCTTTTATTGTCGACAATACTGTAGCTACCCCTGCCTTATTAAACCCAATTGAGCATGGGGCCAACTTGGTGATTCATTCTTTAACGAAATATATAGGCGGGCAAGGAACCTCCTTAGGAGGCGCCATTATTGATGCAGGTACTTTTGATTGGACCAACGGGAAATTCCCTGAATTTACCGAGCCAAGTGCCGGATACCACGGTTTGGTCTACAGTGAAGCTTTAGGAGCAGCAGCATTTACTTATAAATTAATCTTAGAAGGCTTACGAGATTAT
This sequence comes from Cellulophaga sp. Hel_I_12, assembly GCF_000799565.1. NCBI lineage: Bacteria > Pseudomonadati > Bacteroidota > Flavobacteriia > Flavobacteriales > Flavobacteriaceae > Cellulophaga > Cellulophaga sp. Hel_I_12. The sequence goes on from NZ_JUHB01000001.1 coordinate 3,349,061, forward strand.
GGTGGGGCTTTAAGTCCATATAATGCTTTTCAAATTATTCAAGGCCTAGAAACCTTATCGGTCCGAATTCAGCAGCACAGTAAAAATGCATTAGAATTAGCCACTTGGTTAGAAGGTAGAGAAGAAGTGGCTTGGGTAAATTATCCAGGATTAAAAAGTAATGCCTATTACGATCTAGCACAACAATACTTGCCAAAAGGACAAAGTGGCATTGTAACGTTTGGTGTAAAAGGTGGTTTTGAGGCAGCTAAAAAAGTGACGGATGAAACAAAAGTATTCTCCTTATTAGCAAATATTGGCGACACAAAATCACTGATCATTCATCCCGCCAGTACCACACATCAACAGTTAAATGCAAAACAGCAAGAAGCTGCGGGTGTACCACAAGACTTAATCCGTTTATCTGTGGGCTTAGAGGCTATTGAAGACTTAAAGGCAGATTTACAAGAAGCCTTTAAAGCACTTTACGTAGCTGTGAAATAAAACCTAAGACTAAAGAATAAAAATAAAAACTATTTAAGAAATTTGGAGGGCTTAGGGAGCTTTTTTAAGTAATCTAGTTAATTATAAATAAGACATGTTACATCATATAAAAATAAATCAATACACCAATTTCGGTGGTGTTCCTCAAGATATTAATTTGTCTTATCAAGTTTTTGGACCGCAACTACATAGTGCACCCATTGTTTTGGTGAATCATGCCTTGACAGGTAATTCTGATGTTGCGGGCAAAAAAGGCTGGTGGTCTGCTTTAATTGGTGACGGAAAATGTATCGACACCAAAAAATATACGGTACTTGCTTTTAATGTTCCAGGGAATGGCTATGATGGTTTTGTGTTAGAGAATTACAAAGATTTTGTAGCTCAAGATATCGCAAAACTCTTTTTAATGGGCCTAGAAGAACTGCATATCAAAAAGCTTTTTGCTCTTATTGGTGGTTCTATGGGGGGTGGAATCGCTTGGGAAATGATGGCCTTACATCCTAACCTTAGCACACATTTAATTCCGGTAGCTTCTGATTGGAAATCTACCGACTGGTTAATTGCCAATTGTCAAATTCAAGAACAATTTTTAGTAAACTCTAGTCAACCTGTCCATGATGCGAGGATGCATGCGATGTTGTGTTACCGAACACCAGCCTCTTTCAAGGAGCGTTTTAAACGCAGTACAAACGAAGAATTACAAGTTTTTAATGTAGAAAGTTGGCTGACACACCATGGTGCTAAATTGCAAGAACGCTTTCAGCTTTCTGCCTATAAATTAATGAATCAGTTGTTAAAGACTATTGATATTACACGCACTAATAAAGATGTCTTTACTATGATTGAACAGAGTATGACCAACATCCATATCATCGGAGTCGATTCTGATTTGTTTTTTACGGCTACTGAGAATAAAGATACTTTTAAGCAATTAGCGCAGGTAAATAGTAATGTTACGTACGGAGAGATTCATTCCCTCCATGGGCATGATGCCTTTTTAATTGAGTTTCAGCAAATGGAGCAATTACTCAAAGGTATTTTTGATGAAAACGGAAAAAGTCAACGTATAAAAATCTTAAAATTTGGAGGAAAATCCTTGGCAAATGGGGAAGGATTAGAACGGGTACTTACTATACTTAGTAACAAAGTACATCAAGGAGAAAACATAGCTGTGGTTTTATCGGCGCGAGGTAAAGGCACAGACCAGTTAGAAGCTATTTTAAAGAAAGCGGTAAAAGGTAAAGATTATATAAAAGAGTTCAATGCCTTTAAAACCTATCAGCAAAACGACTATAACGTTGATCTAGATCAAGAATTTTCTACCTTAGAAAAACTGTTTGACGGTGTAGCACTTTTAGGAGATTATAGTGCAAAAATTAAAGATCAAGTATTGGCTTTTGGAGAATTAATTTCAGGAAAGGTAGTCACGGCCTTATTGAATGAAAAAGGAATTAAAGCCCAATTAGTAGATACACGTAATTTTATAAAAACGGATGCTAATTTTGGTGATGCCAAAGTGTTAGAAGCTCTTTCAAAAGAAAACATAGTTCGCGCATATGCCAAATTTAAAGCCGACCTTATTCCTATTTTTACTGGGTTTATAGCATCAAATATTGATAATGAAACCACTACACTAGGGCGTAATGGAAGCAATTATTCGGCCGCTTTATTAGCTAATTTTTTAGATGCTGGCGAACTTCAGAATTATACCCACGTGGATGGAATATTTACTGCAAATCCAGATTATGTGCCCGATGCCAAACAAATTGAACAATTATCCTATAGCGAAGCGAATGAACTAGCCAATTTTGGAGCGACTATTTTACATGCTAAAACCATCATTCCATTAATTGAAAAAAACATCCCACTACGGATTTTAAATACTTTTAAAGACGATAATAAGGGAACTTTAATAAGCGCAAAATCTAATAAAGAAGGTATTAAATCTTTATCTGTCATTGAAAATGTAGCTTTAGTTAATTTGGAAGGTCGTGGATTACTAGGTAAAGTTGGGGTCGATGCACGAGTTTTTAAAACACTTAGTGCCAATAATATTAGCGTCAATATTATTTCTCAAGGATCTTCGGAACGTGGACTTGGTTTTGTCGTAGATGCCCATAAAGCTTTGAAGGCAAAAGAAGTATTGTTAGAAGAATTTAGCGCTGATTTTGAAACGAAAGATGTAAATATGATTACCGTAACGAGTGATGTGTCTGTGATATCTATCGTGGGTCAAGATTTAAGCTCGTTTCATAAGCCTTTTAATGAACTGATAAAAAATCAGATTATTCCTTTGCTATTTAACAATACGGTTACAGGTAAAAATGTGAGTTTGGTGGTACGTCGAAGCGATTTATACAAAGCTTTAAACGTCATGCACGGTCAGGTTTTTGGGATGAGTAAAAAGGTAAATATTGCCATTTTTGGTCATGGAAACGTGGGTGGAACACTAATTGATCAAATCTTAACATCGGCGGCAAATATCGAGGAACGAAAAGGGATTCAGCTCAATATTTTTGCGGTTGCGAACTCTAAAAAAGTACTCCTAAACAAAAAAGGAATTTCTAAAAACTGGAAAGTTAATCTTGCAGAAAACGGAATAGCATATAGCTTAGATACCATTTTTGAATTTGCTAAAGAACATCATTTAGAGAATTTAATCGCAGTAGATAATACGGCAAGTAAAACTTTTGTAAGCTCATACCAAACCATGATTGCTAATGGTTTTGATTTGGTTTCGTCGAACAAAATAGCAAACACCTTAAGCTTTAATTTCTATCAAGAATTAAGAGCTGAATTATTAAAAAATCAGAAACAATATTTATACGAAACTAATGTAGGAGCAGGCTTACCCTTAATTGATACTATTAAACTATTGCATTTGTCCGGTGAAAATATCACTCAAATAAAAGGCGTATTTTCAGGCTCTTTAAGTTATATTTTCAATACTTTTTCAGAGGTTGACAGATCATTTTCTGCTATTTTAAAGGAAGCCATGGAAAAAGGATTCACTGAACCTGATGCACGCGAGGACCTTTCAGGAAATGATGTAGGTAGAAAATTATTGATTTTAGCTCGGGAATTAGATTTAAGCAACGAATTTTTAGATATTTCTATTCAAAATTTAATTCCAGCGAACTTAAGAGATGTTAAGCTATCCGAATTCAAAAATAAATTAGGGGATTTAGATGCTATCTTTAATAAAATTAAAAAAGACCAAAAACCAAATCACGTATTGCGCTATGTTGGTGATTTGTCGGGTGATTTGCAAAAAGAAAAAGGCAATTTAGAAGTCAAACTAATTTCTGTACCTAAAGAAAGTGCCTTAGGCCAAGTAAAGGGTTCGGATTCGATCATCGAAATTTACACTGAATCTTATGGAGAGCACCCACTAGTAATTCAAGGGGCTGGGGCAGGAGCAGCCGTTACAGCTCGTGGAGTTTTTGGTGATATTTTAAGGATTATTGAGAAGGCTTAATTAGTAAGTAATTCTCAGCGAACCTCTTTTAGCTTTGTGTAACTTTGTGCAATTCCTATTTCACGGAGGTACGCAGAGATTTCACAAAGGGATACCGAGAAAAAAATAAACGTATGAAGAAAAAATTTGAAACAGAAGCCATTAGAACACAAACAGAACGTTCACAATTTTTAGAACATTCTACCCCCATGTATGTAACTTCTAGTTTTGTTTTTGAGGATGCAGAAGATATGCGGGCTTCTTTTAATGAGGAAAAGGAGCGGAATATTTATTCACGGTACTCGAATCCAAATACGAATGAATTTATAGAAAAAGTGTGTAAAATGGAAGGTGCTGAAGCAGGTTTTGCCTTCGCATCAGGAATGGCTGCCGTTTTCTCCACTTTTGCTGCGCTTTTAAATGCCGGAGATCATGTGGTGTCAGCGCGTAATGTTTTTGGATCAACGCATAGTTTATTTACCAACTTTTTACCTAAATGGAATATTACTTCTGATTATTTTGAAATAAATGATGTGGCGAGTATTGAAGAACTCATTCAACCTAGCACCAAAATTATCTATGCAGAGTCGCCCACCAATCCTGGGGTTGATATTTTAGATTTAGAAGAGCTAAATAAGATCGCCAAAAAACATCAATTAATTTTAATCATTGATAATTGTTTTGCATCGCCATATTTGCAGCAACCCATTCAGTTTGGAGCTGATTTAGTGATTCATTCGGGGACCAAATTAATGGATGGTCAAGGACGGGTTTTGGCAGGAATTACTGTGGGAAGTGCGGACTTGATAGATAAAATATATCGCTTTTCAAGAATTACGGGTCCAGCTTTATCACCTTTTAATGCTTGGGTAATTTCTAAGAGTTTAGAAACTTTAGCTGTCAGAGTAGATCGCCATTGTGAAAATGCTTTACTATTGGCGGAATTTTTAGAAAAACATCCAAAAGTAAATTGGGTAAAGTATCCGTTTTTAAAATCACACCCTATGTACGAAATAGCTAAAAAACAAATGAAAGCGGGTGGTACTGTTGTTGCTTTTGAAATAAGTGGTGGATTGGAGGCAGGTAGGCAGTTTTTCGATGCCATTAAGCTTTTATCGCTTTCTGCAAACTTAGGAGATACCCGAAGTATTGTCACGCACCCAGCATCAACTACTCATAGTAAATTAACCGTTCAAGAAAGAGAAGCGGTAAATATTACGGATGGCATGGTACGTGTGTCTGTTGGCTTAGAACATATTGATGATATTATTCAAGATATAAATCAGGCTTTAGGCGTTTGAAATATAGATATGAGTGTTGTTTTTAATGTTTAGAAAACTGTGTTTTTTGTTTATCTTCGTTTCATGCTTTCAAAAAAGACAAAATACGGCTTAAAAGCACTTACGTTCTTGGCAAAACAAGAGCCGAAGAAGCCAATTCAAATCGTTGAGATTGCTCATGCGGAGAATATTTCTCAGAAATTTTTAGAAACTATCTTATTGTCTTTGCGCAAATCTGGCTTTTTAGGAAGTAAAAAGGGTAAAGGCGGTGGTTATTATTTAATCAAAGAGCCCAAAGAAATTCAAATGACTGCTATCATGCGCGTCTTAGAAGGACCTATTGCCATGGTACCCTGCGTAAGTCTTAATTTTTACGAAACCTGCGACGACTGTCCTGACGAAAATAGCTGCGGTGTACATAAATTAATGCTTCAAGTTAGAGATGCAAATTTAGAAGTCTATAAAAACACCACGCTTTTCGATTTAGTTTCTTAAAATTTTCTCCTTTACGATTATAAATCTTTCAAAATTGATTATTCTTTTTTATCAATCTACTAAAACTATAGATTAAAATGTAATTTAAGATAATGTTGTCCGACTCACATTAAAAAAATTGTTACATTTGTTTATCCTATTAAATCTATAGAGTAATAAATAATTTTAATTTAGAATGATTACAGAGCAATTAGTTGGTGCCAAACAGAAATCAAAAAGTACTTATGAAACCGATAAAAGTTCCGAAAAACCAATTCGCAGTATTGCCAAAGCGGTAAGTTGGAGAATTATAGGCACTTTAGACACCCTTTTAATTTCCTACATACTTACAGGTAAAATTGCCTTAGCAGCTTCAATAGCTTCCATAGATTTTATAACAAAAATGGTTCTATATTTTTTCCATGAAAGACTATGGAATAAAGTAAGTTGGGGCAAATAATACTAGGATACCATGAATTTTACAACAGCACAAGTGAAAGATTTAAACATACAATTGAGAGGAATTCCACCAGTAGAAATTATTTCCTGGGCATTGCAATACGCAAAAAAGGCAGTCATTACGACCAATTTTAGACCTTATGAAGTAGCAATTTTGCATGCCGTTTCAGATGTGCAGCATGATATTCCAGTAATTTGGTGCGACACGGGGTACAATACGCCAAACACCTATACCCATGCTGATGAATTAATTGAAAAATTAAAACTGAATGTAAAATTATATGTCCCAAAACAAACCACAGCACACCGCAATGCGCTCATGGGCATCCCGTCTATAGAAGATCCAAAGCACAGTATTTTTACAGAGCAGGTGAAATTAGAACCTTTTAAAAGAGCCATGGCAGAATGGAAACCTGATGTTTGGTTTACCAACTTACGGCAAGGGCAAACTGCTTTGCGAGATACCTTAGATATATTAAGTGTTGGTAAAGATGGTGTCTTAAAAGTAAGTCCTTTTTACTACTGGTCAGACGCACAACTAGACGCCTACCTGAAAGAACATAAATTACCCAACGAACACAAATATTATGATCCCACAAAGGTTTTAGAAAATAGAGAGTGTGGATTGCACACCTAACAAATACAATTACAAGTTCAAAAATAATTTTCAACTAGACGCTAGACACTAGACACTAGAAGCCCAAAACCTAGAGCCCAATACTCAAAATGAAAGACACATCACATATAAATCCATTAGAAAACGAAGCTATTTACATCTTTAGAGAAGTAGCTGCGCAGTTTGAAAAACCTGTTTTATTATTTTCTGGCGGTAAAGATTCGATCACCTTAGTGCGATTAGCGCAAAAAGCCTTTTGGCCCGCTAAAATTCCGTTTCCTTTAATGCATATCGATACAGGGCATAATTTTCCTGAAACGATTGCTTTCCGTGATAAATTGGTCAACGAATTAGGCCTAGAACTTATTGTTCGTCATGTACAAGACGCCATAGATGAGGGGAAAGTAAAAGAAGAGTCAGGAAAATATTCAAGCCGAAATTCACTTCAAACGACCACCTTATTAGATGCTATTGAAGAGTTTAAATTCGATGCCTGTATTGGTGGTGCACGTCGAGACGAAGAAAAAGCCAGAGCTAAGGAACGTATTTTTTCGGTTCGTGATGATTTTGGGCAATGGGATGAAAAAAACCAACGCCCAGAACTTTTTGATATGCTAAACGGACAAATAGAACTAGGTCAAAATGTACGTGTTTTTCCCATTTCAAATTGGACAGAGCTTGATGTTTGGTCCTATATTGAGAAAGAAGACATCGAAATTCCATCTATTTATTTCGCTCACAAACGCAAAATATTTTTGAGAGACGGACTTATTTGGTCGCATTCGGCTTATGTATATCAAGAAGATGACGAAGAAGTATTAGAACGAATGGTTCGTTTTAGAACGGTGGGTGATATGAGTTGCACCGCAGCGGTATTTTCAGAGGCTTCTGATATTGCATCGGTCGTTCGGGAAATAAGAGATTCGACCATATCTGAGCGCGGGGCTCGAATAGATGATAAGCGCTCGGAAGCGGCTATGGAAAAAAGAAAACAACAGGGGTACTTTTAAAATTTTCTATTGAAAATTTTGCTTTAAGCTATAGGCTTTAAGCTTTAAAATATGAAATAATAATTGCCAAAAGCATATAGCTTATGGCTTACAGCCAAAACAAATGGAAGTATTAAAAATAGCAACAGCCGGAAGTGTCGATGATGGGAAAAGTACCTTAATTGGTCGAATCCTGTATGATACCAAATCACTTACCAGTGATAAACTAGAAGCTATAGAAAAAACAAGTAAACAAAAAGGCTACGATTACCTCGATTTTTCTTTAGCTACAGATGGTTTGGTGGCAGAACGTGAACAAGGAATTACGATTGATGTAGCGCATATTTACTTCTCGACGGCAAAAAAAAGTTACATCATTGCTGATACGCCGGGTCACGTGGAATACACAAGAAACATGGTAACTGGGGCTTCTACATCACAAGCAGCCATTATTTTAATTGATGCACGCAAAGGAGTCATAGAGCAAACCAACCGTCATTTTTTTATTAATAATTTACTACGAGTTAAAGATGTCGTAGTGGCGATTAATAAAATGGACTTGGTTGATTTTTCTGAAGAACGTTACGCTGAAATTAAAGCCGACTTTTCAGTATTAATGGGAAAAAGAGATTACCAAGATCAGCAGATCACTTTCATTCCCGTCAGTGCATTAAAAGGTGATAATGTGGTTCATAAATCTGAAAATATGACCTGGTACAAAGGTCAAACTTTATTGGAACATTTGGAAGATTTAGATATGGCGGCAGTCTCTAATGTAGGAACACCAAGATTCCCTGTGCAATATGTCATCCGACCCAAAACAGAAGATTTTCACGATTTTAGAGGATTTGCAGGTAAGGTGTATGGAGGCGAATTAAGTGTAGGTGATGAAGTTGTTGCGCTACCCTCTCAAACAAAATCAAAAATCAAGGAGATTTACTTCTATGATAAAAAATATCAAACGGCATCTCGGCGTTCTTCGGTGACCATTACCTTAGAAGATGAAATCAACGTAAGTCGTGGTGATATGTTGGTAAAAGTAGATGATTTACCGACCATCGATAAACAATTTACAGCTACTATTTCTTGGATGGATTCAGAGAAATTGCAAGCGGGAAATAAATATGTTGTGCAACACGGAGTCCATAAAGTTTTAGCAAAAGTAGATGCCATTCATCATAAAATTAATCCTGATTATTCGGGGATTGATAAAGGGGTGAATGCCTTAGGAATGAATGATATCGCTGAGGTAAGCTTTAAACTCAACAAAGCAATTTTTTTCGATGCCTTTAAAAAACATCGCACCAATGGTTCTTTTATTCTGATCGATACGAAATCGAACAGCACTGTCGGAGCAGGGTTTATAATAACCCCCACAGAGAGAATTTAAAAAAACAATTATTAATCATAATCTACCCAGTAAATTGCCCCTCCCTTTAGGGAGGTCGGGTGAGGGCTCATGAAAAGTTTTAGAACAGAAATAGAAAATCCAGTAGTAGAAAAAGATATCGTTGATCTAGCCAATAAAATTGAACAATTCAAAAATGGTAAGCTTGATGAAGAGAAATTTAGAAGTTTACGCTTAGCACGTGGCGTTTATGGACAGCGTCAACCCGGTGTGCAAATGATTCGTATAAAATTACCTTACGGTAAAGTTTCTTCGCATCAATTACGTAAAATTTCTGATGTTTCCGAAGAATATTCCATCGGTCGTTTGCATATTACCACACGTCAAGATATTCAGATTCACTATGTAGATTTAAATAGAACACCCGAATTATGGGCAGAATTAGAAAAATCAGATGTTACCATTCGTGAAGCTTGTGGTAACACGGTGCGCAATGTTACAGCCAGTGAAACAGCCGGGATTGATGTGGATGAACCCTTTGATGTGTCGCCTTATGCACAGGCCTTATTTGAGTATTTTTTGCGAAACCCTATCAGTCAAGAATTAGGACGAAAGTTTAAAGTATCATTTTCGGCTAGTGACGCAGACACGGGACTTTCGTATATGCACGATTTGGGTTTTATTGCTAAAATAGAAAAGGGAATTCGCGGTTTTAAAGTGATGTTAGGTGGTGGCTTAGGGTCACAACCTCGCCACGCTGATGAACTTTATTCTTTTTTGTCCACCGACAAAATAATTCCAATGATGGAAGGCGTAGTTCGCGTTTTTGATCGCTATGGTGAACGAAAAAGTAGAGCTAAAGCACGTTTAAAATTCTTGCTTAAAGATTTAGGTTTAGACGGATTTAAAAGCTTACTAGAAGAAGAACAAGTATCAGTTCCCATTAAAACTTTTCCTATTGATGCAGAAGGGTATCCGCAACCTGAAATGGTCACTATTCAAGCCCCAAAAGTGACACTTAAAGACCAGACAGCTTTTGATAATTGGAAAGCATCTAACGTAATTCGGCAGAAACAAAAAGATTATGTCGCTATCGGGATAAAGGTGTTCTTGGGTGATTTTTATTTGAAAGAAGCACGTGCCTTGGCCGATTTAGTGGAAACCTATGCAGCTTCAGAAATAAGATTGAGCTTAAGACAAAATATTTTGATTCCTTATGTGAAAGAAGAATTACTTCCCTTTTTCTATACCGAACTTCAAAAACTAGGTTTTGCCGAAATCGGATATAATAAAGCTGTTGATATTACTGCCTGCCCCGGAACAGATACCTGTAATTTAGGCATTGCCAGTAGCACCGGTATTGCTGCAGAGTTAGAGCGTATGATGAAAGAAGAATATCCTGATTATAGCAATAATCCTGATGTTGTCATTAAAATTAGTGGCTGTATGAACGCTTGCGGCCAGCACAATATGGCAAATATTGGTTTTCAAGGAATGTCTGTCCGAACTAAAGATAAGTTGGTAGCCCCGGCATTACAGGTATTGTTAGGCGGTGGTAATATTGGAAATGGAGACGGAAAATTCGCTGATAAAGTAGTAAAAATCCCTAGCAAAAGAGGTCCTGAAGCGCTCCGTATCATTTTAAATGATTTTGACGCTAATGGAGGTGCGTTAAGCTACCCGGATTATTACGCCGAAAAAGAGCAAATGTACTTCTATGATTTGTTGAAGCATTTAACCGATGTTGACCATTTAACACCAAGTGATTTTATCGATTGGGGAACTTCAGAAGACTATGTGCAAGCAATCGGCGTAGGAGAATGTGCCGGTGTAGTGATCGATTTAATTGCTACCTTATTATTTGAAAGTGAAGAAAAAATTGACAATGCTGAAAGTTGTTTGGTAGAACAAAAATGGGCGGCAAGTATTTATCACTCCTATTCGGCAATGGTGAACACGGCAAAAGCCATGCTAACGATGGAAAATGTAAAAACCAATACACACATCAGTATCATAAAAGATTTTGATGAAAAGTTTGTGGAAACCGAGCGTATTTTAGTCGAAAACGGATTTGAAAATTTAGCGCTTCAAATCAATAAGAAAAAACCCACAGAGGCTTTTGCACGGCAGTATTTGAAAGATACCAAAGAATTTCTGCACAAAGTACAAGTTTTTAGAACTCAAGAATTAGCAGAAGTAGCCCTCTAACCCCCAAAAGGGGAACTCAAATCGGTATTAAAAAAACGTCATGAGTTTTCCTAAACCATTGATTATGGACAAAAACATTTTAGATTATTTGAGTAAAAGTTCTCCCCTTTTTAGAGAGTTAAAAAGTAATAACTTCACCTTTGAAGGCGAGCCAGGCAGCATAACAGTGGTTGGCGCGGGTCCAGGCGATCCTGAACTTATCACCTTGAAGGCTATAAAGTCCTTACAAAGGGCTGATGTGATTTTGTATGATGCTTTGGTAAATCCAGAGCTGTTAAAATATGCATCTCAGGCAGAATTAATTTTTGTAGGAAAACGCAAGGACTGCTATGCGTATCAACAAGAACAAATCAACGAACTTATCGTAAGCTTAGGAAAAACAAAACATGTGGTGCGTTTAAAAGGCGGTGATCCTTTTGTTTTTGGTCGCGGAGCCGAAGAAATGGAATACGCCGCAGCACATGGTTTACAATTTGCAATGATTCCAGGAATTTCATCTTCGGTTGCCGTGCCAGCCAGCCAAAATATTCCAGTCACAAAAAGAGGCGCAGCGGAAAGTTTTTGGGTGCTAACGGGTACCACCAAAGAACATCAACTATCAACGGATGTAGCCTTGGCAGCAAAATCAAACGCTACGGTGGTCATTCTAATGGGGATGTCAAAATTATCGGCTATTCTTGAGGTATTTAAAAAGGAGGGTAAATCAGAAACTCCGATAGCGATTATACAAAATGGAACAAGAAAAGATGAAAAAATAGGGGTCGGCACCATTTCAAACATTCAAAAAGAAGTAGACAAACAGCATCTTACCAATCCGGCCATCATTATCATTGGAGAAGTAGTAAAACATAGGGCAACATTAGCCAGTGCGATTGAGAATTATAAACAGGAAGTAGCCATTGCCGTTTAGATTTTTAATCAATAGCTTTTGCAAAAAAAATGAAATTAGAAAAAATGGCAAATCGAAAGCTTAAAGTTAGGCTGAGCTTGTCGAAGACTTATTAAAAGTAGGAACTCATATTTTAAAATACTATTTGCAGGTAGTTGGTGTGAAAGTTAAAAAGAAGAACAAAAAAATTGATAAAGTAAAAATGATAAAAACAGATATACTCATCATCGGAGCAGGACCAACGGGCTTATTCACCGTTTTTGAAGCAGGCTTGTTAAAGTTAAAATGTCATTTAATTGATGCGCTTCCACAACCAGGAGGGCAATGTTCAGAAATATATCCCAAAAAGCCTATTTATGATATTCCAGCTTTTCCAGAAATTTTAGCTGGTACTTTGGTGGATAATTTAATGGAACAAATTAGGCCGTTTGAGGCAGGTTTTACCTTAGGAGAACGCGCCGAGACTTTAGATAAATTAGAAGATGGTTCCTTTGTGGTAAGCACCAATAAAGGCACCAAACACAATGCACCGGTAGTAGTTATTGCAGGGGGCTTAGGTTCTTTTGAACCGAGAAAACCACTCATTCCGAATATTCAAGATTTTGAAGATAAAGGCGTCAACTATTTTATTAAAGATCCCGAAGTATACCGCCATAAAAAAGTAGTGATTGCAGGTGGCGGTGATTCCGCTTTAGATTGGGCTATTTTTTTAGCTGATGTGGCTGATGAAGTTTCCTTAGTACATCGAAGAAACGAGTTTAGGGGAGCTTTAGATTCGGTTGAGAAAGCATCAGAATTAGCCAAATTAGGAAAAATTAGATTGTTTACAGAAGCGGAGGTGGTAGGTATTTCGGGTAGAACAGAATTAGAATCGGTGATCATTAAACACAGGGATGTTCAAAAAGGAGAATCTATTTTAGAAGTGGATCATTTTATTCCATTATTTGGGCTCTCGCCAAAATTAGGACCTATAGGCGATTGGGGCTTTGAGATAGAAAAAAATGCTATCAAAGTCAACAATGCTAAAGACTACCAAACCAATATTCCAGGAGTCTTTGCCATAGGTGACGTCAATACCTACGAGGGAAAACTAAAATTAATACTTTCCGGTTTCCACGAAGCTGCGGTCATGTGCCAGTTTGCGTATCAAATTATCAATCCCGGCAAACGCTATGTGATGAAATATACGACTGTAGGTGGGGTAGAAGGGTTTGATGGCAGTATAAAAGAGGCTAAAAAAGAGGTGGTTCAAAGTATATTGGTTTAGCTTTTTTAAAATAAGTAGTATAAGCCTTCTAGCCCTAAACTAGAAGGTTTTTATTTTATAGTTTCCTTGCTTTTACCAAGCATCTAACGTTACTTTGCATTTGTCCTAATTTCAGGATCAAAAACTATAATAAACAACAGATTGATCAGCTTTTTTTAATGGGTTTGTCCGATGAAAAGAGTGTTATTATTCCGTAAGATGCAACACATAAAAGAGGTTTTAAAACAGCGAATCTTAATTCTTGACGGGGCTATGGGTACCATGCTTCAACGTCATAAATTTACTGAAGTAGATTTTAGAGGAGAGCGTTTTAAAGATTGGGAACATCCTTTACAAGGAAATAATGACCTTTTATCTATCACGCAACCAGAAGCAATTGCTGATGTGCACCGCCAATATTTTGCGGCGGGAGCCGATATTGTTGAAACAAATACTTTTTCAGGAACTACGATCGCTATGGCCGATTATTTTTTGGAAGATTTTGTCTACGAACTAAATTACGAATCCGCTAAAATAGCCCGAAAAGTGGCTGATGAATTTACGGCAAAGGAACCAAATAAACCGCGTTTTGTAGCCGGTAGTATAGGACCAACAAACAAAACAGCGAGTATGTCGCCTGATGTCAATGACCCTGGATTCAGAGCGGTGTCATTTGATGAATTGAGAATAGCTTACAAACAGCAGGTTGAGGCTTTGTTAGATGGAGGCGTGGATTTACTTTTAGTTGAAACTATTTTCGATACGCTCAATGCGAAAGCCGCTTTATTTGCTATTGAAGAGGTGAAAGAAGAACGAAATATTGATATTCCGATCATGGTAAGTGGTACCATTACCGATGCTTCGGGTAGAACATTATCAGGGCAAACAGCCGAGGCTTTTTTAATATCTATTTCTCATATTCCAGTCTTGTCTGTCGGATTTAATTGTGCTTTAGGAGCCAGTCAGTTGGTGCCACATTTAGAAGTTTTATCGGCTAAAACAAACTATGCGGTTTCAGCCCATCCAAATGCAGGTTTGCCTAATGCTTTTGGGGAATATGATGAGTCACCAGAAAAAATGGCAGCGCAAATAAAAGAATACGCAGAAAAAGGATTAGTAAATATCGTTGGTGGATGTTGTGGAACTACTCCTGAGCATATTAAGGCGATTGCACAGGTGATTGAAAAGTTTAAACCGCGAGTCGTTGCTAGTTAATGCTTGGCATTAATTTAAATGGAAAGCACAGATTTTAAAATGTAAAAAGTTAAATAACAGATTTATTATAAAGTACAAAAATAACAATTGATGACTCAAATCAATTCACAGATACCGAGAACCGAGAACCGAGAACCGACAACTAAATATTTAAAGTTAAGCGGTCTAGAACCTCTCGTAGTCACTCCAGAAACAAACTTCGTTAATGTTGGCGAAAGAACAAATGTTGCGGGCTCTAAGAAATTTTTGAGATTAATTAAAGAAGAAAAGTTTGAAGAAGCTTTAAGTGTTGCCCGCGAACAAGTAGAAGGTGGTGCTCAGATTATTGATATCAATATGGATGACGGACTGATCGATGGCAAAGAAGCCATGGTGAAGTTTCTAAATTTGGTAATTGCCGAACCAGATATCTCTAGAGTTCCAATTATGATTGATAGCTCCAAATGGGAAATTATCGAAGCAGGTTTACAAGTGGTTCAAGGTAAATGTGTGGTGAATTCCATCAGTCTTAAAGAAGGAGAAAAAGAATTTAAGTACCATGCGAAATTAATAAAACGATATGGTGCAGCGGTTATTGTCATGGCTTTTGACGAAACAGGGCAAGCTGATAATTTTGACCGTAGAATTGAAATTGCCAAGCGTTCATACGATATCTTGGTCAATGAAGTACATTTTGCTCCAGAAGACATTATTTTTGATTTAAATATTTTTCCTGTCGCAACAGGCATGGAAGAACATAAATTAAATGCTTTAGATTTTATTAAGGCGACGAAATGGGTTCGCGAAAATTTACCCCATTGTAGCGTCAGTGGCGGTGTAAGTAATGTATCCTTTAGTTTTAGAGGGAATGACCCTGTTCGGGAAGCCATGCATTCGGTTTTTCTATACCATGCTATTCAAGCCGGAATGAAAATAGGTATTGTAAACCCTAGTTTATTGGGTGTTTATGATGATATTCCTAAAGATTTATTAGAGCGCGTTGAAGATGTAATTCTGAACAGAAGAGACGATGCCACAGAGCGTTTGCTCGATTTTGCAGAATCTGTTGTAGGCGAAGCAAAAACTAGTAAAATAGACATGTCTTGGCGTGAAGAGCCTTTGCAGAATCGAATTACAAGAGCATTGGTCAAAGGTATCGACCAATATATTATTGATGATGTAGAAGAAGCTAGGAGGAATGCCCATAAACCCATTGAAGTTATCGAAGGTAATTTAATGACGGGTATGAATGTGGTTGGTGATTTATTCGGAAGTGGCAAAATGTTTTTACCCCAAGTGGTAAAATCAGCCCGAGTAATGAAAAAAGCGGTGGCGTATCTTTTACCATATATTGAAGAAGAAAAATTACTTCATCCCACCGAAGGTGATGAAAAGGGAATAGGTAAGATTTTAATGGCAACAGTGAAAGGTGATGTTCACGATATTGGTAAAAATATTGTGAGCGTTGTTTTGGCTTGTAATAACTATGAAATAGTAGATTTAGGAGTGATGGTGCCTCCCGAAAAAATTATTAAAGCTGCCATTGAACATCAGGTAGATATTATTGGTTTAAGCGGATTGATAACGCCCTCTTTAGATGAAATGGTGTTTTTGGCAAAAGAAATGGAACGGCAGAATTTTAAAGTTCCCTTATTAATTGGCGGTGCAACAACCAGTAAAGCACATACAGCTGTAAAAATTGATACACAATATAGCAACACAGTTGTGCACGTAAATGATGCCTCTAGGGCAGTTACGGTGGTGGGTGATTTATTGAAAAAAGAGTCATCAAATGAGTATAAGAAAAACATTAAACTAGATTATGAATCGTTCCGAGATAAATTTTTAAATAGAACAAAAGCAAAAGAGTATAAAACCATTGCTGAAGCTCGTGAAAATAAGTTTCAAATTAATTGGGAAGAAACTAAAATTTCGACACCAAATCAATTGGGAATCCATGTTTTTGAGGCTATTGATTTAGAAAAGTTAGTGCCCTACATCGATTGGTCTCCCTTTTTTAGAGGATGGGAATTGCATGGTAAATATCCAGATATTTTAACGGATGATGTAGTAGGTGAACAAGCTGTAGAACTTTTTGCAGATGCGCAAAAAATGCTTAAAAAGATTTTTTCGGAAAAAAGATTAACAGCGAAAGCCATTTTTGGATTATTCCCGGCAAATGCCCTAGGTGACGATGATATTGCCTTGGAAAGTAAAGGTGAAGAGTATGTTTTCAGAACGCTCCGCCAACAATTAAAGCGTCGCGACGGTGTTCCAGACTATGCTCTGGCAGATTTTATAGCTCCTAAAAGCTCAGGAAAACAAGATTATATAGGTTGTTTTTGTGTAAGCACAGGATTTGGAGCCGATGAAATGGCAGATGCGTATAAGGATAATTTAGACGATTACAATTCTATTTTAATCAAGGCACTTGCAGATCGTTTGGCAGAAGCTTACGCTGAATATTTGCATAAAAAAGTACGAACAAAATATTGGGGATACGCTGCTGAGGAAGATTTGAATACTGAAGAATTGATTGACGAAAAGTACAAAGGAATTCGCCCAGCACCTGGTTATCCTGCTTGTCCAGATCATTTAGAAAAGTTGACGATTTGGGAATTGTTAGATGTTGAAAATAAAATAGGGGTAAAGCTAACCGAAAGTTTAGCCATGTGGCCGGCATCATCGGTTTCTGGGTATTATTTCGCGAATCCAGAAGCACGCTATTTCGGATTAGGAAAAATCAAAGAAGACCAAGTGGCCGATTTCGCAACGAGAAAGGGAATACCCTTAGCGGAAGCAACTAGGTGGTTGGCGACAAATATTGCGGAAGCCCCCTAACCCTAAAGAGGGAACAGAATAATAGGATTAAAAAAAAGTATAAATTTAAACAACCCTTTTAGCTCCCTAACTTTTGTAGAGCGCGGGGGGAGAGGCCATCATGAAAGTAACAGACCACATCAAAAACGCCAACGGAAATACACTTTTTTCGTTCGAAATTATACCGCCTGTAAAAGGTAATAGTATTCAAGATCTGTATGATAATATAGATCCTTTAATGGAATTTAAACCTCCTTTTATTGATGTAACCACGTCAAGAGAAGAATATATTTATGTAGACAAAGCAGGCCTATACGATAAAAAAATAACCCGGATGCGTCCTGGTACCGTAGGTATTTGTGCCTCTATTAAACATAAATTTAATGTAGATACCATTCCACATGTAATTTGTGGTGGCTTTACAAAAGCGGAAACAGAGTACATGTTAATCGACTGTCATTATTTAGGCATTGATAATGTTATGGCTTTGCGTGGCGATGCCATGAAAGAAGAAAAATATTTTATTCCGACCGAAGACGGGAATTGCTATGCCAATGAATTAGTGACTCAAATTCAAAATTTAAATAAAGGTAAATATTTACATGATGATGTTCAAGGAGATGATGGTCCTGATTTTTGTATCGGGGTTGCAGGCTATCCAGAAAAACACATGGAAGCACCATCTTTGAAATCTGATTTAAAACGATTAAAAGAAAAGGTTGATGCTGGAGCAGATTATGTAGTCACTCAAATGTTCTTTGATAATCAAAAGTTTTTTGAATTTGTAGCAGCTGCAAAAGCTATCGGAATTAATGTGCCTATTATTCCTGGGATTAAACCCATTGCGGTGAAGCGGCATCTACAATTACTACCTCAAATTTTTAGTTTAGACGTTCCCCAAGATTTGGTAGAAGCCGTAGAAAATTGTAAAGATAATGCAGCTGTGCGTGAGGTGGGTATCGAGTGGGCCATTCAACAGTCGAAAGAGTTAAAGGCCGCAGGAGTTCCAGTGCTACATTATTATTCTATGGGAAAATCAAACAATATTAAAGCCATTGCAAAGCAAGTTTTTTAAATAAAGCCAAAAGTTGGTCAGAGCATGGTGGTGATTCCTTATTTTTGCGCCTTGTTTACGTAGCTATGAATTTTAAAGTAGTATTAATTTTTCTAGGGATTGCTAGTCTTTGTTCATCACAAGAAATGCAAGAACAAAAACGGTTTACAGTAGATGTAAATCAGTTCTATGGTACCATTATGCGCCATAATCCAGACGTAACTCATTTAATTAATTCACATCCAGGAGGCGTAATTCTAGGATTAAGCCGAAAAACCTACGGGTTTGAAGATTGGGAACAACGCTTTAATTATCCTGATGTAGGCTATTCCTTTATTTATCAAGAATTTAATAGTGACGTTTTGGGGCGTAATTTTGGTCTCTATGCACATTATAATTTTTACTTTCTAAATCGACTTTTACAATTTAGACTTGGTCAGGGGATTGCCTACAACACGAATCCGTATGATAAAGTAGCTAATTTCAGAAACAATGCGTTTGGGACTAACCTGTTAAGTTCTACCTATTTAATGTTTAATTTTCATAAAGAGAACATTGTAAAAGGGGTTGGTTTTAAAGCCGGAGTTTCTATAATTCACTATTCAAATGCCAATGTAAAAGCCCCAAATACGTCAACCAATACGTATGCTTTTAATGCAGGTTTAACCTACGATTTAGATGGCGGTAAAGAACCAGACTATATTAAAATTGAACAGGAAAAAATTACAGAACCTATTCGTTTTAATCTCGCTTTTAGAACGGGCATAAATGAAAGTGATGTCATT
This sequence comes from Cellulophaga sp. Hel_I_12, assembly GCF_000799565.1. Taxonomy (NCBI): domain Bacteria; kingdom Pseudomonadati; phylum Bacteroidota; class Flavobacteriia; order Flavobacteriales; family Flavobacteriaceae; genus Cellulophaga; species Cellulophaga sp. Hel_I_12. The sequence goes on from NZ_JUHB01000001.1 coordinate 3,368,363, forward strand.
AATTCAGGTCAATTCCCATTTTACATATTCTCAGGGTATGCCGATAAGCGCTTAGGAACTTTAAGTGCTATTCAATTAGGTACAGATGTGTATTTTTCAAATTTTTTAAAGGAATTGATCACCTATCAATCTATTGCTTTTCCTGAGCGAAATGTTAGTCCGGATGCAGATTATAGGCGTGTTGGTGTTTTCGTGGGGCACGAGTTGTTTTTTAATAAAACTTCTGTAATCACCCAATTAGGATATTATGTGTATTATCCTTTCGATTTTGAAGGGAGAGTGTACAATAGAATGGGAATGAAGCGCTATTTTAATAACAAAGTATATGGTGTTATCAGTCTAAAATCACATGGAGCTAAGGCCGAAGCTGTGGAGCTTGGAGTGGGAATACGCTTATAATTAAAAATTAAAAATGATTTTTGAGTTTAAAAAAAACACAAAAAATGAAGTCCAAAATTTAAATTTTTTACAACAACTCGAAACATTAAACCTAAAACTTGAAACGCTTTTGAGCTATCAACGAACAACAAAAAAATAAATTGAAAATTGTGGGGAAAATTACTGTTTTAATTTTGATTCTTACCTTGACTTTCTTCGGATGTTCTAGCGAAAATGCACCTGATTGTTTTCAGAATTCTGGTGAAATAATTCAAGAAGAAATTAGCTTGGCCGACTTTACGGCAATTACTGTGTTTGAAGGTGTTAAACTAGTGGTAAGGCAGAGTAATACACAACGGGTAGTTATAGAAACAGGAGAATTTCTTAGAAATGATATTAGTGCTGAGGTTATAGCTAATAGGCTAGTGATTCGGAATGAAAATGGCTGCAATTTTGTTCGTGATTTCGGATTAACCACGGTTTATGTGTCGTCTCCAAACATTGCTGAAATCCGCAGTAGTACAGGTTTTCCTATTACAAGTGATGGTGTTTTAAATTATCCCTCCTTAACGCTACTTTCTGAGTCTTTTACGGTCCCAGAAGCAGAAACTACCGATGGGGAATTTAATCTCGAAGTAAATACAGTCAATTTAAGTATTGTATCAAACGGCATTGCTTTTTTTGACATCAAGGGAACGACCCAAAATTTTAATATCAATTTCGCTGCAGGAGATTCACGATTACACGCTAGGGACTTGGTGGCTCAAAACATCAGTTTATTTCATCGAGGATCCAATGATATGTTGCTCAATCCACAAGAATCCTTGAGTGGGTCCATTGTAGGAACAGGAGATGTGCTTAGTTTTAATCAGCCACCTATTATTCAAGTTGAAGCCTTGTACAAAGGCAAATTGCTATTTAGAGATTGAAAAAGCCATTCCTAACATACCTGAAAGATTTTCTAGCTTTTCAACGCGTAGTTGTGGTTGATCGAGAATTAAGCAACTTAGCAACAGCAGATCAATTGTTAACACAATTAATTACTGAAAAAAAAATTCCTGGTTTAGCCATTTCTGTGCGTAAAGAAGGTAAAAGCTATTTTCAAAAAGGCTACGGTTTTGCCGATATTAAAAATAAAGTACTTGTACATCCACAAACATCAATATTTAGAATTGCCAGTGTTTCAAAACCTATTGCAGCAACGGCATTAGCACATTTGGTAGCAGATGGTTTAATTGATTTAGACGCATCATTTTATACCTATGTACCCTATTATCCAAAAAAGAAATGGGATTTTACCATACGCCAATTAGCCAATCATACGGCTGGAATTAGAAGCTATTTAGGAAAAGAATATGGTTTAAACGAGCCATATAGCATCAAAGAAAGTATTGCCATTTTTAAGGATGATGATTTGCTTTTTGAGCCGGGTACCAGGTATCAGTATTCTAGTTACGATTGGGTTTTAATTTCATTAGCCATACAAGAAATCACTGGGACCCCATTCGAAACCTATCTTCAAAAAAAGGTATTACATCCTTTAGGGTTAAAAAATACTTTTGCGCCGAATATATCAGGTGATGATGTTACTATTGCTAAGGATACTAAGCTTCATGTCACTAAATTTTACACCAAAAACAGGCTAGGTTTCCATGAAGCGATCCCCGTAAACAATTATTTTAAATTGGCTGGGGGTGGATATTTAGCCACAGCGGAAGATGTTGCATTTTTCGGACAAGCATTTTTAGATAAAAAAGTTTTAAATGATGCTGTTTTGAATCAGTTTTTAAGGTCTGAAACTCTTAATGGTAAGCTACTTTATTATGGATTAGGATGGCAAGTAAGTACAGATAAATCGGGAAGAGATTTTTACGGTCATATAGGCAATGGAGTTGGTGGCTACTCTAATTTTTTTGTTTATCCAGAGCAAAAAATTGTGATTGCAATTCTAATAAATTGTACCAACCCTGAAATACAAAACGAGCTCGATCAAGTTATTGACTATCTTTTTTTATAATTTAAGAAAGCTATTGTTGATGAGAAGAATAGCTATTTGATAAATATTAGCCTAGTTTATACTTTAATTCTCATTTTTATAGCAAAAGAACACAAGATTAAAAAAAAGATGACGGTATATTTTGATTTTTAAATATTAGTAGTACTTTAGCTGTATTAACGACCATATGACAAAGCAATATTTCTGGAACGGTTTCTTTTTTTACTTCTTTTATAAGAGAGGTACGAGACTGTTGTAGTATATTTAAAATATAGCATCAATTAAAGTCTCGTAACACACGAGGCTTTTTTTTTGGTGTCATGTTAAGGAAAAATCACTTTGAGTGGGCTTAAAAGGTTTTAATACAACTAATGCAAGTTTTAATATGAAATTAAAAATAGCCATACAGGGAATTAGGGGATCTAACCACCATCAAGTCGCTCGAGATTTTTTTGGGGAGCATATCGATTTGGTAGAATGCTTATCATTCGACGATTTGGTCAACCAAACCTTATCAGGTAGAGCAGACAAGGCCGTCATGGCTATAGAAAACTCCATAGCAGGTTCTATTATTCCTAATTATAATTTAGTATATCATAATAATTTGCACATCATTGGAGAACATTATTTGAATATTCATCATCATTTAATGGTTTTGAAAGGGCAAAAGATTGAAGATGTTAAAGAGATACATTCGCACCCCATGGCTTTACTTCAGTGTAAAGACTTTTTAAAATGCTATCCAGAAATTAAATTAGTAGAAGCTGTGGACACGGCCGAAACTGCCATGCAAATTCAAAACAAGCAATGGACAAACATCGCTGCCATTGCCCCGAAAGCAGCAGCAGAATTATACGATTTAGAAATTATAGCCTCAGAAATTCAAACCATTACAAATAATGCTACTCGATTTATAATTCTAAAAACAGAGAATAAAGTACTTCCCAAGGAAGAAATCAATAAAGCTTCGATACGTTTTGTTGCCGATCACAAGCGTGGAAGTTTGGCGGCTATTTTAAATGTGATGAGCGATTGTAATCTTAATTTAACCAAGATACAATCCTTACCCATAATAGAACGCCCTTGGAAATACGCATTTTTTGTGGACGTCACTTTTGACGCATATGCACATTTCGAAAAATCAAAATCCTTATTAGAAATCATGACAGAAGAATTCAGAATTTTAGGAGAATATAAAAATGCCTTAGCATGATCACTACAGCAGATAGATTAAAAACCGTCGAAGAATACTATTTCTCTAGAAAATTAAGAGAAGTACGTGGCTTAATGGCAGAAGGTAAGCCCATTATTAATATGGGAATAGGGAGTCCCGATTTGGCACCGTCATCGGCCATCTTAGAAGCCATGCAACAAGCTGTTTTAGATGAGGGCGCACATCAATACCAGAGTTATCAGGGTTTATTAGAATTTAGAGAAGCAATTGTTGATTTTTACGCCAAGAACTACGGGGTTTCCCTCAATGCCTTAAATGAGGTGTTGCCACTAATGGGTTCTAAAGAAGGAATTATGCATATAAGCCTAGCGTTTTTAAATCCAGGTGATGAAGCTTTAATTCCAAATCCGGGATACCCGACGTATAGCTCTGTCACCAATTTAATCGGCGCAATCCCCAAATTATATGATTTAACAGAGGAAAATGCTTGGTTCCCAGATTTAGAAGCATTGGAACAACAAGATTTATCTAAGGTTAAATTGATGTGGTTGAGTTACCCTCATATGCCCACGGGCGCCAAGGCGAGTAAACTTCAATTGAAGGCACTAGTCGACTTTGCCATCCGTAACCAAATCCTTTTGGTAAATGACAACCCCTATAGTTTTGTGCTCAATGAGGAACCAACCAGTATCTTAAGTGTTGAGGGTGCTAAGGAAGTGGCCTTAGAATTAAACTCCTTAAGCAAAACTTTTAATATGGCCGGCTGGAGAGTGGGAATGGTTTTAGGAAATGAAGCACACATCAATGCTGTGCTTAAAGTAAAAAGCAATATGGATTCAGGCATGTTTTATGGAATTCAAAAGGGGGCCATTGCAGCCTTGAAAAGTGGACAAGATTGGTTTATTGAATTTAATACCATTTATAAAAAGAGACAGCAACTGCTATTTCAATTGGTAGATAAACTAAAATGTACCTATGATAAAAATGCGGTAGGCATGTTTGTTTGGGCAAAATTACCAGAAAGTTCAGAATCATCCGAAGTATTTATCGATAAGATACTGTATGAAAAAAGCATTTTTATAACTCCAGGTACTATATTCGGCAGCAACGGTGAAGGATATATTCGGTTTTCATTATGCGTTACTGAGGAGAAAATTAAAGAAGCCATTGATAGGTTTTGATAAATAGGTTTTAAGTGTTAAATGTTGAGTTTTAAGTGAATTTTAAAAGCAACAAACAACCAACAACGAAATAAGAATGAATGTATTTGTAATAGGGATTGGGTTAATTGGTGGCTCTATGGTTAAGGATATCAAAGCATTGAATCCAGAAGCGGTAATTTACGGTATAGATACCAATGAAAAACATGTAGAGCAGGCACTTGCGACGCAACTAATAGATAAAAAGGCAAGCTATCAAGACTTGTCGATAGCGGATATCGTAATCGTGTCAGTACCCGTAGATGTTACACTTTCTGTACTTCCAAATGTATTGGATGTCGTAAATGACAATGCAGTTGTTTTGGATGCAGGGTCAACAAAGGCTTTAATTTGTGATGCGGTAGCATCGCATCCTAAAAGAAGAAATTATTTGGCTTGTCACCCAATCGCGGGAACAGAGTTTTCTGGTCCTTCTGCAGCCATTAATGGTTTGTTTAATGGTAAAACAAATATTATTTGTGAGGTAGAAAAAACAGCGTTTAAACTGCAAGAACAAGCATTAGCTATTTTTCAACAATTAGGCATGCGTATTCGGTATATGAATCCTATAGCGCATGACAAGCATATCGCCTATGTATCGCATTTATCACACATCAGTTCTTTTATGTTGGGAAAAACGGTCATCGAAAAAGAAAAGAATGAACGTGATATTTTTGATATGGCGGGCAGTGGTTTTGAAAGTACGGTGCGTTTAGCCAAAAGTTCCCCAGCAATGTGGACTCCCATATTTAAGCAGAATAAAGAAAATGTGATAGAAACATTAGAAGAATATATTCAGAATCTAGAGGCATTTAAAAAAATGATTCATGAAGACGATTATGAAGGTATTTTTCAGCAAATGAATAGTACCAATAGAATAAAAGAGATTTTAAACGGAATTCCAATTAATAAAAAATAGAACAAGGAGAAATGGAAAATTCAAAACAAATGCGTACGTGGTTAGATGATATGAAATTAGATCATCCATTAGTTATTGCTGGTCCATGTAGTGCAGAAACAGAAGCTCAAGTATTAAAAATTGCGCACGAATTAAAAGATACCGATGTAAATTATTTCCGTGCGGGTATTTGGAAACCTAGAACCCGCCCAGGAATGTTTGAAGGCGTTGGTGCTTTAGGCTTAAAATGGCTTCAAAAGGTAAAAGCCGAAACAGGAATGAAAACCTGTACCGAGGTGGCTAATGCGGCACATGTAAAATTAGCCTTGGAACATGACGTAGATTTATTATGGATTGGAGCACGCTCTACTGTGAGTCCGTTTATTATGCAAGAAATAGCTGATGCCCTAGCAGGAACCGATAAAATTGTACTTGTAAAAAATCCGGTAAACCCAGATTTAGCGCTATGGCTTGGTGGAATAGAAAGATTATATACGGCTGGAATTAAAAATTTAGGCGCTATTCATAGGGGTTTTTCTACCTACGAAAAAACAAAATATAGAAATATTCCAGAATGGCAATTGGCCATTGAATTCCAAAATAAATTTCCAGATTTACCTTTAATTAATGATCCTTCGCATATTACAGGCAATCGAGAAATGATTTTTGATGTATGTCAAACGGCATTAGATCTCAATTTTGATGGCTTAATGATTGAAACACACTTTGATCCAGAAAATGCTTGGAGCGATGCTGCACAGCAAGTAACCCCATCAAAATTAGTGCAAATTATGCGGGATTTAAAAATTAGAAAGGAATCTGATACAGAAGCTGAATACAATAACGAGCTTAGCAATTTAAGAGCTCAGATTGATGTTATTGATAGCCAATTGATTGAAACACTGGGTAGAAGAATGAAAGTATCGGATGGTATTGGTGCTTTAAAAAAACAGAAAAACGTCGCGGTATTGCAGTCTAACCGATGGAACCAGATTTTGGGCGCAATGATATTGGAAGGAGAATCTAAAGGATTAAGCGAAGAGTTTATCTTAAAGATGTTTAAAGCCATTCACCAAGAATCGATTAATCATCAGGAGAAAGTTATAAATTCATAGCTGTATTTCAATATATAGGAAACCGTTTTTTATGAAAACGGTTTTTTTATTTTCTGAACTGTAACAAATCTATAAGAAGTGTATCTTTAAGAAAAACAAAACACAAAATATGAAAAATTATATCAGCTTTTTAGCAATTTTAGTGGTCAGTAGTGGTTTTGCACAACGTACCCTAGATAAAAATATGGGTAATTTTACCGAGGTTAAGGTGTTCGATTTAATTGAAGTAAATTTAATTAAATCTGACGAAAATAGAGTGTTGGTTAAAGGTCAAAATGTCAATGACATTAATTTAGTGAACAAAAACGGAGTTTTAAAAATCCGCATGGAACTCGATAAAATTTTTAGCGGAGAAGATACTTTTGTAGAGGTGTATTATACAGATTTAGAATTGATTGATGGCAATGAAGGTGCTAGAATAACATCAAACGAAACTATTGAACAAAATACGATTGAGCTAAAAGCACAAGAAGGAGCCCAAATAAAAATAGGCTTAAAAGTAAATCATTTAGACGCAAGAGCTGTAACGGGCGGAATTATAGAAGCCTCGGGAATAGCACAAAATCAAGATGTCGTTTTAAATACGGGAGGTATTTTTGAAGGAAAAGAACTAAGAACAGAAACCACTTCAGTTAAAATTACGGCTGCTGGGGAAGCAGAAGTTTACGCCACAGAAAGTGCAGATATTTCTATAAAAGCCGGAGGTGATGTTGATGTGTATGGCAACCCTAAGCAGGTTAAAGAAAAAACTTTTGCAGGAGGTAGAATTACCATCAAGGACTAATAAATAGTGTACTTGCCATAAAGTAACAGGGGATTGAATATAATTTAATCCCCATTTTTGTTTTTAATCAGTTTAGCAATTAAAATCTATTCCATATAAAAGTCGTTATTTTGTAGTTCATAATTGGCAAACATACATAATGATAGGAATTGTATATAAATCTACTGGAAGTTGGTACACGGTAAAAGCTAAAGACGGGTGCTTTTATGAGTGCAGAATTAAAGGTAAATTTAGAATCCAAGGCATTAAAAGCACCAATCCAGTGGCTGTTGGTGACTCGGTACATTTTGATATTGAAAAAATTGGCGATGAAACCATAGGGATTATCACTAAAATTGCAGACCGCAAAAATTATATCATCCGGAAATCGGTAAACTTATCAAAACAGACACATATCATTGCAGCCAATTTAGACCAAGCGTTTTTGATGGTTACCTTAAACAACCCACCTACATCCACCAGTTTTATAGATCGTTTTTTAGTGACTTCAGAGGCGTATCATATACCTGCCATCTTGCTATTTAATAAGGTAGATACCTATTCTGAGGCCGAATTAGGGGAAGTAAAATACTTAGCTGCCTTATATCGAAATATTGGGTATACCTGTATTGGAATATCTGCCACCTCGGGAAAAAATATCGATCAACTTAAAGCCTTGATGCTTGACAAAACCAGTATGTTTTCTGGTCATTCAGGCGTAGGTAAATCTACTTTGGTAAATGCCATAGAACCAAAATTAAATTTAAAAACGAAGAAAATTTCAGAGCAACATTTACAGGGGCAACACACCACCACTTTCGCCGAAATGTTCGATTTAGATATGGGCGCTCGAATCATTGATACGCCAGGAATAAAGGGTTTTGGTATTGTAGACATGGAAAAAGAAGAGATTGGTGCTTATTTTCCAGAGTTTTTTAAACTAAAACAAAATTGTAAGTTTAATAACTGTTTACATTTAGAAGAACCCAATTGCGCTATTAAAAATGCCTTAGATACCGATGATATTGCATGGAGTAGGTACCGCAGTTATGTACAAATGATTACGGGAGAAGAAGAAAATTATAGAACAGATATTTACGGAGAGAAAAAGTGAGAGTAGTTTTACAACGAGTTTCAAGAGCAAGTGTTAGGGTTGACAATCAGCTTATTTCAGAAATTAAAAGCGGACTCCTCGTTCTTTTAGGCATTGAAAATGCAGATTCAGAAGAAGATACGGAATGGTTGATTCGAAAAATTATCAACTTACGCGTTTTTAATGATGCTGAAGGTATCATGAATAAATCCCTACTCGAAAGTGGTGGAGGTATTATAGTGGTAAGTCAGTTTACCTTACACGCCAGCACAAAAAAAGGCAATAGACCTTCCTATATTAAGGCTGCAAAACCTGAAATGGCCACACCGCTTTACGAACACTTTATAAAGCAATTAGAAACCGAATTAGGAAAAAAAGTAGGTACAGGTATTTTTGGTGCCGACATGAAAGTAGATTTGTGTAACGATGGTCCTGTGACTATTGTTATAGATTCTAAAAACAGAGAATAGCAGTTTTTTATCGAATTATTTAATGCTTTTGTAAGAAATTATCTTAATTTGGATTCACTAAAGACCAAACCAGAAGTAATGCGCTTTTTTATTTTTCTTACAACCCTAATTTTTTGTCAGTTTCTAAGCTCACAAAATCTAAACTACCCATCTTTCCTCATCGACAAAAGCCTCAAAGAAGACGCGAATGCCGTAGTTCGACACAATGAAATTTCTATAAATATTAATTCTATCGATGAATTAGTAGTCGAAAAAAGGCGCGTGGTCACTGTTTTAAATAAGCAAGGTGATGACTATGTTAACGCCAGAGAATGGTACGATGATTCTGAAAAAATCACGGCTATTCAAGCTGTGATATACGATCAGTTAGGAAATGAAATTAATAAAATAAAACAAAATGATTTTAAGGATGTAAGTGCTGTTAGTGGTGGTACAATGTATTCAGATTCTAGAGTACTTTACTTAGAATATACTCCCGTTTCCTATCCTTACACTGTGGAATTTATTGTTGAAACTAAAACAAAAAATACTGGTTTTATTACGCCCTGGCAATTTTTAGATGGGTATTATGTGAGTACAGAAAAAAGCAGGTATACCATTAGCTATGCTTCCCCAGACCTTAAACCTGTTATTAAAGAAAAAAACCTAGAGAATAGTACTGTTGTTAAAACAAATACAGAGAATAGTATTACGTATGAAGCAACGAACCTTAAAGCCATTAAATACGAAGAATTAGCGCCATCTTTTATTCAAATTAGTCCTCAAATACATCCGAGGATGGTGAATTTTAATTATGAAGGTTTTCAAGGTACTATTAATAATTGGCAAGAAGTAGGGTCATGGATGTACGCAAACCATATTGCTGATAAAGACGAACTTCCACTGCCTACTATAAGCCTTATTAAAGCATTGACAGCGAGTGCAACAAGTGATTTAGAAAAAGCAAAAATAATCTATAAATATGTGCAAGACAATACGCGATATATAAGTGTTCAGGTCGGGATTGGTGGTATTCAGCCCATTAGTGCTATTGAGGTTGATAGGGTTAAATACGGCGATTGCAAGGGCTTGACAAACTATACAAAGGCCTTGCTTAAAGAAGTGGGTGTCACATCGTACTACGCCCATGTAGAATCAGGGGATACTAAAGTAAGTTTTGAGACCGATTTTCCAGATTTGTGGGCTGGGGATCATGCGATTTTAGCGATTCCATATGAAAATAAATTGTATTGGATAGACTGCACGTCTCAAGTGCATCCTTTTGGTTTTATTGGTGATTTTACCGATGGAAGACAGGTTTTATTAATTAAGCCAGAAGGTGGCGAATTGGCAACAACTCCAGCCTATTTAAATGGAGATAATTATCAAAAAACCGAAGGGAAATATTCAATTTCAGATGATAATATAGTTCATGGTCAGGTGACGATCTTAACGAAAGGTATTCAATATGATAATCATTTTAGAATTAAAGATAAAACACCGGACGATATTGTAAAGTATTACAAGAGTATTTGGAGTTACATCAATAACCTAAATATTGATACATATACTTTTGAGAATGATATTGATACCGTTGTTTTTCGTGAAAATATAGCGATAACAGCAGACAATTACGCGACTAAAAGTGGTGATCGATTGCTTTTTTCTCCTAATTTTTTCAATAAAAATGTCTTTGTTCCTAAACGCTACAGAAACCGACAGTTTCCATTGGAAATTCAACGAGGTTATGTAGATGAGGATGAAATAACCATACAATTACCTTTGGATTATACCATTGAAGCGATTCCAGATGCTATTGATATTCTAAGTGATTTTGGAACATATACTTTAAGTTTCAAAGTCTCAGAAGATAAAAAAAGCATTTTGTACACACGTAAACTATTCATAAAAGAAGGTACATACCCGAAGGAAAGCTATGAATCTTACAGGAACTTTAGAAAAGAAGTTGCTCAAAATGATAGTTCAAAAATAGTACTGATCAAAAAATAAACCAATAAATTTAACTGAAATGAAAAACCTATTATGTTCACTATTCCTTTTATTTTTTCTTTTTTCCGTAAAAGCTCAAAATTATGATTTTGGAAAAGTATCTGAAGAAGAATTAAAGGAAAAATTTCACCCTACTGATTCATCAGCTTCTGCAGCTGTTTTATATCGTTCTCTTAACCTTACATATGAATATTCTCAATCAACTGGTTTTAAATTAGTTACAGAAGTGCGAGAGCGTATTAAAATTTACAAAAAAGAAGGCTTTAATTATGCGACGGTATCAGAATTATTATATTTGAGTGATTCTGGTACTGATAAAGAATCATTTAGAGGACTAAAAGCGTATACCTATAATTTACAAGATGGTAAAATAGATGAGAGCAAATTAAAAAGTAACGAAACTTTTACCGAAGAAGTATCAAAATATTATGAAAGAGAAAAATTCACCTTGCCTAATGTAAAGGAAGGAAGCGTTATAGAGTTTATGTACGCTATACATTCGCCCTTTTTTTATAATATAGATGAGATTGTGCTCCAATATGATATTCCCATCAAAAAACAAGAAATATCGGTGCAAATACCTGAATATTTTGCTTTCAATCCCAATGTAAAAGGGTACTTAAATGTTTTTCCAAAAGAAAGCAAAAAATCGGGTAATATTGTTTTAAACAGTAAAACGCGGAGTGGTGGATCATTTAATGAGGCGCCTAAAACCACTGTTAATAGGAATGTCATTGATTATATCATTAATATATCAGAGTTTTCCATGCAGGATGTTCCAGCTCTAAAGGAGGAACCTTATGTAGATAATATTAATAATTATAGATCAGCGGTGAATTACGAGTTGCAGTATATTAACTTTCCTGAAGAACCTATGAAAACCTATGCCACCACATGGGAAAAAGTAGCAAAAAGTATTTATGATAGTCCCGATTTTGGTAGCCAAATAAATAATACACGCTATTTCAAGGATGATTTAATCCAAATTTTAGCCAATTCATCCACTGATGTTGAAAAAATGAACAGTATTTTTTTCTATGTTCAAAAAACTATGAACTGGAATAACTATTACAGTAAATATACTGACCAAGGAGTAAAAAAAGCATTCAAGGAAAAAACAGGAAATGTAGCAGATATCAACCTAATGCTAGTCGCCATGTTAAAAGAAGCAGGTTTAAAAGCGTTTCCAGTGTTGGTAAGTACGAAAAATAACGGAATTCCAATTTTCCCTACACGAGAAGGTTTTAATTATGTAATTGCCTCCGCAGAAATAAATAATGAAATTGTTTTGCTCGATGCTACCAATAAATATGCAGAGCCTAATGTAATTCCGAATAGGGCATTAAATTGGTTTGGTAGGCTTATTAAAGAAGATGGTTCCTCTGTATCAATTCTATTAGGTGCTGCAGCTCAGTCGGGAGAAGTAAATATGATTCAAGCTACTTTGAGCAATAATGGTACGCTTAAGGGCGCAATGCGGACTATATACAATAAATATAATGCCTATAATTTTAGAAATTCTAACAACGAAATTAGTGAGGATTCTTATATAGAAAAGCTTGAAAATAAATATAATGGGATGGAAATTTCTAATTATACTTTAGATCATAAAAATGATTTAGGTGAAGCCATTACTGAAAAATTTGATTTTTATGTAGAAAATCAGGCAGATGTAATAGGAGACAAAATTTATTTTTCACCATCTTTATTCAAAACCGAAAAACTAAATCCGTTTAAACAAGAAGAAAGAAACTATCCCGTAGATTTCGGTTATGCTTGGCAAGAGCGATTAATGGTGAATGTCACGATTCCGGAAGGCTATAAAATTGAGTCAATACCAGAACCAATAGCTTTTAACTTACCCAATAATCAAGGGTCTTTTAAATACAATCTTTCAAACTCAGAGAAGGAAATAAAAATAGTGGTTACTATTGATATTAGCACTTCTATGATACCAGTACAAGAGTATAGTGCTCTAAAAGAATTCTATAAACTTTTAGTGGAGAAAGAAACAGAAAAGGTAGTTTTATCAAAAATTTAGGATTATGAATATTACCAATGCACAAAAGGCAGTTGACGATTGGATTAAGGAGCATGGTGTTCGTTATTTTAATGAACTCACCAATATGGCGCAACTTACAGAAGAAGTAGGAGAGGTGGCGCGTATTATTGCTCGCAGGTATGGTGAACAAAGTGAAAAAGAATCGGATAAAGCAAAAGATTTAGGGGAAGAACTGGCTGATGTTGTATTTGTGGTATTGTGTTTGGCAAACCAAACAGGAATAGATTTACAAAAAGCTTTTGATGAAAAATTAGCTTTAAAAACCAAACGCGATCATGATCGGCATCACAACAACAAAAAGCTCTAATTAGGCCAATTTTAGTAACTAGAATTTATTTAAAAGACTTCTTGCCCTATATTTACAGCTTCATTTGTTCAATTTAAAACTTTATTACAGCTACTATTTTGAAACTACATTTAAACTCGCCGGTAACGAATCTCATTGAGGCTACCCTAAAAATTACAGGCTCTAAAAGCGAATCTAATCGTATTTTACTGCTGCAAGCATTGTATCCGAATGTCAGTATTGAAAACACCTCAAATTCTGATGATGCTCAAGTCATGCAACAAGGTTTAAAAATTAGTGAAGGCGAGGTAGATATTCATCACGCAGGAACGGCTATGCGTTTTTTAACAGCTTATTTTGCTATGCAAGAAGGCAAAGAGGTCGTTTTAACAGGCTCGCAGCGGATGACTGAGCGCCCAATTGGTGTTTTGGTAGAGGCTTTAAAAAGCTTAGGGGCCGATATCAGTTATGTTAATAATGAAGGGTTTCCTCCTTTAAAAATTACAGGTAAAAAGATCACAAAGCAAAAAGTAACACTTCCAGCCGATATGAGCAGCCAATATATTTCGGCCTTACTATTAAACGCATCGAGCTTAGAAAACGGATTGGAAATAACCTTAGTAGGTAAAATAACTTCTGTTCCCTATATACAAATGACACTTGCTTTATTATCTCAATTAGATATTGAAAATACTTTTGAAGGGAATATCATTAAAGTTTTTCCTAAAAAAGAAGTAAGGGCTAAAACTTTGGTGGTAGAGTCTGACTGGAGTTCCGCATCTTATTTTTATAGTATTTGCGCACTAGCGGATATAGGTTCTAAAATCACCTTATCAGCCTATAAAGAAAATAGCCTTCAAGGCGATAGTGTTTTAGCAACAATTTACAAGAGTTTTGGTGTAGAAACAACTTTTAATAGGCATCAAGTCATCCTTAAAAAAATAGCCCATCATCAAACGACTGGATTACATATAGATTTAGCAAACGCACCCGACATTGCACAAACCATAGCGGTGAGTTGTTTCGGATTGGGAATGGAATGTCATTTAACTGGCTTACACACCCTAAAAATTAAAGAAACCGATCGTTTAGAAGCATTAAAAACAGAGTTGTCAAAACTAGGTGCTAAGATCTCGGTAACGGACAAAACACTTAGTTTAAATGCTTCAAACGAAATAAAGAAAAATAGAGCTATAGACACCTATAATGATCATAGAATGGCTATGGCTTTTGCCCCTTTAGCCTTAAGAACATCAATTTTTATTAATGATGCAGAAGTGGTTTCAAAATCGTATCCCGACTTTTGGAAAGATATGATTTCAATGGGTATTCAGGTAGAATGATTTGAAAATTTTTTAGTGATAAAATGTAGCAAAGAATCTCACGAAGCAATTTTAATTTTCACAAAGCACATATGATTTTTCCATAATTAGAAATTATAGAGCTAGTTCCAGGCAATTAAGCGGAACCCAATTTTTATAGTTGAACTTTTGTATTGAGCCAATCTGTAATGTCAGTTTAACCTCTTCCTATCTTACCACTAGCTCACTTTTTAGGATACAAAACCCATCATCCAAAACCTAATTACCACGTTTCCAAAATATAAACACGTATTTACTTGACAAGGCCCTATTCATAATAGTATCTTTGCAATCGCATAAACAATAACAAAAAAATCTATATGAAATTATCCGGTTTTAGCTTTGAACTTCCTGAAGAACTTTTAGCAGAATACCCATCAGAAAATAGAGATGAATCTCGATTGATGGTAATTCATAGAGAGACAGGTAAAATTGAACATAAAATGTTCAAAGACATGATTGATTATTTCGATGAAGGTGATGTCATGGTGTTGAATAATACCAAGGTGTTTCCGGCCAGACTCTATGGTAATAAAGAAAAAACAGGAGCACGTATAGAAGTTTTCTTGTTGAGAGAATTAAACGAAGAACAACGTTTATGGGATGTTTTAGTGGATCCAGCACGAAAAATTAGAATTGGTAATAAATTGTATTTTGGGGATGATGATACTTTAGTCGCTGAGGTAATTGACAATACGACGTCTAGAGGTAGAACACTTCGTTTCTTATACGATGGTTCTTATACCGATTTTAGAAAAAAATTAAAAGAATTGGGTGATACACCATTACCTAAATACATTAAAAGAGAAACTGAAGCTTCGGATGCAGAGCGCTACCAAACTATTTATGCAAAACATGAAGGAGCAGTAGCCGCCCCAACAGCAGGCTTACATTTTTCTAAGCATTTGTTAAAACGACTGGAAATAAAAGGAATTGATTTTGCAGAACTTACCTTGCATGTTGGTTTAGGTACTTTTAACCCTGTTGAGGTTGAAGATTTATCTAAACATAAAATGGATAGCGAAGAGCTTATTATTGAAGAAAAGGCTACCGAAATAGTAAACAATGCTAAAAAGCATAAAAGGAGAATTTGTGCTGTTGGTACTACGGCTATGCGTGGTTTAGAAAGTGGAGTATCTTCTCAGCAAACCTTAAACACCTACGAGGGCTGGACCAATAAATTTATTTTCCCCCCCTACGATTTCAGTATTGCGAATTGTATGATTACGAATTTTCATTTGCCAAAATCAACTTTGTTAATGATGGTTTCGGCATTTATGGGCCATGATTTAATGAAAAAAGCCTATAAAGAAGCTATTCTAGAGCAATATAAATTTTATTCTTATGGCGATGCCATGTTAATTATATAATTATTGTTTAATTAAACAACCTGCTACTGCTAGAACAAAAATTTAGCGTAGCAGGTTTTTTTTATCCTATCTTTAACCTGTGGAAACTATTCAAAAGAAAGACATTCGAGCACTGACACGTGAGCAACTTCGTGAGTTTTTTGAAGCCAACGGCGACAAAGCTTTTCGAGGTAATCAAGTGTATGAATGGCTTTGGCAAAAATCTGCTCACTCCTTTGAGGTGATGACGAACCTATCGAAGGCCACAAGAGATATGTTAGAAAGTAATTTCGTCATCAACCATATCAAGGTTGATGTTATTCAACGAAGTACGGATGGCACCATAAAAAATGCGGTTCGTTTGCATGATGATTTAATAGTAGAATCGGTTTTAATTCCTACAAAAACAAGAACTACAGCCTGTGTCTCAAGTCAAGTTGGCTGCAGTTTAGACTGTAAGTTTTGTGCTACTTCGCGATTAAAGCGCATGCGAAACTTAAACCCTGATGAAATTTATGATCAAGTGGTGGCCATTGACAATGAAAGCAGATTGTATTTTGATCGTCCGCTAAGCAACATCGTATTCATGGGGATGGGAGAGCCTTTAATGAATTACAACAACGTTTTAAAGGCTATAGAGAAAATTACATCTCCTGAAGGCTTGGGGATGTCTCCAAAGCGAATTGTAGTTTCTACTTCAGGCGTACCAAAAATGATTAAAAAAATGGCCGATGATGAGGTTAAATTTAAACTAGCTGTTTCCCTACACTCCGCAATTGATGCCACAAGAACATCTATAATGCCCTTTAACGCCAAATTTACACTCAGTGATTTACGCGAATCATTGCAATACTGGTATGCGAAAACAAAAAGTAGAATTACCTATGAATATGTGGTTTGGAAAGGTATAAATGACCAACAAAGCGATGTTGATGCCCTCGTTGATTTTTGCAAATTTGCACCTTCAAAGGTTAATTTAATAGAGTATAACCCTATTGATGATGGGCAGTTTCAACAAGCTTCTAATGCTGCCATAGATATGTATGTGCATACCTTAGAAAAAAATAATATCGCAGTAACTGTACGCCGTTCTCGTGGAAAAGATATCGATGCCGCTTGCGGACAATTAGCGAACAAATCATAAGGTGCAACCCTTAAACTAAATAGCGAACACGAGCTCAATTAATATTTTAGAATGGTTTTATCTGAATCCTTTTTGTTAATTTAGCATCTTACAATTTATAAGCCCAACTCGGGATAATTGCTAGTGAAAATAGTAGCTCAAATAAAGGAACCCATCAATATGGAAATGGAACTTTTTGAAAAAAAGTTTTATGAATCCATGACTTCAAAGGTGGCGCTATTAAACAGAATTACCCATTACATCGTGAATCGAAAAGGAAAGCAAATGCGACCCATGTTTGTTTTTCTAACGGCTAAAATGATAAATAATGGTGAAGTAAATGAGCGTACCTATAGAGGTGCCGCCGTTATTGAACTGATTCATACCGCAACTTTAGTTCATGATGATGTCGTGGATGAAAGTTACAAACGCCGCGGTTTTTTCTCAATTAATGCCTTATGGAAAAATAAAATTGCCGTTTTGGTGGGGGACTATTTATTGTCTAAAGGGTTGCTTTTGTCCATTGATAATGGAGATTTTGATTTGCTAAAAATTATATCCATTGCCGTTCGTGAAATGAGTGAAGGCGAACTATTACAAATTGAAAAAGCAAGACGGTTAGATATCACAGAAGAGGTATATTACGAAATTATACGCCAAAAAACAGCGACCCTTATAGCGGCCTGTTGTAGTTTAGGTGCTTGTGCGGTAAAACCTGAATCGGAAGAAGTAGAAATCTTTAGAAAATTTGGCGAATACTGCGGAATGGCTTTTCAAATTAAAGATGACTTGTTCGATTACGGCAACGAAGCCATTGGTAAACCTACAGGAATCGATATCAAGGAGCAAAAAATGACTTTACCTTTAATTTATGTTCTGAACACCTGTACAGCACAAGAAAAAAAATGGCTCATTAATTCTATCAAAAACCATAATAAGGATAAAAAAAGAGTCAAAGAAGTTATTGCTTTTGTAAAAAGTAATGGGGGCCTTGAGTATGCAGTACGTAAAATGCTCGCTTTTAAAGATGAGGCCTTAACCCTATTGGCACATTATCCAGATTCGGCCTATAAAAATTCATTGGAACTTATGGTGAATTACGTGGTTGACCGAAAAAAGTAACTATCTTTTTAATTTGGATCGATATTTTCTTAAGCACTGTATGCAGTAGCATGCGTTTTTTTTAATAATTTACTTTTAGATAAATAAAAAATTTGTATTTTAATTAAATATATCTATCTGATTTTCAATTTTTTGCTATTTTTTTGTTCGTTTATTTAAAAATTAGTTCAGGTATCAGGCAACCTTTTTGAAACAAAACTCGTCTAACTTTATAGAAACCTAAAGGAATGGTCTTTTGATAAAGGCTAAGAAATTTTAACTTGTGAAAATAATTCCATTTTATACCAATGAAAAGCAGCTGATAAAAAAGGCGTGCTCCGGAAATGGAGAGGCTCAAAAGCACTTGTATGAAAAGCATGCGCCTAAAATGTTAAGTGTTTGCCGGCAATATGTAAAAGATATTGCTTTTGCAGAAGATGTTATGATCACAGGCTTTGTAAAGGTATTTAAATATTTAGACACCTTTAAGTTTGAAGGTAGTTTTGAAGGTTGGATTCGCAGGATAATGGTTCGGGAAGCCATAACCCACCTTCGTAAAAATCAATTTGTAGTGTTTGATGATGAGTTATATGATCGGCATACAAACCACCAGATTGAAGTAGCATCAGCTATTGATATTGAAGAAATACAACGCCTGATAGATCAACTTCCAGAAGGCTATAAAATGGTATTTGTATTGTATGCGGTTGAAGGATATAAGCATGCTGAAATTGCAAGTATGTTACAGATTTCAGAAAGTACCTCAAAATCGCAATTATTCAAAGCAAGGCGAATTTTACAAGAACAGTTAAAGGAAACTAAAAGAATAAGCTATGGCACCAATTAAATTTGAAGAAGATATAAAAGAAAAGTTTGAGGGTCGTAGCATACCACCTTCTCCCCAAGTTTGGGAGAAAATTTCAGGTCAAATAACTACAACTCATAAAACAACTAAAAAAGGTTTTGCCTGGTACGCTATCGCCGCTAGCGTAATCGGCTTGTTGATAGCGATGCTTGTATTTTTTAACGCGGGTAAAGAAGCCATGAATCAAGAGAAGCCTGTGGTTTTTACCCCTCAAAATAGAGTTAATAAAGAATTACCACAATCAAAAGAAGAGCTTATTGAAATAATTGGCAGCTCAAGTACTATAGCAAATGCTAAAGAACCATACACAAGTACTTCTAAAAATAAAGTAACGCCGAACAATAATGAAGCCAATACGGCTCAAAATAAGGCTGCATTAGCTATAGATAAGGTAGTACATAAACCTAAATTACAATTAGAGAACAAGACTAATTTAGCTATGGATGTTTTAATTGACCAAAAAATTAATTTAGTTGTAGCGCAAGTCGATGCTTTGGCCTTACAGAATGCTACAGTTTCAGATGCCGAAATAGATGCTTTACTGCGAAAAGCACAAGAGGAAATTTTAAGACAGAAACTCTTTACAGATTCTAATAGCGTTGATGCCTTGGCATTATTACATCAAGCAGAAACAGAGCTAGATTTATCGGTTCGAGATCAGCTTTTTGAAACATTAAAAAATGGCTATTTAAAAGTAAGGACCGCTCTAGCAGATCGGAACAAGTAAAATCAATAACATTTTAACCATAAAAAAAGACTTCTTCAAATTAAAATTTGAAAAGGAGCAGGGAATAGTTTATTCATTAATCAATCATTAAAAAACAATTATTATGAACAACAAATTGAAGTACATCGCAATTTTAATAGTTGCTTTTGCCTTGCAAGTGGGCACTGCACAGGATAAAAAAAATTATGAAACCAAAGTAGAAAAATTAGAAAAGCTTAAAATTGAAATCACATCTCAGGAAAAAGAAGCCTTAAAGATTGAAATTGAAGCCATTAATAAACGTCTCGAGAAAAAGCAAATAACCGAAAGTGAGGCTCAAAGGCTAAAAGAATCAGCGGCTAAAAAAAGAGCGCTGAATATTGAAAATAGACTTAGTATTTTAGATAACCAAATAGCGCTAATTGAAAGGAATAACGGTCAAGTTCTTGAATTGGATACGCTAAATAGTGGAAGTAAAATAGAAATAGGATTTGGGCACAAAGATGATCATGACGATAAAATATTCGGAATTAAATTTAGCGATTCTAAAAAAAACTATGAATTAAAGTACGACGTTAGAACCTATTCAGATATAGTCATAGCTGTAGGTTTTAACAACGCTGTAATCGATGGGGAAATCCTTGATGATTCTCCTTATAAAATAGGGGGAAGTCGATTTTTTGAAATGGGTTGGCAATGGCGAACACGAGTTTTTCAGAACTCTAATTTTCTGCGATTGAATTACGGATTTTCTTTTCAGTTTAACGGACTGAAACCAACCGATAACCGCTATTTTGTAAACAACAATGACGAAATAGTTTTAGAAGAGTTTGATGTGGAATTAGATAAAGCAAAACTACGCATGGATAACTTAGTATTCCCGATTCATTTTGAATTTGGACCGTCTAAAATTCGTAAAAATGAGAATTCTATTCGCTATAGCTTAGATAAAAAATTTAGAGTTGGGCTAGGTGGTTATGGAGGTTTTAATTTAGGTACACGTCAAAAATTAAAGTACGAGCGCGATGGTGACAACATAAAAGATAAATTAAAAAGAGATTACAACACGAGTAATTTAATTTATGGACTAAGTGCTTATGCAGGTTTTGGTGGTACAACCTTGTATATGAAATACGATTTAAATCCTATTTTTAGAGATGCCTTAGTGGAGCAAAACAACATATCTCTAGGCTTGCGCTTTGACCTTTAAATTTTTAGAATGAGTACTTGAAAATAAGTCTAAATAAAAAACCTTACAAAGTAAGTTTACGGTATAAAACTGATAAATATTGTACTCATCAGTTGCATAGCATACAAATACCGTCTTATAGGATGAAAACCTGCAAGTTCTAATTCGCTTTTTCTGCGGAGGAGCTTGTAGGTTTTTTTTGTATTCTTAAATTTAGAGCTCACCGTAAGGTTTTTTAAACCGGTAAGAGCAAGCTCTTTGTACTAACTTATTTTTGCATGCCTAGGATGATAACTTTTTATGCTAAGGGCCTGTAAATAGAGTACACCTTCTAACTTATAAATCTGTCAAAAACAGAGCTTGTCTTACCCTCGCCATAGAGAAATTCTAATGGATGTAAACGATTATGCCTATAAAATTTTGGTTATATTTGAATCTTTTTCCATAATAAAATGGCAGCCCTTTAAAACTCAACATAAAGTAAACTTTATATATCTAATTTGATTTCAAAAGCCACCATCGACCAAGTATATGAAACCGCCCGTTTAGAGGAGGTTATTGGTGATTTTGTACAATTAAAAAAATCAGGTGCTAATTATAAAGGTTTAAGTCCGTTTACTGATGAACGATCGCCTAGCTTTATGGTAAGTCCCGTAAAGCAAATTTGGAAAGATTTTAGTAGTGGAAAAGGAGGTAATGTGGTTGCATTTTTAATGGAACACGAGCATTTTACCTACCCTGAGGCTATAAAATACTTAGCCAAAAAGTACACTATTGAAATCGAAGAAACTGAGCAAACTAGTGAGCAAAAAGTGCAGGCAGACGAACGCGAAAGCATGTATTTAGTGTCTGAATTTGCTCAAAAATATTTTTCTAACATTTTATGGGAAAGCGAACTAGGAAAAGCAATAGGACTTAGTTATTTCAAAGAGCGGGGTTTTACAGATGAAACCATCAAAAAGTTCGCTTTGGGGTATTGTTTAGATCATTGGGATGCTTTTACCAACGAGGCCTTAGATAAAGGATATCAATTAAAATATTTAGAAAGTACAGGCCTAAGTATCGTCAAAGAAAACCTAGAGAATCCTGCGAATAGCAAAAAGTTCGACAGGTTTAAAGGGCGCGTTATGTTTCCTATACAATCTATGAGCGGTCGGGTGCTTGGTTTTGGGGGTAGAATTTTAACCAACGATAAAAAAGCAGCCAAATATTTAAATTCTCCAGAAAGTGATATTTACCATAAAAGTAAAGTTTTATACGGTATTTTTCATGCAAAACAAGCGATTGCAAAAGAAGATAATTGTTATTTGGTAGAAGGCTATACCGATGTAATTCAGTTTCATCAGCGCGGTATTGAGAATGTAGTAGCCTCTAGCGGAACCGCCTTGACAGCTGAACAAATTCGATTGGTAAACCGACTTACTAAAAATATTACGGTATTGTTTGATGGTGATGCGGCAGGTTTAAGAGCTTCTTTACGAGGAATCGACCTTATTTTGGAACAAGGGATGAATGTCAAAGTCTGTTCCTTCCCAGAAGGAGAAGATCCAGATAGCTTTGCTAAAAACAATAGTTTAGACGAGGTAAATGCCTATTTAAAAACGAACGCGAAAGACTTTATTCAATTTAAGGCTTCTTTATTAATGAAGGAAGCCGCAAACGACCCGATAAAAAGGGCTGATACCGTCCGTGATATTGTCAATAGTATTTCTAAAATTCCAGATCGAATTCAAAAGGAAATTTATATTCAGGAGTGTGCTCAAATCATGAATATTTCTGAAGGCGTCTTGTTCAATACACTCGCACAGATTGGAAAAAAGGATATCGCTGATGCCAGCAAAAAAGCAAAGGACAATCAAAAAGCTTTTGAAGTGGTTCGTAACGAGGCAGTTACGCAGAAAGTAGATGTGCAGTTTGAACTAGAACGCAAGATTATTGAAATTTTACTATTATACGGCAATACATCGCAACGCTTTGAAGATTTAATTCTCAAAGAAAATGATAAGGGTGAATTAGCCTTAGAGCCTGAATTTTTAGAGGCTAAGGTGTACGAGAAAATATTTTTAGACCTACAGGACGATGAAATAGAATTGAGTAATGATAACTTTAAGCGAATTTATAAAACATTAGTTCAAGAACTTAATGAAAACGAAAACTTTACGGTTCAAACGTTCATAGCCTCTTTAGAACAAGATATGGTATCAGAAATATCTTCTATTTTAATGGAGGAAGAAAAATATATTTTGCATGATTGGGCGAGTAAAGATATTTATCCTAAGAGTAAAGATCAGGGAATTTCTCAATTGGCGAGCGAAACAATTTTAACCTTACGTTGTTTTTTAATCAAAAGAAGAATAAATACCTTACAAAATGAAACTCAGGATGTGGAAAAAGACAACCGAGAAATACTAGAGGAAATTATCAATTATATTCAACTTAATAAATTATTAAATCAGAAGCTAAATCGGGTATTATCTTAAAATAGCTACCAAAATATGTCCTACAAAAAAAACCTAGCAAAAGCTAGGTTTTTTTTGTAGGACATGTTTTATTTAGTATAATTCTAAAGCTTTCGCTTGTTGTAATAAGTCTACTAAATTATCGACATTCAATTTTCGCATTAAACGCGCTTTGTAGGTACTTACTGTTTTTTCGTTCAAATTAAGACCAATAGCAACATCTTTATTGCGTTTACCGCTGGCTAACATTTTTAATACTTCTACTTCTCTTGAAGAAAGCTTTCTAAAGAATCTTCTTGGCTTTTTGGTACCCTCGTCAAACGCAAGTCTTTGCGCTAGCTCATTAGTAATAAACATATCACCTTTACTTACTTTTCTTACAGCAGTAATAATGTAATCTAAATCAGCGCTTTTTGACAAATATCCGTAGGCGCCTGCTCGAATAGTGCTTAAGGCATAAACATCTTCCGACTGACCGCTATAGATCAAAACTTTAATATCAGGGAATTCAGATTTAATTTTTCTAAGGGTTGCAATTCCATTGATTTCAGGAATGTCCATCTCTAGCATCACTACATCAGGATTTACAGTCTTTAATTTTTCAAATAACTCTGAAGTTGTGGCCACATCTCCGATAACTTCAAAATCAGAAGCGGTGTCTAAAACAAACTTTATCCCAGTTCTAACAACAGGATGGTTATCTGCGATCAATACTTTAATCATGGTTTACTTTTTTTACGATTTATTAGCTTACAAAGAAAATGCCCATAAATTCTGACATGCAATGTAAAGTTTTTTTATCTTATTTGCCCTGTAAAAGTGATATTTTTTAATTGAAAACCCGTGTAATTTGTTATATTTTCGTTTTATTTACTAAATTATAAGATAAATGGTTATTTCAACGCCATTGGAATCTCGCAAATTGGAATCGGCAGCATCTTGTGTTTATTTGCTGTATTTAGTCTTTTATAAATTTGGAAAACCTCTTTTTCTCTTCCCTTAAAATCTTGAGAAGTTTTATTTTGATCTGCCATGGCCATTGCCCATTCTAATTCTGGATAGGACGCACCTATTTGATCTTCATCGGTTCTATCATCACCCCAAAGACCATCTGTAGGAGCTGCGTTAATAATTTCATCGTTGATGCCCAAAACTCGCGCAATTTCCCATACCTCGGTCTTTAGTAAATCAGCAATGGGGCTTAAATCAACGCCACCATCACCGTATTTGGTGTAAAAGCCTACCCCAAAATCTTCTACTTTATTACCAGTGCCAGCCACTAAATATTTATCTAAAGCTGCAAAATAGTACAAACTTGTCATTCTGAGTCGGGCCCTGGTATTTGCCAGTGACATAAACCGGTCCTCCTCATTGGCTACTTGTGGCAAAGCGGCGATTAAGCTATCAAATACTGGGGTTAAATTTAATTCAAGTCTTTTTACAGTTGTAAAATTTTCTTGTAACCAGTCAATGTGTCTTGAAGCTCTACCTACTTGATTTAATTCTTGGTGAATGGGCATTTCTAAACATAAAAGGTCTAGACCCGATTTTGCACATAAGGCTGAAGTAACGGCAGAATCAATACCTCCGGAGATTCCAATAACAAAACCATTCATTTTAGCATTCGTTGCGTAATCTTTTAACCACTTTACAATATGATTTATTATTTTTTCGGTTTGCATGGATGTTTGTTTTTCGTTAAAATCTAGTAACTTTGCACCGTAAAAATAATGTCTAAGCACTAATAAATAAAATAATTCTATACTACTTTATATGAAGAAGCTAATTTTTGTGGTTTTAATTTTTTTGTCTCTCCTTTTTATTAATTGTGGTGCAGAAGATAAAACTGCTGAAGAAATTGATAAAATAGTCTTAGATGTACAGGTCGAGCGTTTTGATAAAGAGTTTGCTTCGGCCACTCTTGAAACTTTGCCCATTTTAAAAGGAAAGTATCCCTATTTATTTCCTGCGCAATACCCAGATAGTATCTGGATGGCAAAACTAAAAGATACGATACAGATAGAATTGAATACTGAAGTCGAAAAGGCTTTTTCAAATTTTGATATTCAGAAAACCAAATTAACGAACTTATTTAAACATATAAAATATTATTTCCCGGAGTTTACAATACCTAAAGTGATTACCCTAACTTCTGACGTTAACTATGAGAATCGTGTCATTTTAACTGATTCTTTATTATTGATTGGCTTAGATAACTATTTGGGTGAAGAACATAAATTCTACCAAGGATTTCAAGGCTATTTAAAAAAGGGATTAGATGAAAAATATTTAGTATCAGATGTAGCTTCAGAGTTTTGTGGTTCAATTCTGCCCCAAAGAAGCGGTAGAACATTCTTAGATCAAATGATTTATCATGGAAAAACCCTGTATTTGAAAGATAAAATAATGGCTTTTGAGTCTGAAGAACAGCGAATCGCCTATACACCGGAACAATTAGAATGGGCTAAATTAAATGAAGAAAATATTTGGCGTTATTTTGTGGATAGAAACTTATTATATAGTACAGATAAGCAATTGCAACCTAGATTTTTAGACCCAGCTCCTTTTTCTAAGTTTCAGTTAGAATTAGATAACGAATCCCCAGGTAGAATTGGCAGGTATGTTGGTTGGCAGATTGTACGTGCTTTTATGGAAAATAACGACCTAGACTTTAAACAAATGCTGACGGTCCCTGCTGAAGAAATTTTAAAGAAATCAAATTACAAACCTAGAAACTAATGGGTATACTACACACCTCAGAAATATCATTAAAAGTAGGCTTAGACGAAAATCGTGTACCTGAAGAACTTACATGGTCTGCTCAAGATGGTGGCATAGATAACGAGGAGGCAAAAGCCATGCTACTATCTGTTTGGGATAGCAAGAATAAAGAGTCCTTAAAGATAGATTTGTGGACTAAGGATATGCCTGTGGATGAAATGAAAATTTTCTTTCATCAAACATTAGTTTCTTTGTCTGATACCTTTATGAAAGCAACCCAAGACGAGAAAATGACAGCAACTATGAAAGATTTTTGTGATTATTTCGCAGAAAAATTAGAATTAAAAAAGTAAACCTATTTATAGCCTGGTGCAGTTTTTAGGGGATCAGAAGCACCGTGATTTTTTTGGCTAAAAAACAATTCATGCAACAACAAAAACAAGAACTCAAAAAACTAATCTATGTTTATAATGCAAGTTCAGGAAAGAAAAATGCCTTTTTAGATGTTGCACATAAACTATTTAGCCCCGGTACCTATGATTGTAAGTTGTGTGCCATTACTTTCGGTACATTTCAAGAGAAAAATCTTTGGAAAAAATTTAGAAAATCGTCCAAAATTCCAATGGAATTTTTGCATAAGGATGAATTTTTGAAAGCCTATGCCTCTAAATTTGGATTTAAAACCACCTATCCAGTGGTCTTGGCTGAAACGAACTATAATTTAAAGTTTTTTATCGCCACAGATGAACTAAACGCGGTAACAAGTGTGGAAGATTTAATACAATTAGTAGCAAATCGTTTAGATTAAATCGGCCCAATTGTTTTTCTTAAAGTTTTCATTTAGGCTGTCTATATACTGTAATACCTCTTCTTGGCCAATGCCATTTGTTGAAGAAGTGATAAAGTAGTTAGGCGCTTCTTCCCAAATACTGGCTAATAATTGCTGCATATAGAGGTCAACATTTCTTTCGATAGCCTTTGGTTTTAGTTTATCGGCCTTGGTAAAAATAATTGAAAACGGAATTTGATTTTCACCCATCCATTGCATAAACTCTAAATCAACAGGCTGTGGCTCATGGCGTATATCAATCAAAACAAAGGCACTTACCAATTGTTTGCGTTCTAAAAAATAATCGGTAATGTACTTCTGAAACGTTTTTTTATCCTTTTTAGAAACTCTGGCGTAACCGTAGCCTGGTAAATCTACCAAAAACCAATTATCATTAATTTTAAAATGATTAATTAACTGTGTTTTGCCGGGTCTACCTGATGTTTTTGCTAAGTTTTTACGCTGTGTGAGCATATTTATGAGCGATGATTTACCCACATTAGATCTTCCTATAAATGAATATTCAGGTATAGGGTCTTTGGGGCAATGAGTGACTTTAGAATTGCTAATCACAAATTCTGCGGACTTTATTTTCATCGGGATACACTTTTGTGTTATGCTTTGTACAGAACCTTTATACTTTGAAGCGCTGAGGTCCTATACATTTTAGAATTAAAGAAATTGAATGTTGCTTTAGAAATTTCTTGCCTTAAGCCAAGCTTCTAGAATAGTATTAAATTCCTTAGGGTGTTCCATCATTGGTGCATGGCCGCATTTTTCGATCCAAAATAGATCTGAATCGGGTAATAATTCATGAAACTCCGAAGCTACATTAGGAGGAGTTACCGCATCGTTCTTGCCCCAAATTATACAGGTTGGCGTTAACATATGGGGTAAATCTTTAGACATGTTATGGCGGATGGCACTTTTGGCTATGGCTAAGGTTTTGACTAATTTTATTCGGTCGTTTAAGGTTGCAAAAACTTCATCAATGATTTCAGGCGTTGCCACTTCGGGATCATAAAAAACATCTTGTGCTTTTTTCTTGATAAACTCGTAGTCTCCTCTTTTCGGATACCCATCGCCCATAGCACTTTCGTAAAGTCCAGAACTACCAGTAATGACTAAAGCTTTTACTACGTTTGGATTTAGTTTTGTGTGCAAAAGGCCAATGTGCCCACCTAAGGAATTCCCTAAGAGGATCACTTTTTTAAGTTCCTTATGCTTTATGAAACCTTCTAAAAACTTTGCAAAGCTCTTTACGTTTGTTTTTAACAAAGGCATGGTGTAAATTGGTAATTCAGGTACTAAAACTTTATAGCCTAGAGAGGGAAAGTGGTCTACAACACCATTAAAATTACTAAGACCTCCTAAAAGACCGTGCAAAATAATAATGGGAGTGCCCTCGCCAATTTCAAGATATTTGTATTTCCCTTCAGTAATTAATGTTTCTTCCATTAACGCAGATTAACTTCTGTAGGGGCAAATATAAACATTTCCTAAGAAAATAAGCATACTTGTTGTAAAGAGTCTGTTTAGATGGTTTAAACACTGTTTTTATGTAGTTCGTATGCCGATCACAATCGTGCTTCAATCTTAAATTTTGTGTTTTTAAACACAAAAGAGGGTCAAATTAGGGAATTTATTAACAATGTGGTATAAAGTGGTAAATTGTGGTAATAAATTCTATATATTTGAGTTTTAAATACAAACAGGGGCTATATAGTGATCAATTTCATCGGAACATATGACTGCAAGGCAGATACAAAAGGGAGGGTAATGCTACCAGTTTCCCTGAAGCATCAAATGTCTCCTGTGCTGAGCGATGGCTTTGTGATTAAAAGGTCTGTTTTTCAACCTTGTTTAGAATTATATCCAATGAAAGAATGGAATCTTTTGATGGAGAAAATGAACAAAAAAAATAGGTTTCTAAAGAAAAATAATGATTTTATACGTCGGTTTTCTGCAGGTGTAAAGGTAGTAGAAATAGATGCCACGGGTCGATTATTGATCCCTAAGAATTTAATGGATATCGCTAAGATTTCAAAAGATGTGGTGCTGAGTTCAGCCATCAATATTGTGGAGATCTGGGATAAAGACAGTTATGAAAAGGTGTTAGAGGATACCGCTGAAGATTTTGCTGCTTTGGCAGAAGAAGTAATGGGAGGAGACGACGATGATGTATCATAACCCAGTTTTATTGCAGGAATCTGTTGATGGTTTAGCCATCAAAAGCAACGGGGTTTATGTTGATGTTACTTTTGGAGGGGGCGGACATTCTAAAGAAATATTAAAGCGTTTAGGGCCTGACGGTCGGTTATTTGCTTTTGATCAGGACGAAGATGCTTTAAAAAATACCATAGCGGATGAAAGGTTCACCTTGATTCATGAAAATTTTAGATTTATAAGTCAGTTTTTAAAGTTTTATGGTGTTAAAAAGGTAGATGGTATTTTGGCTGATTTTGGAGTGTCATCGCATCAGTTTGATGTTGCAGAACGTGGTTTTTCTACCCGTTTTGATGCGGATTTAGATATGCGCATGAGTCGGCGAAACACCGTTTCAGCTTACGAAGTTGTGAATAAGTACGACTATGATAGTTTGCGAAACCTGTTGTTTCAATATGGTGATTTACGTAATGCAAATGCAATGGCGACTGCCATAATTGCCAGCAGAGAAGAGGATGAAATAAAAACCACGGCACAATTAAAAGCGGCACTTAAACAATTTTTACCAGCTCGTTTAGAGCATAAAATAGTAGCACAGATTTACCAAGCTATCAGAATTGAAGTCAACCAAGAGATAGAAGTAATTAAGGAATTTTTAGAGCAGGTGCCTAGCTTACTAAATGAGGAAGGTAGGTTGAGTGCTATCAGTTATCATTCTTTGGAAGATAGATTGGTGAAAAACTTTATTCGATCAGGAAAGTTCGAAGGGGAGCCAGAAAAAGATTTTTATGGGAATATGAAGCTTCCCCTAAAAAAAGTGGGAGGCCTCATAGTGCCAAGCAAAAAGGAGATAGCTACCAACAATAGATCTCGTAGTGCTAAACTGAGAATTGCTGAGAAAAGTAAAATAGTGTAATTGTTTTTTAGACTATCATTAAAGAGTAATAGAAGCAATCAATTGTCATGCGAAAAGGAATATTAGACTTGTTAAAAGGAAAGTTTTTGGTCAGTGGTGAAGCCGCTCCAAAGAATTGGATTTTCATCATTTTCATTTCCTTTTTAGCTGCTGTTATGATTGCGAGTTCACATAGTGCAGATAGCAAGGTACATCAAATTGCGGCCTTGAATGAAGAGGTTAAAGAATTGCGAAGTGAGTTCATTGATGGGCAAACTGATGTTCAAAAATTAAAATTAGAATCAGAAATACTACGAAAGTTAGGTGATGATGGTTTATATCCTTCAGAAAATCCTCCTTTTAAAATAAGAGTTAAATCGGCTGAATAATGGCAGTTACAGAAAAAAACATATTGAAACGCTTGTATATCGTAGCGGGCCTGCTGTTTGTATTTGCTGTGTTCGTTGTGGTGAAACTTTTTAGTATTCAAATGACTGATGGTGACAAGTACCGTCAAATGGCTGAGGATACCACCGAAAAAGTATTTACCATTACGCCAAATCGCGGTAATTTATATTCTTCTGATGGAAGCTTATTAGCCACCTCCGTTTCTCGTTTTAATATTCGATTTGATGCGGTTACAGTTAAAGAAGCTGATTTTAAGGAAAATATTAAGCCACTTTCTCAAGCGCTTTCAAAATTATTAGGGAAACCAGCATCACACTACGAGCAACTCCTGCGAAAAGCAAAAGCAAACCAAAATAGGTATGCCTTAGTTGCCCGAGGATTAGATTATTCAGACTACGTTCAGGTTAAAAAATTTCCACTTTTCGAAAAAGGCCCCAATAGAGGTGGTATTGTGGTAGAGCAAAATACGGTTCGCGAACATCCCTTGGGGAAAATTGCAGAACGAAGCGTTGGTTACGAACGTTTTGATGATGAAGGATATGCAACAAGAGTTGGTCTTGAAGGGGCTTTTACCGATTATTTAAGCGGAATTAAGGGGAGTCGTTTAAAGCAAAAAATAGCTAAAGGACAATGGAAGCCTATTGGTATGGATAATATCGTAGAGCCAAAAGATGGTTATGATGTGTATTCTACCATAGACGTAAATATTCAGGATATCGCCCATCATGCACTCTTGGGGCAATTAGAAAAATATAAGGCAGATCACGGTTGTGTCATTGTCATGGAAACAAAAACCGGTGAGATTAAGGCAATATCTAATCTTGGAAAAACTGAAGGTGGTAAGTATTACGAACGCTTGAATTATGCCATTGGTGAATCGCACGAACCAGGTTCTACATTTAAATTAATGTCATTGGTGGTGGCTTTAGAGGATAAAGTCATTGACACAAGTTCTATTATTGATACCGAGAAAGGAATTTTTAAAGTATATAACAAAAGGGTTAAAGATTCTAAAGAAGGGGGCTATGGAGCCTTAACGGTGGCAAAAGCCTTTGAGGTTTCTTCGAACACAGCTATTGCAAAAATAATTCACAATAACTATAAAGATCAACCTGAAAAGTTTGTGAACCGCTTAATGAATATGGGGCTGAGCAGAGAATTGGGACTTCCTATAAAAGGGGAGGGCACGCCCGTCATTAGGTATCCAGGAGATAAAGGTTGGTCTGGAATTTCACTGGCATGGATGTCTCACGGCTATGAAGTATCCTTAACCCCATTGCAAACGCTAACATTTTATAATGCCATAGCCAATAACGGTGAAATGTTAAAGCCTAGACTTTTAAAGGAAGTAAAAGAATGGGATAAAACTATTTATAAGTTCGAAAAAGAAGTCATCAACCCTTCGATATGCTCAGCAGAAACAATAGGTAAAGTGCAAGCTCTTTTAAAAGATGTCGTGGAAAAAAAGCATGGTACAGGCCATGGCTTATATTCTCCTCATTTTTCTATGGCAGGAAAAACTGGTACTACCCAGAAAGATTATATTTCCAAAGACCCAAACAAACTGAAGTACATCTCCACCTTCGCGGGTTATTTTCCTGCAGATAACCCTAGATACTCTTGTATTGTAGTAATTCACGAACCTGATAAAAGTGTTGGGTATTATGGAGCTGACGTATCAGGACCGGTATTTAAATCTATCGCTCAGAAAATATATGCAACCTCTCCTTTAGTGGATGAAGTAGAAAGTTTAGAAGTAAAGAGTAGTGTATTAGATAAAAAATACCAACAATATTATACCGAAGCGAATAAAAAGCACAATAGAGTTCCTAATGTAGAAGGTATGAGTGGTATGGATGCTATTGCTATTTTAGAAAATTTGGGGATAAAAGTAAAAGTAACAGGCAACGGTAAAGTAAAGAAACAATCTGTAAAAGATGCTAATATCAGTGAAGTTGAACTAATTGTATTAGAATTATCATGAAATCTTTAAAAGACATATTGTACGGAGTGAGTTTAACCGCAGTGAGTGGTTCTACATCTGTGATGGTCAATAAAATTTGTTTCGACTCTCGATTGGTAGAGCTCGACGATGTTTTTGTGGCTATTCGCGGTACGGTTACCGATGGTCATGAATATATAGAAAAGGCCATCAAATTGGGGGCAAAAGCAATTATTTGCGAAAGCTTGCCTGAGGTTTTGGTGAATGAAGTCTCTTATATTGAAGTAGATAATGGCAACAAAGCATTGGCTATAATGGCATCTAACTATTATGAAAATCCTTCCAAAAATTTAAAATTAGTCGGTATCACTGGTACTAATGGTAAAACTACAGTGAGTAGTTTGTTGTATCAATTGTTTAAAAAAGCAGGCTTTAAAGTTGGATTAATTTCAACGATAAAAATAG
The DNA here is from genome assembly GCF_000799565.1 of Cellulophaga sp. Hel_I_12. Lineage (NCBI taxonomy): Bacteria > Pseudomonadati > Bacteroidota > Flavobacteriia > Flavobacteriales > Flavobacteriaceae > Cellulophaga > Cellulophaga sp. Hel_I_12. The sequence goes on from NZ_JUHB01000001.1 coordinate 3,401,365, forward strand.
TGGTCGATGATACTGAATATAAAACAAGTCATACGACGCCAGATGCTTTAACCATCAACAAGCATTTAAGTTTAATGAATACGGCAGGGGTTGAGTTTTGTTTTATGGAAGTGAGTTCTCACGGCATACATCAAAAAAGAACCGAAGGTTTAGTTTTTGAAGGTGCCATTTTCACGAATCTCTCGCACGATCATTTAGATTATCACGCTACGTTCGCAGAATACAGAGATACTAAAAAATTATTGTTTGATAACTTAAGTAAAAAGGCGTTTGTATTAACCAATATTGACGATAAAAATGGCTTGGTGATGTTGCAAAACACGAAAGCTAGAAAATATACCTATGCCTTAAAGTCATACGCAGATTATAGAGCACAGATCTTAGAAAACCAGTTTAATGGTCAGTTGTTAAAAATTAACGGGGAAGAATTGTGGTCGAAGCTTATAGGTGATTTCAATGCATACAATATGTTGGCGATTTATGCTACTGCAGATTTATTGGGATTAGAAAAGCTAGAGATTTTGCGATTCATGAGTGAACTTGATAATGTCGCTGGTAGATTTCAATATGTTATTTCCAAAGAAAAAATTACAGCCATTGTTGATTATGCCCATACGCCGGATGCGCTTAAAAATGTACTTGATACAATTAATACATTGAGGACTGGAAATGAAAACGTCATCACCGTTGTGGGGTGTGGTGGCGATAGAGATAAGTCTAAGCGCCCGGTTATGGGTCATATCGCTTCTGATATGAGTACTACCGTAATTTTCACCTCAGATAACCCCAGGACAGAACAACCAGAGGCAATACTTCAAGAGATTGAAGCAGGAGTAGAACCTCAAAATGTTCGTAAAGTACTGGTTATAGAAAACAGAGCCCAAGCCATAAAAACAGCCTGCCAGTTAGCCCATGCAAACGATATCATTTTAATAGCAGGTAAGGGTCACGAAACCTACCAAGAAACTAATGGAGTTCGGGTAGATTTTGATGATTTTCAAACGGTAAAAGACCTGTTAAAAAGTCTAGACAAATAGAAATGTGAAGTAGTAAGAGAGAACAACTCATAACGAGACAAATAGCAACCACCAACTAAAAAATAAGATGTTATATTATTTATTTGAATTTTTAGAAAAAAACTACCAAGTACCAGGTGCCGGACTTTTTCAGTTCATCACGTTCAGGGCTGCTTTGGCTGTTTTGTTGTCTTTGTTAATTGCAACGGTGTATGGTAAAAAAATTATTCTTTACCTACAAAAAAAACAGATAGGAGAAACCGTTAGAGACTTAGGTTTAGAAGGGCAAAAACAAAAGTCAGGTACACCTACCATGGGTGGTATCATCATCATCATTGCCACGCTTATTCCCGTGTTGCTTTTCGCCAAACTAGATAATATTTATGTGATGCTTTTAATTGTCACGACCCTATGGATGGGAATAATTGGTTTCATTGACGATTATATCAAAATATTTAAGAAAGATAAAGGTGGCTTAAAAGGCAAGTTTAAAGTTTTAGGTCAAGTGGTCTTGGGTTTAATTGTAGGTGCAACGCTTTATTTTCATCCAGAAGTTACCATGAAAGAGCATAGTAAACTAAACTCGTCACTCGTTTATAATGCTGAAAGGCAGATTAGTGAGGAGATTAAGTCCACAAAAACGACTATTCCTTTAGTAAAAAACAATGAATTAGACTATACCAGTTTTATTTCTTGGATGGGCGATGGCGCAGAAAAATATGCATGGTTAATTTTTATTCCCATCATTATTATTATTGTTACCGCAGTATCAAATGGCGCAAATTTAACCGATGGTATTGACGGTCTGGCAGCCGGAACTTCGGCGATCATTGTCTTAACATTAGGCATATTTACTTGGATTTCTGGAAATATTATATTCTCCAATTACTTAGACATTATGTTTATTCCACGAGCGGGAGAATTAGTAGTTTTTGTGGCTGCATTTCTCGGTGCCTTAGTAGGTTTTTTATGGTATAATGCTTTTCCAGCTCAAATTTTTATGGGCGATACGGGTAGTTTAACTATTGGAGGTGTCATTGCTGTCATTGCCATTATTATTAGAAAAGAATTATTGATCCCTGTATTGTGCGGAATCTTTTTTGCGGAATCAATCTCAGTAATGCTGCAGGTTGGGTATTTCAAATACACAAAAAAGAGATTTGGGGAAGGAAGGCGTATTTTTTTAATGGCACCGCTACATCACCATTATCAGAAAAAAGGATATCACGAAAGTAAAATTGTGACGCGCTTTTGGATTGTGGGTATTTTATTGGCGATCGTGACTATAGTAACCTTAAAAGTGCGTTAGGTCATGAAAAGATTAGTGATTTTAGGAGGAGGCGAAAGTGGGGTAGGTACTGCAATTTTAGGAAAGCAAAAGGGGTATACGGTCTTTGTTTCAGATAAAGGCAAAATAAAAGAGAAGTACAAAAAAGTTCTTGAACATTTTGGAATTGATTGGGAAGAAGAGCAACATACTGAATCCAGTATCTTGAACGCAGATCTAGTGATGAAAAGTCCTGGAATACCTGATAAAGTGGCTATTGTGAAACAGCTCAAAAGCAAAGGAGTTCCTGTGATTTCAGAGATTGAATTTGCCTCAAACTATACCGATGCGAAAATTATCGGAATTACCGGTAGTAACGGAAAAACCACAACGACTATGTTAGTCAACCACATTTTAAAAAATGAGGGTTTAAACGTCGGAATGGCGGGGAATATTGGGGATAGTTATGCAAAAATGGTCGCAGAAAATAATTTTGACTATTACGTATTAGAGATCAGTAGTTTTCAGTTAGATGGTATTGTAAATTTTAGACCGCATATCGCCATTTTAACGAACATATCACCAGACCATTTAGACCGGTATGAGTATGTATATGAAAATTATATCGCCTCAAAATTTAGAATTGCAGAAAACCAAACCGAAGATGATTATCTGATTTATGATGCAGACGATAAAGATCTTACGGACTGGCTTTCAAAACACCCGGTTAAATCCAAATTACTGCCGTTTTCTATTGAAAAGGAAGTGGTAGAAGGCGCATTTAGTTTAAACGAGAATATACAGATTATCACAAATAACGAAACACTTATAATGAAAAAAGACACTTTAGCTCTAGAAGGCAAACACAATCTTAAAAATAGCATGGCAGCCTCAACAGCGGCAAAACTTATTGGTATCCGAAAAGAAACCATTCGCCAGAGTGTAGCAAATTTTCAGGGTGCAGAACATCGTTTAGAAAGCGTGCTTAAAATTCATCATGTGGCCTATATTAATGATTCGAAGGCTACCAATGTTAACGCAACCTATTACGCCTTGGAAAGCATGAAATCTCCGACGGTTTGGATTGTAGGTGGGGTGGACAAAGGCAATGATTATAAGTCACTGATGCCTTTGGTAAGAGAAAAAGTAAAAGCCATTATTTGTTTGGGAAAGGATAACACTAAAATCAAAGAAGCTTTTGGTAACGTGGTAGATTTAGTGGTCGAAACTTTTGCTATGGACGAAGCCGTTAAAGTAGCCTATAAAATTGCTGAACGGGGAGATACCGTTTTATTATCTCCGGCATGTGCAAGTTTTGATTTGTTTACAAATTATGAAGATCGCGGCCAACAGTTTAAAGAAGCCGTAAAAAACTTATAAGAAAAGATGGAGTTTTTCAACAAAATAAAAGGAGACAAAGCTATTTGGGCCATTGTGGCGCTTTTGGCTTTATTTTCATTTTTACCAGTCTACAGCGCGAGCAGTAACCTTGTATATGTTGTTGGGAACGGTACAGGTACAACGATTAGCTTTTTGTTTAAACACGCTTTTTTACTGGCCTTAGGCTTTGCCATCATTTATGGTGTACATAAAATTCCGACGCATTTTTTTAAAGGATTGTCTTTAATAGCCATGCCCATTGTTTTATTACTATTAGTGTACACCTTGGCACAAGGAACAACCATTGGTGGTGCCAATGCAAGTAGGTGGATTCGCCTGCCTTTAATAGGCTTTACGTTTCAAACCTCAACCTTGGCAGCTGTAGTGTTAATGGCCTATGTAGCGCGGTATTTAACGAAAATAAAGGATAAAAAAATACGCTTTCAAGAGAGTATTTTACCCTTGTGGCTCCCAGTTTTTTTAGTCATAATTTTAATACTTCCCGCAAATTTCTCTACGGCCGCTATTATCTTTTTTATGGTGATGGTACTTTGTTTTTTAGGTGGGTATCCTATGAAATATTTATTGGGCATTATAGGTAGTGGGGCCTTGTTTTTAGTCATGTTTATTTTAATAGCAAAGGCCGCTCCAGATTTATTTCCAAATAGAGTTACTACTTGGGAAAACAGGATAGACAATTTTTTAAACGGTGAAGATGGTGAAGCGGATTATCAAATTGAAAAAGCAAAAATTGCGATAGCTACAGGAGGCATCATTGGCAAGGGAGCGGGAAAAAGTGTTCAGAAAAATTTTCTACCACAAAGTTCTTCCGATTTTATTTTTGCCATTATCATCGAAGAATATGGTTTAGTAGGCGGCCTCCTATTGGTCTTTTTTTACCTTTTATTATTGTTTAGAATTGTCGTTGTTGCCAACGGAAATGCTACAGTTTTTGGTAAGTTATTAGTGGTAGGTGTAGGTTTGCCTATTGTTTTTCAAGCCTTTATTAATATGGCAGTCGCTGTAGAGTTATTTCCCGTAACGGGTCAAACTTTGCCTTTAATCAGTAGCGGTGGTACCTCCACGTGGATGACCTGTTTAGCCATTGGTATTATTCTAAGTGCGAGTAATAAAGAGGCAAGTACAGAACCTAGTTCAGTGGATGACCATGAAAATAACCCTTTAGAAGTATTAAGTGGACAATTATAGATTTATACTTTCAGGTGGCGGTACAGGCGGGCATATTTACCCGGCAATCGCTATTGCAAATGAATTAAAATCGCGGTACCCTGATGCTGAATTTTTGTTTGTGGGTGCAAAGGATCGCATGGAGATGGAAAAAGTGCCTCAGGCAGGGTTTAAAATTGAAGGCTTATGGATAACTGGAATTCAAAGAAAGTTAACATTTAAAAACCTGCTATTCCCCATTAAATTAATGAGTAGTTTGATAAAGGCAAATGCTATAGTAAAAAAGTTTAAACCAGATGTTGTCATTGGTACAGGAGGGTTTGCGAGTGGCCCTTTGTTAAAAAGAGCTTCAGCTTTGGGGATCCCATGTGTGTTGCAAGAGCAAAATTCGTATGCAGGTGTTACCAATAAATTATTAGCCAAAAAGGCAAAAAAGATATGTGTGGCTTACGATGGTATGGAACAATTTTTTCCAAAAGAAAAAATTGTGAAAACAGGAAATCCTGTGCGTAGTGATCTCGCAGAAATGAAGGCGGATCGCGCCGAAGCATTATCATTTTTTGGATTAACTGCAGCCAAGCCAATAGTAGTGGTTTTAGGCGGTAGTTTAGGTGCAAGACGCATCAATCAATTGATCGAAAAAGAACTTGCTTATTTTGAAACTTTAGGAATTCAAGTCATTTGGCAATGCGGAAAATTGTACTACCAAGACTATAAAAAGTACCAGTCAACAACAGTAAAAGTTTACGATTTTTTAAATCGAATGGAGTTTACCTATGCTGCCGCGGATATCGTTATTTCAAGAGCTGGGGCTGGTTCTGTTTCGGAATTATGCATCGTGGGAAAACCTGTGATGTATATACCGTCTCCCAATGTGGCAGAAGATCATCAAACTAAAAATGCAAAAGCATTGGTTGACAAGCAGGCGGCCGTTTTAATAAAAGAAAGTGATTTAGACACTGAATTTGAAAGGCAATTTACAGCTTTATTTACCGATAAGCAGAAGCAGAAAATAATAGCTGAAAATTGTAAAAAATTAGCCATGCCCAATGCAACTGAAGCCATTGTTGATGAGATAGAGAAATTGTTGAAGTAGGCGATAGTTTTTAGTCAAAAGTCAAAAAGAAAAGAGAGGAAAGAAATGAGAAAGAAATATTTAAAGCATACTGCTTAGAGCCTAAATCAGATGAATGAAATGAATTTGAGTCAGATACAGAGCGTATATTTTTTAGGAATAGGAGGCATTGGAATGTCGGCCTTAGCTAGGTATTTTATGTTTTTAGGTAAAAATGTAGGTGGTTATGATAAAACCGCATCCCCTTTAACTTTAGAATTAGAAGCGACAGGAATGGAAATTCATTATACGGATGCGCTTTCTGAAATTGACGCTAAATTCTTAGACAAGGCTTCTTGTTTAGTGGTGTATACACCAGCAGTACCCAATGATCATACTGAGCTTAACTATTTTAAGAATAATGGTTTTCAAATACAAAAAAGGGCTGCTGTTTTAGGCTTGGTCACTAAAGAAACTTTTTGCTTTGCCGTAGCAGGAACGCACGGTAAAACAACAACATCAAGTATTTTAGCGCATTTGCTAAAAGAGGCGCACTTGCCTATGACGGCTTTTTTAGGTGGAATTTCAGATGATTTTAAGAGTAATTTTTATTACCAAGGTTCTGAATATTCTGTTGTTGAAGCCGATGAATTTGATCGTTCATTTTTACAGCTTTTGCCAAATATAGCCTGTATTACTTCAATGGATGCAGATCATTTAGATATTTACGGCACAGGCGAAGCGCTACATGAATCTTTTAGAGAATTTGTTTCTAAAATCAAGGAAAATGGAAAATTATTAGTTCGTAATGGTTTGCCATTAGAAGGGATCACCTATGGAATAGAGGATGATTCTGATTACTGCGCAACAAATGTCAGCATACAGAATGGGGTTTATGTTTTTGATGTACAAACACCAACAGTGCTTTATAAGGGGGTTAGATTTGGGAAGCCAGGTAGGCATAACTTATTAAATGCTTTGGTGGCATTGGCCATGGCACTAGAGGCGAATGTGAAGCCCGATAGTTTGTTCCCTGCTCTGGAAAGTTTTCAAGGAGTACAACGTAGATTTTCATACCGAATTAAAAATGATGATTTTGTCTTTATTGATGATTATGCACATCATCCAACAGAAATAAATGCGGTATTCCATGCCGTGGCAGAAATGCATCCGAATAAAAAAGTATTGGTCGTGTTTCAACCCCATTTGTTTTCAAGAACAAAAGATTTTGCGGATGATTTTGCCGCCAGCTTATCACAATTTGAAACTGTTTTTTTATTAGATATATATCCCGCAAGAGAAAAACCAATGCAAGGCATTACGTCAGAGTGGTTATTAGAAAAAATAGAAAATCCAAACAAAAAAGTTATTCAAAAGGAAAATTTAGTTGAGGAAATTAAAAAAAATGCACCAGAAGTATTGGTGGTCATGGGTGCTGGAGATATTGGATTAGAAGTTTTGAAAATTGAAAAAGCGTTTAACGTATGAAAATTAACTGGAACATAGTAAAATTTTTGTTGTTAATGTTTTGCATTATAGGTGTTTATGCATTTTCTAATCGTAGAAGTGGCGATAAAGTGATTACGGATTTGGATGTTCAGTTTGCCGATGGGGACAACTTATACTTAACAACGGGCATGGTTAATAAATTGTTAATACAAAATTTCCAAGGGTTCGCAAATGTGCCTAAAGAAAAATTAGTTTTGAATACTATTGAAAAAGCTATTCAGGCTAATAAAATGGTTAAAAATGTGCAAGTTTATATGACCGTAAACGGAACCTTGACGACAAAAATCGCTCAAAGGAAACCTATTGGTCGTGTAGAAGGCAATACCATCTTTTATCTTGATGATGAAGGAAAGCAGATGCCACTATCCCCAAATCATTCCGCAAGGGTTCCGATTATCACAGGGAACATTACCGGTAAAAGTTTAGAAGATGTGTTTGCAATTTTAAACCATATCAATGGCGATGACTTTTTACATAAGAATGTGATTGGTATTCGAGCTTTATATAATAACAAGTACCAGTTGAAAATTAGAACGGATAATTTTGTTGTGAACTTGGGAAAAGCAGAGGCATTAGATCAAAAATTTAAAAAGTTTAAAGCTTTTTACGTAAAAGGAACAAAAGATAAAATGTTAAGCACCTATAGTCTAGTAAGTTTAGAATATAATAATCAGGTTGTGTGCACTAAAATTTAAGATATGGAACAAGGTAAATATTCAGTTGGTTTAGATATCGGAACTACAAAAATTGTGGCTATTATCGGAAAAGAAAATGAGTACGGTAAGATAGAGATTTTAGGTATCGGTAGGTCTAAGAGTTTAGGTGTACATAGGGGCGTAGTTAATAATATCACTCAAACCATACAATCTATTCAACAAGCGGTAGAAGAAGCAGAAACAGATTCTGGTTTAAAAATAAGCTCTGTGGTTGTTGGTATTGCAGGACAGCACATCAGAAGTCTTCAACACAGCGATTATATTACCCGACCAGATTCGGAAGAAGTGATTAATGAAGATGATGTTGATAAACTTTGCAACCAAGTTTATAAATTAATCATGCTTCCTGGTGAAGAAATAATTCATGTGTTGCCTCAGGAGTATAAAGTAGATGGGCAGGCAGAAATTAAAGAACCAATGGGGATGTATGGCGGCCGATTAGAGGCTAATTTCCATGTAGTTGTAGGTCAAGTATCCTCAATAAAAAATGTAGGTCGTTGTATTAAAAGTGCAGGATTAGAATTAGGAAGCATCACCCTTGAGCCCTTAGCCTCTGCTAATGCTGTTTTAAGTCAAGAAGAAAAAGAAGCTGGAGTAGCCTTGATTGATATCGGAGGAGGAACAACAGATTTGGCTATTTTCAAAGATGGAATCATCAGACATACCGCTGTAATTCCTTTTGGAGGTAATGTCATTACCGAGGATATAAGAGAGGGATGTTCGATCATTGAGAAACAGGCAGAATTGCTAAAAATTAAATTTGGATCTGCTTGGCCTGGCGAAAATAAGGACAATGAAATTGTTTCTATTCCAGGTTTACGAGGAAGAGAACCTAAGGAAATTACCCTAAAAAACCTGTCTAAAATAATACATGCCAGAGTCGTAGAGATTGTAGAGCAGGTATATGTTGAGATTAAAAATTACGGTCATGACGATCAAAAAAAGAAACTTATTGCGGGTATTGTTTTAACCGGTGGAGGCAGTCAATTAAAGCACTTGAAGCAATTGGTAGAATACATCACGGGAATGGATACACGTATCGGGTATCCAAATGAGCATTTAGCGGGAGATTCGGACGAGGAAATTGCAAGTCCGTTGTATGCAACAGCTGTTGGTTTGCTTATGAATGCCTTAAAAAATAAAACTAAAAAAGAGGCGGTTGAACGTGAGGCTGAAGAGGCAATTTCAAGCACAGAACAAGCGCTAAATGAAAACAGTAAAAATGGGAACAGCGTTGAAACTTCTGCACCAAAAGCGGCACAGAAAGAGCGTAAATCAATATTTGACAAGTGGTCTGATAAATTGAAAGATTTTCTAGACAACGCAGAATAATATCAAAAAGAGAACACAGTATAACCAGTAATACAAATAGGATGAGCAACAATAACGAATTTGGAAGTATAGCCTTTGATTTACCAAAAAATCAAAGTAATGTAATAAAAGTAATCGGCGTTGGTGGTGGAGGTAGCAATGCCATTAATCACATGTATACAGCAGGCATTAACGGCGTTGATTTTATTATTTGTAATACGGATTCGCAAGCACTAGATAACAGTAGCGTTCCCAACAAAATTCAACTAGGGGTTTCCTTAACTGAGGGTCTTGGAGCTGGAGCAAATCCTGAAGTGGGGGAGCAATCTGCCATAGAAAGCATGGAGGAAATAAAAAACATGTTGGGTACCAATACCAAAATGGTTTTTATAACGGCCGGAATGGGCGGTGGTACTGGAACTGGAGCGGCACCAATGATAGCTAAACAAGCTAAGGAACTGGATATCCTTACGGTTGGTATTGTCACCATTCCTTTTGTCTTTGAAGGTCAAATGAGAACCAAGCAGGCTCAAGCTGGTATCGAAAAATTACGTAAAAATGTAGATTCTTTAATTATTATTAACAATAATAAGCTTCGAGAAGTTTATGGAAATTTAGGTTTTAAAGCAGGTTTTTCTAAGGCAGATGAAGTATTGGCAACTGCCGCTAGAGGAATCGCAGAAGTAATAACCCACCATTATACACAAAACATCGATTTACGTGATGCTAAAACGGTACTCTCGAATAGCGGTACGGCGATCATGGGTTCGGCAACAGCTTCAGGCAATTCAAGAGCTAACGAAGCTATCACACAGGCATTAGATTCTCCTTTATTGAATGACAACAAAATTGCAGGCGCAAAAAATGTATTGTTATTAATTGTTTCTGGAAGTAAAGAAATTACAATTGATGAAATTGGAGAAATAAACGATCATATTCAAGGAGAAGCAGGTCATGGGGCTAACATTATTATGGGAGTTGGTGAAGATGAAACGCTAGGTGAGGCCATCGCCGTTACCGTCATCGCTACGGGGTTTAACATAGACCAACAGGATACGATTGTAAATACAGAGTCAAAAAAAATCATTCATACCTTAGGGGATGAACAAAAAGCAGAACAACATTTACTAGGTGCTGAAAATGTAGTATTTAAATTAGAGGAAGAGGAAAAAACACCTCAAGCTGCTGTTAAGAAAGAAATTGAAGAAGAGCCTAAGATTGTGAAGCATGTTTTGGAGGTAGAGAAACCGGAAATGGATTTGATTCCAAGCTCTAGTTTTATCAAAAACTTTAATGTTTTCTACGAAGAAGTTAGAGCAGAAAATGTAGATGAAGATTTTGTTATCGTGAATTCAAAATCAAAAATAAATAATATAAAGGTTATTGAGCCTATAACAGTAACTTCTGCAAAGGTTGAAGACGACCAATTTCTTTTTAGTTTTGATATGGCTGAAAATTCAGCCACTAAAAATGAAAAACCCAAAGAAAAAGAGAATGTATTTTTGTTTTCATTAGATGATGAAGTTAAAGATATTGAAGTAAAGGAACATATTGAAGTTATTCCTGTATTAGAATACAACAAGGAAGGTGAAAAACGATATAGTCTTGATGACTATATGGAACTAGAAAATAAATTAACAGGTGCCACGTCTAAAGCGGAGAATTTTGAGCCAAAATTGATTGAAGATGATATTGTTTTTGAACGAAAAACTGTTGAAAGACCCATTTCGAAAAGCCATCAAGATGCAGAAATAGATCCCATGGATATGCCCTTAGAGGAATTATTAAGAAGCAGATCTGAAGAACGAAAAAGAAAGCTGAAAGATTTTAATTATAAATTTCAAACGAATAGTGCACAACGTCTCGATGAAATAGAAAAACATCCGGCTTACAAAAGGCAAGGTGTTAGTTTAAATGAAGTGAATAGAGAAAATAGAATTTCAAGAACCTCTTTAAGTGAAGACAGTAACGACGAAATACAAATACGTTCTAACAATTCATTTTTACACGACAACGTAGACTAAAACCAAATTATAAATAGTTTTAAAACCCGAAAATAAGGTATGTTTTCGGGTTTTTACTTTTTTAATCTAGGCCAATGCTTTTCTTTAAATCCTTGATAAAGTAAGAGGTAAATAGTTCCCTGAAATAGATATGATGTGAATCTCCTAGAAGTAGTTCAAAGTCTTTAGCATATTGATTTCCATGTAAGGAGTAATCTAAAACCAAACAATTGGTGCAATTTTCAGAAATTATCTCATACACTTCTGCTCTATTTTTCTGGGACTTTGAAAAAAGTTCGTCTTCAGGAGAGGTATACAATATTATCTTTATTCCGTTGGCTTCTGCTAATTCAATGATTTTTTTATACGATGCTACTTCAAAAGTATCTATTTGTGATTTGCCAGCAGGAAATGTTTTTAGGAAACCATCGTCATTGGGTAAAAATTCATACGATTTCTTGTTTTCGTTTTGTTCAGGATTTTTAATACTTCTACTGCTTAAAAAATCAAAGTAGTCATCGCTTTCTCTGGTTAAACTGCGAATAATCGTTATTAAGCCCATAGGGATATAGCTGGTACGGGTAGAAAAGAACTCTTCACGAAAAGTGTTGAGATCGTTAAATGCAAAATACGAGGCATAATCTTTATAGCCTAAACGATTCTTGTCAAAAGAAAACCATGACATGTCTAAAATAATATATTGTGGTTTTTTGTTAGATTGGGCTAGATAATATTTGAGTAAATGATGACTATAGGTAATGTTCGACTGTGTAAAGGCCAAATTATAAGATTTCAAATTTAACTCATTGGTCATTAAATGTGCATCTAAGGAAGCTGCCGCCCTGGAAGATCCCAAAATAAGAATTTCTCCATCTTTTTTTTGAAAAAACGCATTATATTCATTGGCATAGTTGCCTTTATCTTTATGAAAATCAGTGACTACGAACTTAAAAGTCATAAAAACTAAAAAGAAAACAGAAAGATATCCTATGGCTAGAACACTTACAAAGTAGCTAATTTTTCTAAGAAATTTTTTCATGATCTTATAGTTTAATCTAGATGCCGTATTTTTAAAGTCAGACTAGATTTTTTTGTTTCGAAACCAATACCTATTAAAAATAAGAGCCTCATCAAAATTGAAAATATATAAATTCATTTTCGGTATTAAAAAATTTACTGTAGACGACTATAATCAATACAACATAAATTGAATACCTGAAATATAGATTTTTGGGTAAAATAAAACTTCTTTCATTTTTTCTCAAGAACCACTCACTTAAAAGTAATACCACAAGGTAAATAATACCATTTAAATTTACCTTAGCATCACTATATCTTGTAAACATCCCTAATACATATTCGTAGGCTATGGCAATGGTATCACTTCTAAAAAAGACCCATGCCATAGTTACAAAAATAAAAGTGCTTGTCATTTGAAAGAGTTCTTTTATAGAAGGGAACCATGAATTTTCGGCGACAACCGAACTTAAGTATTTTCTATTCGAATTGAAAATGAAGGAGGGAATATAGAGCAAGGCGTGAATGCCCCCCCAAACGATAAACGTCCAATTGGCCCCGTGCCAAAAGCCGCTTACTATAAAAATAATAAAAATGTTTCTTAAAGATACCCACTTACCAAATTTGGATCCCCCTAAGGGAATGTATAGGTAATCTCTAAACCACGTGGATAAAGAAATATGCCATCTTCTCCAAAATTCTGCAATATTTCTAGAAAAATAAGGAAACTTAAAGTTCGACATTAACTCAAAGCCAAATAATTTAGAAGTACCAATAGCAATGTCGGAATACCCACTAAAATCACAATAGATTTGAAAGGCAAAATAAATAGCTCCCATCCATAAGGACGCACTCCCAAGGTGTTGATAGTTTCCAAAAATTTCATTGACCATTGGGGCTAAAGAATCTGCAATGACTACCTTTTTAAAGAGCCCCCAAAGAATCAATCGTAAGCCCTGAACGCCTTGCTCGTAGCTAAACTTTCTTTTGTTTATTATTTGAGGCAGTAAATTGGTCGCTCTTTCGATGGGGCCAGCAACTAATTGCGGGAAAAAGGACACAAATGAGGCGAAGGCAATGAGGTCTTTAGTGGGTTCTAAATTTTTTTTATAGACGTCAATCGTATACGACATGGTTTGAAACGTATAAAAGGATATACCAATAGGTAAAATAATGTGTACCGTCCAATTATTTTCAGTCGCATAGCCTACAGCATGTAAAGCTTCCAACCATGACTCAATAAAGAAATTATAGTATTTAAAAAAGCCCAAGACCCCAAGGTTAAATAGCATGCTTATCCAGAGTAAAGCTTTTCTTTTTAGTAGCTCGTTAAACTTGCTCAGTTGTAAGCCGATAAGGTAGTCCACAAGAGTAGAGATGGCAATTAGCATTAAAAATCGGTAGTCCCACCAGCCATAAAACACATAAGAACTTACTAGGATAAGGAAGTTTTGCTGTTTTAATTTTTTATCGAACACAAACCAATACAGCAAAAAGACCGTAGGAAGAAATAATAAAAAAGCTATAGAATTAAATAACAAGAGGTTTGATTTAGTGCGCAAACATAGCTAATATAAATAACTTTTTAGCACCAATTTAAAGGTGGTGAAGAACACTAATAGGCGGGCATTGATGGTTTTAGGGTATAAATTTTACGAAAAGGATTTCTCCTTTTACGAAAAAATGGAAATAATTAAGCTGTTTTAAAAGAAGATTATAATGCTAAATGTACACATCAGGATCAAAAATTAAGGGGAACAATAGCCTTATGGAACATCTAGGATATAAACACTTTTAAAGTTTTAAATAACCTATATCTTCGGGTTTATTTTTTATATTTGCACTGCTGAAAAAACGAAATTATGAGTTTGCAAGAAAAGGTAATGAACGAGATGAAAACAGCGATGAAGGCTAAAGATAAAGTAGCCTTAGAATCGTTAAGAGCCATCAAATCGGCCTTGTTATTAATACAAACTGAAACCGGATCTGGAGCGGCAATTTCGGCAGAGACAGAAATTCAATTGGTTCAAAAACTGGTAAAGCAGCGTAAGGATAGTGCAGCAATATTCACGGCACAAAATAGGGAAGATTTGGCGGCACCAGAATTAGCACAAATTGCTGTTATTGAGAAGTTTTTACCTGAACAATTATCAGAAGAAGAAGTAGAGAAGGTGATTGTAAAAGCCATTGAAGATATGGGTGCACAGGGAATGAAAGATATGGGGAAGGTTATGGGTATAGTCTCCACTGAGTTGGCTGGTAAAGCAGATGGCAAAACCATTTCAAACTTAGTAAAAAAGAATTTAGTGTAATACAAAAAATTTCCGTGGCTTGCGCTCGGAATAAGGCCTCGTAGTTCAACTGGATAGAATATCAGATTTCGGCTCTGATGGTTGGGGGTTCGAATCCCTTCGAGGTCACGAATAAATAGTGAAATAAAAAAAAACGCCAAGTTTACTTGAGCGTTTTTTTGTTTTTACTATTTTCAAAGCGGAGCTTTGAGGAATCAACGCAGTTCATCACTTTAAGGGCATTAACTGAAAACCCAAATAGGTGTTCATCCATGGGTTGATATTTTCGTTCTTTTTTTTGGAAACTGTATAATTTTCGGTTTGATCACCACAGAGTTCGTACAATATAAGGGGACTCTGTGGGAGGTTTTTTGATCTAAATCATTGGTTAAGGGTAAACCTTAGCCTAATGCCTAGGTTGTGGCCTAAAAGCAATGCCTAAAGAAAATAACTAGGTGTGTTTCGCTTAAGCATCGTTTACTTAGTGAACGATCCCCTTTGGCCTAGCTTCGTATTAAAAAAATGAGCTGAACGAATAGGCATGTTTCGGTAAAAAAGTGAATTTTTAGTTGATGTTAAAAAAAAGTATAATTTTGCGCAGCTTTCTAGTAGTAGAAAATTAAATTTTGGTAGTATCTTGTCACTATGGAAAAACTCAAAAACTTAAGGGATCAACTGGCAGTAAAAGCTACAAAAGTTTTTAAGTTTATAAAAAAACATCCTTTTAAAAGCTTTTTTTACATCCTGAGTACAGGTGTAGTTTTTTTAATCTTTTTTGTTGTTTTGATTTATTTTGGGGCTTTTGGTAAGTTACCGACCAAGGAGTACTTAAAGCAGTTAAAAAATCCTATTACCTCTACCTTATATGCTTCCAATAACGAAGCTATTGGTTATTATTACTTACAAAATAGGTCCAATATAGACAGTACACAATTAACAGAAGGTATAAAAAATGCGCTCGTTGCAACAGAAGATAGTCGGTTTTATACCCATAAGGGTATTGATTACCGAAGCTATGGTCGTGTTTTTGTAAAATCTATTCTCATGGGTCAAAATGCAGGTGGTGGTAGTACGGTAACCCAGCAAGTGGCAAAAAATATATTCGGCAGACAAAAGCAATTTTTTTTATCAACCCCTATTAATAAAATTCGAGAGTTATTTATTGCTAGACGTTTAGAAAGTATTTATTCAAAAGAAGATATACTGTTGTTATATTTTAATACGGTATCCTTCGGAGAAAATTTATACGGCCTAGAAAAAGCATCCTATCGTTTTTTTAATAAAGCTCCTGAAGAATTAACCCTCACAGAAAGTGCCACTTTAGTGGGCTTACTTAAAGCTCCTTCGTTTTACAACCCAAGAACAAATCCAGAGAGAGCTGTTTTGAGGCGAAATGTGGTATTGAGTCAAATGGAAAAGTACGGCTTTTTAACTTCAGAGGAAAAACAAGCTGCTATTTTACCTTTAAAATTAGATTATCAAGCGCCTCAAAAAACCTCTTCATTTTCTTCTTACTTTAAGGACTTAGTAGCCGAAGAATTTTCAAATTGGGCGGAAGACAACCCTGCTGAGGATGGGCATATTTATGATTTAGAAGCCGACGGACTAAGTATTTATACCACCTTAAACACATCGATTCAAAACTATGCAGAAACAGGCTTAAACCGTCAAATTGTAAGTTTACAGAAGCTCATGGACCAATATTGGGATGCGGCAACCATTGAAGGTGGAAAAGATTCTTTACTTCAAAAATTAGTAGATCAAAACCTAGATGTCAAAAATCTTAAGCAGCAAGGAAAAACCAAAGAAGAAATCGGTGTTTTTGTGCAACAGAAAAAGAATAGAAAATTTTGGATCGTAGGCGAGGGCTATAAAAATCAGCTTCAATCTTTAGAAGATTCTATTGCAAAAAGTATCAACCGATTACACGCCAGTGTTTTGGTTTTGAGCGCTACATCGGGCAGAATTATGGGTTATGTGGGAGGTATAGATTATGGTTTTAGTCAGGTTGATAATATCAAAACGCCGCGGCAAGTAGGTTCTACTTTTAAGCCTATTACCTATTTAGCAGCCTTAGAGGCCGGTCAAGACCCCTGTAATTACTATGATAATCGTTTGCTCACCTATGCCAAGTATGAGGATTGGCAACCTCGAAATGCAGGCGGAGCTTATGGAGGTAGCTATAGTATGCATGGCGCTTTAGCAAATTCTATAAATACTGTTTCTGTGGGCATACAGCTCAGAACGGGCATAGAAAGAGTACTGGCACAAGCCAAAAAAATGGGTATTGAAACAGAATTGCCGGCGGTACCATCGATTGTTTTAGGTACAGCGGATATTAGTTTACTTGAAATGGTCTCGGCGTATGCCAGCATTGCAAATGGGGGTAGTAAAATTAAACCCTATACTATTGAACGTATTTTAGACGATACAGGTACTGTGCTCTATGAAGCCAAACCAGCATATTATGGGCGTGTGGCGAGTAATCAGCATGTAAAGGAACTTCAAAAAATGATGGAGAGTGTGGTGAGTTCGGGTACTGCTTCACGTATGGCGGGCTATGCGATACCTTATAACTTAATAGGGAAAACGGGAACTACTCAAAACAATGGGGATGGGTGGTTTATTGGTGCATCACCAGAATTGGTTGTAGGTTCTTGGGTGGGTACTTTTGATAAAAGAGTGCAATTCTCAAGTACCCGAATGGGTTCTGGGGCAAATACAGCCTTACCTATTGTCGCCTCTATTTTTAAAAATTTAAGCTATTGGAAACGACCTATTTTAACTAATTTTCAATATAGTTTTGATTATTTTCCCTGTCCACCTTTTTTAGAATTTAATGCTACAGAGGCTTACGAATTTGCAAAAGCAGATACCTTATACTTAAAAAACTTACGAATAAGAGATTCTTTAGAAATTTTATCAAAAATGCCAGTAGCTATCGATTCTATTCAGGGCATTGTGCCAGTAGACGTTAAAACAGATTCTACCGCTATTGATAGTCTCAAAATAAACTTAAAACCAGCGCTGTAAAACCAATGCTAGGTTCAATTTTTGTGAAATATGACACTTGCCCTGTTATATTTTAGCTATTTTTTTTAGCGTTTGGAATCCCTTTTAATGTCACAGGAATCTCCTTAGCTTTCAACGCCACTATAAGGCATCAAGAGCTTGTGTAGTATGCTATTGCGACCTGATTGGTTTAAAATTAGCGTATAGCTTGGAACTCACTAATTTGATTTGGCTAAAATGGCATTCATGATCATTGGAGCGTGAATTCTGGAATTTTCAATAAACCACTTGTGTGTTTCCATACCCCCACAAATGACGCCGGCTAAATAAAGATTTTCAATATTTGTTTCCATGGTATCAGGATTGTACGTAGGAAGTTTTTTGTCGTCAGGAGAAAGTGTAATACCCAGTTTTTTCAAAAATTCAAAATTGGGTTTATAGCCAATCAACGCTAGGACAAAATCGTTGGCAATGGTAACTTTTTTACCTGCTGATGCTATGCTTATATTTTTTGGTGCTATTTCTGTTAGTGAGGCCTTGTAATATACCTTAATACTTCCTTCTTCTATACGGTTTATAATATCAGGGCGAACCCAATATTTAACACGTTGACCTACTTCTTCTCCGCGTATAATTAAAGTTACTTCAGCACCTTTTCTGTAGCATTCAAGTGCAGCATCAATAGCAGAATTACTAGCACCCACGACAGCTATTTTTTGTTGTGCATAAAAATGGGGGTCATGGTAGTAATGACTTACTTTTTCTAAATCCTCGCCAGGAATATTTAGTTGGTTTGGAATATCATAAAACCCGGTAGCGATCACAACATGCTTCGCAGTATAGGTACTCTTAGAAGTTTTGATAGAAAAGGTAGTGTCTATTTTTTTTATAGCTTCAACGGCTTCAAAAAGATGAATGTTTAATTTATTGCTGGTGACAATTCTGCGATAATATTCTAAAGCCTCGTTCCGTTTTGGTTTGGCTTCGTTACTGATAAACGGTATTTCATCAATTTCTAGTTTCTCAGAAGAAGAAAAAAATTGCATGTTAATAGGGTAGTGGTAAAGTGAATTTACGATGGCCCCTTTCTCCACAATGAGATAGCTAAGTCCTTTTTTTTGAGCCTCTAATCCACAGGCAATGCCTATTGGGCCGCCCCCTACAATGACAAGATCAAAATTATTCATTATTTTGTAATTTCCTTTAATTGTGAAATAGTCGCTGTTGGGTTTTTACTGTTAAAAACAAAACTACCGGCGACCAAAATATCAGCTCCAGCATCGACTAAGGCTTTTGCATTTTCAGAAGAAACACCACCATCAATTTCAATTAAAGTATTGGCGCCTTTTCTTAAAATGAGTGCTTTCAAAGCTTTTATTTTATCGTAGGTATTTTCTATAAACGATTGTCCGCCAAAACCCGGATTAACACTCATTAAACAAACCACATCAATAGCATTAATTGTGTCTTCTAATAAAGCAATATTGGTATGCGGATTAAGCGCAACCCCGGCTTTCATACCTTCTGCTTTTATCGCTTGTAATGTTCGGTGTAAGTGTGTACATGCTTCATAATGAACACTCAAAACAGCCGCACCTAAATCTGCAAAAGTTTTGATATAACGATCAGGGTCCACAATCATTAAATGTACGTCTAAAGGCTTTGTAGCGTGTTTAGCAATAGCTTTTACGACAGGCATACCGTACGAGATATTAGGTACAAAAACACCATCCATGATGTCGATATGATGCCAATCAGCATCGCTAGTATTTACCATCTCTACATCGCGTTGTAGGTTTCCGAAATCGGCAGCAAGTAAGGAAGGAGCAATTTTTGTTTGTTTCATTTTTAAGAAGCACTTTTATGAGCGCTACAAAAATACAAAATTAGATTTTAGGTGATACCATTTTTCGAGTATATGAAGGCTAATGCCACAGGCCATGCCAAGGGTGCTACTTGTAGCCTTAAGAATAAAATACCAAGTAATAAACAGGAACTAGACTTCTGTAAGTTACAATATGGCTAGTTGAATCTTTTGTTTTATAGATGAAGCTGTCGCAATCCTTCATATACAACGATAGCTACCGCATTCGATACATTTAAACTTCTAATATGTTCGCTGTACAGGGGTATTTTATATACTTTATCTTCGTTTTTTTGGATAATGTCTTTGGGTAAACCAACCGATTCTTTTCCGAATATTAAAAACATACCCTCTTCAAAGGGAATTTCCCAATGTGTTTTTTCACCATGACTCGAAAAATAAACCAAATTCTTGTCCTGGTGTTGTACATAAAAATCTTCTATGCTTTCATAAATAGTAAGCGATAGGTATTGCCAATAATCTAAACCTGCACGTTTTACGCGTTTGTCGCTTAACTCAAAGCCAAAGGGCTTTACTAGATGTAGATGACAACCAGAAGCTAAACTTAGTCTGCCTATATTGCCGGTATTATTCGGTATTTCAGGTTCAAATAAAACAAGGTTTAATGCCATTATTCTTAAATAGACTTTAAATATAAATGCTCAACTTTTTCACGGGCCCATGGAGTTTTTCTTAAAAAGTTTAAACTTGATTTTATAGTTTGATTGCTTTTAAAACAATTGATATTTATTTGCAAAGACAACTCTTTCCAGCCGTATTTTTCTACTAAAAATTCGAGCATATCAGCAAGTTTTACACCGTGAAGTGGATTGTTGGGCTGTTCTTGTTTTGGGCTATCTTGCATTTCTAGTTCGGTGTTTCTTTTAAAAGTTTTTTAAAAATTAAAAACTCCGGTAATCAGCCGGAGTTTATTCATCAATCAAAAAACGAACAGTCATGATAACTGTTGTTAATGTTCACAAATTACGATTATTTGGTTAATTTTCCAATAGTGAAAAAAAGAATAATTGAAATTCATGCTTGGTTATTATCCAAGATATGTTTTTAAAATTTTACTTCTAGAGGTGTGCTTTAACCTGCGAATCGCTTTTTCTTTTATTTGACGTACGCGCTCTCTGGTTAGGTCGAAGGTTTCACCAATTTCTTCTAAAGTCATCGAATGTTGACCTGCTAAACCAAAGTATAAGCGAATCACATCTGCTTCACGTGGCGTTAATGTTTCTAAAGCTCTTTCGATTTCAGTTCGTAAAGATTCATGCAACAATTCTCGATCAGGGTTTGGAGACTCACCACTACGTAATACGTCGTACAGGTTAGAATCTTCACCATCAATTAAAGGAGCATCCATCGATACGTGACGACCAGAGTTTTTCAAGGATTGCTTTACATCTTCAACCGTCATGTCTAATTCTTTGGCAATTTCTTCGGGAGATGGCTGGCGCTCGTGCGCTTGCTCCAAGAAGGCGAAAGTTTTATTAATCTTGTTAATAGATCCAATTTTGTTCAACGGCAAACGAACAATACGTGACTGTTCGGCTAAGGCTTGCAAGATAGATTGACGAATCCACCATACGGCATAGGATATAAATTTAAAACCACGCGTTTCGTCAAAACGTTGAGCAGCTTTAATAAGACCTAAGTTACCTTCGTTAATTAAATCGGGTAAGGTTAAACCTTGGTTTTGGTATTGTTTTGCAACAGATACCACGAATCTTAAATTGGCTTTGGTTAATTTTTCCAAAGCGGCTTGATCACCAGCTTTTATCCGCTGAGCTAATTCTACTTCTTCATCGGCAGTAATCAAATCTACTTTACCAATTTCTTGTAAATATTTGTCTAACGAAGCGGTTTCCCTGTTGGTTACCTGTTTTGTAATCTTTAGCTGTCTCATCTAAATATTCTTTCTAATTTATGCTGTTGTGCATAGGTTGCATTAAGTTATACGTAGAAAAAAGAAAAATGTTACATCTGGCATGTCTTTTTTTGATAAAAAGCAAAAAAAGGCCCTAAATTTTGAATTTAGGGCCTTTTACTATTTTAAAAAGAGCTGTTTAGTCTCTTCTTGGTTTGCGATCTCTGCTATCTCTGCTACCGCTATTGCGATCATTTCTACCACGATCGTTATTTTCTCTTGGTGGTCTTGCTACATAACCTTCTGGTTTTTCTAACAATGCCTTACGAGAAACTTTTTCTTTGCGTGTTTTTGGATCTACTCCAAAATACTTCACTTCAAAAACATCACCCATGTTGACCACATCAGAAACATTTTCCGTGCGTTCCCATGCTAATTCTGATACGTGTAATAAAACTTCGTTGCCTGGAGCATCTAAATATTCAACTACAGCGCCAAAATCTAACATCTTAATTACTTTTACTTGGTAAGCGTTACCTACAGTAGGTTTAAATAATAAAGAGTCGATTTTTGTCATCACAGCATCAATACCTTCGCTACCAACACCTAAAATTTCAACAATACCTTCTTCTGTAATAGGGTCTTCGTTGATCACAATAGTGGTATTCGTAGTTTTTTGAAGTTCTTGAATCACTTTTCCACCTGGTCCGATTAATGCACCAATGAATTCGTTAGGAATACGACGCGTAATCATTTTAGGAGCATGTCCTTTAACATCTGCATTTGGAGCAGCAATGGTTTCGACTAATTTCTCTAAAATATGTAAACGTCCTAAACGAGCTTGCTTTAAAGCATTCACCAAAATTTCATAAGATAATCCTTTTACCTTAATGTCCATTTGGCAAGCGGTAATACCGTCAGCTGTACCCGTTACTTTGAAATCCATATCACCTAAGTGATCTTCATCACCTAAAATATCAGATAATACAGCGTATTTGCCAGAAGTACTATCAGAAATTAATCCCATAGCAATACCAGAAACTGGTTTTTTCAATTGAACACCTGCATCCATTAAGGCCATTGTTCCAGCACAAACAGTTGCCATAGACGAAGAACCGTTAGATTCTAATACCTCTGAAACAACACGAACTGTGTAAGGGCAGTCAGCAGGGACCATACCTTTTAAGGCACGTTGTGCTAAGTTACCATGACCCACTTCTCTACGTGATGTTCCACGAATAGGTCTTGCTTCACCTGTTGAAAAAGGAGGGAAGTTATAATGTAAATAAAAACGCTCTTCACCTTCAAATGAAGGCATATCTATTTGGTTAGCTTCTCTTGAAGTTCCTAAAGTGACTGTGGCTAAAGCCTGTGTTTCTCCACGTGTAAAAATAGAAGAACCATGTGTGGATGGTAAGTAATCTACCTCACACCAAATGGGTCTAATTTCATCTGTTTTACGACCATCTAAACGTAAACCTTCATTTAAAGTTAGATCACGAACAGCCGCTTTTTCAGCTTTATAGAAGTATTTAGAAACCATACCGCCATAATCAGCCATTTCTTCTTCTGAAAATGAAGCTTTTATTTCTTCTTTAATGGCATCAAATGCAGCACTACGTTCGTGTTTTGCAGAAGCAGCTCTGGCTACAGCATATACTTTATCGTATGCCATATCGTGAACTTTTTTGGCTAAAGCTTCATCTTCACGTTCTGGCTCGTAGGTACGAACTTCTTTTTTTCCGAAAGCTTCCGCTAATTTTACCTGAGCAGCACATTGTACTTTAATGGCTTCGTGCGCAAATTTAATAGCTTCGGTCATTTCTTCTTCAGAAATTTCATCCATTTCACCTTCTACCATCATTACAGAATCAGCAGAAGCGCCAATCATCATATCGATGTCTGATTCTAATAACTGAGCTCTTGTTGGGTTGATGATAAATTTTCCGTCAACACGACCAACTCTTGCTTCAGAGATGGCACATTCAAATGGAAAATCTGATAATTGTATCGCTGCTGATGCCGCTAAACCAGCCATTGCATCGGGCATAACATCGTCATCGTGCGACATCAACTGAATCATCACTTGTGTTTCAGAATGATAATCTTTTGGGAAAAGCGGACGTAAAACACGATCCACTAAACGCATCGTTAATACCTCGCCATCACTTGGTCTTGCCTCTCTTTTGAAAAAGCCTCCTGGGTAACGCCCAGACGCTGCGAATTTTTCACGATAATCTACCGTTAAAGGTAAAAAATCTACATCGCTTTGTTTGTAATTAGAAACTACTGTACATAATAACATACATTTTCCTGATTGTACTACAACCGAACCATGAGCTTGTTTCGCTAATTTTCCGGTTTCGATAGAGATTTCTCTTCCATCGCCAAGGTCTATGACCTCTTTAAAAACTTTTGGAATCATAAAATTGATTTATAACTTGCTATTTACAAGTCAGTTAAACTTTGATCTTTTCGCTTTATCAAGGCGGGACAGTTGTTGTGCTGTAGTAGTTGTGTTGACCAATGAAAAACTATATGCAAGCTTTTTGTTGCCCTAAAATTGCCTTAGGGACTTTTAAATACCCAATAATTTTATAAAAATAAAAGGGCTAATCGTAAAAAAGGGGAAGCTTAGCTTCCCCTTTAAAAATTATTTTCTAATACCTAATTCTTTGATAATTGCACGATATCTTACAATATCTTTTTTAATCAAATAATCTAAAAGACTTCTTCTTTTACCCACCAGCTTTACTAAAGAACGCTCCGTGTTATAATCCTTACGGTTGTTTTTTAAATGCCCTGTTAAGTGGTTAATTCGGTGTGTAAACAATGCAATTTGCCCTTCAGCAGATCCAGTGTTTTTTGCTTCGCCACCGTGTTTTTTAAAAATTTCAGCTTTTACTTCTTGTGTTAAATACATTCCAATATTATTTTAAATGATTTTTATGTATATGATTGATTTTCAATCAAGATGCAAAGATACTACTTTTTAAGAAAAAAACAATACGAATTAAACTTTGTGCTCATTTTTTGAAAAGCACGTTGTATTTTTTTGGGGATTCTATAGTGCCCATAAATTATAGGCCCGGGAGGATACGATCAAAATTTTAAATATACTTTTTACCAAGTCAAAATTTCTTTTAATTAATTTTAGTAGTGAAGCACTAAAGTTGCCTATGCCATGCTGTTTGATGATGAAATAGCGCTATTTCTTGTAAAGCATCAAATCGTATTAAGCTTAAAGCAATAACCAAATATTACAAACTAGGTACGGATGGTCAAACCCTTTAAATAAACAAACCCTTTTACTGAAAAGTAAAAGGGTTTGTTTAAAAAAATCATATTTGTTTACATCCTGCCATAAAATAGGTTTATGATCTGATAGGATTATTCTGAATCAAATCTACATACAGATTTATTTTTGTTTTTAAATCTCTTCGATGTACTATAAAGTCTAAAAAGCCATGTTCTAATACAAATTCTGAGGTTTGGAAACCTTCAGGCAATTCTTTTCCTGTAGCTTCTTTTACCACTCTTGGGCCTGCAAAACCAATTAAGGCACCTGGCTCAGCAATATTGATATCTCCCAACATGGCGTAAGATGCTGTTGTTCCGCCGGTTGTTGGATCCGTACATACAGATATATACGGCAAGCCTGCCTCTGCGAGCTGTGCTAATTTTGCCGAAGTTTTTGCTAATTGCATTAAAGACAAAGCAGCTTCCATCATTCTAGCCCCACCTGATTTTGAAATCATCACAAAGGGCATTTTCTTTTTAATCGCATAATCGATACCACGTGCAATTTTTTCACCGACAACGCTACCCATAGAACCACCGATAAAAGCAAAATCCATACAAGAAATAACAATATCTTTTCCAAAAGATTTACCAACTGCTGTTCGTACGGCATCTTTTAAGCCTGTTTTAGCCATTGCAGCTTTTAAACGATCGTCATATCTTTTAGTATCCTCAAATTTAAGCGGATCTTTAGACGTAAGTTTCGCATCGAGTTCTTTAAACTTATTATCATCAAATAAAATTTCAAAGTATTCTTTACTCCCAACGCGAACATGGTAATCGTCTTCTGGACTTACATAGAAATTTTTTGCTAAATCATCGGATTCCACAATTTTTCCAGTAGGCGATTTATACCAAAGTCCTCTCGGGGTATCTTTTTTTTGTTCCGTTGCTGTTTGTATTCCTTTTTCTTTTCTTTTAAACCAAGACGACATAGGTTGAATATTTAGTTAAAAACGGATTGTTTTATTAAATTATAAGGTGTTTACATTGTTTAAATCTTCAAAAGCCTTTTTAAGACGGTTCACAAAGGTCTTTTCGCCTTCACGTAACCAAACTCTTGGGTCGTAATACTTTTTGTTAGGCTCGTCAGCTCCATTAGGATTGCCAATTTGAGATTGTAAAAAATCTTTTTTGTCTTGAATATAATCTCGAATGCCTTCTAAAAATGCATATTGTAAATCGGTATCGATATTCATTTTAATCACTCCGTAACTAATTCCTTCACGAATTTCTGCTACGGTAGAACCTGAACCTCCGTGAAATACAAAATCGATATGATTGTGTTCTACATTGTATTTTTTTGAAATATATTCCTGAGAATTCTTTAAGATTTTCGGAGTTAATTTAACGTTTCCAGGCTTATAAACACCGTGAACGTTACCGAAGGCTGCTGCAATTGTAAATCGTGGACTTACTTTTGAAAGCTCTTCGTAAGCGTAAGCTACTTCTTCTGGCTGGGTGTATAATTTTGAATCATCAACATCTGAGTTGTCCACACCATCTTCTTCACCTCCTGTAATCCCTAACTCTATTTCTAAAGTCATTTCCATTTTTGCCATTCTGGTTAAATATTGTTTACAGATCGCAATATTTTCTTCTAATGGCTCCTCAGATAAATCAATCATGTGGGAGCTAAATAAGGATTTACCGGTTGTAGCGTAGTGCGCTTCACTTGCGTCTAATAAACCATCAATCCAAGGAAGTAATTTTTTAGCACAATGGTCGGTATGTAAAATAACCGTCGCACCGTAAGCTTCTGCTAATTGGTGAATGTGCTTTGCACCAGCGATAGCCCCATGTATCGCCGCTTTTTGACCATCGTTAGACAATCCTTTCCCTGCATTAAATTGAGCGCCACCATTTGAAAACTGAATGATAACAGGCGAGTTTAAACTTGCAGCAGTTTCTAAAACAGCATTTATGGTGTCAGACCCTATTACATTAACCGCCGGTAAAGCAAAACCTTTTTCTTTTGCGTAATTAAAAATCTCTTGTACTTGATCTCCAGTAGCAACTCCTGGTTTTATAGTATGCGCCATAATTTAATAGTCTAGTTTATTAGTAAACATCTAAAATGAAAAACAAAAGTAATAAAATTATTAAGAGACTCCTGTGTTTTTTAAGACCAAACAACATAATCTAAAAATATTAGCCTTGCGATTTCGTTTTCGAAAATACCTCAGTACGCCAAATTTAAAAGGGGTAATTAATACCAATTTGTAATACGGAGTTGGCAAAATTGTAATCTCTAAACCATCTTTTATTCATTTCTTCTGCCGGATTATAGGTTTTAAAACCTAAATCAACTCTGAAGATAAAATACGTAAAATCATACCGGATACCAAAACCTGTGCCTAAGGCAATATCTTGTAAGGAGCTTAGGCCATTAAAGGTGGCGTCGGGGTCATTTACATTATCCAAAACATTCCAAATATTACCAGCATCTGCAAAAAAGGATCCTTTAAAATTTCCAATCATAGGAAATCTATATTCTAGGTTAAATGCCAATTTAAAATTGGCTTCGTTAAAATCGTTTAAATTGTTGGTTCTCCCTGGGCCTAAAGAATAAGGGTTCCAAGCTCTATTGTCATAAGACCCACCGGCAAAATAACTTCGTACAAAGGGTATGTTATCAGAATTACCGTAGGGAATAGCGGCTCCTATAAAACTCCTAAAGGCTATTACCTGTGTCGGTGAAACTTCCCAATGCTTAATATAGTCAAATTCTGTTTTTATATATTGTGAATAAGGAACACTAAACACTAATTTATCGTTATTTTCATCGGTATTGAAGGGGACAATAGTAGACATCAGGGACAGTAAATTACCAGCACTTTCCACCTTAATCTTAAATTGATGAAAACTATTGTCGGTCAAACTAGATTTATTACTTTTCGAAAAGGTATAGTTTGAGGCAAATATTAAGTTGTTTTGACTTAAACGCTCTCTTCTTTCTTCGATACTCCTAACCTCGTCAAAATCGGTAGCAGTAGCTGAAATACTTCCAGATAAAATGGTATCTGTAAAAATTCTTGTGCCCTCAGGAATACTTAGTCTTATTGTTCCATCATTGTCGGGATCTTCGTATAAGCCAGCTAAGCCTGGGTTGTTTACATAAACATCTTGTTTGGCGATGGCATTGAGGCGATTAAAGCTATTTCTGTAGACATTATAAAAGCGATTAATATTAACATTTTTTACATACTGTACGTTTAGCAATTCAAAGCCATGCTTGGTTTCGGTTTTTGGAGTCCAAGTATATCCCAAAATACTATTAAAGGTTTGCTTGTCTAGTCCTATGTTTTGTTGAAAACTTGTCCCTAATGACAATCGTGTTTGAGGAAGCATATAGTAGGGAATAATCTTTTTCGTGTTGAGCAAGGGAAACCAGATTCGAGGAAGGTCTAAATTAACATCACCCCCATATTCTTGAACATTAAAAAAGCGATCATCTTGTATGGTGCCATCTCTAGAGGCACCCAAACTGGCTCTTGCAGAAATGCTCAAGTTTTCTGCGCCTCCAAAAACGTTTCGAATACTTAAACCTGGTGTAAAAGAAATTCCAGCAAATTGAATGTTTGAGTGTGTTATGTCGGTCTCAAAATTAAAGGAATACTTGTCTCTTGCGGCGAGATAAATATTAGACACTAGAGTATGGTTCGTAGTGTCTGGTAGAATTTCAATGTTTGGATATTTAAAATTGTTTAAGTTACTGATTTGTCGGTACGTTCGAAGCCTATTGATTTCTCTGTAAATACTGTCTTTTTCTAAAAAAATAGCATCGGTAAGTGCTTTTGGTTTGTATTTTAATTTGTCTCTAAAAAAAATAGTATAGCCATTATAACCTACAGAATCTAATGGAGAATTTAAATCAGCATAGAGGTGATCTGCATAAATATTTACTTTTTTAAACGTGTATACTTTGTATTCGGTCTTTGCACTATCGCCTCTTTTTTTTAAATTATCAATGTTTAATTCAATATTTAAATTTGGATCATTGGCTGCACGAGCCGTATCCGAAATGATATTGTAAAAAATAGAACTTTCTTGAAAATTATAAATGCCGTTATTTCTGAACAAATCGGTTAAGCGCTCCCGTTCATTGGTCAGATTGTTTAATTCGAATTGTGATTTAGCCCTAATGAAAGAGTTATCCTTATTTTTTTCGTAAATAGAATCAACCGCAGATGAAGCAATGCTGCGATAGGTAGAATCAATTATAAAAGGATTTCCTAGTTGAAGATCATAGGTAATCAAAGCTCTTTGTTTTCTGCTACTACTATCTACCCTAAAGTTTGCCCTGGCATTAAAATAGCCTCTATTGCCGTAATACGCTTTTACGCGATCTATAGACCTCCTAGTTTTGGAGGTGTCAATAATAACTGGGGCTTGTCCTGTTTTTTTAAGCCACTTGCTGAAGCCTTTTACAAAAAAAGATTCTCCAAGACTGTCTAATTGTTTTTGGGAGATAAGTTTCCTAAGGCGCTCTATTCGTTTAGGCTTTTTATAAAGCCATGCTTGATATGACGAGTCTGGATTGCTTTTTGCGAGATTGTAAATATTTAAGCTAAGCGGGTAACCGAATAAGGCAGTATTTGGTTTTTGAATAATTAAGCTTTTAATATTCTCGTCGTTCACTTTCTCCCCATTAGCCAATATATTATTTTTAACCAATAACAGCTCGTCATCTTCAACTCTTTTAAGAGTATTACAAGAACTGATGATTAAACCTAAGAATAATAAGACTATTTTTACAGTGTTTTTTTTCAAACTAAGTGATTCTCTAAAAATCAAAAATACATTATTTGTATGGTTGGTAAAAGCCAAATAAAATTTATAAAAAGCCTACAGCAAAAAAAATACCGATATGAGCATCAGTTGTTTGTTGTAGAAGGTAAAAAAACGGTTCAAGAGCTTATGGCTTCTGATTTTGAAACCTATAAAATATACAGTACAGATCTCAATTTTGTTGAAAGTGAAACATATAATGTGGAACTGATCAAGGCAGATGATTTAAAAAAAATGAGCAATTTAAGTACTCCTAATGGGTATTTAGGTGTTTTTAAAATTCCAAAACCTAAAAAGATACCACTTCAAGATTGGATTGTTGCGCTAGACACCATTAGTGATCCAGGTAATTTAGGTACCATCATAAGACTGTGTGATTGGTTTGGAATTAAAAATATAGTAACTACCACAAACAATGTTGATTGCTTTAATCCTAAAGTTTTACAAGCTACTATGGGGTCTATTGCGAGGGTTCAAGTGACTTGTGTAGACTTGGCTGATTTTTTAAAAACGGCGAATCTTCCTGTTTATGGTGCTTTTATGAGTGGAACTGCTGTTCATCAAGCGAATTTTACCAATCCAGGAATTTTAGTGATGGGGAATGAGTCTAATGGTATTTCTGAGGAAATTTCAAAACTAGTTACGAAACGAATAACCATAAATCATTTTGGAGCAAGCACAACCGAAAGTTTAAATGTGGCTACTGCCACGGCAATTATTTTGCATGAAATAAGACGATAGCTCTATAGGAGCTATGAAAGAATAAAGATCACTGCGCTGTTCATACCTAGAGAATAGACTTCCTATAGTTTAAAATTTGTGTTTTATTGCTCCTTTGGAGCGCTTATAACTGTCATTTTAGGTAGTGATGTGAGCAGATATTTAATTATTCGAAAGTAAAGTTAATAAAAACACCTCTTGTTCTCATACCATCTAAGTTACCGGTCCAAGGACTATTAGGGTCATTATCTGGGATTAACTCGTCATTGATGGCAAAAACGCCTCGAATAGAGGGTGCAAATTTAAAATATTCTAAGTAAAAATCGATACCAAAACCTAATTCCAAATTATAGTTGTTTTTTGTCATTCTAAAAGTGCCCGAAGAATTATCATCTACGCTATCTTCGTTACTTCCTAAGTTTAAGGCATAGGCCGCCCCGCCAATGACAAAAGGCTTCCAGTTACCAATTCTTTTTGTGCTTACTTTTAAAAGTAAAGGAAAGTTAATGTAGGTAGATTTCACTTCTCTAATGGCTCTATTTTCGTCGGAAAAGCCTCTAAAACCAATCGTTCTTTGCGCATAGAATAATCCTGGTTCAAAACGTACATCTAAAAATTTATTTAGCCGCACTTCACCAATCAAGCCAACATTAAAACCAGCGGTTGTAGACACTAAAATATCGCCAATATCAGGGACTTCTTTGTAGTTGAACTTAAAATCATACTGATTAAAACCCAAAAAATAACCCCAATTTAATAATTTTTCATCTTCAGTGGCAATGTTGAGGACGGGCTTTTCGTTAAACTGTGCTTTCATTGTTAGACTTATAAATAGGCCTAAAAACAGTAAAATAATATTCTTCATACCTTATTTTGTAGCTACGTATATAGAAGCTACCCCAAGTGTTTGAGGTTTGTTCTCTATATCTATAAACCCAATTTTCTCCAAAATATTGTTGAAAGCTTTTCCATGCGGAAAAACAGCGGCCGATTCCGAAAGGTATTCATAGGCGACATCATCTTTAGAAAATAAGCGGCCAATCTTAGGTAAAATACGTTTTGTATAGAAATTATAACCTTGTTTAAAGGGTGTTTTAGTAGGTACAGAAGTCTCTAAAACCACCAAATTACCTCCTTTTTTTAACACTCTGTAAATTTCGGATAGCCCTATTTCAAGGTTTTCAAAATTCCGGACTCCAAAGGCAACAGTAACAGCATCAAAAGTATTTTCTTCAAAAGGTAAGTCTTCACTGTCGCCAACCACCATATCAATGGTACTGTTTAGTTTTTTTTCAGTGACCTTTTTTTGTCCTACGGCCAACATTCCAGGAGAAATATCTAAACCTATTATTTTTGAGGCACCTGTTTCAATTAAATTAATAGCCAAATCACCTGTTCCCGTAGCAATATCTAAAATAGAATCAGGATTTTTATTTTTTAAAATAGCCACAACTCTTTTTCGCCATTTGATATCAATACCAAATGAAATAACACGGTTTAAACCATCGTAATTTGTAGAGATGGTATCGAACATTCGGGTTACTTGTTCTTTTTTTCCTAGCTCGGAATTTTTATAAGGAGTAACTTTTTTACTCATGGACGCAATTTTTAGCAAAGATACAATTTCGTATTTGCTTATTGTCCCTATGAAGAACAATAAACTTACAGGTTTTTTGTTTTTAAAGGCTACAATTTAATTTCATGAAAATTTATTTATGTAATTTTACAGCCTAAATTAATTCAAACTTTTCATAAAAAAACGGGCTTAATACCCGTTCCTATTAAAGGAAATTCCAATTTAGAAAAACCTATGACACTTGAAAATGGGTATACAGTAATGGAAAACAACATTTGTAACAAATGAAAATTATCATAGCAGGAGCTGGTGAAGTGGGGTTTCACTTAGCAAAGTTGCTTTCATACGAATCCCAAGACATTACCCTAATTGATAGCGTAAAAGAAAGTTTGGCGTATGCAGATTCGCACTTAGACATTCGTGTACTAAAAGGTGATGCTACATCAATATCCTTGTTACTAGAGGCTCAGGTAGAGAAATCAGATTTAGTTATTGGAGTCACTTCATCCGAAACTACAAATATTACCCTGTGTTTATTAGCAAAGCAATTAGGTTGTAAAAAAACAATTGCTCGTATATCAAATACAGAATTCAAAAAAAATAAATCACTCGTAGATTTCAAAAAATTAGGGATTGATGAATTAATTTCCCCTGAAGAACTTGCGGCGGAAGAGATACAGTTATTGCTCAATCAATCAGCATTTAACGATACCTATGAGTTTGAAGAAGGGGCACTGATTATGTGCGGCGTTTCCTTGCCAAAATCAGCTCCTTTTGTTGGAAAAACAGTAAAAGAGGCTGCTCAGATATTTCCGGAACTTAATTTTATGCCTATTGCTTTACAAAGAACAGGCACCCAATTTACAATTATTCCTCGCGGGGATACCGTTTTTCAAGAGGAAGACCAGGTATATTTTATTACCGCTAAAGAAGGGGTAAGCGAGTTGTACAAGTTAACGGGAATGGTGAAAAGAGATATAAAAAATGTGATGATTCTCGGAGGTAGTAAAGTGGGATACAAAACGGCTCGCGACCTTTGTAAAAATAAATTTAATGTAAAGCTTATTGAAATTAATAAAGAAAAAGCATTTGATCTAGCTGAAGAATTACCCAATGCACTTATCATTAATGGTGATGGTAGAAATGTTGAATTATTAGATGAAGAAAGTCTAAGTGCCATGGATGCTTTTATTGCCGTAACTGGTAATTCTGAAACTAATATTATGTCTTGTTTAGTTGCAAAATCTAAAAACATTAAAAAAACCATTGCCATGGTTGAAAATATGGACTATTTTCAGCTTTCCCACTCCATAGGGATTGATACCCTAATCAATAAAAAATTATTAGCAGCGAATAATATATTTCGATATATCAGAAGGGGAGAGGTGGTTGCTTTAACACGACTCAATAATTTAAACGCCGAAATTTTAGAATTTATCGTGAAGTCAGGTTCTTCTGTAAATGGTAAAAGTATAAAGGAATTAGATTTTCCTAAAGATGCGACGATTGGTGGTGTTATTAAAGATGGTCTTGGCATCATTGCTTTAGGCGATTTTAAAATTGAAGAAGGGGATAGAGTGGTCGTTTGTTGTTTGCCTAGTGCCATTCCTAAAATTGAAAAAATGTTTCTTTAATGAGACTTAATTACAAGATAATTTTTCACTTGATGGGACTTTTGATACTCTGTAATGGAGGTTTCATGGTTCTGGCTGCTGTGATTAGTGGAATCTATAAAGATGGTGTTACCATCGATATTGCTTTAGCCGCTGTTGTAACAATGATAGTGGGTACTTTAGCCATGTTTTTAACCCGAAGCCATGAAAAAGAAGTAGGCCGAAAAGAGGGGTATATTATTGTTACTTTTGGTTGGTTAATCATGTCTATATCGGGGGTTTTGCCTTATATTTTTTCCGGAGCTATCCCAGATTTAACAAACGCTTTTTTCGAAACTATTTCAGGCTATACCACTACGGGAGCTTCAATTTTAGATGATATTGAAGTGTTGCCGGAAGGCATTTTATTTTGGCGTAGTTTAACACATTGGATTGGTGGAATGGGTATTATCGTTTTAGCCATTGCTATTTTACCCTTGTTAGGGATTGGAGGAATGCAACTCTTTGCTGCAGAAGCACCAGGGCCCGCAGGAGATAAATTACATCCTAGAATTACAGATACAGCCAAACGCCTTTGGTTAATTTATTTTGGCTATACCGTGGCAGAGACTATTTTATTAAAGTTGGCTGGGATGTCTTTCTTTGACGCTATAAATCATTCTTTAGCGACCTTATCAACAGGTGGTTTTTCAACTAAAAATTTAAGTGTTGCTTATTGGAATGATCAGCCCTTAATTCAATACATCATCATGCTCTTTATGTTTTTGGCAGGAACTAATTTTGTTTTAAGTTACTATGC
This sequence comes from Cellulophaga sp. Hel_I_12, assembly GCF_000799565.1. NCBI lineage: Bacteria > Pseudomonadati > Bacteroidota > Flavobacteriia > Flavobacteriales > Flavobacteriaceae > Cellulophaga > Cellulophaga sp. Hel_I_12. The sequence continues at coordinate 3,435,665 of NZ_JUHB01000001.1, forward strand.
TTTTAAAGGCAAAGTGCAAAAAGTATTGCATGATGAGGAGTTTAAATTTTATAGCATTTTTGTCATATCTTTTACCATCATAGCAGCATTAGTCATTTTTTTTAAAGCAAACGTAGAAACCTCAGACTACCACCCTATGGTTTTTGGCGAAGCAGAAAGTGCTTTTAGACATTCACTTTTCCAAGTTTTATCGGTCATCACTACCACGGGATTTGTAAGTGCTGATTTCACGAGTTGGACACCCTTCTTGACTATTTTCTTTTTCGGTCTCATGTTTTTAGGAGGATGCGCGGGTTCAACGGCGGGTGGTATTAAGGTAATGCGCCACTTGCTAATTATTAAAAACGGATTATTAGAATTTAAGCGCACTTTACATGTTAATGCGGTGATTCCTGTTCGGTATAATAATAAAACAGTACGGGAACATATTGTTTACAATATTATAGCCTTCTTTGTATTGTATATGCTGCTCTTCATCATAGGCTCTTTAGTCTTGGGTGCCTTAGGTTTAGATTTTACGTCGGCCATTGGTGGTGCTGCATCCTCTTTAGGGAACGTAGGTCCGGCTTTAGGGACACTTAATCCACTGAGTAATTTTAATAGTTTGCCAGCTTTAGGTAAATGGTGGTGCGGCTTTTTAATGCTTTTAGGGAGGTTAGAGCTTTTTACGGTATTGATCTTGTTTACGCCGTATTTCTGGAAGAAGATGTAATGGTGCTATGCTTTAGGCTTTTGAGCCATATGCAAAAGTGTTGAGTTTTAAGTTTTGTTTTAAATAGTAAAACATACTTTTGAAGTTTCTACAATAGTATTTAATTTTCATTCGAGCCTGCATCAAAAAAAAGCCTCAATAAAAAATTGAGGCCTTATTGTTACGCATGATATGTATTAGGTTTAAAGCGTTACCGCCTTTTTTATTCTTGCTAAAGCTTCTGTAATTTGATCTTCACTAGCGGCATAAGAAATTCGAATGCAATTATTGTTTCCGAAAGAATCTCCTGCAACGGTAGCTACATTGGCAGCTTCTAATAAATACATTGACAAGTCAGAAGAATTTGTAATTTTAGTTCCGTTTAAAGTCTTGCCAAAATACGCTGTTACATTTGGGAAAACATAAAACGCACCTTCTGGCTCGTTACATATAAATCCAGGAATGTCTTTTAGTAAGCCTAAAATTAGTTTTCTGCGCTCTTTGAACTTATCTACCATAAAGCTAATTCGACTTACGGGTTCTAATAGGGCAGTAATCACAGCACGTTGCGCAATGCAATTGGCTCCGCTCGTTACTTGTCCTTGCAGTTTATTACAGGCACGTGCAATATATGTTGGTGCACCTATGTATCCAATTCTCCAGCCGGTCATAGCAAAAGCCTTTGCAACACCGTTAACGGTAACTGTTCTCTCGAACATATCAGGAAATTCAGCCATAGAAGCATGTGGCGTTACCCCATAATTAATGTGTTCGTAGATTTCATCACTTACGACAACTATTTGTGGATGCTTCTGAAGTACATCTGCCAAGGCTCTTAATTCTTCTTTACTATAGATAGAGCCAGTAGGGTTACAAGGTGAACTGTACCATAGCATTTTAGTTTTTGGCGTAATTGCAGCTTCTAACTGTTCGGGTGTCATTTTAAAATTATTCTCTATAGAAGTAGGTACTTCTACGGGGACACCTTCGGCAAGTTGTACAATATCACTATAGCTTACCCAATACGGGCAAGGCAAAATAACTTCGTCTCCTTTATTTAAACAAACCTGAGCTACATTGTATAAAGATTGTTTTGCGCCAGTAGAAACCACTATTTGCGGTTGGGTATAGCTTAACCGATTATCTCTTTTAAATTTAGTGATAATCGCCTCTTTTAATTCAACATACCCATCCACCGGAGAGTATGAATTATAATTATCATTTATAGCTTGAATAGCAGCATCTTTTATGTAATCTGGAGTATTAAAGTCAGGTTCCCCCAGACTAAGTCCGATGATATCTTTACCTTCAGCTTTTAATTCTCTTGCTTTTGCTGCCATGGCAAGGGTTGCAGAGATTGCTAATTTGTTGACCCTATCTGATAATTGATTGCTCATATGTTACACCGGTTTTCTAATACTGTAAAGTAGGTTTTTTACCCAACTGCTTTAAGTGATTGAAATGCGAAAATATAGCTTTTCTTGTTGTCTTGTATTCGTTGTAGGGCAAATTAAACTCCTTCGCAGTTTCTTTTACAATTTTTGCAATTTTCGTGTAATGCACGTGGCTAATGTTAGGAAAAATATGGTGTTCTACTTGGTGATTTAGGCCACCAGTAAACCAATTTACTATTTTGTTTTTTGTTCCAAAATTAACCGTTGTGAACAGTTGGTGTATGGCCCAAGTATTTTTCATGGTTCCAGTTTTATCTGGCAATGGTGTTTCAGCTTGATCAACAACGTGTGCTAACTGAAACGTTACACTTAAAATAACACCAGCAACATAATGCATAACAAAAAAGCCAATAAGGATTTGCCACCAAGCAATATCTAAAATGAGCATTGGTAAAACAATCCAAATACTAACATATATTATTTTGGTAATGACTAATTTACTCCAATTCATTACAGGATTAGGTAATTTACCATACGAAAGTTTGCGCTTGGTATAGCGGTACATTTGTTGAAAGTCTGTTGTAATGGCCCAATTAAATGTCAATAATCCGTACAATAGAACAGAATAATAATGTTGAAATTTATGGTGCTTTCTCCATTCAGAATGTTCTGAAAAGCGTAAAATTCTTCCTGCTTCTAAATCCTCATCATGTTCGTGAATATTAGTGTAGGTATGGTGTAGCACATTGTGTTGAACTTGCCAGTTGTACACATTTCCGGCAAGAATATAAATACTGCTTCCCATTATTTTATTGACCCACTTTTTATTAGAATAGGAACCGTGGTTCCCATCGTGCATCACATTCATCCCTACGCCGGCCATACCAATACCTATTAAGATAGTTAGCAATAGATTTGCCCAGATAGGAAGTCCTAAAGTTAAAATTAAGAAGTAGGGAGCTAAAAATAAAGTGAACATAATGGCTGTTTTTAAATGCAAACGCCAATCACCTGTTTTTTTTAATTTATTTTCCTTGAAGTAATCGTTAACTCTCTTATTCAGTGTCTTGAAAAAATCCGTAGAATCCTTTCTTGAAAATCGAATGGTTTCTTTACTCATAATATTGTTTTTTACAAAGATAAGTTAATTCAGAATGTATTAAAGTAAATAGGGCTCAAAAAAGGAAATAATTATGATTTATAAAATCTTATTTTTGCTTAAAATTTTCAATTTAAGATATGGATATTACAATACTTTTAAACTATTTCCCGAATCTAACAGAAACACAAAAACAGCAATTTTTAAAATTATCAGAGCTCTATAAAGACTGGAATTTAAAAATAAATGTAGTTTCTAGAAAGGATATTGATGAATTATATGTGCGCCATGTTTTGCATTCTTTGGGAATTGCCAAAATTCAACAATTTTTACCAGGTTCAAAAATTATTGATGTAGGTACTGGAGGGGGCTTTCCTGGCGTTCCGTTGGCGATTTTGTTTCCGGAAGTTCATTTTACCTTAGTGGATGCTATTGGAAAAAAAATAAAAGTGGTCGATGAGGTAGTGGAAGGTTTGGAGTTAACAAATGTGACGACCATCAATGATCGAGTAGAAAATGTAAAGGGAAAATTTGATTTTATAGTGAGTAGGGCGGTGGCGGCTATGCCTACTTTTACACATTGGGTTAAAGGGAAAATCAAAAAAGAATCTCTACACGAGCGGAAAAACGGAATATTGTATTTAAAAGGCGGTGATTTATCTGAGGAATTAAAGGAATATAGAATTGCAGAAATTTTTAACCTATCGGACTATTATAAAGAAGATTTCTTCGAAACGAAAAAAGTAGTGTACCTCCCTTTAAAGTTTAGGGGATAAAAAAAGTTCTAGCAATGGTTTGTAATCATTACTAGAACTTTTTTAAACTGTTTTTACTTATACGACTACATGTGCAATAATCTTAAATAAGATAATCTACAGTTTTTTGCATAATCTCTTATGTAGGTTTCAATACTTTTGAAGCTTACTGAGCTCTTGGCTTTTTTTCTGTTAAATGCGCTTTCTTTCATAATCCGTCTATTTTGATAAGTAAATTTAGCATATTTACTTTAGGTTTACAATTACTTAACGTTAAATTTACATTGAAAGTATATTTCTTCTAGTGAAAACTAAAAAAAAACCACTATATAATCAAGGTATATAGTGGCTTTTGAACGCTAATAGCGTGGTACTTATGTTCGTGTGTTATCCTAAAAAGGGATATCTGTAGTCTACTGGGGTAACAAAAGTTTCTTTAATTAGCCTTGGAGAAACCCAACGTAGCAAGTTTTGCATAGAACCTGCTTTATCATTTGTTCCAGAAGCTCTAGCGCCACCAAAAGGTTGTTGCCCAACGACGGCACCTGTTGGTTTGTCATTGATATAAAAATTTCCAGCACAGTTTTGTAAAGCTTTTGTAGCTTCGTCAATGGCGTACCGATCTGTAGCAATAACAGCTCCTGTTAATGCATATTCTGAGGTGCCATCTACAAGCTCTAAGGTTTTTACCCAGTCTGCATCGTCATAAATATAAACGGTCACTACAGGTCCAAAAAGTTCGGTCTCCATGGTGGTATATTTAGGATTGCTTGTTAAAATAACAGTGGGCTCCACAAAATATCCTTTTGATTTGTCATAATTACCACCAGCAAAAATTTCAGCATCTTTTGCATTTTTAGCACCGTCTATATACGTCGCTAATTTATCAAAAGAAGCTTCGTGAATTACAGCGGTGACAAAATTGCTCATATCTTCTGGAGAACCTGGTGTATTGATTGTTTTTAAATCTTCTTTTACATGATTTAAAATTTCATGGGCAGTAGATTTAGGTAAGTATACTCTTGAGGCAGCACTACATTTTTGTCCTTGAAATTCAAAAGCACCACGAACAATAGCCGTAGCCACTTGTTTCGTATTTGCTGTTTTGTGTGCTAGTATAAAATCTTTACCTCCTGTTTCACCAACAATTCTAGGATAGGTTTTATAGGTGTGGATATTGCTGCCAATTTGTTTCCATAACTCTTTGAAAACATGCGTAGAACCCGTAAAGTGAATGCCTGCAAAATCGGGGCTAGCTAATACGGTTTCGGTAATCATCACAGGATCACCATAAATCACATTAATAACGCCATCAGGAACACCGGCTTCTTTAAAAATATCGACAATTACTTTGGCTGAGAAAATTTGACTATCACTTGGTTTCCAAACAACTACATTTCCCATCATAGCGGCACTTGCGGGTAAGTTTCCTGCAATAGCTGTAAAGTTAAAAGGAGTAATAGCATACACAAAACCTTCTAAAGGACGGTACTCTACGCGATTCCAAATTCCTTCAGCAGAAGCAGGTTGCTCTTGGTATATTTGAGACATGTATTCTACGTTAAAACGCAAAAAGTCAATCAGTTCACAAGCAGCGTCTATTTCAGCCTGGTGTATAGTTTTAGATTGTGCAATCATGGTGGCCGCATTAATTTTAGCCCGGTAAGGACCTGCAATTAATTCGGCAGCCTTCAAGAAAATAGCAGCACGTTGTTCCCAAGCTAAATTGGCCCAGGCTTGTCTCGATGCTAAGGCATTTTCGATGGCTTGGGTGACGTGTTTTTTTTCAGCAAGGTGATATTGACCTACTTGATGTTTATGGTCATGTGGTGGAGACATTGGCTTTGTTTTGCCGGTTTTAATCTCTTCGTTTCCAATATACATCGGAACATCGACACTCCCATTAAAATATTCTTGGTATTGTTTTAATACTTCTTGTCGTTCAGGAGATCCTGGAGCAAACCCTTTTATAGGTTCGTTAATTGCTATAGGAACTTGAAAAAATCCTTTACCCATGTTGTTTTGTTTTAATTTTAGAAAGTAGTCGTAAAGGTACTAAAACAAAAAAGGTGAAAAAAGTAAAAAAGTAAAAGAAGTGTTTAGTTTAAGGTAAACGGGGTATTAAATTTAAAAGTGGGAATAGACACCCTGATTTTTTCGTCCGATTTTAAATTTACCATAGTATAGTGACCTTTCATAGCGCCTATTGTCGAAGTTAATAAGCATCCAGAACTGTAGGTGTGCGATTCTCCGGGTTTAATCACCGGTTTTTTGCCGATGACCCCTTCACCATCTAAAATTTCTAACTCATTTAATGAGTCGTAAATTCTCCAGTGGCGCGAAGTAAGCTGAACAGTGTCTTTAGTTTGATTTTCTATGGTTATGGTATACCCAAAAGCATAATGCGTTTTGTAGTTTTTAAAGAAGGTGCCTTCAAAACTAGTATGTACTGAAATTTTTATGCCTTTTGTGATAAGTGTAGTCATAAGGATCAAAGTCTAAAGTGCTAAAAAAAAGAACTAAATCATAATTCTTCTCGCTAAATTATAAAATCGAAGGCAATAAACGTAAACTTTAAGAAAATTTTACGGCTATTCATTCCTTGGTAAATTTATTCTTTTGCTAATTTATGTTCCGTACAAAATTAAAATTAGAGCAATATAACAAACCTTTTTTAAACTATAAATGAATGCTGTAAATGTTCGTTATAAGTTAATTTTTTAAAGCTATACGGTTTGTTTTAATTACTAATATTTCTTGAATTTGCAGTGCCTATTCCTATTAGTCCGTCATAAAGTGCACCAATATCACGATAGTAAACCAATATTAAATAATTGTTTTCGGTAAAATGAAAGTTTCCGGAAACCTTATTTAAATCAATGTCACCATTTTCTTTCTTTACCACATATTTGTAATTGTAGAAGCCTTGTTTCATTTTTAAAGTAGCTTCTAATAATCCATTATTGGCGTTGAAGGTCATTTTGTTTTCTTCATCCAACATAAAATTATTGAACTTTCCATAAATATACACTTCATTTAAGCCAATTTCTTCTACATACGGCAGACTAAAGTGCACCTTGCTATATTCTGCTTCTCTTGAGGTGTCATCTCCTTGAGAAGTGTTGATAGCGAAATCTCCATTAATGTCAGGAAAATAGGTATAGGGCCTGTCATTTCTATAAATATCTGTAAATAAATAGTGATGGTAAAGATCTGAAACCTCTATCGATGAAATTGCCACTGTGGGCGCGCGCAGGTCTTTGGTGTCAAAATTTAAAAATTCATTACCCCCAAAAAAACTTGTTTCCTGATCATATTTATATACCAACTGACTTCCTATGGTGTATTGAGGTTTTACATTATAAATTGCAGAGGGCCAATAGTAATTTTGTAAAATAGAGATTTTCACTTCCTTTAAGGGGTTGATTAATTGAAAGTTGGCATAATTAATCGTTAGGTGAACTACTTGTTTTTCATTTAAAAATTCAAAATCTCTACTTCTCTTTACGGTAGCGCCTACGGTTACCAAGTTTTGGTACACTAAAAAACGTCTAGAAAACTGAAGCTCATAATTACTGTCATAAATTTCTAACATATAATTGCCACTTACTTTCAGCCCTGTGTTTTCGTTTGGGATGCTGAGCTTATAGTTAGAATAGGGTTGTAAGGTGTTATAACTATTTTCATAATCAATGATTCTTAAATTATCACTACCTCTAAGGTATTGAGACTTTAATAAATCAGATGGCGTCCAGTCATAATCGCAGTGAATAATTTTATAATAAAAATCTTGTTCGCTCGCGGTGATGTCATCAAAATCTAGATATATCGCATCGCCCAGTTGTACCACCGGGAATTGGTCGTCTGTAGCGCCTTTAAAAATAATAGATTTTATGTTTGACGGCGGGTTAACTTCTTCTTGTACTTGAGAAAGAAGTGAATTTACACATAAAAAAAACAAGATATGTTTAACAAAGAACCTCATGAAATAGCAGTATTTTTAAACAAAGTTAAACAAAAAGCATGCCTTGAAAATTAACTTCGTTATAAGTTGTAAATTTATAGACAATAATTATGAAAACTTTCCATTTAGTCTTATTTTTGCATGAAATTTTTTTAACCTAAGGTTTATAGCAATATGTCTAAAGACATCAGAATTAAAAAAGGCTTAAACATTAACTTAGTCGGTGCTGCAGAAAAAGATATTTCTAAGGCTTCTCTAAGTAATGATTATGTCATAAATCTTCAGGATTTTCATGGGGTCAACCCAAAAATGCTGATGAAAGAAGGCGCAGAAGTAAAAGCAGGTGAGGCGCTTTTTTACAACAAAAATCATGAAAGTATGCTTTTTGTTTCTCCTGTAAGTGGTACGTTGGTTGAAATTAAGAGAGGAGAGAGGCGAAGCATTCTATCTTTAAAAATTACAGCGGATAAAACACAAGTAGCGGTAGCGCATGCAATTCCAAATTTAGGATCCATTTCAGCTTCTGAAGTGAAAGCGTTTTTACTTCAATCTGGTTGTTGGCCATTTATAAAGCAGAGACCATATGATGTGATAGCAAATCCAGAAACTAGCCCTAAAGCTATTTTTATTTCTGGTTTTACTACTGCACCTTTGGCTGCGGATTTAGATTTTACCTTAAAGGGCAAAGAAGCTGAAATACAGGCTGCAATCACTGCTTTAGCAAAATTAACAGCCGGAAAAGTGCATGTATCTCATAGTGGTGCTAATTCTCCACTTGCTGGTTTGCAAGGGGTAGAACACCATAAAGTGTCAGGGCCGCACCCTGCCGGTTTGGTAGGAACACAAATCAATAAAATTGACCCTATCAATAAAGGGGAATTGGTTTGGGTGGTTACTCCTCAAGATTTGGTTATTATAGGAGAAGCGCTATTAACGGGTAAATTTAATGCTGATAGAACCATAGCTCTTGCTGGTTCTTCTATAAAAAATCCAAAATACTACACGACTAAAATTGGGGCTGAAATAGCAACTTTTTTATATGCTAGTGGCGTTAATGAAGCCAAGTTTAGGGTTATTAATGGCGATGTATTAACAGGGGTTACCTCAAGTCAGTCGGGTCATTTAGGCTATTACAACACCACAGTTACAGCGATTCCTGAAGGGGATGATTATGAATTTTTTGGATGGAATAAGCCAGTTTTTAATAAAATATCAAATTCTAGAGCCCTAACTTTTTCATGGTTAACACCAAATAAAAAATTTGATTTAAATACAAACACAAATGGTGAGCACCGTGCTTTTGTAATTACAGGAGGATACGAAGAGGTTTTTCCTTTGGATATCTATCCAATGCAAATTTTAAAAGCGTGTATGTACGAGGATTTAGACGAAATGGAAGCTTTAGGAATGTACGAAGTAGCTCCTGAAGATTTTTCATTAACAGAATTTATCTGTGTGTCTAAACAACCACATCAAGATATAATAAGAAAAGGCTTGGACTTAATGCTTAAAGAGATAGGATAATGAGCTTAAAAAGTAGTTTACACAATTTAAAAGAAAAGTACAAAGGAAAGAAAATGGCACCAGCCTTTAATGCACTTCATACTTTTTTATATTTGCCTAATGAGACCACTCATAACGGGACTCACATAAAGGCGGCTGACGATTTAAAACGGACTATGAATACGGTCATTATGGCCTTAATACCTTGTTTAATATTTGGTATTTTCAATGCCGGATACCAACACTATTTGGCACTTGGCGAAATAGAGTCTGCCAAAGGATTTTTAGGCGCATCATTCTGGACCATAGACAATTTAATCATTGGTGCTTGGACGGTTTTACCTTTAGTTATTGTTTCCTATGGCGTTGGTTTGGCGGTAGAATTTTTATTTGCCGTAATAAAAGGTCATGAGGTAGAAGAAGGTTATTTGGTTACTGGTATGTTAGTGCCATTGATTGTTCCTATTGATATTCCTTTATGGATGTTGGCAGTTGCGGTTGTTTTTGGTGTAGTTATCGGTAAAGAAGTTTTCGGAGGTACTGGGATGAACATCCTTAATCCTGCCTTAACGATCCGTGCCTTCTTATTCTTTGCCTATCCAACATGGATGTCAGGAGATAAGGTTTGGGTACATGGCGCTGTTGAGCGTGCAGGTACTGCTGATGCCATATCAGGAGAAACTATTCTGGGGTCTTATGCACAAAATAATACAGTTGCTTATGATTATTGGGATATGTTTTGGGGACTAATTCCTGGTTCGGTTGGTGAAACTTCAAAAGTATTAATTATTCTCGGCGCTTTATTTTTAATATTTACGAAAGTAGGAAGCTGGAGAATTATCGTAAGTACCTTAATTGGAGCCTTAACCATGGGACTTATTTTTAATGGCGTTATTGAGTCTGGTTGGATCACCGAAACGAGTAAGTTTTATGGACTAATGAGTGTTCCTTTCTGGCAACATTTAATTATTGGAAGTATTTTATTTGGAGCCGTTTATATGGCGACAGATCCAGTTACGGCGTCTCAAACCAATAAAGGAAAATGGATTTACGGTTTTCTTATAGGATTTATTTCTATTATGATTCGGGTATTTAACCCAGCATATCCGGAAGGGGTGTTTTTAGCGATATTATTAATGAATGTCTTTGCCCCAACGATAGATCATTATGTAATCCAAGGTAACGTAAAGCGTAGAATGAAACGTGTTAAAGTTAAAACAGCGTAATTATGGCATTAAATACAGAAAAAAATAGCTACACAATAATTTTTTCCATTGTAATGGTTTTAGTTGTGGGTTCTATTTTAGCAGGTTTAGCCTCTGGTTTAAAACCATTGGTAAAAGCTAATGAACGATTTGAAAAGCAGCAAAACATTCTTTATGCCTTAGGCGTAAATAATAATGAAGGCGCTAATGATGTCGCTTTTGTTTCAACAGATAATGTTGAACAAGAGTTTGCAAAATACATCACTAAACAGTATGTTTTGCAAGGTGGAGAGCTTATAGAAGATGATGAAGCTTATTTAATCGATATTAAAAAAGAGGAAACAAAAGCAAAAAATGGTTCTTATGAAAGACGTCTTCCCATATTTTTTGGACAGAAAGATGGAAAAGATGTATATGTAGTTCCTATTAGAGGCAAAGGATTATGGGATGCTATTTGGGGTTTTGTAGCCTTAGATAAAGAAATGGTCGTAACTGGGGTTTATTTTGATCACAAAGGAGAAACTCCTGGTCTTGGTGCGGAAATTAAGCAACGATATTTTATGGACGATTTTACAGGTGAAAAGTTCTTGGACGGAGAAGCATTTGAAGGCATCACTGTTGCTAAAGGGAACAATGACCCAAAAAATGAAAGAAAAGATGATCATAAAATTGATGCTTTAGCTGGAGCGACCATTACAGGCGATGGTGTTTCTGCCATGCTAAAGAAAGATGTAAAAATGTATATGCCTTACTTTAAGACTTTAAACTAAATTTTCTATGGGACTTTTATCAAAAAAAGATAGTAAATTAATTAGCGATCCGTTATTAGATAACAACCCTATTACCATTCAGGTTTTAGGTATTTGTTCTGCTTTGGCAATTACGGCGCAGTTAAAACCGTCGATAGTAATGGCTGTATCCGTACTTTTTGTTATGGGTGTAGGGAACGTAGTAATTTCGTTAATGCGTAATATCATTCCGTCTAAAATAAGAATTATTGCCCAGCTCATTGTTGTAGCTACTTTGGTGATTATTGTGGATCAGGTGCTTAAGGCCTTTGCGTACACCTTAAGTAAAGAATTATCGGTATTTATAGGTTTAATTATTACCAATTGTATCATTATGGGTCGTTTTGAAGCTTTCGCTTTGGCTAATGGTCCATGGAGGTCTTTTTTAGACGGTATTGGTAATGCTTTAGGATACGGTTTAATTTTGGTCGTTGTAGGTTTCTTTAGAGAACTATTAGGTTCTGGAACTTTATTCGGATTGAAAGTGATGGGTGATCCTGTTGAAAAAACTGGTTTGTTCGCCTTAGGTTATGAAAATAACGGTTTTATGGTATTGCCTCCCATGGCTTTAATTGTGGTGGGGATTATCATTTGGATTCAGCGTAGCAGAAATAAAGCATTAATAGAGGATTAAAACCTAGTCAATAGGGTAGAAGGCATCGTGCCTAATTACTCTGGATACTTGATACAGAATTTATAAAATTATGGAACATATAGAATTGTTTTTTAAATCGATATTTGTAGATAACATGGTATTTGCCTATTTCTTAGGGATGTGCTCTTATCTAGCAGTTTCAAAAAAAGTTTCTACAGCAGTGGGCTTAGGAGCAGCAGTAATTTTTGTACTGGCCATTACCGTACCACTAAACTGGCTATTAGATCAGTATTTATTACAAGAGGGTGCCTTAACTTGGCTTGGACCTGAATATGCGGATTATGATCTTAGCTTTTTATCATTTATTATGTTTATTGCAACCATAGCAACTATGGTGCAATTGGTTGAAATTGTTGTTGAGAAATTTTCTCCAGCATTGTACAATTCCCTAGGGATATTTTTACCCTTGATCGCTGTGAACTGTGCTATTTTGGGAGGGTCATTATTTATGCAATCGAGAGAAATAGAAACACTTGGTCTGGCTTTTAACTATGGCATATCTTCGGGTATTGGATGGTTTTTAGCAATTTTGGCTATAGCTGCTATTCGAGAAAAAATCAGGTATAGTGCCGTACCAGCTCCTTTAAGAGGCTTGGGTATTACGTTTATTATTACTGGGTTAATGGCTATTGGTTTTATGAGTTTTGGGGGGATGTTAACTGGTGGTGATGAAGCAGCCGCGCCAGTAGAAAAAACGACCCAAGTGGAAGAAGTAAAAAAGGATGTTAAACAAAAGGAGGCTGAGATAAAGACTGTCTTAAGCATAGCCGACAACACAAATAAATAAAGTAATATGATGATATTAGCCGCAAGCACAACAGGAACGGTAATAGCTACCGTAGCAGCTTTTTTGGTAGTAACTTTGTTATTAGTAGCATTGTTATTGGTAGTAAAACAAAAATTATCTCCGTCTGGTCCTGTGAAGATTTTGATCAATGGAGAGCGCGAAATTGAAGTAGCCTCTGGTAGTTCGTTGCTAACGACATTGGGGAGTAACAAAGTATTTTTACCATCGGCCTGTGGTGGTGGTGGTACTTGTATTCAATGTGAATGCCATGTATTGTCAGGTGGTGGTGAAGCACTTCCTACAGAAACTCCTCACTTTTCAAGAAAAGAATTACAGCATGGAGCACGTTTAGCCTGTCAAGTGAAGGTAAAACAGGATATGGAAATTACCATTCCAGAAGAGGTTTTTGGAATTAAAAAATGGCCAGCTAAAGTGGTTCGTAACTATAATGTAGCTTCTTTTATTAAGGAATTTGTTGTTGAAATTCCAGAAGATATGGGGTACAAAGCAGGAGGTTATATTCAAATTGAAATTCCTGAATGTGAAATAAAATATGCTGATATTGATATTACAGCGCACCCAGAAGAGCATGAAACGCCAGATAAGTTTAAGGCTGAGTGGGATAAGTTTAATTTATGGCCTTTAGTCATGAAAAATCCTGAAACTGTAGAGCGTGCCTACTCGATGGCCTCTTACCCAGCGGAAGGTAAAGAAATTATGCTCAATGTGCGTATTGCAACGCCACCTTGGGATAGAGCGAAAAACGGTTGGATGGATGTAAATCCCGGTATCGCTTCTTCTTATATCTTTGGATTAAAACCAGGTGATGACGTTGTAATTTCTGGTCCTTACGGTGAATTCTTCATCAATGAATCAGAAAGTGAAATGTTATATGTTGGTGGTGGTGCAGGTATGGCACCCATGCGTTCTCATTTATATCACTTATTCAATACCTTAAAAACAAATCGAAAAGTGACCTACTGGTATGGCGGTCGCTCGAAACGTGAGCTTTTTTATATAGATCATTTTAAAAATTTAGAGAAGAATTTCCCTAATTTTAAATTTTACATGGCACTTTCTGAGCCAATGCCAGAAGATAACTGGAAGGTAAAAGAAAATATTGATGCTCCTGGAGATGGATTTGTTGGTTTTATTCATAATTGTGTTATCGATAATTACCTAGATCTACATGAGTCTCCTGAAGATATTGAACTGTATTTTTGTGGTCCTCCATTAATGAACAAAGCTGTTCAGAAAATGGGAGAAGATTTTGGAATCCCAGATGAGCATATAAGATTTGATGATTTTGGTGGATAGTATTATCAATCAAATAGTACAAATAAAAAATGCAACCAACGGGTTGCATTTTTTATTTGTCTATAAGTGTTTCAAAAACAGCGAAGGCGGTAATATTTTTCTTGACTCCGTGGCTTAGTGGATAATTTATAAAATAATAGGCTCAAGGTTTCCGTGATTACTTGAGAACGTCTTGTTGCGACGGTATTATGCGCTATAGTTTGTGCCCTTAGTATTGGTAATTTTAAATTTTAACAATCTAATATTTCTTGCAGTTGATATTTTGGCTGGTCATTTTCAATTTGGAATAACTTATGTAAATCCATAACATTCGTAACACCATCTAGTTGACATAGAAAGGCTACTGCTGCGCATAAGCCATTGAATAAAACGGTTTTATCCTTTGGGTTTTTAGGTTTTTTGTTGGTCGTGTTTAAGGGCAGTGTATACCCACAGCCTTGCAAAAATGCCGCCTCAATTTGTAAAAGTTCTAAGGGGGTATACCCATAAAATCGTTTGCCAAATTTTTGATTGACAATACCCACATAGTTTAATTGTGTAGAGCCATGTAGCTCTGTAAAATTTTGCCAAAATTCTAAATTGTTACAGATATTCCCAACGGCACATTTCGTGCAATATTCGGGATGTAGATGATCGTTATGAAACGCATGATAGAGTTTTCCTAATGCCATTTCTAGTCTTGGAGAAAGTGTCATAGTTTTTTTTATTTTAAGGTACTAATTTTTTGATGCAATCGAAACTAAAATTTTGAAAAATTTTGGGATTTATTGTCATTTTGATTTTCTTTAGGTTTAATTTAAAGTAGTGTGGTATATTTTATACATGTTTATAAATTTGATTTTTCTACCTTCCTCTAATCTAGAATATGCTTAAATTTTATAGTATTTTTGTGGTATGAGTAGAGCGTTGACAGAACAAGAATTACACAATCTTGCTATGAATATTGTAGGGAAACAATTAGAGGCTGATGGCTTTGAGTTTTTATCCGTGAATAGCGTCCTTAAAAAAAACCCTCAATTTGTATGTACCAAAAATAAAAAGCTCCATTTTATTGTGGTTAAATCTGTTGTTTACCCTAACGATCCTACAGATTTAGATATGGATAATTTGAATAAAATGAAAGCACACGCCACGAATTTTGAAGCCGATACCTATTATGCGGGAGTTGGTTTGGTGAATGCAAAAGAGTATAAAAAACCAGTTTTTTTAAATGAAGAATATATTGTTGATTATGATGGACTTGTTAAAATTTAAGGTTTTACGCCTAGCCTTTGGATGTGTATTTTTACTCAATTTTTCAGCCTGTTCTGATGAATTTGTGCAATCAAATACTACAGGTATGGCATTAGGTACATCGTACTCCATACTTTTCTTTGATACAGTTCCAAGAGATTTTCAACGAGAAATAGATTCTGTTTTTAGGGTCATTAATAAATCTATGTCTACCTATATCCCGGATTCTGATATTTCAAAAATAAACGCTGGTGATTCTACTATAGTTGTTGATGCCATGTTTGAAGAAGTTTTTAATTTATCGAAGCATATTCATGAAACTACCAATGGCTATTTTGACCCGACGGTAGGTATTTTGGTGAACGCCTGGGGTTTTGGTCCTGGACAAAAAATTGAAATGGATTCTATAGTTGTGGATAGTCTTTTGAATTATGTAGGATTTGAAAAGGTCATGTTATTGCCCAATAAACGCATCCGTAAAGCGGATGCTCGTATCGTGTTTGATTTTAATGCTGTTGCCAAGGGCTACGCTGTGGATAGATTAGGAGCATTACTAGAAGCTAAGGGCATACATAATTATTTAGTGGAAGTTGGGGGAGAACTAGTGACAAAGGGAGAAAATAAGATAAAGAATAAAAAATTTGTAGTAGGTATCGATGATCCCTTAGCAAATGATAGAGATTACCCTGCCGCTTTAGTATATCTAAATAACAAAGGATTAGCCTCTTCTGGAAATTACCGACACTTTCGTGAAGACGAAAGCACTGGGAAACGATATGTGCATACCGTGGACCCCATTACAGGCTACACGAAAGATTCGAATGTGTTAGGAGTTACTATTTTAGCGGTTACCTGTATGGAAGCCGATGCTTACGCTACTGCTTTTATGGTTATGGATTTAGTAGATACGATGTCATTCCTATCCAAAAGAAAAGATATTCAAGCGTTTATTATTTATATCGATACGCAAGGTGAAATCAAAGAGTTTACAACCGATGGATTTAAAGCGATAATGATCCAGGAGTAAAACTACTTTTTTTATTTTTTAACCAAGGGAATTACTTCTCCCGCAGCCAGTCGGTATTGATCGATATCTTTTGAACCTAGTGTTGTCGTGTAGTCTATTTCATCTACCACAAAGCCAACGCTTCGTAATTTATCAAAATAGTCCCGACCATAAATTCGAACATGATCATATTGTCCAAAGATTTTAGCTCTTTCTTTTTTGTCGGTAATGGTATGGTCTTCGAAGGTGTATGCTCTTTTTAAATCTTGAGGAATTTGAAAAATACCCCAACCGCCAGGTTTTAGAATTCTAAATAACTCTTCCATCGCTTTTTTGTCGTCAGGAATATGTTCTAACACGTGATTACACAGAATCACATCAAAGCTATTGTCGGTGAATGGGAGTTTGCAAATATCAGCCTTAATATCTGCCAAAGGGGAATCTAAATCGGTGGTTGTATAGTCTAGGTTTTTGAGTCTTCTAAAGCGTTTGTAAAAAGCCTGCTCAGGAGCAAAATGCAATACCTTGTACTGCTTGCTAAAGAAATCTGTTTCGTTTTTTAAGTAAAGCCAAAGTAGTCTGTGACGCTCTAAAGACAGCGTAGAAGGCGATAATACATTTTCCCTGGGGTTTTCATAACCGTAGGGGAGAAAGCGCTTAAAGCCCTTTCCGTCTATAGGGTCGATATACTTAGTTCCGCGCATGGAAAATGCTAAAACAGGCCTAGCTACATAACTTAGCTTGATAAGGAGTGGCCTTGGAACGTGGTTGAGTATGTATTTGAAAAGGGTTGACACAAGGTTTACGGATTAATTTCTAAACTCATCTTCCTCGTCACTAGTAATGCCTAAGGCCTCATAAATATATTTAAACGTAGATAAAAGTTCAGGCTTGCCGTTTACCAAGGCAACATCATGTTCAAAATGTGCGCTTGGTTTGCCGTCGGCCGTCAAAATGGTCCAGCCATCTTTGAGTTGTTTTATTCTATGGGTACCCATGTTGGTCATAGGCTCGATAGCAACGACCATGCCTTCAACAAATTTTTTACCACGCCCTCTTTTTCCGTAATTCGGCATTTCAGGATCTTCGTGCATTTTTCTACCTAATCCGTGCCCTACTAATTCTCTTACAACACCATAGCCGTGTTCTTCCGTGAATTTTTGAATCGCATAACCCACATCGCCTACACGATTTCCTAGTTTAAACTCTCGGATACCTACATAAAGAGATGCTTTGGTAATATCGAGAAGTTTTTTTACTTCAGGAGCTACCTCACCTACTTCAAAGGTATACGCATGGTCTCCATAAAAACCATTTTTTAAAGCGCCGCAATCTATCGAAATAATATCGCCCTCTACTAAAGGGGTATGGTTTGGAATGCCATGTACCACCTGAGCATTTGGACTCATGCAAAGCGAGTTCGGAAAATCATACATGCCTAAAAAACCAGGTTCAGCCCCATGATCGCGAATAAAAGTTTCGGCTAGCGCGTCTAAATGCAAGGTAGTAACCCCGGGCTTTACTTCACTAGCGAGCATTCCCAATGTTTTTGATACAATTAAGGCGCTTTCGCGCATTAATGCTATTTCTTCTGGTGTTTTTACTATAATCATACGTTGTAAAGATACTATTTTTGGTACATCGCTATACCAGAGGTTTTTGAGTCATTACCGCGGGTTGTGGAATACCCATAAGTTTTAAAATGGTAGGCGCAATATCACCTAAAACACCATCTTTTATTTTTATATGCTCTTCATCTACTAAAATCAATGGCACTGGATTTGTGGTGTGCGCTGTATTTGGCGTACCATCAGGATTTATCATAGTATCGCAATTTCCATGATCGGCAATGACGATAGTGCTATACCCATTTTTTAACCCAGCCATGACCACGCTTTCAGCGCAACTATCTACTACTTCACAAGCCTTAATTGCTGCTGACATTACGCCTGTATGGCCTACCATGTCGGGGTTCGCAAAATTTAAACATATAAAATCTGCTTCTCCCTTATCTAGTTCTGGCAAAATCGCATCTCTAATATCATACGCACTCATTTCGGGTTGCAGATCATAGGTAGCGACTTTTGGTGAAGGACACAGCAAGCGTTTTTCCCCATCGAATGGAATTTCTCTACCCCCATTAAAGAAAAAAGTAACATGCGGATATTTTTCAGTTTCGGCAATTCTAATTTGCTTTTTTCCTGCTTTCGCTAATACTTCGCCTAATGTTTCTTCAATATTGTCTTTGTCGTAAACAACATGCACTTTTTTGTAAGATTCATCATAATTAGTCATGGTGACATAGTATAAATCTAATTTGTGCATATTTTGTTCATGCATATCTATCTGGCTCAATACCTGTGTAAGTTCTCGACCTCTATCCGTTCTAAAATTGAAAAATATAAGTACATCTCCATTTTGAATTTTAGCGACTGGCGTACCGTCGTTTTCGGTAAGGACCATGGGAGCTAAAAATTCATCGGTAGTATCAGCGTCATAACTATTCTGTACCGCAGTGGCAATATCGTTTGTTTTAAGTCCCACGCTATTTACTAGTAAATCGTAGGCTAATTTTACGCGCTCCCAACGCTTATCTCTATCCATTGCATAGTAACGCCCAATAACGGTGGCTAATTTTGCTTTTTTATCCGCACAAAATTCGATGATATTTTTTAAATATTCCTTACCGCTTTTAGGGTCTACATCGCGACCGTCTGTAAACGCATGAATAAAAACCTTATCTAAGTTATACGCTTCACTAGCGGTAATTAGGCCTTTGAGGTGCGAGGTATGGCTATGAACACCACCATCGCTTAACAAGCCTACAAAATGAACGGGTTTGTTGTTGTTTTTGGCATATAAAAAAGCCTCTTTCAATGCTTTTTCGTCTTTTAAACTATCTTCTTTTACGGCTTTATTGATTTTTGCCAAATCTTGATACACAATACGCCCAGCGCCGAGGTTCATATGCCCCACTTCACTATTGCCCATCTGACCCTCAGGAAGCCCAACATTCATGCCGTCAGTTAAAAGATTTGCATTAGAATATTCCTTTTGAATTCGGTCCATAAAGGGCGTATTCGCATGGTCAATGGCAGAAACTTTTGGATTGGGAGATTTCCCCCAACCATCTAAAATCATCAATATTACTTTTTTGTTCATGGAAGCTGCTATTTAGACCTCAAAAATAAGACGAAATGCCTGTTAATGCTAACTATTTTAGTTTCTTTTTGAACTACAATGCCTTAAATGAATTGTTTTTTTCTATTCCATTAAAACAAAACAAGACCTAGCTTGTCATTAAAATATAAAATTCATAGGCAGCTTCCGCTGTAAGTCAAAAATAAAAAGGCAATCATCAAGAGAAAAACAATTTCAGTCACAGTAATGACGCAAGCTATTTTCGCTGCTCGTTACCGCGAGGTTGAGATTTTAGAAGTACGTATAGCTCACGGTGCTGAAATGAGAATTAAATGCGATAGGGGTATCATCATTCAATAGTATGCAGTAGCTGCAAATACAACAGATGCCTTAAAAGTCATTTAGAAAAACTGGAAAAATAAATAGCCTATGTTATGCCCATAAAAAAAGCCATTTACACTGTGTAAATGGCTTTTTTTTATCGTTATTTTCTTCTTTTAGTGTTCAAGTAAAAGGGCTAGCGTATTAAAATTTGAATCCACTGAATACTCTATAAAAAAATGCATAGAATGCCATGGAAATCATAATTACAGAAAATAAAGAATAAATTTTGAGTAAAACTACAACGAATGCAGGTTTACAATCTTCAAATGCTTCTAAATAAACATGTTTAAAATGTAGAAGTGTTGCCATATAGTTTCGTTTAATGATTTGTAAATCAAAGCTATAAGGGCTAAAGGCAATGGAGTAAGGATGTGGGTATCACAAAACTAGTAAAATATTTTACTATTTCGACAAATTAACCATTTATTAGTTGAAATGCACTAGGCTTGTTTTTGGTATTTTTTAATAGCTTCCTTAATTTTTTCTATTCTATTTTCTGGATCAGGGTGCGTACTTTGAAATTCTGGTTGTCTGCTGGGGCCTCCTGCTGCTTTTAAAATCTTCATTACTTCTATCATTTCATAGGGATCGTAACCCGAATTCATCATAAAAAGAACACCTAAATCATCACTTTCTAATTCATCACCGCGACCGTTTTTAAGTAAGGTGTTTTGACCAATACTACCAACAATATCCCCTGCATCTGCGCCTACCGATGCGCCCATAGAAATAGTTTGCCAAAAATTGCCTTCTGCGATACGTTCCGCAGAATGCCGGCCGATAACATGACCAATTTCATGGCCTAAAACTCCTGCCAATTGGGCTTCGTTTAATTCTGAAAATAAGGCATAGGTAATAAATACTTGTCCACCGGGTAAGGCAAAAGCATTAATGGTATTTGGATCGGCAAGTAAATGAAACTCGTATTGGTAAGGCGTATCTTTTGCGATGCTATTTTGTACTAATCTATTTCCAATCGCATCTACTAGGTCTTGCATGCGTTGGTCAGGATGTAAACCCCCATATTGCTGTGTAATTTCGGGTCTACTCTGCAAGCCAATTGCAATTTCTTGATCCGAACTCATGTTTATATTCTGAACTCTATTCGTGTAAGGGTTTGTTTCGCTATTGTTACATTTTTGTATCAACGCGAAAGCCACTATAGCGAGTCCGATAAAAATTTTAATTTTCCAGTTACCTCTTCTCACGGTTGATACGTTTAGGAATGTCTAAAGTACAAAAAGCCTATAAAAGTTTCTGATTTATATCGAGCATATGATCTGCGATGTAGGTTCTTAAAAAACCTGCTGTAAAATGCTCACTCCCTAGAAAGGTTTCATTTTTGTAAAGTTGTACAATATTTTTGCTTCTGAAAGCATCTAACATAGGTACTGAAATAGGAGCATAGCTATAATGCCATGGTTCATATTTAAAGCCTCTTCTTTTGGGATTGTCTGTATAGACCAGATAAAAACCAAATTTTTCAGAATTTTCATCCATCCATTTTTTAAAATTAGAGAAGGGCTGTCCCTCCCCATATTTTGAAGGCACCAATACATCGCCACTTACTTTTTGATAGCCATCAATCACATCAATATCGGTTCCCCAATGGTGTCTACTCGTGCCCGGAATCGTAGAGTACTCAATAATTTTATTGATAGCGGCTAAAGGCGCCATACCTTCGTCCGTATAGGCTATAAATTTACGTTCAAAAATAACTTGTTGCCGGTCAAAACTACGGTAACTGGAAACAATTTTTAAATCGACACCTGCACTGTAGGCAGCCCGTTTCATTTCGATAAATGCATCGTGGGCTTCTTTGACCAGATTAATATCTTTACCATGCAAGTCTATGGCCGATTTCCCCATTAATTGGGAGAGCGAATATTCTTTTTCTTGGGCTTGTAATTGCGCTAAAGTAAGGTTTGGAAATAGTGTTAGGGCTAAGCCTGTCATTCCGGTATAGTGTAAAAATGATCTTCTTTGCATTTTAATTTTTTTATGGCCTACAAAATGGTGTTCAAGTAGGTATTTCAAATATAGTACCAATTTTTTGAAGGCTTAATTGGGTAGGGCATTGAAAGGTCAAAAATTCTAGCATTTATCCCATACTGCGATCTACTTTTTTCCAAAAGAGCCTATCCGTTTCATGAAGCACAAGTTGCGATAAGCTTGCCCGTTCTACGCCGATGGCGGCGAACACTCAAGCCTACTTTAAAAAGCACCTCATTTACGACCTAAAGTAGTAACGTTTATTTTAGGCATTATTGTCTATTTTGAGGCTAAAATTTTAAAGATAATTTCTAGTGCCTAGTAAAGTAGCACCTAACAAGGTAGAAATTCAAGCAGCTTTAACAAAAGAGGACCTAAAAACAACAGCATTAAAATGCGCTCATGAAGCATTAAAATTACATAT
Source organism: Cellulophaga sp. Hel_I_12 (assembly GCF_000799565.1). NCBI lineage: Bacteria > Pseudomonadati > Bacteroidota > Flavobacteriia > Flavobacteriales > Flavobacteriaceae > Cellulophaga > Cellulophaga sp. Hel_I_12. The sequence continues at coordinate 3,458,003 of NZ_JUHB01000001.1, forward strand.
TTTTCCTTAAGTGTATGTAGCTAAATTACCGCGCTAGGTAAAGAAAACCTTGAAACTCAAAGCCGAGATCAAAAAGGTTTACGACGTAAAAATAAATGCCAGCAGGTAAGCCTTTATTTCTATCAATGACTAAATTATCTACATTGGAAACTCCTGCAAATTCGTTGGTATAATTTTCTTTTTGAAAGACCAACAAGCCGTTGCGATCGTATATTTTTAAGTCATTATTAGGAGAGAGACTTAGTTCATCGATGACTAAAACATCGTTGGTGCCATCCCCATTGGGCGACATATAAAAATTATCAATCACCATTCGGTCTTGCGGTACTAATAAACTACCAATAGTGATAGCTTCGTAGGCATCGGGTATAAAGCTGTCTGAAGAAATCATCCCATTCGAAACGTCGCCACTCACGAAGGTATTCCCTAATATTTCCCATTCTTTATTGATCTTGCCCCATCCGACCACCAATAAATTTTCAGTTTCTTCGGTCAAGGCACCAATATCACTGCGCAAATTCCAAGACAAGGTAACCGTAGTAGGCACGCTGCTTTCTAAACGCCAGAATTCTTTTTCGTTGACAGCGTCTAACTGCCTAGCCGTTTCGGTAGTATCGAAAATTTCAGAAAAAGAGAAAGGCGAATTGGGGTCTTCAAAAAAGTAAGCGCATTTTGCGGTTAAATTGATGCTGTTCGAATTCATGATTAAGGGACGCAATTGGGCTTCATCCCCCACAGGAAATGAGTAGGTTTGTTGGTTGGTGACCAAGGCATACCCATCTACTTTAGAAAAATCGCTTTCGCCCACATAAATAGCATCATTAACAAGCGCAACATAAATGTCTTGTACTGATTTTGGCGTAATGACATCTCCGGTGATAAAATTAACGCTATTGCTTACACTGGTAGGCACATTTAATGCCACGCCATTGTTAGCACTGACTTCAAAATCATAAAATACAGGAGAAACGCTGCCCTGAATATTTAAAAAATTAGCCCCATAAAAACCCACCAAGCCCAAGTTTTGATCAAAAGGCGCCGTATTTATAAAATTGGTATGAAAACCCACATTTGCACCCGCATGGATTTGCATAGTACCCGCATGGTGTAAGGCGCTTTGGGCATTGGCAATAAAGCCTACTAGAAAGACGAATATGTAAGTTATGTTTTTAAGTAATAATGATTTCATGAAATAGTTTGATTAATTTAAAAACATATTATTCTTAATAATAATAGTCAAATTGAACTCTATCACTAGTATTTAAGTTCGGTCCATTATAGGTTATTGTCGTACCGCTTAAACTATAGTCCGTATTGCTTACTCTTAAGCCATTAACATACATTTTTACTTTGCTATTAGCAGAAGGCGTCTGGTTTAAAGTAAAAATGGTTTGATTAAGCGTAGATAAAAATTCATCAGCTACTTCAATAATTACTACAGGACTAGCCCAAACTGTATTACCAGCAACCGTTGTTAAAACTTGACCATTTGTTGCACTTGGAGTTACCGAAAAAGTGGTACCTGTTAAGGTTAGTCCAGTTCCAGCAGAATATGTTGTATTTGCATCAGTAGGAAGAGAAATCCATGTAGCATTTCCTGCTCCATCAGTTGTTAAAACTTGTCCATTACTTCCATTTATATTAGTAATTGTATTAGCACCAATAGTAGCAGTTCCTGTAGTAGATAAAGTTCCTGTAATAGTATTATTTCCCGAGGATATAGTGTTCGTAGTAGAAACAGGTAGATTGCCAAAATTGGGATTTATTTTTGTGCCCAATATAGCTGCACTTGAGCTAACGTCTGCATCTACAATAGTTCCATTAGCTATTTTATTCGTTGTAATATCGCCATCAGCAATTGAGAAAACTGTCCCTACTAATGTCATAGCATCTCCTGGAGCATAAGTGGTATCATCATCACCATCAGCTAAACCGACAGGTACCCCAGTAATATTTGAAAATATAGGAGCAATAGTAGTGTTGTCTACAGCGAAAGTAGTTCCAGTAAGAGAAAGGCCTGTACCAGGAGCATAAGTGGTATCATCATCACCATCAGCTAAACCGGCAGGTACCCCAGTAATATTTGAAAAGACCGGAGCAATAGTTGTGTTGTCTACGGCAAAAGTAGTTCCAGTAAGAGAAAGGCCTGTACCAGGAGTATAAGTGGTATCATCATCACCATCAGCTAAACCGGCAGGTACCCCAGTAATATTTGAAAATATAGGAGTAATAGTAGTGTTGTCTACAGCGAAAGTAGTTCCAGTAAGAGAAAGGCCTGTTCCTGGAGAATAAGTGGTATCATCATCGCCATCAGCTAAACCACTAGGAATACTAGTTATGTTCGAAAATACGGGTGCAATGGTAGTGTTGTCTACAGCGAAAGTAGTTCCAGTAAGAGAAAGGCCTGTTCCAGGAGCATAAGTGGTATCATCATCACCATCAGCTAAATCGGCAGGTACCCCAGTAATATTTGAAAAGATAGGAGCGACAGTGGCGTCATTAACTGATAAAACTCCAGTTATAATATCTCTTGATAAACCTGTTCCTGCTAAAGTAGCATCAATTTTTAAAGGAGAAACCGCATCGTCAGCTATTTTTAGATTTGTAATTGCATCATCCGCTATTGCGAGTGTAACGTCATTAAAAGCGGCATCGGTACCACCAGTTATTGTTATGTCAGTTGAGTTGATATCGCCATCACCAGTAACTGTTGCTGGATTAACAGAAAGAATTCCAGTAGTACCATCTCTTGATAAACCTGTTCCTGCTAAAGTAGCATCGATTTTTAAGGGAGAAACAGCATTATTTGCAATTTGAGCAGAGGTTATTCCGTCGGGCACTACTTGCAAACCATTAGTCAAATTTATCTCGATAGTTGAATTATCCACTAAAACATCTAAAGCACCAGTTGTTCCATCTTTTTCAAGACCTTCGCCAGCAACGTTAGCATTTACCTTTGCAGCAGTTACGGCAACATTACTTATTTCTAATGAAACATCACCTAATAAAGCATTGGTATCACCAGTAACATCTAAATCTGTTGAAGTAATATTGCCATCACCACTCACTCCTGCTCCGTTGACTGATAAGATACCTGTTATAGCATTTCTAGATAAGCCCGTTCCAGCTAATGTAGCATCAATTTTTAAAGGAGAAATCGCATCATCAGCTATTTTTAGATTTGTAATTGCATCATCTGCTATTGCGAGTGTAACGTCATTAAAAGCAGCATCAGTACCACCAGTTACTGTTATGTCAGTTGAGGTAATATCACCATCACCAGTAACTGTTGCGGGATTAATAGATAAAATTCCAGTTATTACATCTCTTAATAATCCTGTTCCCGCCAAAGTGGCATCAATTTTTAAAGGAGTAACCGCATCGTCACTAATTTTATTTGTTGTAACCGCATCATCTGCAAGGTCAGCTTCTACTATCGTGGCATCTAAAATATTTTCGGTTTGCACTGCATCATTGGCTAATTTGCTGTTGTCCACTGCAGCTGCATCAATCTTAGCCGTAGTCACCCCAGCATCTTTTATTTGTAAGCCTGTGGTACTATCTGGATTTACTTCAAGGCTAACATCATCTACCTTAACCTCCAAATTCATGGCGACCAAGGCAGCATCAGCGGCAACACCTGTAATAGAACCATTGGTTGAGCTTACATCTTCTCCAAGGCTTACAGCAATTTGCGCTGCATCTTGCCATTCAGGATCGCCTGCGATATTTGTTCCTAAAATTTTATTTTCATCTCCTAAGGCAGTGCCTATTTTAGTAATGGTCACGGCATCATCTGCTAATTTGCTGTTGTCCACTGCAGCTGCATCAATCTTATCCGTAGTCACCCCAGCATCTTTTATTTGTAGGCCTGTGGTAGTATCTGGATTTACTTCAAGGCTAACATCATCTACCTTAACCTCCAAATTCATGGCGACCAAGGCAGCATCAGTGGCAACGCCCGTAATAGAACCATTGGTTGAGCTTACATCTTCTCCAAGGCTCAAAGCAATTTGTGCTGCATCTTGCCATTCAGGATCGCCTGCAGTATCGGTTCCTAAAATTTTATTTTCATCACCTACGGCAGTGCCGATTTTTGTAAGGGTCACCGCATCATCGGCTAATTTGCTGTTGTCCACTGCAGCTGCATCAATCTTATCTGTAGTCACCCCAGCATCTTTTATTTGTAGGCCTGTGGTAGTATCTGGATTTACTTCAAGGCTAACATCATCTACCTTAACCTCCAAATTCATGGCGACCAAGGCAGCATCAGTGGCAACGCCCGTAATAGAACCATTGGTTGAGGTAACATCTTCTCCAAGGCTGCTGGCAATTTGTGCTGCATCTTGCCATTCAGGATTCCCTGCGATATCGGTTCCTAAAATTTTATTTTCATCGCCTGCATTTGTACCTAATTGAGCTATTGTAATTCCATCCTCCTTAACCTGAAGTCCGTTTATTGGGTCCACTTCAAAGGTAGCATCATTTATATTTACTCTAATATTCGTATTAAGTAAAGTGGCTCCAACACCATTCGTAACTAGTATGGAGCCGTCACCGGCTGTTAAATTATCTCCTGAAATACTATTGGCATTTAAATTAGACCATAATGCAGCCGTACCTGTTACATTGGTTTGTAATACTTGATTGGGTAAGCCTGGAGCTAATTTTCCGGCTTGAATGGTTCTATTTAGAATTTTACTATTATCTACTGAATTTGTAGCCAGTTTATTTAACGTAACGGCACCATCTGTAATTTTAGGGCTTATAATAGAGCCATCTTGTATGTTACTGGCATTTAAAATACCCACCTCAAAATTAAAATTGGTAGGCGTGGTTTGCGTAATGGTAATTGTTTCAAAATTTCCAGGGTTTTCAAGAGATTCACTCGAAAAGGTAATGCTGTTCCCAAAAGCCTCACAAATATTAATCCATACCAAACCATCAAAATAATGCAAACATTGGGCTTCTGTATTATAAATTATAGCCCCTTCTAGTGGCACTATGCTGTTCATTTGAACCGTGTTCATTCTAGGAATAACAAAAGCTTTATCACTACTTTCTAGTTCTAAAAGTGATGCCGCGTTGATGGTCTGTGGATTATTCCCGATTTTAACTTGGGCATGTAAAGACGAAAAACTCGCGCTTAAACATAAAACAAGGCCTAATACTTTTAAATAATGTGTTTTCATGGGGTATGTTTATCGTAAAATAGGTTCCCTAAATAGGAAGTAAAACTACAACGAAACTTTTATATCTCCTTTTTTATAAGTTGAAATGCACTGGGCTTAGTTCAACGGATACTATTTAAGGTTCAAATACAAATAAAACAAATCTAGATACTGGAGCACCTAGCTGAAGTGTAGGTTTTTTCCTTCGAAAGGCTTTTTGTTAGGGAGAAAAATACGTGCCTTAAAGGGACCTTTTAATTCAATTTTTTCACCTTCAACAGCAACATAACTACCTTCGCGTAACCCAACTACAGGAACAGTATTGAAACAATGAAACTCTTTAATTCTTGTTTCCCTTGTTTCTCCATTATGTAGGCTTTTGGGGTCTGGATCTAAATAATGTGCATTGATATTAAAATTTACAAGGCCCAGTGTTTCAAAACTAGGTGGATATACAATGGGCATATCATTGGTGTTTTTCATAGTAACACCCGCAATATTACTACCCGCACTAGTGCCCAAATAGGGTGTGCCATGCTCAATTTTTTCTTTCAAAACGGCCATTATTTGCTTTTCATAGAGCTGTTGCACTAATAAAAAAGTATTGCCTCCACCTGTAAAAATGGCTTCAGCGCTTTGCAAAGCAGTTATGGGGTTCCTAAAGCTATGTACGCCCACCACTTTTTTATCTATCGCAGCAAAGGCCTTAGCCACAATTTGAGTATAGGCATCATGAGAAATGCCACCTGGCCTAGCGTAGGGGATGAAGGTAATTGTTTTTTTACCTTTAAAAAAAATCTCGAGTTCCGGTAACAAATACGCCAAATAGGCTTGTCCAAATAGTGTTGAGGTACTCGCTAGAAGTATTTTTTTCATAACTTCAGATCTTTAATCACGTACAAATTAACAAAAGTTTAATGTAGGTTTCCTTTTTTTTGAAGTTAACTTGCGCTTACTTTATATAAAACTTAACAAATTCTAAAGTACAACCATTGACTAACAGGGTTTACACGATCAATTTAATTATGAAAAAATACCAAATCGCTTTATTTTTACTTCTATTTGTTTCACTTGGGTATAGCCAAGACACTGATCGCACCCTTTTAAGAGGTAAAGTGATGTATCGTAGCAGTAATGTGCAAAATGAAAATGTGATCAATGTAACTACTGAAATGGGCGTGATTACTAATGCGAATGGGGAGTTTGCTATCAATGTAAAAGTAGGCGATGAACTTGTCTTTACGGCCTTGAATTATGAAATAAAAAGAGTAGTAATTACACCAGAAATATTAGAAAATAATCGTTTAGTGGTTGAAGTCACTGAAAAAGTAACCCAGCTCGATGAAATAGTGGTCGGTCCAGAAAATAAAGAAGCTTTTATCAAATTAAAAAATGAAGAATTTAAACAGTTTGATTACGGTATTGACGAAACGACTAGGGTAGAAAATATTGCCTTATCACAAACCGAAAGGGGCATGCAGAACGGACTTAATTTTGTCAATATTTTTAAAGCTATTAAAAAAGGACTTAAAAACGAAGATGGGGAAAGCGTTGAAACGCCTAAATTAAAATTAAGTGAAGTATTACGACAGGTGTATGATGATGAGTTTTTTGTCAAAGATTTGCAGTTGCCTCAAGATAAAATTAACGAATTTTTATTCTATTGCGACAACAATATGTCTGAACAATCGCTACTTAAAAAAACAAACGAGTTTCAATTGATTGATTTTTTAGTGGACCAAAGCAAGGAGTTCAAAAAAACACTGAATGAAAAATAATGGCGCTTTTTATGCACTTATTTTTCTATTTTGCTACAGTACATTAAGTTTTGGGCAAGACTTTTCGTATCATTCACTACAAGGCCGAGTACTTAGTGCTGATGATGACGTTTCTGCCACCCATGTTTTAAATATTTCTGCGAGTAAAGCAGCCATTACCGATGCAGAAGGTTTTTTCACGATCACGGCAAAACTATATGATACACTTATTTTTTCGGCGATACAATTCAAAACAAAACAGTTGGTTGTTTCACAAGATATGTTATCGAGTAAAAGCATTTTTGTGACTTTAGAAGCCTCCTTGACAGAATTAGACGAGGTTATTGTAATGCCCTACAATTTAACGGGTGAGCTTAAAAGAGATATGAATGCCATGCAAGTAGGTCCAGTTGTGACGGCTTCTACCTTAGGGCTGCCTAACTCGAATGTAAAAGTAATGCCACAATCAGATCGTCAGTTGTATTCTGCGCAAAATGGAGGTTCTATACTAAAAGTATTGAATGCAATCACCGGAGAAACAAAGCGACTTAAAGAATTTGCAGCAGAACAGCGTAAATACAGACGAACAGAATTAATACGTGACGCCTATCACGACACCCTCTTTGTAAAACAGCTTAAAATTCCGGAAGAAAAGATTGATGATTTTATGTATTTCTGTGAAGTAGACGCCGATTTTGCACGTACAAATGTGAATGATAAACTTAGATTATGGGAAATTATGTTGGTCAAGAGTGCTGCTTATCGTAAAAATAACGCCTTAGATACGCCTTAAGATCTGTGAAAAAAACCGTCTTGTATAGCGCGATGATCTTTTTACTTTTTGCAGTTTTTACTGCAAAAGCGCAAGATTCACGTGTATTGCTTAATGGAAATATTAAATCGTTTACGGATGAAGTGCAAGATGTCACTGTTCAAAATATTTCTAGCGGAAAAGGTACTATTTCTGATGGCTACGGTTTTTTCGCTATAGCGGTACAAGCCAATGACAGTATCGTTTTTTCTGCGGTTCAATTTAAAAAGAAAACGCTTGTTGTACATACAGCCATGTTACAAAGCCAGCGTATTATAGTGACTCTCGAAGAAGCTAATAATGAGTTGGATGAGATCATTGTTATGCCTTATAATTTAACAGGCGACTTGGCAAAAGACATGAAAACTCAAAACGTGGTGGTGGCAGCCACACTTGGTTTGCCGAATGCCTATGTAAAAAAGAAAACGCAAAGTGAACGTTTATTAGCTGAAGCTGATGGTGGTAAATGGATTAAATCTGCGGGAGCAGGGTATGGAGGTGCTGGTGGTGCTGTTAATCTTCATAAAATATTAAATAGAATTTCGGGTCGTACAAAAATGCTAAAAAAGCGCGTAGCTCGTGATAAAAAAAATGTGGTTATAGAAGACTTGTTTAATTTTTTTTCAGATACTCTTATTCGTACAGAATTAAAAATTCCAGAAGTACGGGGGTATGAATTTCTGTATTTCTGTGAGGCCGATTCTACCTTTTCCGCCTTAATGCAATCTAATAATCCCATTGAAATCTGGGAATTTTTAACCCAAAAAAGTGTTGTTTTTAGAAAAGAAAACGATATCGAATAAGGCTTATCTTTGGCATAGCCTTTGCTTAAGAAAAGACAACTAAAAAAATAGCCATGAATTTCAAGAAAAGCGTACTAATTTTATTACTTCCTTTATTTGCGTTTACCGCTGTGCATAAATTTTATGTAAGTGTAACGAATGTTTCCTATTCTGAGAAAGAGGATGCACTGCAAATAACGACCCGTATTTTTATCGATGACATGGAGAAGGCATTAAAAGAGCGGTATGATGTAAACCTATACATGGCCACTAAAAAAGAACTGGCTGAGGTGGATAGGTACGTGGAGAAATATTTAAAATCTAAATTTTTGGTTTTTCTCGATGACGAACAAAAGCAATTTACCTTTATCGGAAAAAAGTACGACAATGATATTATTGTGTGTTATATAGAAGTTCCTAAAGTAAATTTTAAAAATATTAAGAACATCGCCATTGTCAATGAAGTTTTAACCGATGTATTTGAAGAACAGCAAAACGTAGTTCATTTTAAATTAAATAATCAAAAGAAAAGCTTTGTCTTGAGTCGGGCAAATAATAAAGGAATGTTAAACTTGGATTAAAAAGTTAACAGATTCTTAAAAAAGCTTTAATTTTCCAACGACTAATTAAATTCAAATCAATGTATCAAATTAAGTATTACTTTACGACACTTCTTTTTGTTTTTGCAACGATGCTTAGTGCGCAAGGGCAAGAAGTAAAAGAAAAGGCAGAGCCTCACGGTAATGTCAACAAGTTTAAACAAATGTACGAGGAATTCGCAACTCCGAATACCTATAGATCAGCTTCTGGTGCGCCCGGTCCTGATTATTATCAGCAACAAGCTGATTATAAAATGGATGTTACCTTGGATGATAAAAATGCCAAATTATATGGTGAAGAGACCATTACGTACACCAATAACTCTCCTGACGATTTAAATTATTTATGGGTGCAGTTAGACCAAAATGTGAGAACAAAAGACACAAAATCGAACCTTAGAAACGGTTCTAGAGCCCCTATGGCTTCAACCATGGAAAATTTTGCTGGTTCATTTGTGAAAGAATCTTTTGATGGTGGTTTCAATATAGAATATGTAAAAGCAGCGAATGGCAGTGCTTTACCGTATACCATCAATCAAACGATGATGCGTATTGATTTACCTGAGACTTTAAAAAGTAAAACACAAGTATCTTTTTCTATTAAATGGAACTATAATATTCCTGACCATACTACAGATAGAGCACGTTCTGGATATGAATATTTTCCGGAAGACGGCAATAGAGCCTATGTCATCGCTCAGTTTTTTCCTAGAATGGCCGTTTACAATGATGTAGAAGGATGGCAAAACCATCAATTTTGGGGTAGTGGAGAGTTTGCTTTACCTTTTGGTAATTACGATGTAAACATTACAGTGCCTGCAGATCATATCTTAGATGGTACGGGAGAGCTTCAAAATATGAAAGATGTTTTTTCTAAAGACATGATGAAACGCTACGAAGCTGCAAAAAAATCATATGACAAACCTGTGGTTATTGTAACACAAGCTGAAGTAGAAGCCGCTGAAAAAGGTTTTTCTGACAAAACAAAAACCTGGAAATTAAAGGCTGAAAATGTTCGTGATTTTGCTTTTGCGTCTTCAAGAAAGTTTATTTGGGACATGCAAGCCGTGAAATTAGGCAACAGAGACGTTATGGCCATTTCAATGTATCCTAAGGAAGGGAATCCATTATGGGAAGAGTATTCAACCAAAGCTGTTGCTCAGACCTTAAAATCCTATTCTGACCACACCTTCGATTATCCTTATCCAAAAGCAATTTCAGTACATGCAAAAAATCAAGGGATGGAATACCCAATGATTTGCTGGAATTATGGCCGTCCAGAAAAAGATGGCACCTATTCAGACCGCGTTAAATACGGAATGATCAGTGTAATTATTCACGAAGTAGGCCATAACTTTTTTCCTATGATCGTAAATTCTGACGAACGCCAATGGGGTTGGATGGATGAAGGTTTAGATACCTTTATGCAATATATTGCAGAACAAGAGTTTGGAGTATCTTTTCCAGAAGCGATTGCACCGAACGAAAAATACCCGTCACGTAGAGGTGAGCCTTCTAAAATTGTAAATTACATGAGTGGTGATCAAAATTATATTTCACCTATCATGTCTAATCCTGAAAATGTATATCAATTAGGAAATAATGCGTACGGAAAGCCAGCAACAGCATTAAATATTCTTCGTGAAACAGTTATGGGAAGAGAATTGTTTGATCATGCTTTTAAAACCTATGCCAACCGTTGGAAATTTAAACACCCAACACCTGAAGATTTTTTCCGTACCATGGAAGATGCTTCTGCCGTTGATCTAGATTGGTTCTGGAGAGGATGGTTCTATACCACCAATGTGGTAGATATAGGGGTAGGTGATGTTAAGAAATATATTGTTACTGACAAGCCTACAAAAAGAATGAAAGACATGATGGCCGCAAGAAATCAGAATATTAATGATTTACCTGCTTTGGTATATCTTGCAGAAGAAGGAACAGAAGATTATGACGAAAGTCAAAAAGGGAAATTGCCTTCTGACATCTCTACGCCTTTAAAAGAATTTATGATGGATAATATGACTGCTGCGGAAAGAGCCACGGTTAAAGAACCAAAATTCTTTTATGAAATTACCTTTACCAAACCAGGAGGAATCCCAATGCCATTAATCGTAGAGTATTCTTATGCTGATGGGAGTAAAGAAAATATTACCTATCCTCCAGAAATTTGGAGAATGAATGACAAAGAAGTGACTAGAATGTTGGCGCTTCAAAAAGAGTTAGTAGGTGTTGAAATAGATCCAAAGGCAGAGACTGCGGATATTGATACCAGCAATAATTCTTGGCCAAAGAAACAACAAGAGTCCGATTTTGATCAGTTTAAAAACACAAATAACAACTAGAATTCACTAAAAATTTTAGTGCCTAAAACCCTATTTTTCAACTCAGTTGATCAATAGGGTTTCTTTTTTTTTGACCTTTGCGATATTCTTCGTAAAATCTAGAAGCGCGCTTTTGACAGGCTACGAAGGGTGATTATTTCAAAAAATAATTATACTATGTTTTGTGATTTTTTTTATTGCGCTCACAAACTTCTCATTATATTTGTAGTCATGTTGACGACTGTGTTTTTATTTATTAGTGGTGCAGAAATATTCTTCATCATGTTTATCGTGGTTATGGTTTTTGGGGCAGATAAGATTCCTGATATCGCCAAAGGCCTAGGTAAAGGTATGCGCCAACTTAAAGACGCGACCGAAGATATAAAGCAAGAAATTCAGAAAAGTGCTGATAAGCAAGGAATAAATACTGATTTCACAAAAGACATCAAAAAAGAAATTGATAAAGTGAAAGAAAGCGTCAGCGACGTGACAGGTTCTATCAAAAGAAAATAAAGGCATGTTAGATAAAGTGTTAACCTGGGATAGGGAAACTTTTATTTATTTGAATAGCCTCGGAGTCGAAAAATGCGATGCCTTTTGGAGAATAATCACGACAATTTCAACTTGGACTCCGCTTTTTTTACTGTTTATCTTTCTATTATTTTATAAAGAAACTACCAAAAAGGCATTTTCAAAACTATATTGGGTTCTAGCGGTACTCTTATTTGTACACGGCCTAACGTCTCTTACCAAAGAATGGGTAGCGCGTTTAAGGCCAAGTTCAGACAGCACGTTAAGTGAACTTATCAGAATAGTTCAAGAAGCTTCCGTAGGCTATAGTTTTTTTTCAGGTCATGCGTCTTTTTCATTTTCACTAACCACCATTATAGTCTTATTTTTAAAACATCGGTTTTGGTGGATTTGGCTTTTTTACCTTTGGGCCTTACTTATTGTTTTTAGCCGTATATATGTAGGAGTGCATTATCCCATAGATCTAATCATGGGTGCTTTAGTGGGCACAGTAGCTGCTTATGTTTTTTATCTTTTGTACTGTAAATTTACAACACGCGAGTCAGCGTAATACCATCCCTTATAGGCAATAAAACGGTTTCTACTCTTGGATCATTTTTTAGCTTTTGATTATAGGCTAGTAATAATTCTGTGACTTTGTCCTTGGGTTGCAAAGGCTCTACGACCTTGCCAGACCACAAGACGTTATCAGATAGGATAACACTACCTGATTTTGTTTTCTTCATAACCGCTTCAAAATAGGCATCATAACTTGCTTTCTCCGCATCGATAAATACCAAATCAAAAACTACATTTATTTCGGGGATAATCTTGAGCGCATCGCCTGTGTGTTGTATAATTTGAGGTCCAAATCCGCTTTTGTCAAAATAAGTGCGTTGTATTCGATACAATTCTTCATTTACATCGATGGTATGTAACACCCCATCGCTGGGTAATCCTTCCGCTAAACAAATGGCAGAATAGCCTGTGTAGGTGCCAATTTCTAAAATCGTCTTTGGCTGTATTATTTTGGATAGTAAACTGAGCACTCTCCCTTGAAAATGACCCGTAATCATTCTAGGTTGCAGTACTTTTAGATGTGTTTCTTTGGTGAGGTCCCGTAAAACTTCTGGTTCATTTTGTGAATTATTAGCAATATAATTCTCAAGTAATGGCGATAAAAAATGCATGTATAGTATTTTTACAAAAATAAAGATTATTTGCTATCGTAAACAAGTATAACATGAACGACATTACCATTCGCAAGGCAGAAATTTCAGATGTACCCATTTTATTGCAATTTGAACAAGGGATTATCAAAGCAGAAAGACCTTTTGATCCTACACTTGCTCCAGATCCAATTAGTTATTATGATATTGAAAAATTAATTACAGACAGTTTAAGTAAAGTAGTGGTTGCTGTGATTGGTGATACCATAGTGGGTAGTGGTTTTGGGATTGTTTTAGATTCAAAACCCTACTTAGCACACAAAAAATATGTAAATCTTCATTTTATGTTTACCGATCCGGAGTATCGCGGCATGGGCATTAACAGCTTAATTATCCAAGAATTAAAACAATGGGCATTTGCACAAAATATTTTTGAAATTAGACTAACCGTTTATGATGACAATAGTTCAGCCATAAAAGCCTATGAAAAAGCAGGGTTTAAAAAACATATTATAGAAATGCGCTTGTTGTAGGATCAAATGGTCTAAACCCGTAATAATCAAATAGGATGTTGTAATTTTGAATAAAAAAATAAAAATGACTTTCCAGAATACATTAGCTTTTGCACAACAATTAGATGAACAAGATGTACTTAAAAAGTACCAAGACGAGTTTTACTTTCCGAAAGTAAACGGCAAAGAGGTGATTTATTTTACTGGTAACTCGCTGGGATTACAGCCTAAACGCACGCAAAGGTTTATTGATGAGGTTATGAAAGATTGGGCAGAACTGGCAGTGGAAGGTCATTTTTATGCCGAAAAGCCTTGGTGGGATTATCACGAGCGTTTGGCAGCACCTCTTGCTAAAATTGTGGGTGCCAAAACACCGGAAGTTACCGTAATGAATACCTTAACGGTAAACCTGCACCTGTTAATGGTTTCTTTTTATAGACCCACAAAAAAACGGTATAAAATACTTTGTGAAGAAAAAGCGTTTCCATCAGACCAATACATGCTACAAAGTCAAATTAGGTTTCATGGCTTAGATCCCAATGATGCGATTGTGGAAGTCAAAAAACGCGATGGAGAACACCATTGGAGAACAGAAGATGTTTTAGCAAAAATTGACGAAATCGGAGATGAACTAGCCTTGGTTTTAATTGGTGGTGTTAATTATTATAACGGACAGGTCTTCGATATGAAAACAATCACAGCAGCTGGAAAAAAAGCAGGTGCCTTTGTAGGTTGGGATTTAGCACACGCAGCCGGTAATGTGGAATTAAAACTGCACGAATGGCAGGTAGATTTTGCCTCTTGGTGTAGCTACAAATATATGAATAGTGGGCCTGGTCATGCTTCGGGCGTTTTTATTCATGAAAAGCATTTAAATAATCCTGATATTCCACGTTTTGAAGGATGGTGGGGCACTAAAAGAGAAACGCGTTTTTTAATGAAGCCAACTTTTGATCCTATGGAGAATGCTGATGCTTGGCAGTTGAGTAATGCCCCAATTTTATCGGTAGCACCCTATTTAGCTTCTTTAACTATGTTTGAAGAAGTAGGTATGGAAGCACTCATCGAAAAACGCGATAAAATTGTCGCTTATTTAGAGTTTATTTTACACGAAATAGACGCTGAGGTCGATAGTTCTTTTGAAATTATTACCCCAAAAGATCGTGGTTGTCAATTGTCCGTATTTTTACACGGTCAAGGAAAATCACTCTTCGATTTTTTAATGAAAAACGGAGTCATTACCGATTGGAGAGAGCCTAATGTAATTCGATTGGCGCCAGCACCATTTTATTCATCGTACGAAGATATGTATCATTTTGGGCAGCTGTTAAAAAAGGGAATCTTGGAAAATAGTTGATGGGTTATAGTTGTTCGCTGCTGCTGGTCGCTTGTTCAATTAGTATCGATTTCATGCCAAGTAATTTTTACTTTAAAACTTAAAACCTGTTTTGATCCTGCACTTTAACTTCTATTTTTTGTATTAGACCTTTGTTTTTAAGACCGAAATAATGAAATCACTCCGCTTACTACTTTCTAATCCGCGTTATTTTGCTGCTGCTTGGGTTTTTGCTAGCATTAATATTTTGTTTGGTACATGGGCCATCTATATTCCTACGGTGAAAGCGAACTTGATGATTGATAAATCGGAATTAGGAATTGCTATTTTTTTCTTGTCCCTTGGAGTCTTTACCATATTTCCTATAGCCTCGACTATTATTAATAAAATAGGAGTAGGAAAAGCAACCTGCTACGGCGTTGTTTTAAGTTCTTTTGCTGCCCTTCTGCCCATTATAGCCCCTAGTTACTATACCTTAATGGCGGGTCTTTTTTTGTTTGGAGCTGCGAATGGGTTCACAGACATCTCTATGAATACCTTGGTGACTGAATTGGAAAAAAAAGACCATCAGAAAATTATGTCAGCCTCTCATGGGTTTTTTAGTTTGGGAGGCGTATTGGCGGGTTTGGGTAGCTTTATGATCGGCCCATTAAACAATCCAACACTTCATATGGCTATTGCCGTAGCCTTAGTTTTGGGGATACATCTAGTATTTTATAAATATATCGTGGGTCTTAAAGCCGCACCTGTTGAAAAGGGTAGTTTTAGTCTAAAAGTGTTTAAACCCTTATTGCTACTAGGCGTTATTTCGTTCGTGGCCATGGGTAGTGAAGGTGCTATAGTAGATTGGAGCGGATTGTTCTTAAAAGAAATTTCAATGGCACCAGAGGCTTTATGGGGGGCAGGTTTTCTTGGTTTTCAAATCACGATGACCTTAGGTCGTTTCTTAGGCGACGCTGTAAGTGCCAAAATTGGTCCCGTTCGCATTGTAGCTTATGGCGCTTGTTTAGCCATTCTAGGCTATGTTCTGGTGCTAACGTCTACTACTTATTTGGCAATTGCCGGTTTCGCAATAAGCGGATTAGGTTTTTCGGTAATGGTACCCGAAGTTTTTAGAATTGGCGGTAACGTGAAGGGTATAGACTCTTCTAAAGGAGTTTCATTTATTGCAGGTAGCGGCTATGCCGGATTTTTATGTGCTCCACCACTTTTGGGCTTATTAGCAGATAGCTATTCTTTGTTGGAATGTTTTTTGGTGCTTTTAGGATGTGCCTTATTGATTTTTGTAGCTACTTTTGGCCTAACCCGACAAAAAAGGAAAGTATCAAATGTATAGTTTAAATTAAGAAGCATTAGAATAGTTAAAAATTACTTTTTACATTTAATTTATTCTCATCGTTCTTAATTTTATGAATAAAATCAGTCATTTCATTGGTCAATAGTAATTGGTTTTCTTGATTCCAAAACTCCTTATTATACCTATAATGTAGTTTAAAAATATCTTCGCTTTCCCTGATATTACTTTTGACGCTCATTTCCTTAAAATTCTCTGAAGTAGTCAGGATAAATTCCAAATCATAATAAGAAGTAAAGGATTTTTTAAAATCTGTAACTTCTATACGCGTATTGAATTTGGCATAATTTATAAAATATTTATTCGTAAGTTCATCCTTAGACAGGTATATTTTTGTTCGAAAATTATCAGTCCTATATTTTATTTGTTCAGAGCTTTGGTAGTTGTATTTTTTAAAATTTTTGTTAATTTCAAAATACTCAATGGCATTATTTTTTGAGTTTATGATATAATTTCCTTCTGCCGTTCCTAATTCTTTGGGATATGTGGAAGTGAACTTCCATTTTATTTTAGTCCTATTATCAAAAGTTTGTTCCTCTAACTCGAAACTATCTTGAGCAATACCAAAGGGTACAAAATTTAGTAGTAAATAATTAAAGGAAGGAAATTTAAAATAGGCATCTTTATTGTCTTTCAGCACCCCAATTTTACGCATATTGGTAATTTCGACTTTATAGTCTTTTTTTGAAAGCTCCATATCATTAGTATACAACAGTGTTTTTCTGTTTAATTTACCTTGAATATCTTGGATTCTTACAATACTATCATTGTACTTTAAGACGGAACGTAACAGGAATTTTTCGTTGTAAGGTTCAAACGAGTAATTTTCTAACCCATCTATGATGGTATCAAAAAAGCCTTTTTTATTGGTGACAACGATTTCATCTAACTCAAAAACGCTTTTTTCAAGATAAATGGTATCTTTAATATTATTGAAAGTGGTTGCGAGTTTATTGTATCCTCCTGTATAAAAATAAATAGAATCTAAATTTGATGTAAATAAAAAATTTCCATCCTCATTACTTGTTGTAAAATCTTTGCTATTGTAAATATTCACAAACTCAATGGGTTGCTTATCTTCTTTATCTAAGAGAATAGCTCTCTTTTCATTTTGGGTATAGCTTAAGATTGTAAAAAGTAGCATTACATAGGTAAATTTCATAGTATTAAATTTATACATAGCTATCTTTAAAAAAGAATTCATTTTCAAGTAATCCTTTGAAATTTAGTTATAAACTTTTACTCAACCTCAATTCCTGTAAAATATAAGTTAAAATTCTCACCGTCTTTTTTATGCGATTGGGCAATTTTTAAGCCGTTAATGGTGCTATAATCTTCCCAAGTGGTCGTCATAGAAGCTTCTGTTTGGTTTCCTTTTCTAAAGACCCATTCTTTTAGCAGGTAATCTTCTTCAAAATAGAAATCATAGGCATCGCCTGGAGTAGTGCCTCCTTCAGCGCCATACACTATGGTTAATTTTTGCATCGGCTTGTTACTGATGGGCGCCGTAGCATTTGTAACATGATTGTACGTAAAATTTTTAGCATCCCATACTAATTGGTAAGGAGCAAGCAACCAAAATTTATCATTGATAAAAGCAGCATTGATATTGGTCGAAGTAGAGTCGACCATTTTTCTATTGTATGTGGTGCTCTGTCCCATACTGCTTCCTGTTACTTCATTGGTTTTTGTGTTCCAAGTCCATTTACGTTCAAAATGGGTCGTATCGCGATCCACGTTAAAGATAAATTGTATTTCATTGATAGAGTTCCAAGCATCAAAGCCATGTGCATTTGCTACTTTCTCAAGAATAGTCAATTCAGGCATGGGGGCTATAGTTTCTTGCTTTTTTTCTTCCTTACAGGACATTATTGCTAAAGTGGCTAGGAGTAAAAGGGTGCTTAATTTCTTCATAATTAATTCATTTTTAGACTAAAAAGTTTAGCGTATAGGGATTAATGTTTTTTAGGTATCGTGGTTGAATAAGCCGCGAACAACTCTTTTTTTCAAAGATAAAGTCTTTTGCAGATAGTTTTTTAAAATCGATAAGTATTTCAGCATTATTTTGATTAATTTTGAAATTCAATAAGATGAAGAAAAATGAGTTCAAAAAAAGGAAAAATACAAGAAGCTATAGATGAAAAAATGTTAGAGGAACGCAAGGTCTTTCTTTGGGGAATGGTCGATGACGATTCTGCAAAACATGTGATAGATCGTTTGTTGTACTTAGACATGCAGAATCATAAAGAAATTCAATTATACATTAATAGCCCTGGAGGATACGTCACTTCTGGTTTTGCGATGTATGATACCATTAAATCCTTAAAAAGTCCGGTATCTACCATTTGTACAGGTTTAGCCGCTTCTATGGGATCGATTTTACTATCTGTGGGCAAGAAAGGAAGACGTTTTATTCAGCCGCATGCACAGGTTATGATTCATCAACCAAGTGGTGGTGCTAGAGGACAAGCTTCTAATATTGAAATTCAGGCCAGAGAAATTATCAAAACAAAGGAATTAAGTGCCCGAATTTTGGCAGAAAATTGTGGCCAAGATTACGAAAGAGTACTTAAAGATTTTGATCGTGATTATTGGATGGGTGCAGAAGAATCAATTGCTTACGGTATTGTTGATGGTATTTTAGAATAGTACCATTAGTCCACTAAAGATTTTAGTATACCTATAAGTCCTTCACAAGAAAAAGTGAAGGATTTTTAGTTTTTATACTTATATTGTTTTCACGAATATAATAACATGACACAAGCTTCAAAAAAAATAGCCATTATTGGTTCGGGTTTAGTAGGTTCCTTATTAGCCATCTATCTTAAAAAATGGGGGCACGATATTACCGTTTTTGACCGCCGACCTGATATTCGCAATGTAGAATTTTCTGGACGTTCTATTAATTTAGCGATGAGCAATAGAGGTTGGAATGCCTTACGAGAAGTAGCTATTGAGGATGAAATTAAAAAAATTGCCATTCCCTTAGATAAGCGGGCGATGCACGTAGTGGGGCAGGCCGAATATTATCAAAAATACGGTAAAGAAGGTGAGGCTATTTGGTCTATTTCAAGAGGTGTTTTAAATCGCAAAATGATCGATTTAGCAGAGCAAGAAGGTGTTCTTTTTAAATTTGAAGAAAAAGTCTGGGATGTAAGTCTTCCGGATGC